>MHBK01000027.1 GCA_001804865.1 Lentisphaerae bacterium GWF2_57_35
GCTTTGAGGTAATAGGAGTTGCTGGCGGCAATCCAAATCGGATCGGCCTCGGTTTGGAGGTAGGAATTCGTGCCTAGCCAGATGGCGAAGAGCGGGTCACTTTCCGCATATACAGGTGTTCCGGTAGCGAAGAGGGCATGGACTTGATTCTTTAGATAATATAGGTTGCTGGCGGACGTCCATAGAGGATCTGCTTCTGTTCGGATGTAGGTGTTAGTTCCCAGCCAAAGGATGAAAAGCGGATCGGTTTCCGTAAACGCGTTAGACGGCAGATTCGTGATGCCAATGCCATTGCCAAAAATTCCTGAAAGAGCGGTGATGTTACTGACGGCTACGACGGAATGGACCTTGAGCGGCAACAAGTTTTGTTCGTTGGTGATCGACATGCCGGTGGAAGGATCGATGCCTACAAGTTGTCCGTAGCTTATTCCCAAATGTCTGACTTCGCCCGTATGGCTGGTATTCCATCCTGCTACATCAATTAATCCTACATGGCGAACGTAATCGTTGCTGACGCTGATGCCGTCCATGAATATTGTCTGAGCCGAAGCAATGGTTGTCGTTAATGCGGAAATCAACATCGCCAAGGCCGGATATCTTTTCATAGGCAGCTACCTCGCATGCATCTTTTCATCGTACGTGCTTATGGCGGTTACGTATCTGGATAGCGGCTTCACTAATTCGATCGAAGGGCTTTCAATGCCGGTCAACCTTGTGCGTAAAACTTGGTTAGAAGACATTATAAGATTATGCAATGGCACATGATGAGAATACCCTTACTTTTGTTGCCTGTCAGTATGAATGTGTAGGCAAAACTCTTACATCTTACAGGACTTATCCGGTTAGGCGTGACTTCCAGCAGGGTTCATTACTCAATAATCAAGTTGAACTTTGATTCGGTAGAATCGGTGTTCGCCGTTGGGGGTATCGGGAACGATTACAGGCGAGCCCGTTCCAACTAAATTATGAAGCAGGATTTGCCATGCGGCGGCGTTCAAGCTGTCGTTCCATTCGATGGTGTACAGACGCCCAGCTTGAGTTGGAAAGGTTACGGCGGTCGTGCTTCCGTCGTATACGCAATCGCCGGATGAAAAACTCGAGGAAGTGTCCACGGGGCTGGTGCCGGCGATGTATTCCTCATAATCGGAATAATGGTCTCCGTCGGAATCCTGATCTGCACTTGGCGCCCCGACGTCAAGTTCGTAGTAATGCTCCCAATCGTCCGGCAGTCCATCCTGATCGGCATCGTCTTCTTCCAAAAGAATCGAAGCAAAGCACGAGTCGCCAATCGTGTAGCCTCCGTCGGTTTCGAGTGCCAAGGTCAGCTCTTTGACAGATTCGGGAACATTGTTGTCGATGGGGTGCATAAGAATGCACAGGGCATTGCTGCCCGAAGGAATAATCACTGAGCCTTGCTGCGAAAGCCCGGGGGTACAGGAGAAATTCGTCGAAGGAGAGGCATTGCCGGTCAAGGAGTAGCGGATGGTCATGGCGCCTTCCGTATGGTCGCGGAAGAATCTCAGGACGGCCGGGGTTGCGCTTGATTCCGAAATGGGCGAATTTTCTGCGGCCACCCCTACCGTGGGCTTGTCCACCACGAAGCTCAAGGCGGGATCTCCCTGGAAGTTCAATCCAAACTGGACCCAGCGATAGCTCCCATTGGCGCCGGATTGGCTCACGAAAGCCGCTTTATGCCGGTAAAACACGTCGCCGGAATTCAGGTAATGGCTCTGAAAGATGAGTTGGAGAAATTTGCGCATGAAGGACGAGGATGTTCCTCCCGTGCTGTAGGAGTCGGCCGGCGGCGCATCGGGCGACCCCCAGCCGTAACGGCTGCAACCAAAGTACAAAAGAGCGCCTCCGTTTGCGCATCGCAGGAAGCCTTCGCTGAGCGACGGATCGGCAACATCAAAACCCCCGGAATTGCAGGCCATCGTATAAACGGTAACGCAAAGCCCCGTCATGGACAGAGCGTGAGTGGCATTGAAAGATCCGCCTTCAGCCGACCAGGTGGAATTGCCGCCGTGCGTGTCGAAAATCAGGAAATTCCAGCCGTCGTTGAAGTGGGTCTTCAAATTGGCATACGAAGCCGGATAATCGCCGCCGGTCGCCGAATCCCAACTGGTCAGCGTATCGAAAAGACAGCCGATCTTAGCGGCCTGCCAATTGTAGGCCTGAACACTGTCGCGGAAGGTTCGCCGAGCCCACATTTCGGCATCGGTGACTTTTGGATGATTTGCGGCCTGGAAGGGCAAATGTCCGTCGTTCATCGCATCCGTCGGCCTTTGGGTGTTGGTATAGCTATTCCAAAGCAGGACGCCGCCCATGGCGAAATTCTTCACGAGTTGATAAGGAGGCGTTGTTTCATAGGAGATGACTTTGTTGATGTAGTCCGCGGCTTGTTGAGCCGTGCGTATCGGAATTCGTCCTACAAACACATCCGCGCTCAGGTCGCCTTCGTCATTCAAACTGCTGCCGACATTCGCTTCGCCATAGACGCCGTCGGCATCGAAATCGTCCCAATTCCCGTCCAGTCCGGCATAGTACAGATCGGTCGGCATGTTGGAGCTCGAGTAGCTTCCGCTCGACACCGCGCAATCCCGATCGGCCACAATGGTGTTGTCGCCTCCCAGCACGACAAACTCCGTACCTTGGTTGTGCACATAATCGCTAATGCACTGGCGGATTTTTGTTTGGATGTCGGAACCGCCGGAAGGCCGCGTGCCGTCGTAATGGGCGTCGATCCATTCCACGGACAGAATCTCGCAATGGAACCCATTGTAGGCCGACCGGTGTTGGGTCAAGGCGGCAAAGGCATTGGTCAGGGATGCCTTGGTAATGACGAGGTAATCGCAGAGGCCGCCGCTCGTCAGCTCGCTTGGAACGTTCTCTTCGGATACGACGGGTTCAGCGCCCGGCTGATCCGGGTTGACGACCAACAATTGAACTTGAGACTTGAAAGCGTGGGGAATGGGGGCCGAGATCCTTTTTTGGAGAAGGGCTTCCTGACGATAACTGACGGTTACCGTAAGGGCTTCAGCCAGGTAGAGCTTTTTCTCGGCGGGGGCATACCGCAACGGATTCAAACGGACCGGCGCCATGCTGAAGCCGCGAATTTTCTGTGCCTTGTCTCCCTGCCCCGACCAAGAGGGATAGAGCGCGGTTTGTCCATAAATCTGGGCATTCGCCTCCGCAAAAACCACGGCGGCTTCGCTGCGGGGCGCCGGCGGTTGGATGGGATAGGGGACGACATTTTCAGCCGCTAATTGCTCTTGGGTCGGCGTCACTTGCACGTCGATCACATCGGCGCCGGCCGGCAGGAGGATGTTGATGTAGCGCACCGGCAAGGCGGGCGCGCCCGGCAGATCCTCCGGAATCTCGCCGTCTTTCAGCTCAATCCGGTCGAAATTCGCTTCATGAACGATGGTCACGTCCTGCAACTGAAACGAAATAGTTTGGACGACGGTTCCTTGCCCGGGAGGTAGGCGGGCAGCGGCTGCATTCTGGGAGGCCTGGGCCATAACAGCGATGAGCAGTACGCCTGCGGCAACTCCAACCATCATTCCCCGGAACGTATCGGCTCGTGATGACATAACTTCCTTGAGTCGTCGGCAACCGCTGCCTGCCTTGGGGCTTGTTTCAGCATAAAAAGTGCCGATATTCTAAGGTCTGAAGCTTTTGGCAGATCAGGGCTCTTTTTAAGGTTTAATAGGCTGGATTTCCCCGATAGGTTCTCGTTTTCGCAAAGAAAAGTATTCTCCTGAAGGCGGCCCGGCTTCTCCTTGCCCGCAACGCTTCGCGTAGCGATGCGCAGGCGGGCGAAGACGGGCTTCTGTTACTTTTCGACTTATGGAACGATTTGTGATTAATTCAGGCTTTGAGCGCTTATGAAAACGTACGGTCACCATATTATTGTCCGGCAGGAGCATCTAAACCAGTACGGCTATCTGTTTGGCGGGCATGTGCTGTCGGTGATTGACGGCCTGGCCTACATTGCCAGCGTCCGGACCTTTCCGGGGCGGAATTTTGTGACCCGGGCCATTGAGCATGCCGAATTCATGGCGCCGGCGCGACTGGGGGATTTGATCGAATTTCAATTCGGGGTAGAACGAGTCGGCATAACCTCCGTGGTGGTGCGGGTAAAAATGTTTGTCCGGTGTGGATCGTGCAAGGGGACCGGGAATCTTTCCTTCGATGGAAAAATAGTCATGGTTTGCGTGGATGCCGAAGGTTGCCCTGTGCCGGTAGAAAGACGGCCTGCGAAGTGAACGCCATGCTTGCGCGCGAAGCCCGTATTACGATCATCGACTTCGAAACGACCGGCGTGGTCCGCCCCCTGCCGAGCGAACCCTGGCAAATCGGAATGGTTTTGATGGAGAATGGGAAAGTCATCCCAAACTGCTTTTTCACCAGCCTGGTGCGTGTAGGGACGCGTCCGTTCAATCCGCACGCGCCAGGCAAGCATAACGAGCTCCGGGCGGAAATCGAACAGGCGCCCAGCCTGGCCGCTCTGTGGCCGGCGCTGCGAGCCTGGTTAATTGAACGCCCGCTGGCCGCGCATAACATCGGCACTGAGAAAAAAATCGTGCGGCAATGGGCGCCTTTTCATCGGTTTGGCCCGTGGATCGACACGCTAAAGCTTGTGCGGCAGGCCTATCCGCAGTTCGCTTCGCATGCCTTGGAGGACATTCTGGCCGAATTAAAGCTGCTGACGCAGGTGGAGGCGATGTGCCCCGGCTTGGAAGCGCACGACGCGCTCTTCGATGCCTTCGGCAGCGGCGTTTTATTGGAATATCTTCTGCAATTGCCGGGGTGGGGGGATGTGACAATAGATGACCTCGTACAAGCACATCCTGCGAAGTTTCATCAGGGTGTGGCCGAAAGACGACGAAATGCTGAACGAAGAGCCCTTTGAGCCGTTCCTGGTCTCTTCGGAGCGCGGGCATTCCTGCCCGCGATGAGTTATGAGGGTGCATCTTGACGCGGCCCCCGCGCATACGAGTAAGAATCCACGTCCTTACGGACGCGGCTACGTAGCCGCCGGCGTAAGCCGGTGGTTTCTTTTCAGTGCCAGACGTTGAGGAAGGGCCGTGTCAAGAGGCCCCCCGTTATGGATTTTCCTGAAGAAGACCATTGCTCTTTGCCGTGTAAAACGCTAAATAGTACGCCCCTTTGAGTCCCTTGAGGTGTGGATTGAACATTCTTGACGAAATCGAAAAACGACGGACATTCGCGATCATCTCGCATCCCGACGCCGGGAAAACGACGCTGACCGAAAAGTTCCTTCTATATGGCGGCGCCGTGCAACTGGCCGGGTCGGTGACGGCCCGCAAGAATCAGCGGGCGTCGACCTCCGACTGGATGGAGCTGGAACGCAAGCGAGGCATTTCCGTCAGTTCGACGGTCTTGCAGTTCGACTACAACCATTACAAGGTCAACCTGCTGGATACGCCGGGTCACAAGGACTTTTCCGAGGACACCTACCGGGTGCTGACGGCGGTGGACTCCGTCGTGATGGTGATCGACGCCGCCAAAGGCATCGAAAGCCAGACCCGCAAGCTGTTCGAGGTCTGCCGCCGCCGTTCGATTCCGATTTTTACGTTCATGAACAAGCTCGACCGTCCGTCGCGGGACCCGCTTTCGCTGCTCGACGAATTGGAAAGCGTGCTGCAGATTCATGTGTTTCCGATGAATTGGCCGTTGGGCACGGGTATGGATTTCAAAGGCGTCATCGATCGGCGCGAGCGCAAGGTGCATCTCTTCGAACGGCTGTCCGGCGGGGGCGCTTACCGGGCGCCCGAGTCTATCGGCGCCATTTCCGATCCGCTCGTCCGGGATCGACTGCCGGAGGAAGCCTACGCCAAGGTGGTGGAGGAACTCGAAATCCTCGATTGCGCGGGCGGCGATTTTGATCCGGCGGCCGTGCTGGCCGGCGATACGACGCCCGTTTTTTTCGGGAGCGCCCTGAATAATTTCGGCGTCCAGTTGATGCTCGATAATTTTTTAAGGTATTCCGCCTTGCCCGGCCCCCGGACGTCGGGCGGAGCGGTCGTGCCCAACGATCACGACTCGTTCTCGGGGTTCATTTTCAAGATTCAGGCCAACATGGATCCGAATCATCGCGACCGCATTGCCTTCATCCGGGTTTGTTCCGGCAAGTTCGAGCGCGAGATGTTTGTGACCCACAGCCGCACCGGCAAGAAGGTCAAACTGGCCAGCTCCCACAAGGTCTTTGGGCGCGAACGCGAGACGGTGGACGAGGCTTATCCCGGCGACATCCTGGGCATCGTGGGGCATTCGGAATTCGGGGTGGGCGACACGCTGACCGCCGATCCCGCGATTCTCTACAACGAAATTCCTCGCTTTACTCCCGAATGCTTCGTTTATCTCTACAATCCGAATACCGCGAAATACAAACGCTTCCGCGACGGCGTCGATCAGCTCTTGCAGGAAGGCGTGGTTCAGGAACTTTTTCTCGAGCAGGGCGCGCAGAGCAGCGCCCGCCTGCTGGCCGCCGTGGGACCGCTGCAATTTGAAGTCGTGCAATATCGCCTGGAAACCGAGTACGGCGCGGAAACGCGCGTGGAACCTACGCCTTGGAAAGTCCTTCGTTGGATCTCGCCCGCCGTCGGCGAGGAAACGCTGAAAGCCGCGACAGTGCCCACGGGCTGTGCGCTTGTACATACCCGCGAGAATCACTGGGCCGTTCTGTTCCCGTCCGATTGGGCCATCAACTATTTCGTCGAGAAAAACCCGAAGATCGAAATCTCCGCGCTGCCCTACGAGATGACGTCGGCGGCGGTGACGAATTAGGCAGGGCGAAGGATCGGTCCGCACACGGACGCAATGGCTCTCTTTGTTTTGAGGCTGCGGCCATGTGCGGCCCATTTTCTTCTGAAGCTACGGCTGCAGGATTTTCTTCAAGATCTTCTGAGCGCGAGCCGCGTCCTTTTTATTCACACCCATATAGCCCAGGCATTGTTTGGCCATGGTCATGCCGGAAAATCCAGAAATGTTGATTCCTTCGGAACCCATGGCGCAGGCAATTTTCGCTCCCAGGCCGGCGCGATCCGGTCCGTGGATACGGAAGGAAACCATCTGTTCGGATTTTTTGATTCCCATCGTTCGAGCCGCTTTGAGCACGGCAGTCCCTTTTACGGGCGCCAGGAAAAAGACCGCTTGGTCTTTCCCTGCGGGCCGGGCAAAGATGAACTCCAACTGGGCGCCGGCTTTGCTGATCCGTTCGAGCATTTCGCCCAGAGCGCCGGGCTTATCTGCTGCCATCCCCATCCATACATCCACTTTTTCTATTTTGAACTGCATGCTCTCCTCCTCGTTTGTGTCGCCTCGGAATCAAGTCGTCTCAGGGGGCAAATTAAACCTTAACCCTTCCTTGCCTTCGTTCATAGCTTTATCCCCCTTTATGTATCCCTTGCCGTCTTCAATGTTTAATCTTTTGTTCTCTATCTGGCGATGCGACCCCGATGGCCACTCGGCTTGAGTATAAGCGGCCGGAGAGGGGCTGGAATTAAGAGACTGCTTATGAGTTGGTCTCTTGCTGCTGACCGCGGATTTTTCCAATGGTTGGAAAATGCGCCGGAATTTTTTCCAATCATTGGAACAGCCAGCGCTAATACCATCCAAACGTTGGTCTTTAATGTAGGCCGACTCTGCCGCGTGAGTCGCAGAGTCGACAACGCGGCTGGCGTGAGTCGGCGTTTTTTGGACTTATTCAGCAGAATCCTAATTTAAGGGCTGATAACCACGCCGGACCCGGTCAGTTCTGGACCAAAAACGGCTTCGCCGCGCTCCTGCAGGTCACCGTCAGACATTGGAACCGGGAACTCGACTCCCTGTGACGCGTCGCGAAAGAGTCCTTTTCTTTCGTTACTCCGCCGTGGTAGTCTTTGATCCGCAGGAGAAGCGGTCGGTCGCTTCGATCTTCATAACAAAATCGACAACTAACTACGGAAAGGTAGCCCCCATGAAATGGCGGAGCGGCGTGTTATTTGTTGTACTCGCGTGTTTGTATCCTTATGTGAACTTTGCACAAATCCCGGAATTGGTCAATTACCAGGGACGTTTGCTGCAGGGCACGAATCTGGCTAACGGAGTGGTGGCGCTCGCTTTTCGTTGCTATACAGCTCCCAGCGGAGGTTTGGCCGTTTATTCGGAGACCCAAAGCGTTGTTGTCGTGGATGGTTTTTATACGACCCAAATCGGACTGTCCAATGCGATCCCCGGGTCGCTTCGGGCGGCGTTGACCAATACTCCGCTCTATTTGGAGATAGCGATAAACTCTCAAGCGCTTGCGCCACGCGAGCGGATCGTAGCCGTGAGTTATGCGTGTCTGGCCGGCGGTGTGACGAATAACGCGATTACTTCCGCGATGCTGAGTCCTAACGCCGTAACAACCGGAAAAATCGCCGCGGGAGCTGTGGGCAGTAACGAGCTGGCGACAAACGCGGTAACGAGTTCGAGTATTGCCAACGGTTCGATCACTTCGTCCAAGCTGGCGACGGGCGCGGTCGGATCCGTACAACTGGCCAAGGCCTATTGAGATATATCCGGGCCAACGACGCCACGGGCGCGACGTGGGGCGCGTCTATGGTTTTGGATAGCAACGGATTTGTCGGCGTGGACTCCTCGTTGGCGGTGGTGAACGGCAATCCGGCGATCAGTTACGGCGATGACTCTCTGAGCCACTTGAAATACATCCGGGCCAGTAATGCCGACGGGTCGGCCTGGGCTGCGCCCGTGTCCGTGGATACCAACGGCATGGTGGGGGACGGAACCTCTTTGGCGATCGTGAACGGTAATCCCGCCATCAGCTATTCCTGCAACGGCGATCTCAGATACGTGCGGGCGAACGACGCTAACGGGGTGAGTTGGGGCGTACCGATGAGCCTCGATACCAATGGAACGATCTGGCACACCTCGATGAAAATCGTCAACGGCACGCCGGCCATTGCTTGCTACGACAATGCCGTCGGGTACTTGAAATATATCAAGGCTGGCGACGCCAATGGGTCGAGTTGGGGCGCTGTCAGCAATTTGGATACGGACGCCGACACGGGTCGTTTCCCAACCCTGGCCGTTATTGGCGGAAATCCCGCCATTGGGTACTACGATCAGTCGGACTTCGATTTGAAATTCATCGCGGTAACGTCTGTGGATGCGCGCGTCGAATGGGTGGCCATAGAGCCGTAAAAAAATAGTCATTAGGGAGACGGGAAGAATTGGGGAAAACATCGAACAATGAACATCGAACATCCAACATCGAAGGGAAGGCCAAGGAATGAACTGTCTCGCTTTTGGCGTTCCGGGACGAGGTCGTCCCGGCTCCAAATTGGAGACGGGGCCACCTGGCCCCGTTTATTGGTCAATGCGCAGTAAAATATCGAATAACTTCGAAGAGTTGAAGGGAAACATTCACCACTTCGATGTTCGGTGTTCGATGTTTTCTTTTTTCTTCTCAGTTTGCGGACGGCCTACTGGTTGATATGCAGCACCTTCGCCGGCGGAAACCCGTTGAACCAGGTCGACGAGGCATGGCTGTAGGCGCCGATATTTTCGCTATAGACTAAATCCCCACGCTCCAGGTCCGGCAGTTCCTCCGACAGGCCGATCGTGTCGAGCGCGTCGCAGGTGGGGCCGAATACGGCGCAAATCCGAGTCGGGCCCTTTTTGAAGGCTTTGACGGGATAGTGGCAGTGATCAAAAATGACCCCTGAATACGTGTGGTAGACGCCGTCATTAATGTAGTAGCACTGCTTGCCGTCGCGTTCGGCCTTGCCGATCACCTTGGCTATCAGCGTGGCTGACGTGGCCACCATGAACCGTCCCGGCTCGGCCAGAATCTCGATTTCCTTCGGGAACAGCCGCTTCAACTCGGCATTCAATTTGCGGGCCAGCGCTTTGAACGGTTCGACGTTGTCGTCGTATGGCGCGGGAAAACCGCCGCCGATGTCCAGCAGCTTGAGCTGGTAGCCTCGCGATTTGGCCTCGCGGAAGACGCTGGCGGCCAGGTTCAACGCCTGGACGTAGTTTTCGAAGTTGGTGCATTGGCTGCCGACGTGGAAGCTGAGGCCTTCGACGATCAAGCCGGCCTTATGCGCCGCTTCGATCAGATTGACGGCTTCGCCCGGAGCGGCGCCAAATTTCGACGACAGCTCGACCATGGCGCCGGTGTTGGGCACCTTGAGTCGCAACGCCAGTCCCGCATGCGGAGCGTATTTGCGGATTTTTTCGATTTCCTCGTAGTTGTCGTAGGTCACGAGCGGCTTGTACGGGTCGAGTTCCACCAGCGTTTCGTTGGCCTTGATGGGATTCGCGTAGATGATCTTGTCCCAGATGTAGGCCTGGCGCTCTTTTTCCGGCAGATTCTTGATGTTTTCATGAACAATCAGGAACTCCGGCATCGAGGCGACATCGAAGCTCGCGCCGGCCTTGTAGAGCGTCTTGACGATGGCGGGATCCGAGTTCGCCTTTACAGCGTAGTAGGGTTGAACGCGCGGCAGATATTTTTTGAATTGCGCCACGTTGTTCCGGAGCACCTTGTGATCCACTACAAACAACGGCGTGCCGTGTTCTTTCGCCAGCTTCTTCAACATGCTTTGCATGACCATGATTCTGTTCCTCTCATTTCCGCGGGTTTACGCGGTTCTTCAGCCCAATTCCGAGACCAGGAAATTCTTAAACTGCCACATCGAGTCGGGATCCATCGCCGGGTGGTTAAACCCCTTGAAAAAGTTCTGGTGATGCTTCAAGGGCGTCCAATCGGAGGGAATCGATATCGACTCTCCCAAATAGGGGTTGGCTAGGCCAAGGATGTAATCGTAGGGCAAATCCTCCGGAGAGCAAACCCCCATCGCCGGATTTTCGATCATCCAGATGGCGGCCGCGACCACGGAAATGGCCACCTGCAAGGTCGTGGCGTTTTGGTGCGGAATCAACCGGCGGGATTCTTCAATGCTGAGGTTGCTGCCTGTCCACCACGAATTGTACGGATGCCCCATGAGCAGGGCTCCCAGGATATCGGCCCCCTGGGTGATCTCGTCGCTCATGATGCGCAGCTTGGGCTGGAGTTCATAATCTTTGCCGCGCAGTTCGTGCAGCGAGGCGATCGCGCTGTCGCAGGGGCAGTAGGCGTAATGAACCGTGGGGCGGTAGACCGCCTTCTCGCCTTCCCAAACCGTCAGCCGGTCGGACAGGGTGAAGGCCTCTCCATGCCGAATTACCATGCCTTGGATCGTGTAATGAGGCGCCCAGGTTCGCACCCAGGTGTTCATACCCATTCGCGCCAGGCAAATCTGATTTTTCGGACCGTCGTGATGCTCGTAGGCCAGTGCCGGCAGCGCTTTTTCGTGCGTGCCCCAGCCCATTTCCGCCGTAGTGACGCCTTCTTCTCGGAAGCCTTCAATACTCCAGGTGTTGACGAATTCGTCGATTTGCTTGGGTTGGTTCGTCACCTGCGTGTCGCGCTCGCTCACATGGATGACCTTGACGCCCATCCGCATCGCGAGCTGGTTGAAAATCCGCTTATCGATCAGATGCCGGATCTCCTCAGCCAGATGCCCCGACACCTTTTTGTCGGCGATCAGCCTTTCGCCGATGTCGACCAGCCCCTTGCGCGTCCAGTGCGAGATCAGGCCGGGATTGGCCCCATGCTCCATGACGGCGGTTGGACCTTTTTCCTTCCAGCCTGCCGTCATCCGGCGGATGTTCATGTGCCGCCAATACAGCGTTCGTTCCGTCGGATGCTTTTTTTCGGCGTGCGCATAAGGATCCCAGATTTCGACGGAGGTGTTGATGTACAGCACGCCGTGGCTATGACACCATTGGAGAATTTCGCAGGCATCGATGTTCCAGGCCAGATCGATCAGCAGATCGCCCATTTTCAGGTATTTGCCGAGTTGGACGCCGAGATGGCCTTGTGTAATCCGCTCGCGCACGAATTTTACGCCGCGCTCCAGCCAGGGGGCCAGCGCTGTCGTGCGGTCCTCAAAATCCATGACCGTGATATTCTTGCAGGGAATGTCGATGAGTTTCGTCAGAACCGGCAGTGTGCATTGGGCCACGGCGCCATAGCCAACCATTAATACGTTGTTGCTGAACTCTCTCATTTTACATCCTCCCAGTGCTCTTTATCATGTTATCTCTGCTCGATATTTCGTTCTCCGATGCGCCCGCGCATTTTGATGGTTGATTGTCTGCATATTGTTTTGTGGATCAAGTTATTTTTATGGTAGAAAACATTTTTTACGCGAGGAACGACGAATTGAAAACAGATTGTTCGTTTAGGCCCCAATCTTATTCTCCGCCGGCCTGGGCCGCCGGGCTTTCGAGCCAGCCGGCGGTCCGAATCGCCTTGGCGCAACGGCCGACGCCGCTCCGGCGCTGGGCAGTCGCGGGAATGCCGGCGGATGTCGAGTTATGGATCAAACGCGACGACCAGACCGGCATTACGCTCTCGGGCAACAAGGCCCGCAAATTGGAGTTCCTGCTGGCGGACGCGCTCCAAAAAGGGGCGGACACGGTCATCACGTGCGGCGGCATTCAGTCCAATCATGCCCGGGCCACCGCCGTGGCGGCGCGCGAGCTAGGGCTGGATTCCCATCTCCTGCTCAATCACCCGCAGCCGGATCGCAATCCGGGGCTTGTCGGCAATCTCTTGCTCGACCGTCTCGTGGGCGCTCAAATCCACTTGATTACCTATGAAGAATATCAGCAACGCGAAACGCTGATGCGGCAACTGGCCGACCGTCTCATCGCACAGGGCCGAAAGCCCTGCATCATTCCCGAAGGCGGTTCGAACGCGCTCGGCAGTTGGGGTTATCTGGAGGCGATTCGCGAATTGCAGGAGCAGACGGAACAAGCGCAGGCCGGCCTCACCGATATCGTGTTTGCCTGCGGCAGCGGCGGGACGGCCGCCGGATTGAGTCTGGGCGTTAAACGGTCCGGCTGGCCGGTACGGGTGCACGCGGTGAACGTTTGTCTGCACGCCGACTACTTCCACAAAAAAGTGGCCTCCATCGTCCAAGGCATGGGCGCGGAATACAGCCCGGACGATTTGGACATCATGGACGGCTACGTCGGATTGGGTTACGCCAAGAGCCGCCCCGAAGAACTTCTTCTCATGCGCGATGTCGCCCGGGCCACCGGCGTGATTCTGGATCCGGTTTATACCGGCAAGGCGTTTTTCGGATTATGGAACGAATTGTCGCAAGCAGGGCGCGCGCGCTTCAAGGGGGCGAAGATTCTGTTCATCCACACCGGCGGCTTATTTGGTCTTTATGAGAAGCTTTCCGAGTTGACTCCGTTATTCGAAGAACCGCAGGGAGGCTGGCGTTATGGCGCGGGTTAAATTGGAGTTGCCGGACGCCTTTCAGTTCTCCGGTTTATTGGCCACGGGAGAGGCTTTGCCGTCGTGACGATGACCTTGAACGAGCAACAGGCCCGGCTGGAGGCCCTCGCGCGCGAACAAGGCGCGAGCCTGTTCGGCGTGGCCGATTTGCAGCCGCTTCTCGAACGCGAGCCCGAATTATTGTCGAGAGTTCCGGGCGCCCACACCCGCGCCGTCGTGATGGGCGTTCGTTTGAATGCCTGCGTGCTGGAATCCATCCATGAAGCGCCGACCCCTCTGTACGCCCATCATTACATGCAAGTGAATTATCTGCTGGATCGCATCGCGTTGGCCTTGGCCACAACGATCGAAGGGTGGGGGCATGCCGCGCTGCCGATCCCTGCCTCGCAGGTGGTCTCCAACCGTCCGCTTCAAGGACATGTCTCGCACAAGACGCTCGGTGGCGCGGCTGGGCTGGGTTTTATCGGTCGCAGCTCATTGCTGATCCATCCGCAATACGGCGCCCAGGTTCGTTATGCATCCGTCCTCACGACGCTGCCCCTGAAAGCCGGCCAGCCCTTGAAACAAGACTGCGGCTCCTGTCATGCCTGCCAGGAGTCTTGTCCGGCGGGCGCCATTCGCGAATCCTCCGCCGCCTACGACCTGACCGCCTGCCACCAGACTCTTCAAACCTTCTCCCGCCTCCCCTTCGTCGGCCATCAAATCTGCGGTGTTTGCGTCAAAGTCTGCAAGGGCCGGTCATAAAGAGGCCCTCCGTCCGATTCATCTGGAGCCGGGGCGACGTCGCCCCGGCCTGGGTGCATCTTGACACGGCCCCCGCGCATACGAATAAGAATCCACGTCCTTACGGACGCGGCTACGTAGCCGCCGGCGTAAGCCGGTGGTGCCAGACGTTGAGGAGGGGCCGTGTCAAGATGCCCCCCCCCCCGGCCTGTGGAAGATGTATCCTTCGTGCATTTTCGCCCAGGGTGCGGTAATCTGGCGTTAATCGAATTTACCTATGAAAACCGACAAAGACATTTATCGTAAATTGCGCGACCGTCCGCGCGAGAAGTTGTGGAACGAGGACGTGGCGCAGTTCAACCGGGCCGCGCCCAAGGAGCGTATGGAGAACGTGGCGGTCATTCGCGCAGTGGGCGTTGCCTTTGCCGGCTCCGGCACTTCGGCGCAGAAGGCCGAGGTGCGGGCCTGGCTGTTGGGGCTGTTGCAGGATCGCAGCGAGAAGATCCGGCGCTATGCCATGGCGGCTTTGCCGAAGATCGGCGCCGGTCCCAAGGAGGAAGCGGCGCTTTTAGCCCTGCTGCGGACGACGACCCTTGAACGCGAGAAAAAGTTTCTGGGACAGGCCTTGGACAAGATCGGCGGGACGGCTACGCTGGAAGTGGTGGCCGGGGCGCCCGGCTCCCTGCCGCAAACGGAACAAAAGGTAAAGGCCAGCATGGCACGGAGGGCGCAGCCCAGTTCTGTCCGTCTCGATCGTACACTTTCCGAGTTCACTCAGCTTCGAATCCATTTGCGGTGCCGCAAGGGTCTTGAGCAAATCGTTCGCGAGGAAGCGGAGGAATGCATCGCGGCGGGCGCAAAATTCCGTATTTTGGAGGTCCGCAGCCGCCTGGTGGCGATCGAACCCACCGAGCCTTTTTCCCTGGCCGATATCTATCGACTCCGATGTTTTGCCGCCGTGGGCTTTGTTCTTGGCCATGTGCCTGATTTAAACCCGACCGAGTCCGTCGAGGCCTTGGCGTCCGTGATGACCTCGTCCCTGGCAAGACGTCTTTTGACGACGTTCACCGAAGGATCGATCCGCTACCGTCTGGAATTTATCTCCAAAGGTCATCAACGGGGCGCCGTGCGGCTCGTTGTGAACCGGGCTTATGCCCTGTGCCCGGACATTCTCAATGACGCTCGTAGCGCGCCCTGGTCGATGGACATTTATCCTGCCGCAAGCGGCAGTTCCGTGGAATTGCGTCCCCGGTTGTCGCCCGATCCGCGGTTGTTCTACCGGCAAGACGACATCCCGGCGGCCTCGCACCCTCCATTGGCCGCGTGCATGGTCCGTCTGGCGGGAACGGTCGAGGGCGACGTGGTCTGGGATCCCTTCTGCGGATCGGGTCTGGAACTGATTGAGCGTGCCCTGCGGGGCGGCGTACAGAGCCTCTACGGAACGGATCTCAGTCCGGAAGCCATCGCCATTGCCCAAGCCAACGTGACTGCTGCCAAGCTGAAGGCTGTGAAATCGAAGTTCGTCTGCTGCGACTTCCGGGACTACGCCAAGGTCGAAGGCCTGGGCTCCAATCGCGTTACGCTCATGATCAGCAATCCCCCCATGGGAAGACGTATCCGCATTCAGGACATGCAGGGCTTGTTTAGCGATCTTTTTGCCGTGGCTGCGGCTGTGCTCAAGCCGGATGGAAGACTCGTTTTCGTCAATCCCTTGCGCCTCGAACCGCGCGATCCATCCCTCAAGCTGCAATATCGGCAGGTGGTCGATCTGGGCGGCTTTGAATGCCGGCTGGAGATGTATCGAAAGTTGGTTCGTTGCCCATGATCCCTGTCTTTTTCAATACGAAGGCCTGATCCCGGCTGCCTACGGGAATTGTCTCGAAGAGACCATCGGCTCATCGACGATAAAAATTCCAGCCAAGTCCCAGCAGGACCAGGTCGGTATCTCGATGATCGTCCGTCGCCACCCGATGCCAGGTGAAGCGGAGACAGACAGGCTTCGAGATGTCGTACTGAGCCGCGAGGCTGACCAAGCCATAGATTCCGTGATCGTCCCGGTAGGAGCCATCCTCGTCCGGATCGGTTTCCACCGTATCCGCATACAGGTACGGCCCGGCTCCGGCCTGGAGCAGGAGCCGGTCGTCCAACAAACGAGCGCCTAGCCAGAGTTCCGAGGCCAACCCATCGCGGCGAGTCAGTTCGAGGTGACCCTCGTTCAGCACTTCAAGACTCCAACCTATGTACCGAAAGATCGGATATTGATAAGCAATCGACCAAGCCACGTCTCGCTGGCTGTCAAAACTGTTAAGCGTGGCCATCCCGGCGGAAAAGAGGAGCGTGCCGGCGCGATTGTTTTCTGTGGGCTCCTGCGCGTCAGCTCTGAAGACGACGGGATTGGCAACGATGAGTCCTGCGATCGCAAACGCAATGCTGATCCCTTTCATTTTCTCTCCTCGTGTTATGGCCGACAGCAATAAACAGTTTGTCGGGGCTTGAAACCATTCGGAGTTCCCTGAGTCGCTCTTACGCTATCCCTGAGGAGCCGGCGGCCTGGATAAAGTCCGAGTCCCTTTTCTCGGGAAAAACTCGCCATTTTCTTCGAGAAAGTTGAATCCTGATCATTCCACGGTAACTTTGATTAATTCAGATTCAAGGAGGTGTGTCATGCCCGATAAAAAGATCATAGCCGTGGTGGGAGCAACCGGTGCGCAGGGTGGAGGGGTCGTGCGAGCAATTTTGAACGATCCCAACAGCGGATTTGCCGTCCGTGCGCTCACAAGAGATGTCCAATCCGACAAGGCCAGGGAACTCGCGAAAATGGGGGCTGAGGTGGTCGCGGTGGACATTGATGACGAAGCGAGTCTGGTCAAAGCGTTTCAAGGGGCGCATGGCGCATTTCTGGTCACTTTCTTCTGGGCTCACATGTCGCCCGAGAAAGAATTAGCAGAAGCTCGCAACATGGCCTCGGCGGCGCGAGCCGCCGGGGTGAAGCACAACATCTGGTCCACGCTGGAAGATACGCGCCAGTGGGCGCCGCTTTCCGACAACCGAATGCCGACCTTGATGGGCCACTACAAAGTTCCGCACTTTGACGCCAAGGGCGAGTCCAACAAAATTTTTAACGAACTGGGCGTGCCGACGACGTTTCTGTTTACGTCCTTCTACTGGGACAACCTGATTCACTTCGGCATGGGACCCAAGAAAGACGCCGACGGACGGCTCGTTTTTACGCTGCCGATGGGGGACAAGAAACTTCCTGGCATCGCCGCTGAAGACATCGGCAAGTGCGCCTACGGCATTTTCAAAAAAGGTTCGGAATACATCGACAAGAGCGTGGGCATCGCGGGCGAGCATCTGACCGGAGCGCAGATGGCCGCTGCACTCGGCAAGGCGTTGGGTCAGGAAGTGCGCTACAACAGCATCAGCCCGGAAGCCTATCGCGGCCTCGGATTTCCCGGCGCCGAGGATCTGGGCAACATGTTCCAATTCAAGCGCGACTTCGAACAGGTCTTCTGCGGCCTGCGCAATCTGGCCGTCTCGCGTTCTTTGAATCCCGAATTGCAAACATTCGAGCAATGGCTTGCTCAAAACAAGGATCGCATTCCAATGGATGGATAAATGCCTTTGTCGCAAAAGACACGCAATGGCTGCTTGGCCCCCAAGAGGACAGACGGCGGCGGCAGGGAAAGACCGAACCATAGAACGCCGACTCACGCATGCGACTCACGCGGCGAGACTTCGTGTGAACCGGCGACTTTTTCAGCGTAACCATAAATTGCCTTACATTTTTCTAATTCAACATTACAGTATTTCAGTCAATTGGGACGTGACCCACAGCGCTCTTCTGAGCGCCCAACTATTCTCCGGCTACAAATTTCTTCGTCTCTTTGTCGAACCGAAGGGTGTCTTTGTTGGCTTCGTACCACTTGAGAATGTCGTCGTTCGATCCGCGGACATCCACGCACTTTAGCAGCTTGGGACGCATCTCTCTGGAAGTCCAAGAGTTATGCGGCTCCTCCGCGGTGAGGACGCTGAGTACGGCTTCGAGGGCGTCTTGGCGGCCGTATTCCATCGCGATCATGGCCAGATAGGACCCATTGCAGTCGTCGTGCTTGTTTCTTTCCCAGGCCTCCAAAACCGCTCCCTCCAAGTCCTCGATCGGCAGGTCCTTGATTGCTTTGTAGGTCCAATACGGATTATGGCCGGAAATGAAGTACTCGCGCAAAAGCGGATAACTTTCCGGATCCTGGAGGCTGGCGACGGCGGCGATCCACTCCGTGGGAAGATACTGGCCCTTGTTTTTCAGCTCCGTCAGCAGCGTGGCTCGCGCGTCTTCTTCCCAGCCTTTCTTGCTGATTGTTTTGACCAATTCATGATGGAGGGGAAGATTTTCCAGTATCAACGTCTTGTGTTTGTCGGAGGCCAGAATTTCGATGGCTTGCAGGACATGATAGTTGTTCATGCTGTCGGTCATCGACATGGCATTAATCAGTTCGGGCAGGTTTGCGCTGCCTACTTTGGCCAGCATGGCCACCTGCGGGTCGCGATCCGACCATGACCGCTGCCCTTGGGACGATAAGATAATATCGATGATGTATTTCTTTATCTGTTCCGGATCGGTGCTGTTTATCCATTCGATTTTGGCCAGCTTCTCGATGTTGGGGCCGCTCATGGAGCCCATGCCGTCGAAGCCCGCCATTTGCGAAATCTTTTTCTTATCCTCCGATTCCTTTCGAAGGGCCGCGACCTCGTCGGAAATCTTGGCCAGCGAAGCGCGAATCTGCTGAAGCTCCTGAAGGATCATCACATTGACGTCATTGGTATCCAGCGCCTGCGTGGACATGGCGCCCGCCAGAGTTGCCACAAGAAATGCCAAAGGAAGTCTCTTCATCATCCGTCTCTCCTTGATCGATCCGGTTGCTTTTGTCTGGCCGCGTCCTGTTTTTCCAATGATTGGAAAAATAGGTTCAAAATTCTCCAACCATTGGAAAAGCATGCCTCCCGACAATTTACGCAAATATGTTGTACGGCAATGCGCCTCCAAAGGAAAGCTTTGAAATTCATGCGAGGCGGAGGCTCTTCCCGATACGTCCGCAAAAGTGAGCTCACGGCAATCTAAGGAAGCGGCTCTTCGTCGTGGGTAGGGCGGCCACTTCGCTGGCCGCCTTTTCGGACGAGCGCGCTGACCTGCACAAATGAATGTCATGAAAATTGTCCGCAAGCATGGATGCGAGACGCAAATGGCTGAATGCGTAGGTGGGCTGCGTACTCTCTGCCCGCAACGCGGCTTCAGGAGAATAAGAATCCCGTCTTCGCCCGCCGGCTGTTTCGTAAGAGGTATTACAGGAGCTAAGTATGGCTCGAAAGCTCGCCGAACTGACCCTCGACGTTGGGCGCAAGGAGTAGGGAGCGAGAATCAAAGAGAATAAACGACTCGTCTCGATACTCGACAAATGAGGATGAAAAGTGCCCTCGACAGATGGTTGAAAAAGCAAAGAAACTAGCAATGAAAATGAAATGTCGAAAGTCGAGACCCCCGATGCCACCTCAGGCCGGATTACGAAACCGACCGCCGACACAGCCAACTGGAAACGAGAATGAACGTCACGCCCACAAATGTGACAAGCGTAAACGCCTCGATAGCCCGTTCGCTATGTTTCATCAGAACGCCCAGCACGGCGCTGCCCAAGGCCGTGGCCCCGAGCGTCAGGCAGCCCAACAGCGCGGAAGCCGTTCCAACCCGTTTGGGAAAGGCCGATAGTCCGGCTTTTATGCCGATCGGCAGCAGTGTTCCGAATCCGAGACAATATAGGGTGGAGGGCGCCAGGATGGTCAGGACAGAAATCTGCCGTCCGAGGAGGAAGCCAAGCAGGAGCGCCCCGCCCAGGAAAGTCAGCAGGCTGCCGCCCAGATACGCCGGATAGACTCCCCAACGCTTCAACAAGGCCATGCAGACAAATCGGCCTCCCAGGATGGCGCCTACCAACGCCAGACTGGTGGCGCCGAAAAGCGCGGGCGTCAGATGCAGCAGTTTGATGAAGATGATGGGCGAACTGACCATGTAGGCTCCCTGAATGGCAAAGCACAGCATTACGGGCGTCAGCGGCGCTAAGAATTTTGGCGTGACCAGCATGGAAGCGTATGCCCGGAGCGTTTCCGCTGCCTTGAACGGCGTTCGCTTGTCGTGCGGCAGCGTCTCGGGCGTTTGCAGGCACGCGTATAGGCCGATGGCCAGGGTTATGGCGGTCAATAGATAGAAATTAGCCCGCCATCCAAACCCTTGGGTGAGAAGGCCGCCTAATACCGGAGCGAGGAGGGGAATCAGCCCGGTGATGGATCCGATCCAGCCGAGGATGCCTATTATCTGATGGTCATGAAATGCATCGCGCGTCATGGCTCGGGTGGCGACGGGGATGGCGCTGCCGCCCACGGCTTGCAGGAGACGCCCGGTCAACAACAAACCATAACCCTGTGCAACGGCGCAAAACAGAGTCCCCGCAAAAAAAATGGCGATGCCGCCCAAGATCAAAACTCGTCGTCCCCAATGATCGCATAAAGGGCCCATAAGGATGGAAGCCCCGGCAAACGCCGCCAGATAGGCCGTCATGGTGAATGCCAATTGCTGCGACGAGAGCTGCAGCTCGATCCCCATGCGAGGCATCGCGGGCAGATACAGACTCGAACCCAGCCGGACGAGCGCTGTGATCACAATCAAATAGATGCTGAGCGCGAGCAGCGTCTTCGGCATCGCTTCCGGCATCGCGGTAGCTGGCGCCAGCGGAAAATACTTCAAGCCCGGATTAGGCGGGATATAGCCGGTCGCGACGGCTTCCAGGGTTGAATGTCTTTGAATCCGTGTCTGATGCAGAGAGTTTAGCCATTCGTTATTGATATAGCCATTGATGCACTGCTGGGTGAAAACAAATCGCCACATGCGCCCTTACTCCCGCGTTAAACGATCGTATTGCATATTCCTATCTGAATAAGGGCTTATACACAAAAATGTAACATAACGCCAACAATAAAATAATACTAGATGCAACCTGTAGCGCAAAATGTGAGACGCGATTTGGGGCCATTAGCGTTGCATTACGTCGCGGCGACACAGGAGGCTGGAGATTAGAACCAGATTACCGATGACAAAGGTTCAGACTTTTGTTGTAGGCGTCAATCATTGAAAAACTTAGGAATGCTTGGTCTCAAGAGGGCGGACGGCGGCGGAGGCAAATGAGTTGGGTTTCGTCCCAGCCGAGTCGGTGGTAGAAGGCCAGGGCGGTTCGGTTTGTCCGGTCGGCCAGCAGTTGAAGGCGCTTCAATTTGCGGCGCGAGGCTTCCGATTCCAGTTCGGACATCAGCAGCCGTCCGATGCCTTTGCCGCGCCAGGCTGGTTCCAGCACGACGTCTTCGACCCAGCCGACGCGGCCGCCTTCGGCGGTGGAGGTGACAAGCAGCAGGCTGCACATGCCGACCACGCGGCCTTCGGCTTCGGCCACGAACAGGATCGCATTTTTGCGGTCATCCAACAACGCTTGAAGACCTTGCGTCTGGCGAGGGGCGTTGGGCTCGAAATCTTTTTCCAAAGAAAACAATTGTTCCAACAGACCGGTCATGGCCGGAACGTCGCCCGGACGGGCGTATCGGATATGTACGGCCGATAAGTTTGCCTTATCGGCGTACGAGGGTCCTGGCGACTTCTTTTTCATGGGTGGGTTGCGGAGGGTTGCATTGCTCGTACAAGCTCAACAGTTGTTCGATGGCGATGGGGCCGTTTGTCCTGGCTGCCAGTTCGCAAGCCCGCCGGGTCACCGCCGCCAGCGTTTGAGGATCGGGCTCGATGCCTCGCGAGGAGAGCACATGGCGTATGGCGGCGCGCCCCGAATGTTTGCCGAGCGACACCTCCAGCGCATCGGACCGTCCGACCTCCGAGGCGGCGAAGGGTTCGTAGGTGGAACGATCCTGCGTCAGGGCTCGCACGTGAATGCCCGATTCGTGCGTAAACACCGAGCTGCCTACGATCGGCTGCTGCGCCGGGATGGGGCGTCGGGACCGTTCCGATACGAACTCGCAGCAGGCGGCCAACTCCTCGGTGCGTACGCAGGAGTCCCGGTTGTAAACATACTTCAGGGCCATGACGACTTGCTCCAGGGCCGCATTCCCGGCGCGTTCCCCAAGGCCATTCACTGTCACGTTCACGCAACGGGCGCCGCCTTCAAGGGCCATGATCGTATTGGCGACGGCCATGCCGAAATCGTTGTGGCCATGGAAATCCACCGCCATGCGGCGGGCATGGGCCCGGACGCGCGAAACGAGGCGCAAGGCCTGCAACGGACTCAGCAGCCCGACCGTGTCCGCAAGGCGAAATCGATCGGCGCCGGCGTCGCGGGCAATCTCGACGCATTCGAGCAGGAAATCCAGATCCGCCCGCGAGGCATCCTGCGCTCCGATGGATATGCCCGGAAACCGGTCGCGAGATTCGGTGATCAACTTGTGCAAGGTTTCCTGCACTCCGGTAGGGTCGAGTTTGAAAGCGGCCATCAGGCGATCGGATACGGGAAAAGAAATGTGGGCCGTATGCACGCAGCAGCGGTCGGCTAAATCCAGATCCTCCCGGCGCGCGCGCAGCCAGCACGACAATCGGGCTTTCAAGCCGGCCTCCGCCAGCGCATTGATGTCGTCGATTTCCGTCTGCCCCATGGCCGGCGAACCGACCTCCAGTTCCGGCACATTCAAGCGGTCCAGCTTGCGGGCAATGCAAATTTTGTCGTTCCTCGAAAAGGCCACGCCGGCCGCTTGCTCGCCGTCGCGCAACGTCGTGTCCACCATCCACACATCCCGCGGATAAACCGCACCCGCATGACGCAAATGATTCCTGTTCATAATTACCTCCCTCCCGGGTGGGGAGACGACTCCCGGTCAACCGCCGACGTCATCCTTGGGGATGCCTCCGGCTTCGAGCGTGTCCAGGATGGCTCCGAGACGGGCTTCGTCGATTCCGGCAAACCACAAGTTCTGCGGATACAGCACCATGACGGGACCCTTCTCGCACCATTGCAGGCAGCCTGTGCTGGAAACCATCGCGTTCAACCCGCGGTCGATGATTTCATTCTGCAGATACTGAATCAGGTCCAACGCCCCCTTGCGGCTGCACACCCCCTGCGTCGCTTCCCCCCCGCGAAAACTGTTGCATACAAGAAAATGAAAATCCGGCTTTTGCACACTAGTTCCTTTCGTTCCCACTTCTTATTCTTACTGATTACTGATAACTGGTTACTGATTACTTCTCTCTTCCTCCTCCTTAACCGCATCCCGTTCCCTGACCGGCACACCCATGCCCGCAACCTTCGAACCGTCGGCGCATCGTGGCCGGCATATCGCGCCCGGCGAAAAGCTCTCGCAAGGCGTCATCGATCAGGCCTTCCATCTCGATCACGCGAAGGCCGCGCTGTTCGAGAATCCGGCGGGGATTGGGTCCAATGCCGCTGACCAGCAGGGTCTGGCAATCGCGCAGCAAGTCGGACATCGATTCCCACCGGCGATCGGCCAGGCCGCGCTCCGGCGCGGGCCGGATCTCGACGAGTCGCCCGGCGCCGCCGTCGGGCGCAAAAACATGCAGGGCTTCGGCTTCGCCCAGATGCTGATTCACCAGCAACCCTTCACGCGAGACCGCGGCGATATGGGGCCGGTCTTCCCCCGGCTGGCGGGGCCGCTTGGCCACGGCCAAAAGATCCCGGGCCGTCTCCGGCGCCGTGTCCGCGCCGATAAGGCCGCACGCATCGGCCCGGCATCGGGCGCAGTGGGTCATTTGAGGCAGATGGGCGCCTGCTTCCGCGCGAAGCCGGGCAATGGTTTCCGGGGAGGAGGGGATCAAGGTCCCGAAATCCGTGCCGGCCGCCGGATAGAGCGGAATGCAGTTCATCATCTGCGCGCCCAGCGCTTTGACCTGTTCGGCAATCAGGGGCAATTCGTTTTCGTTGAGGCCGGGTATGACGATCGAGTTGATTTTCACAAGAATGCCCGCGTCGCTAAGCCGCCGGATTGCCACGGACTGCTTTGCCCAGAGCATTTCCGCCGCCTGGATGCCGCTCATGACCCTGGGGCCGTTGCGCATCCACGCATACACTTTCGCGCCAATCTCCGGATGCACCGCGTTGACCGTGATGGTCACATGGCTGACCTCCAGCCGGATCAGCGTGGGAATATGCGGTTCGATCGCCAGCCCGTTGGTGGCCACACAAAGCAGCAGATCGGGATGGTTCTCGCGCACCAGCCGCAAGGTTTCCAGCGTCTCTTTCGTATTGGCAAAAGGGTCGCCCGGCCCCGCAATGCCGACCACGCGCAGTTGGGGCGTCCGCTCGCGAACGCGCCGCAGATATTCCAAGGCCTGACCGGGCGTCAGCACGACGCTGGTCACCCCGGGACGGCTCTCGTTCACGCAATCGAACTTGCGGTCGCAAAACCGGCACTGGACATTGCAGGCGGGCGCGACCGGCAGATGAACCCGCGCATACTGGGTGCGCGCTTCCCGGTTGAAGCATGGATGCTGTGCGATGTCGATTTTCATGTTTCCTCACAAGTAACTGTAGCCGGTCGGATTCGTGTCCTGGGCGCGTTCCATTACGGCATTCACCAATCGGTCGTAGAGTTCCAGCGCGCCGTCATAGCCGAGATGCCGCAGTCGCGCAGCGCCAAAGCGGTCGTGTACGGGAAAGCCCACGCGGATCAACGGAATGCCGAGGCGGCGGGCCATGCGGTATCCTTTGCTGTTCCCCAACAATAGATCCGGCTTCCACTCGGCCGCTGCTTTTTCGAGCTCCGCAAAATCGGCGCCTTCGCAGGCTTCCGGCGGCTCCTGATCCGGCGGCGTGACCGCGCGCAACGCCTCGGCCAGACGTCCGCTCCGGCTGCCCGACGCGCAGAGCACCGGCCGCACGCCGGTTTCCATCAGGAACGAAGCGAGGCCGACTACGAGATCTTCTTCTCCGTAAAGAATGGCGCGGCGGCCTTGCAGGTATTTGTGTCCGTCCACCAGGGCATCCAGCAAACGCCCTCGCTCGCGTTGTCGGTCGGCCGGAATCGCACGCCCGCTCAACGCGGCCAACGTGTCGTAGAGCCAGTCGGTTTCCCTCAATCCGATGGGAAGCCCCAGCTTGTATCGCGGCACTTGAAATCGTTCCAGCAGCAGATCGCCCGGTCCCGCCTGGCCGGCCAGAATGCGGCCGAATTGTATGGAAGCGGCGGTTTGGCCCAGCGCGCGCAAATCCTCGACCGGCGTTCCGCCATCTGCAATCGGACGGTATTCCTCCCAAACCGGGCCGTCGAGGGAATCGCCGTAATCCGGCGTCAGGATCGGGGAGAGTCCGAAATCCGAAAAGATCCCGCGCAGGCGCCGCAAGTCCGCCGCGGAAACCATGCCGGGAAACACCGCGATGCGGTTCCCGCGCGGTCCTCCTTGAGCCAGCGCGGAAACCAGCGCCATGACGGCTGCATGAAAGCCGTCCATGTGCGTACCCCGGTAACTCGGCGTCGATGCATGCACCAGTGCGGGAAAATCTTTTTCGCGGCTGTGTTTCCCGATATAGGTCTTTAAAAGGCCCGGGACATCCTCGCCGATCGTTTCGCTCAGGCAGGTGGTGGCCACGCCGATCAGCTCCGGCTTGTAGAGCCGACGCACGTTTTCCAGACCCTTTTCCAGAATGACCGCGCCGCCAAAGACAGCGGTCTCCTCGCTGAAATTGGACGAGGCAATGTCCACCGGTTCGCGGTAATGGCTGATCAAATACCGGCGGATGTACGTCGCGCATCCTTGCGAGCCGTGCAGGAACGGCATGCCCCCGCGCACGCCTCGGAACACCAGCGCGGCGCCCAGCGGAGAGCACAGTTTGCACGCATTGCGCGCGGCCTCAAAAGAAGGTTCTTCGGAGGCGGTCGGCGCCATGACGGGTTCAGGAAGGGCAGGGGGCGTAATCATACAATCCCTCCTGAATGCGAAACGTTCCGGTGTCCCGGCATGAACTGCCAGACCGGGCTGTTCACCGAGTTGTCCACCTCGCGCGCAAAGTTGAGCATGCCGATGAAGCCGGCCAGGGGAATTTTCCGCTCATGATTGTGATCGCAGAATCCCACGCCCATCTTGTATGCGATGGGTCGTTCCTTGACCCCGCCGATCATCAGGTCGACTTCCTGTTCCCGAAGGAAGCCGGACAGCTCGAGCGGGTTCGTGTCGTCCACGATCACGGTCCCTTCGTCGCAAAGCTCGCGGAGCTGGCGATAATCGTCGGGGTTGCCCGTCTGGGAGCCCACCAACACGGTCTTCATGCCGAGCATCCGCAGCGCGCGCACCAACGAAAAGGCCTTGAAGGCGCCGCCGACATAGATGGCCGCGCGCCGGCCTTCGAGTCGGCGGCGATACTCCTGCAAAAGCGGAAGCAGTTCCGACAATTCCTCCCGCACCAGATCCCGGGCGCGCACGTCCATCGCCGGATCGCCAAAAAAATCGGCCGCGTCGTACAGCGCCTGGGCCATGTCCTCGATGCCGAAACACGATATTCTTTTGAAGGGAATGCCGTATTCTTCCTCCATTTGTTTCGCGAGGTACGTCATCGAGCCCGAGCATTGGACCAGATTCAGGGCGGCCCGGTGCGACCGCCGGATATCGGCCACGCGTCCGTCGCCGGTCAGGGTGGCGATCGCCTCGACACCGATGCGTTTGAAATATTCCCGCATGATCCAGGTTTCGCCCGCAATGTTGAATTCGCCGAGCAGGTTGATCGAGAAGGGCAGCGTGCCGCCTTCGCCGGCGGCGCGCGCGGCATCCGCGGCGGGCCGAATGATCTGCATCAACGCATCGCAAGCCGCGCGATAACCGTCCTTCTTGGTTCCCTTGAACCCCTCCGAATGCACGGGGATCACCGCCAAACCTTGCTCCGCGGCCACGCGGCGG
Organism: Lentisphaerae bacterium GWF2_57_35; assembly: GCA_001804865.1. Taxonomy (GTDB): domain Bacteria; phylum Verrucomicrobiota; class Kiritimatiellia; order CAIQIC01; family GWF2-57-35; genus GWF2-57-35. The sequence continues at coordinate 27,030 of MHBK01000027.1, forward strand.
CATACGGCGGCGACGTCGTCGCCGATGATGCCGACAATGCACGTGGCGTAGACGAACGCCGCGGCGGGCCGATAATGCCGGATCAGTTCCGTTAGGCAGCGGTACAACTTCTTCTCGCCGCCATGGATCACGTCGCGCTCCTGCAAGTCCGTGCAAAAGCTGTTTCGATGCAGCTCGGGGCCGGACGAGAGCGAGCCGCGAATGTCCCACGTGTAGACCGCGCAACCGATGGGGCCATGAACCAGATGCAGGGCATCGGCAATCGGGTAAAGGACCACCCGCGAGCCGCAGAACACGCAGGCGCGCTGGCTGACGGAGCCGGCCGCGCTGGCCCGGCCGCACGCCAGATCCGGCGCCGCCTGCCCGTCCTTGCGTTGTACCTGATCCTTGCGTTCTGGAAGTATGGCTGCCATGGCCGTCATCCTTTACATCACCAATTCGAACGATTCTTCGGACGACTCCCGATCCTTGTGCGCCAGCACGGCGTCGAGAATTTTTTCCAACAAACGCAGCCCGCCCTGGTAGCCGACCGTGGGGAAGTAGGAATGCCCCACGCGATCCATGATGGGAAACCCGTGCCGGACAAACGGAATGTTCTCGTCCCGCGCGATGTATTTCCCATACGTGTTGCCGATCAGCAGATCCACGGGTTGTTCCTTGATCCATTGATGCATCAGGAACATGTCCGCGCACGACCCCTGACGAACCTTGGCTTCCGAGATTTTCCCGGCCAGGACTCGCGCCATGCGCGCCTCGAACTCGCGGCCTGGGGTGCCGGTCACGACATAAACCGGGCGCATGTCCAGATCGATCAGGAACTCGGACAGCGCGACCAGCTGATCGGGATCGCCCCAGAGCGCCACGCGCTTGTTGTAGAAGTACTGATGCATGTCGCTCATCACGTCGACCAGCCGCCCCCGTTCGCGATTCAGCGCCTCGGGCACATGCACCCGGGCGGCGCGGCGCAGGGCGTCGATGAAGCGGTCCGTGGCGCGCAGTCCGATCGGCAGTTCCAGGATATCGCATGGGACCTTGCACTTGGCGTCCAGGGCGCGCGCGGCGGCGCCCGAAGCCGAGAGGCCCAAGGCGATCGTGCTGAGGCTGTCGCCGGCTTTGCGCAACGATTCCACCGGCGTGCCGCCGTCGGGATAGAACTGACGCTGGCCGGTCTGCGGGGCGTCCAGTACATCCGACGTATCGGGAAAGATGATTGTCTCGACGCCCAGGGCTGCCGTCAGCCGCCGGATCTCTCGCATATCGGAGGGTTCGACCCAGCCGGGAATGATGTTGATCGTCCGGCGTTTGTCGTCTGTCGCCACGGCGAAATAATCCACCAGGCTTTTCACCATGCCGGAGAAGCCGACCACGTGGGAGCCCACGTAGCTCGGCGTGTTCACATGAATCACGAATTTGCCGGCCGGGATTTTTCCTTCTTCCTTCGCCTTGGCAATAATCTGCGGAATGTCGTCGCCGATGGTCTCCGAGAGGCACGTCGTATGCACGGCGATGATGTCCGGCTTGTAAATGGTGAAGATATTCTCGATGGCCTGCAGCAGGTTGGACTGTCCGCCGAAGACCGACGAGCCTTCCGTGAACGAACTGGTTGCCGCCATGACCGGCTCCTTGTAGTGCCGGGTCAGCGTGCTGCGGTGATAGGCGCAGCAGCCTTGCGACCCATGACTGTGGGGCAGGCAGTTGCGCACGCCCAGCGCCGCGTACATGGCGCCGATGGGCTGGCAGGTTTTGGCCGGATTGATCGTCAAACCCGAGCGTTCTTTAACGTCGGCCGTTGTGTGTCGTAATAAAGTCATGGCTTTCTCCTTGTGTTCAGGCGCGTACCCATTCGGCGTTCAGCAAAGGTTTCGAAACGGTCTGCCACGGGGGAGTCATCAACGCCCAGACGCGCGCATGCACCATGCGGTCGATTTCCCGGTAAAAGTTGACGGCGCCTTGGAAGCCCGCGTAGGGGCCGCCGTAGTCGTAGCTGTGAAGCTGTTTGCACGGAATCCCGTGTTTCTGGATGCCGTACTTCTCCTTGATGCCCGCGCAGAAGACGGCGGGTTTATGCAGCTCCAGCAACCGTTCCATTTCGTGTTCGGAAATGTCGTCGATCACCAGCGCCCCTTCGTCCATTTCCGGCATCATGCCTTCATAGTCGTTGTGGGGCAGCCCGCGCGCCGAGAGTTCCTCCCAGGTAAGCCGCGGCTGATATTTCACCGGGTCGGGCTCGACGACCAGTTCCTCGATGTTGCGGCTGTCCGCGTCCACCTTGATCGTAGGCAGCACGCGGCGGCCTTCGTAATCGTCGCGATGGGCAAACTCGTAGCCGGCCGCGATGGTCTTCATGCCGATCTCGGTAAACAGCTCCTGGTAGTGATGCGCCCGCGAGCCGCCGACAAACAGCATGGCCGTTTTGCCTTCGCAGCGCGGACGGATCTCGTCCTGGACCTTCTTCACGGCGGCCAGTTCTTCCGCAATCGTCTTTTCCACGCGGGCGGCCAGTTCTTCGTCCTGGAAATAGGCTGCGATCTTCCGCAGGGATTTGGCGCTGGCCTCCGCCCCGATGAAGTTGACCTTGAACCAGGGAATGCCGAATTTCTTTTCGATCATGTCCGCGACGTAATTGATCGAGCGATGGCACATGACGCAATTGAGATCGGCCGTATGCGCGTTCTCGAACTTGCCGATGGTCGAATTGCCGCTGAAGGTGGCTACGAGGGTAATGCCGCAGCGTTCGAACAAATCCTCCAGCAGAAAGGCGTCGCCGCCGATGTTATATTCCCCGAGCAGGTTGACCCGGAATTTTCCCGGTCCGACCGTGTCGTCGCGTCCGATGACATGCTTGAAGAGCTGGTTGTTGGCAATGTGATGCCCGGCCGACTGCGAAACGCCTTTGTAGCCCTCGCAACTGAACGCGAACACGTTGATGCCGAGTTTTTCCTTCATCTCGCGCGTCACGTTATGGATGTCGTCGCCGATCAATCCTACCGGACAGGTCGCAAACACTGCGATCGCCTTCGGATGAAACAGGTCGTAGGCCTCTTGAATGGCCGCCCGCAGTTTCTTTTCGCCGCCGAAGACGATGTTTTCGTCCTGCATGTCGGTGGAGAAGCAATACGTCATAAAATTCGCGTCTTCCGGACTCTCGGGCCGGGTCTGGTTGCGGCGCGTCAGCCACGAGTAGAAGCCGCAGCCGATCGGGCCGTGGGTGATATTGACGATATCCCTCGTCGGCCCGAGCACCACGCCTTTGCACCCGGCGTAACAGCAGCCGCGTTGCGAGATGATGCCCGGCGTCGTGCGTATGTTGGCCTTGATTTCCGGCACGACGCCGTCGGGCGTCTTGCGGTTGACCACCATCTGGCCGGCGCGCTTCTTCGCCAGCTTGGGAGGATAAGCCTCCACCAGCAGATCATTTGTTTTTGCCGGATCGGGCCGGCTGTTGTCAGTTGTCATGTACGGATTCCTTCGTTGAGATTCGTTTATGCTTCAGCCGGAAGGGCCGACTGTTCGTCCAGCGCCAGATCGCCCCGCTCCCCGGTGCGCACGCGGCAGGCGTCCAGCAGCGGCAGGACAAAGATCTTGCCGTCGCCGGCCCGGCCCGTGCTGTTGACGTCGATCAGGGTTTTCACCGTTTTGGCGACCAGGGCGTCGGGCACGGCGATCGTAAGCATGCGCTTGGGGATCAGCATCGGGCCCGGCGGCATCGTATCGAGCGCCTCCATCGATTTCTCCTCGTTGCCGCGCAGGAAGTATTCGACCTTCCCGCGGCCCCGGCCGAGCACCTTGCGCGCCGTGAACGACGGCAGTCCGGCCTCCGAGAGCGCCTCCTTCACGGCATTCATTTTTTCCATGCGAATGATGGCTATAATTTCCTTCACCGGATTCTCCTTCGGTCAGTCGGTTTCCTTGCGGGCGCTGCTGACGGTATAAACTTCGTCCACGGGCGACACGAAGACCTTCCCGTCTCCGTAGGCGCCTTTCTGCCCCGTGCGCGCCGCCTTCAGCACCGTCTCGATGACAAGTTCCTTGTCCTTGGTCGGCACGACGGTCAGCAGCATCTCCTTCGGCAGTTCGTCGTAGGTCACTTCGCCGATCCGCATGCCGCGTTGTTTGCCGCGGCCAAAGACGTCCATTTTCGTCACCGCCGGAAATCCGGCGTACATCAGGGCGGCCATCACTTCCGACACTTTCTCCGGTCGCACGATTGCGCGTACCATGATCATTTTACGTTCTCCCTTAGTGGGCCCGCGTGGGCGGGCCGTTGGTTAATTCAACAATCCGTGTTCCAGCAGCAGGGCTTCGAGTTCTTCGATCTTCAGCGGTTTGGGGATCACGAAATTCGTGTTCCCATCGATGGCCTTCGACAGCTTCCGGTACTCGTCCGCCTGCGGACAGGCCGGGTTCCAGTCGATGACCGTCTTGCGGTTGATCTCCGCGCGCTGCACGTCGTTGTCGCGGGGGACGAAGTGAATCAGCTGCGTACCGAGCTTGTCCGCCAGCGCCTGGATCAAATCGAGCTCGCGATCTACCTTGCGGCTGTTGCAGATCAATCCGCCGAGCCGCACTTTGCCGGCTTCGGCGAATTTCACGATGCCCTTGCAGATGTTGTTCGCGGCGTACATCGCCATCATTTCGCCGGACACGACAATGTAAATTTCCTCCGCCTTGCCGTCGCGGATCGGCATGGCGAACCCGCCGCACACCACGTCGCCCAGCACGTCGTAAAACACGTAATCCAGGTTCTGATCCGCGTCGTAGGCGCCGAGTTGTTCGAGCATGTTGATCGACGTGATGATGCCCCGGCCTGCACAGCCGACTCCGGGCTCGGGCCCGCCCGACTCGGTGCACAGCGTGCCGCCGTAGCCCGTGCGCCGGATCAAATCGAGTTCCACTTCCTCGCCTTCCTCGCGCAAGGTGTCGAGCACCGTCTTTTGCGCCAGGCCTCCCAGCAACAGCCGGGTCGAATCGGCCTTGGGATCGCAGCCCACCACCATCACCTTCTTGCCCATCTCCGCCAGCGCGGCCACGGTGTTTTGCGTCGTGGTCGACTTGCCGATGCCGCCTTTTCCGTAAATCGCTACTTTTCTCATGTTGTCTCCTTGGACCGTTCGTCATTTTAACCGGCGGCTTCCAGTCCTTCGCACCAGGTCCTTCCACCGCCGTTTGATTGCGGTTTGTCCCTTAGCAATGCCTGCGCCAACTTTGAAAAGAGTGAGGAACGATCGGCGAATTCAAGGGGAGTCGTCTTTTAATGACCCTCGTTGCACCCTTATAAACAGGGCTTGAAACGGGCCTTTAGACTTTTGCGGGAAAAGAGATGTTTTTTTATTCCGACAAAAAAATGGAAAGCTTGAAGCCGGCTATTCCTACGTGCAGGTAGCTTTTCCGGGCGAGTCCTACGGCGTGGTGGGTTCTGCGTCTTTATGGGAAAACGGACGGCGAGGCCGCCGTCCCTTCTTGCAGGGAAAGAACTAACCACGAATAAGAGAAGTTGGGGGCATGGCTGTGTCGGGTGTGGACGCGAGGGTCACGAGGAGTTGATGGTCGGCACGAAGGGGTTGCCGAGAAATACACGCCGCAGCGCGTCGAGCGCGTTGATGTCGTTCTTGCGCGCGGTGGAGACATAGCCCCGGATTCGACAGAAGTTCACAAGCGCCTCGAAGCGGCGGAAGGCGCCGGAGCTCTTCTGGCGCAGCTTCATCAACTCGCAGAACATCCGCGCCGCCGCCTCGGGATCGGTTCGGCAGATCGCCAAGGCTTGATCGTAGCCGATCATACGCACAACTCCCGCCGGAAGTCGGCTGCCAGCGGGTACAGGTACACGTCTTTGATGGCGGCGCGACGGGCGCACGACGATTGCGCAAGCCGTTCGACGACGGTCGTATTCGCGGCGGCTCAGGTCCTCGCTCAGCGGTGTTCGGCCCCGAGCCGGATACGCCGCGAGCAGTGCGCGGATCAGTTCGATATTCGCCACCGTCACCTTGCGCCCATGAAGTGCCATGTCCTCGGTCATGGCGCCAGGAGTTCGGCAACCGGCCCAACCGAGTCCAGCCCCAAAACGGACTTTTCTCGATTGCGTTTCGGGGGGGGGAGACTATGCTTCGTGTTGACGGAAGTGGCTGGAGCCAATTCTCTCAGGCGCCCGCCTGCTGCGGGCGGGCGCCTGAGCAGTTACTATTTAAGATGACCCTGATTGCTCCCTTTTGGCTGTTCGCCAATCTTATTCGTAATGTGTCCACATCCGAATGACTTTGACTGTCTTTGCCTTTGGAATGATCTGGTAGACCAGCCGATGTTGTATGTTTATTCGTCGAGAACAGGCCCCTGTCAAAGCTCCAATAAGCTTCTCGTATGGAGGAGCTGTTTGGTAGGGATTATTTTTAAGGATCTCAAGAAGACGTTCTGCTTGGGGCCGAAGTCCAGATTTCACCAGTTTCTTCGCGTCTCGCCGCGCTTGTGATGTATAGATTAAGTCCCAGCTCACCAGTCAAGTTCCTTATGGCACTTGTCAGCAGGAGTTTTAAGTCCACGGACAATCGACTCTTTCATTCCTGGAACTGACGCCAGATACAGCGTCTCCTGAATGGCTCTCCAATCATCCTCTGAAATCAGGACGGCGGTATTCCTTTTTCCTGCAATTTGAACCGGTTCGTGCGATTGCGAGACGTCATCTACTAAGTTATAAAGCTTTTTTCGGGCTTCTGTCGCTGTAATCGTCGTCATTTTGAGTGCTCCATGTCGTACGTATTAACGTACGAGATGGCGGCAAGTCTGTCAATCTCTCTTTTTCGGCGAACGTTACAAATCTCGGGCTGCGAGCTTGCGAACAGCACCGAGCATTTGTTTGTTCGGATCCTATTGTCAGCGCCGGTGGAAAAGGCGTCAAAAGTCACCGGTTTATAAACCGCCAGCGCACAGAACGATGCAAATCAGCGGCGCGGTATTCCGCGTACGCTGAATTTGTCTGGTTAGATCATCCCTTTCTATTATCGTAGGTCCATCCCAGTTGAGTGTCTGGGAGGTCGTGCGTTACGAGACCACACACATGTCGTCTGGTGCTCAACACTGAACCATCTGGGCGTGCTATGCACGCCGCGAGGCGTGAATGGCGAGCCGATGAATTGCTGGCTGATATCCACATCCCATTGTCGGCAGCCCTCGTACGGAGTTGAGCAAGAATGAGGGCATCCAGACTGTTCTTCCCGCCTTCATTCTTCGCGTTGTAGTACGAATGGAAGAGAAGCTGCACCCCCCGCTTTCGATAGGACTCGTAGAGTCCCGGGAAACATGAATCGTAGCAGATGAGGAATCCGCACTCTATCCCTTTGACGGTGAGGACGAGGGGGGTGTTTCCTTTGTCGTAGGACAGAGCTTCTTTGCCGTGTAACTTCCTCTTGTCATACGTGGCAACAACATCCCCAGAGGGCGAAATGACGTGAAGGCAGTTTCTCGGTTTGTCCGCTCCGGACGGCCAACGGCAGGAACCGAGGACAACCCAGATCCTCAAGTTCTCGGCACACGCCATGATCTTATTGGTGTGCTCTGACAGAGCCGGCCAGTCGAAAACAGAGAATGAGGGAAAGTCCAGTCGAGCATAGCCGGGAAGGGCCACTTCTGGGAATTGGATGATATCAGCGCCTTCCTTCGCAGCGCGATGCATGAGCTTCAGTATATACGCCAGATTACTGTCCATCCGGCCTGAGACTGGAAACTGGCATGCTGCAAATCGAAGGGCTTTACTCATTGGTTCTCAGATCAACAGTATTATTGACTGTACTTTAAGTAGTCTTTATGCAACGGCCGCTTTATCATGTTTCGCCCCTGAGGGTACCGGAGGGCGTCGAGGCGGGTCAAGAGTGAAACGGCTTGGCGTCAACTATTTATAATCATCAGATGGCTTGGCGGTCTTGAGGGCGAAGTAGTCTTTAGGTGATGAGCGAGCAGATGGGCAAAGACTACCTTTAATTCCTCTGTCCTCCAAGTAGTCTTTATGCAACGGGCGTTTTCATATTATGCCCCTGCAGCTAACGAATGGAACGAGGGCTGGGGCGTGAAGGAAAAGAGCTTGTCGTCAATTGGTTGTGAACGAACGTTCACTTTTAGCCATGCAAGCGAGATAGTCTTTATGTAGGGAGGAGTCAGTTTGCCAAGGACTATTTGTATAAAGACTACTTCGGAGGGGCGACATGAGCGAGCCGATCGTGGAATTTGGAGGGTGGGAGAAGGTCTTTCAGGCGGCCTATCGGGAAGCCATCGTGAAGTTTCGCTATCTTTTGCCAAAAACGATCTACGATTTTGGAGGGTTCCGCTCTGTCGGAACCTTCTTGTAGCGGCAACACGGATGGCAAAACGGTCCCACGGATAAAAGTGTTTTCAGAAGGATTATTCTTTCATCGTTGCCGCTCTCCTAATGATGGAGAAGGGCACAACGCGGCATCATAAAGTCGAAGAGCCCGTCTTCGGCTTGTCCCGCTGTAGTGAAACGAAGGCGGAAGAAGCCGGGGCCGCCTTCAGGTCCACTTCGGGCCGGGTGCATGATCCTTAAGGCTCAGACTTGATGATCCGTGGGACCGCTTTGCCATCCGTGGGGCCATTCTTCATGAGGAGGAAACCGGCGTGGGGGCACGCCGGCTCCAAAGAGCCTGAAATGGGGTGAAAGGGCATGTTTTTTGACAATTTTCGTGTTTTTTACGTCATTTCAGGCTAATTTTTAACTACTTATGACTTTTTCATGGCTCAATTATTCGATTTTAGGCGTTTATTTGGCGGCGATGGTGGGGATTGGCGTTTTTTTGTCGTCGCGGCAGAAGAGTACGGAGGATTTTTTTCTGGCGGGGCGGCGGATGCCGTGGTTGGCGGTGGCGATGAGCATGTATGCGTCGCTGACGAGTGCGGTGACGTATATGGGGCTGCCGGGGCTGGCGTATCGGAGCAATGTGACGCTGATTGTGGTGTGCGTGGTGAGTCCTGTGCTGGCGCCGTTTTTGATTTTGCTGTTTTATCCGTTTTATCGGCGGTTGCGGGTGACGACGTCGTACGAATACATCGGGCTGCGGTTTGGGCGCGTTCCGCGGCTGACGGTGTCAGGGTTATTTTTACTGGCGCGGTTGGGGTGGTTGGGGACGGTGATTTATGCGCCGGCTTTGGCGTTGTCGACGGCTACGGGCATGAGTCTGGCGACGGCCATTCTGCTGTTGGGGGTGTTGGCGACGGTGTATACGGTGCTGGGCGGGCTTTCGGCGGTCATCTGGACGGATGTGGTGCAGTTTCTGATTCTGGTGATTGGAGCGGGGTGGTTGGCGGTGGCGTTGGTGGGGATGGCGCCGGGCGGGGTCATGGAGATTCTTCGCGTGGCCGCGGCGGCGGATCATATCCAGCTCAACTTGCAGGTGAATTGGTATCGGATGTCGGCGCTGGCGGTGGCGGCGTCGTTTTTCTTTCAGATGATGCAGGACTATGGGACGGATCAGGTGACGGTACAGCGATTGCTGGCCGTGCGATCCTATCGGGGCATGATCAAGGCGGTGTTGTTCAATGCCGTGACGGATTTCATTCTGGTGGGGACGTTGTTGTTTATTGGGCTGGGACTCTTTGCTTACTATCAGTTGTTTCCAGATCAATTAGCGGCGGGGTTGAGCGGCGATCAGATCCTGCCGTATTTCATCGTGCATAATTTGCCGGACGGGGTGTCGGGTTTGTTGATCACGGCAATTTTTGCGGCGGCGATGTCGAGCATGGATTCCGGAATCAATTCGATGGCGACGGTGATCATGAACGATTTTATCCGGCCGTTCCGGCGGACGCAGGCGGCGCCCGAAACGGCGGTGCGGCAGGCGCGATTATGGACGCTGGCGCTGGGCGGTTTTTCGACGGGCATGGCTTTCTATGTGTCCACGTTGCAGGGGATCGTCGAAGCCTTTGCCTCGTTTATGAGCTTGTTCAGTGCGCCGGTGCTGGCGCTGTTTTTGCTGGGGATGCTGTCGCGCCGGGCGCGTTTCGGCGGGTGGTGCGTCGGGGCGACGCTGTCGGTGGCGGTCACATTTTTCGTCCAGCATTATACGCGCATCAACTGGGTTTATTATTTTCCGATTGCGTTTGTCCTGTCCTTTTCCGTGGGGCTGCTGTGGAGTATATTGTGGCGTGGCCGAAAGGATATGACTCCAGCGCCGGAGGAGTTGACGTTGCGGGGGTCCTGGCGGCGCATGGATGCGATTCCTTAAGGCGGGAGGGACTTGGCCGTGTTTGAGATTGCTCATCCAACGAAACATTGGGAAGCGTTGCCGGACGGACGCGTGCAATGCAATGTGTGTGCGCATCGGTGCAAGCTGAAGGACGGGCAGCGGGGGATTTGTTTTGCCCGGGCCAGCGAGCAGGGGCGCATCGTGCTGACGACCTACGGCCGGTCGAGCGGGTTTTGCATCGATCCGATCGAAAAGAAGCCGTTGCATCATTTCTTACCGGGCACGCCGGTTTTGTCGTTTGGCACGGCGGGTTGCAATCTGACGTGCCGTTTCTGCCAGAACTGGGGCCTCAGCCGGTCGAAGGAAGTCGATCTGTTGTCGGAGGAGGCTTCTCCCGACATGATTGCCCGGGCGGCCGAAGCCCTGCATTGCCGTAGCGTCGCGTTCACGTATAACGATCCGGTGATTTTCATGGAGTATGCGATCGACACGGCGAAGGCGTGCCGGGCCCGGGGCATCCGAACGGTGGCCGTGACGGCCGGCTACATCAACGAAGAACCGCGCGAGGAGTTTTTCCGGTTCATGGATGCGGCCAATGTGGATTTGAAGGGCTTCACGGAGCGGTTTTATCGCGAGCTTTGCGGCGGGCATCTGCAGCCGGTGCTCGATACGCTGATTTATTTGAAGACGCACACGAATGTCTGGGTGGAACTGACCACGCTGCTGATTCCCGGCGAGAACGATTCCGAAAAGGAAATCGAGGAGCTGACGCAGTGGGTTGCCGTCCATCTGGGGCCGGATGTGCCTCTCCATTTTTCGGCGTTTCATCCGGCCTGGAAAATGATGGATAAGCCCTCCACGCCGCCGGCCAGCTTGCAGATGGCGCGGCGCATTGCGCAGAAGAACGGTCTTCGATATGTCTATACCGGCAACGTTCACGACGAAGAAGGCGGCACTACATTTTGCCATCATTGCGGAGAGCCGCTCATTGGGCGGGATTGGTATGCGCTGAAAGCCTGGAATCTTACGGCGGGAGGCGCTTGCGCGTTCTGTGGAACCGTTTGCGCCGGTGTTTTTGAGGCTCAGCCGGGCGATTGGGGACCTCGCCAGCAGCCGATCGACATCGCGGCCTTCGCCGACCAGCGGTGAATGGCCTTACGTGGAAATGATGCGGTTGGCTTCGTCGAGGAAGATGCCTTTGAGATTCATCCGCAGGGCTTCGGCATTGCCGGCGTAGCGCATGCCGTTTTCTTCGGTGATTTCGCCGGCCTTGATCAGTTTGAAAATTGCCTGGTTGAACGTCTGCATGCCGTCTTCGCCGCCGGTTTCAATGCCGGCCGGCAATTTTTCGAGCAAATTTTTTTCGATCAACTTTCGGACGGTCGGGGTGTTGATCATAATCTCGACGGCGGGGCGGACGCCGCCTTTGACGGCTGGGATCAGCCGCTGGCAGAACACGGCGCGCATATTGTCGGCCAGCGCCATGCGCAGTTGATCGCGTTCGCTGGCGGGGAAAAAGTCCAGAATACGGGGTATTGCCTGCGCGGCGGTGCCGGTGTGCAGCGTGCTTAGGACCAAGTGGCCGGTTTCCGCCGCCGACAGGGCGGCCATGAAGCTTTCGGCATCGCGCATTTCACCGATCATGATGACGTCCGGATCCTGCCGGAGCACGGACTTCAGCGAGGCATGGAACGAAAGGGTGTCGAGGCCGACTTCCCGCTGGGAGATGACCGATTGAATGTCCTCGAAGACATATTCGACGGGATCCTCGATGGAGATGATGCGGCGGCGTTCGTTGTGATTAATATGGTTGATGACGGCGGCGAGGCTCGTAGATTTGCCTGAGCCCGTCGTGCCGGCCGCCAGCATGATGCCCCGGGGCGACAACGCCAGCTTCTCCAAAATGGCGGGGAGATGGAGATCCTGAAAATTGGGGATCTTGGATTTCACATGTCGGAAAACGACGGTGCACATGCCTGAACTCATGAAGGCATTGACGCGGAACCGTCCGATGTCCTTTTCGGCCAGGGAGAAATCCGCCTGGTGTTCCTCGTCGAAGCGAGCCCGCAGATACGGAGGCAAAATGCTTTCTACCATCAAGCGGACGTCTTCCACTTCCAGCACTTGGGGGTCGCCGTCGATCAACTCGGCGTGAATACGAAAGATGGGCGGCTTGTTGGATTTAAGGTGAATATCCGACGCGCCCAGAGCGACGGCCTTGGCTAGAAGTTCTCGCAATAGGGGCATAAGTGTTTGGAGGTTTTGGCGATTTGGTGAATACTTTGGCGATCTTTTTCAGTCATATCGATGAACTTGATCCAGATACGAAAGAGTTCGCTGTCCTTTTCAGGCTGGCAATTAACGACCACTCCGCAGCAATCGATCTGACGCAATTGACCATTGTCTTCGGGTACATCGATGGTAAAGCTCAATATTTCGAAGGCGGGAATGCTTCGGGGAGACGTTAATTGCATGCCGAGGGGGCAAACTCTAAAGGAATCGGGTTGGTGGACCGCCTCGTCATTATTGCCAATAAAGAGATCCACGGGTTGTTTGAAGTGCGGGCAATCGCTTGTTTTATTGGCCTCGGCAGACTTCATAGTTGCTCAATTCTTATCCCTAGTATGATGAAAAATTTCTATATAAAATCATAGCACTGGCCTGTAGGCTTGTCAAACGGCATGCACGGAATCGGCCAGGGTTTTTTACCTTAGGCGGTTGATCATGACGCTGCCGACCACGAAGAAGAAAACATTGGGCAGCCATCCCGCAACCAAGGGCGGCAGCGTCTGGTTTTTTCCCAGGGCGACGCACAGGTTGCTCATGGCGTAAAATCCGAAGAAGAGGCTTAAGGCGAAGACAATCCCGAGAAACGCGCCTTTGCGTCCGGTGTGCACGCCAAAGGGAATGCCGAGCAGCATGACGATCAGGCACGTCCACGGCATGGCCAGACGGCTGTGGAGGTCGGTCATGTAGCGGGCCAGCCGGTCGTCCGAAAGATTTTTGGCCCGAACGTAATTCCACAATTCCAGGGACGAAAAAAACTGGGGATCTTTAATTTCGGCCATGAAGATGCGGGGCGTTTCCGCGTAGCCGGTCAACTCCCGGTTCAATTCGAATTTGGGCGCGCCCATGGGTTGTCCGTCGAGGGTATAATTTTGAACCGAGAGCTCCTGAAACCACCAGCGGCCGTCCAGCCAGCGGCCTTCCTTGGCTTGAATTTTGTATTCGTCGATTCCGTCCAGCCGCTGCTGGGTGACGATGACGTTTTTCATGTCGAACGTTTGGGTGTTGAATTCCCCGATCCACCAGATGCGGCGATCGGCATCGTTTTTGTAGGCGATGTTGAAGGCCGCATGAATCGATGTTTCGCCTTCGTGGCCTTGGATTTGGAGGAACTGATCTTTCCAGTAAGTCGACCAAGGGGCGACTGTTTCGTTGATGACGCCTACCGCCACGCTGAAGCTCAAGCCGACGGTCAGGAAGGGGACCATCAGCCGATACAGGCTGACGCCGCTGGCGCGCATGGCCGTCAATTCGTTGCTTCGCGTCAGGGTGGACAACGCATACAGCACGGACAGCAGGAGTGAAATCGGCACGATGAAGGAGATGATGGCAGGGAAAAGGAACAGGTAATACTTCAGGATGTCGAGAAACGAGGTGTTGGCCTCCATGAAATCGGAAAAATTGTCGAACAAGTCGAAAATGACGAAGATCATGCTGAAGCCTATCAAGCAGTAGGTCAGCGGCGTTCCCAACGTACGCAAAAGATATTTGTCTATGATCTTCATATTATGAGTTGGGGTTCCTTGGGCGCCCGACAAAAAAGCCACCGGCTATTGCCGGCGGTCCCCCCTGATTCCGGTATATCCGTCGTATGCGGCATGAAATTATCGTGTTTTACAGCCAAAGACAAGAAAAGGTATAACCCGAGCCCAAATTCCAGCCTTTGGACCTTGGACTTTGGCCTTTGGACTTTAGCCTTTGGCCTCTTCACAGCTCCGGCTTGAGATCGTATACCCCTCGGTCCACGCGCGTGCATTGGGATAGCACGTTAAGCTGTTCCAGGATGTACCCCGCTCCCTTGCGGCTTTGGGGTTTCAAGCGGTCGTTGAAGGCGTTGGTTACCATTCGATAATGCGCAGGCCGGTTCAGGGTGTTCATGATTTCCAGCAGAAACGGCTGAGCGCCCTGATCGTAAACGAAAAAGCGATTGTCGGTGGTGCTTCCAACGTTGGGATAATGGTCCAAGACCATGCAGGCGACTCGTTTGGTTTGTTCGATGCTTTTCAATTCCGGAAGGGGCGGCAGCTGCCCGATCAACTCGTCGATGCCGACCGGCCGGTTTTGGGCGTTCAAGTAGCGCAGCGCCGATTCTTCCAGCAGGCTGATGGCGCAGACGGGTACGGATGAAAAAAAGTCGCGATACATGAACAGGCATGATTCCGGCAGGTCGCATAGCAAAAGAAAAACGCCGCAAGGGTTATGGGTCGAAAAGACCGGATCGTTTCGGCGAGGGGCCAGCTCCTCGGCGGCGATTACTTGGGCATAGCGGTCGAGAAGCCGGTGCGCATAATTGAAAAACGGATGCAGGCAGACGGTGGCCAGCCGGCTGGAAAGCTTCTGCAGCGCCACGTCTTGAATCTGCCGGATTCGTTCGCGGGTTTTGTGTTCGGCATTGCCGACTTCCTGGAGCGTTACGGTATTGCGCGTGATGAGGGTTCGTCCGCTGGCAAAGCCATAGCGGGCGATCAATACCTTATATTCCTCTTCATCGAGAAACAGCTTGAGGATTTCGTCGAGCGCGTTGAAGCATTGGCGTCCCTGTTCGATCTGGGCGCAAAGCTCGAAAAAATCGTGGATGTGCCGAAGCGAGATCCGTCCGAGGCTTCGAAACTGCATCAACTCCGAGTCGGACAAGTTTCGCAGATCGCCGACCGTTTGGACGTTGGAGGGGGATACGCTATTGACAACGCGAGCCGGCAGGCCGGAAAATTTAATGGGCCATGAGTCGATTGCCGCTCGTTGAATGGAAGGCGCCACCAGCATGTTCTACCGTATAAAAAAGGGCTCCTTGTTCAAAAGATGGTGGTAAACTATGGAAATGAGAGGAATATGTCAAGAAATATGTTGGACCTTGCGGATGGCGGCTGCGTGGCCGCCGGCGTAAGTCGGTGGTCTTCCGGATCCTTCAGTCGAGTTCCCGGGCGCCCCAACAAAAAGCAATCTCGATGATTGACGGGTGGAAGGCCTTCGTTTAGTGTATGCGCTCCGTTTATGGTTTCCTGTAAATCCATCACAGTGGTTTGGAAGATAATAAGAAATTAGTACAGAATGAGGAGGAGACTCAATGGCAATCAAAGTTGGTATTAACGGGTTCGGCCGCATCGGCCGCTTGTTTTTCCGCGCGGCGCTGAAGAATCCCGCGGTGGAAGTCGTCGGCATTAACGATCCTTTTATCGACGCCGAATACATGGTGTATATGCTCAAGTACGACACCGTGCACGGCCGCTTCAAAGGAACGGCTGAAATCAAGGACGGCAAATTCGTCGTCAACGGCAAGACGGTCAACGTCTATGCCGAAAAAGAACCGGAGAAGATTCCCTGGGGCGCTTGCGGCGCTGAGATCGTTCTCGAATCCACGGGTTTGTTCACCGACTTGGGCAAGGCCGAAGTGCACATCAAGGCCGGCGCCAAGAAGGTGCTGATTTCCGCCCCGTCGAAGGATGCCCCCATGTTCGTCATGGGCGTCAACGCGGACAAGTACAATGGCGAAACGATCGTTTCCAACGCCTCCTGCACCACGAACTGCCTGGCCCCTCTGGCCAAGGTTTTGAACGACAACTGGGGCATCGTCGAAGGTCTGATGACCACCGTCCATGCGACGACGGCGACGCAGAAGACCGTGGACGGTCCTTCCAAGAAGGATTGGCGCGGCGGTCGCGGCGCGGGCTTCAACATCATTCCGTCCAGCACGGGCGCGGCCAAGGCCGTGGGCAAAGTCATTCCCGAATTGAACGGCAAATTGACCGGCATGGCCTTCCGCGTTCCTACAGCGGACGTGTCCGTGGTCGATCTGACCTGCCGTCTGGCGAAGCCGGCCAAGTATGACGAGATCAAGGCGGCGATGAAGAAGGCTTCCGAGACGACCATGAAGGGCGTCATGGGCTATACGGAAGACGAAGTCGTTTCGTCGGATTTCATCGGCGAGACCTGCACGAGCGTGTTCGATGCCAAAGCCGGCATTCAGCTCAACGACAACTTCGTCAAAGTCGTGTCCTGGTACGACAACGAGTGGGGTTATTCCTGCAAGTGCGTCGACCTGATGGTGCTCATGGCTCAGAAGTAAGTCGATCGTTTCTTATGTTTGATGACCCGCCGGGGATCCCAGGATTCCCGGCGGGTTTATACCTACCCGGGGGAGGATGCCAGATGAACAAGAAGACTATTCGAGATGTGGATTTGAAGGGTAAGCGGGTTTTGATCCGCGTAGATTTCAACGTGCCGGTCAAGGACGGCAAGGTGGCGGACGATACCCGTATCACAGCCGCGCTTCCCACCATCAAGTATGCACTCGATCAAGGCGCGTCGTTGATCTTGATGAGTCATTTGGGCCGTCCCAAGGGCGGCAAGGCGGAGCCGGAATTCAGTTTGAAGCCGGTGGCGGACCGTTTGACCGCGATCATGGGACGTCCTGTGGCGTTCGCTTCGGACTGCGTCGGTCCTGAAGTTAAGAACCTGGCAGCCAATCTCAAGCCGGGCGATATTCTTCTGCTCGAAAACCTGCGCTTCCATAAAGAGGAAGAGGGCAAGGCCAAACTGGCGGACGACGCCACGGAAGAGCAGAAAAAAGCCGCCAAGGCGGAAATGAAGGCCAAGCAGGCCGCCTTTGCGAAGGAACTGTCCGAATTGGGCGATTTGTACGTCAACGATGCCTTCGGCACCGCGCATCGCGCCCACGCTTCGACCGCCGTCATTTGCAAGTTTTTCCAAGAGAACGCCGCCGGTTTCCTGATGGAAAAGGAAATCGATTACATGGGCCGCGCGCTCTCCAATCCCGAAAAACCGTTTGTCGCCATTCTGGGCGGGGCCAAGGTCAGCGACAAGGTCAACGTGATTACCAATCTTTTGCAAAAAGTCGACGCCTTGATCATCGGCGGGGCGATGGCCTACACCTTCTATCGCGCCAAGGGCTTTGCTACCGGCAAGTCGTTGGTGGAAGAAGATAAGATCGAGCTCGCCAAGGACATCCTGACCAAGGCGCAGGCGGCGGGCGTCAAGTTGCTCCTGCCGGTCGACAACGTGATCGCGGACAAGTTCGACGCCAATGCGAGCACGGAAACGGTCGGCGAAAACATCAAGGACGGCTGGATGGCCCTGGATATCGGCCCGAAGTCCGCCCAGTTGTTTGCCGACGAAATTTCCAAGGCGAAGACCGTAGTGTGGAACGGCCCGATGGGGTGCTTCGAGATGAAGCCCTTTGCGGCTGGGACTCTGGCGGTGGCCCAGGCGATTGCGGCGACCAAGTGCCTGAGCATCGTCGGCGGCGGCGACAGCGTCAGCGCGGTCAACAAGAGCGGTCTGGCGGACAAGATGACCCATATCAGCACCGGCGGCGGCGCCAGCCTCGAATTTCTCGAAGGCAAGCAGCTTCCGGGCGTGGTGGCTTTGACAGATAAATAATTAGTGAAAGGATCGGATTCAAATGCGTAAACCGATTGTAGCAGGTAATTGGAAGATGAATAAGACAGTGGCGGATGCCCTGTCGCTCGTGGAAGGTTTGAAGCGGGATTTGGCCGAATGCAAAAAGGTCGACGTGGTGCTTTGTCCTCCGTTCACCGCCTTGAAGGCCGTGGCCGATGCAGTGACCGGCACGCATATCGATGTAGGCGCGCAGAACATGCACTGGGAAAAATCCG
Organism: Lentisphaerae bacterium GWF2_57_35; assembly: GCA_001804865.1. Classification (GTDB taxonomy): domain Bacteria; phylum Verrucomicrobiota; class Kiritimatiellia; order CAIQIC01; family GWF2-57-35; genus GWF2-57-35. The sequence continues at coordinate 45,133 of MHBK01000027.1, forward strand.
GCGCCTTCACCGGCGAAGTCTCTGCCGAGATGCTTCGCGAACTGTATTGCCATTACGTCATTCTGGGCCACAGCGAACGCCGCCAGTACTTCCATGAGACCGACGAGATCGTCAACAAGAAGACCAAGGCGGCCTTGGCGGCCAACCTGCACCCGATCGTTTGCGTGGGCGAACTGTTGGAGCAGCGCGAATCCGGCAAGACCGAAGAAGTGATCGAAAAGCAGGTGCGCGGCAGTCTCGCGGGCTTGAGCTCCAAGGAATTGCTCGACACCGTCGTCGCCTATGAGCCCGTCTGGGCCATCGGCACGGGCAAGACCGCTTCGCCGCAGCAGGCGCAGGATGTGCATGCTTTTATCCGCGGCATCCTGAAGGCGATTTCCGACGAGCATGTTGCACAGTCCGTCCGAATTCAGTATGGTGGAAGCGTGAAAGCTTCGAATGCGAAGGAATTGTTCCACATGCCGGACATCGACGGCGGATTGATCGGCGGCGCCAGCCTTGAGCCGCGGTCGTTCATCGAAATTGTTCAAGGCGCGTTTTAATAAGAAAGTGCGGGTTGGATTATGGGAATATTAACTGCCGTTTTAGTGGCCGTGGAAGTGATTGTTAGCTTCCTGTTGATTGTGCTTATCCTCGTTCAGAAAACCAAAAGTGAAGGACTCGGACTGGCTTTTGGGTCGGGTGTGGGCGAGACGTTGTTCGGGTCCCGGGCCGGAAATGTCCTGACGCGGATGACGATTGTCCTGGCGGTGATATTCCTGGCGAATACGCTGTTGCTGGGAATTGTGTTTTCCGGCAAGCGCGGACGGGAATCGCTGATGAGCCAATCCGCTCCGATGGCTGCCCCTCAACAACCGGCCCCGATGGGTGGGGCGCCTGCCTCGGCTCCGTCTGCCGGCGCTCCGACGTTGCCGGGCGCGCCGTTTGACGATCAGGGCTCCGTTGCGCCGGCGCAGCCGGCGCCGGTCGTGGAAGCTCCTGTCGCCGAGCCGGTGGCCGCCCCCGTTGCGGCGCCTGTGGAAGAAACGCCTCAGCCCTGACGGCCTGTTCAGGATGAATAATTCAAAAGCACCCCTTCGTGTTCTACGCGAAGGGGTGCTTTGTTTTTTATCCAAGACGGAAAGAAACATCGAACATCGAACGAAAGGCCGATATTTTCCTTCGTTCGATGTTCGATGTTCGATGTTGGTTGTTCGATGTTTGCTTGTATTTTTGATTCTTCTTTTAGCCGCTGGCTGCGGCCGTTCGGCTCTGCATCAACCCGAGACCCGCGGCGAGGCTGTTTACTACGGCGCGGCCGCCCGCATCCGCGGTTTCGATCCCGTTAAAGCAGGAGACGTGGCGTCCTCGTTGGCTATCAGCAAAGTCTATGAAGGTTTGCTTCAATACGCCTATCTCGAACGTCCTTATTGCGTGGAGCCCTTGTTAGCCGAGGCGCTTCCTGAAGTGTCCGCCGATGGGTTGACTTATACCTTCCGAATTCGAAAAGGCCTGTTTTTCCAGGACGATCCCTGCTTTGCGGCCACAGCGGGCAAGGGCCGGGAACTGACGGCAGAAGATTTTGTCTATTCGATCAAACGCTTGGCCGATGCCAAGAATGCTTCGTCGGGATACTGGACTTTCAACAACCGGATTGTTGGACTCGATGAATTCAGGGCCGCTTCATCCGGTCCCGAACCGACGGATTATGCCCGCGACGTGGAAGGGCTGCGGGCCTTGGACCGATACACGCTGCAATTCCGGTTGAAGGGGTTGTATCCCCAGTTGCTTTGGGTGTTGGCGATGCCCTATGTCGTGGCGGTTCCTTGCGAGGCCGTGGAGCATTATGGGCGGGAGTTTGTGAATCATCCAGTCGGGACCGGCCCCTTTATTCTTCAAAGCTACCGACAGAATTATCGCTATGAGTTCGTCCGAAATCCCAAATGGAAGGAAACCGGGCGCGTGGAGCTATTCCCTTCATCGGCAGCTCCCGGCGATTCTTCTGAGTTGCTGTCCGATGCCGGGCGGCAGGTCCCATTTCTCGATCGCATCGTACAGTACGTGGTCGAAGACGCCTCTACGTCGTGGCTGATGTTCCTGACGGGCGGCTTGGAATCGGCAGAAATCGCGCGCGATAATTGGGATGCCGTTTTTAACGAAGCCCGGCAACTGAATGCCGACTTGGAAGAGCGGGGGATTGAGTTGATCACGGCGCCGACGTTGGATGTGTATTTTACCGGCTTCAACATGGACGATCCCATCGTAGGCCGCAACAAAAAGCTCCGCCAGGCGATGTCCTGTGCGTTCGATACCGAGGCTTGGATTCAATTCCAAAGCGGCCGCGTGCGCCGCCCGAACGGCCCGATTCCTCCCGGCGTGGCCGGCTACTCGGATCGAGAAGCGCCATTCTCCTTCGATTTGGACCGCGCCCGGAAGTTACTCGCCGAGGCCGGATATCCTGAGGGGAAAGATCCTGCGACCGACCGACGCCTGCAATTGACCCTGGAAATTGGCTCGGCCGACAATCCCGAATTCCGGCAGGCCGTGGAGTTGTTTGCCCATTTCATGGAGCGCATTGGGATCGTGATCCGGCCCAGCTACAACAACCGGCCTTCGTTCTTCGAGAAGCTGGAACGCCGCCAGGCGCAGATGTTTAATCTGTCCTGGATTGCGGATTATCCTGATGCCGAGAATTTCCTGCAGCTCTTTTACAGCCCCAACAGCTCGCCGGGACCCAATCGAGCCAATTACTCCAATCCCCAATTCGATCAGCTCTACGAAAAGGCCCGCACCTTGACCGACGGACCGGAGCGTACGGAGCTGTATCGCCAAATGGCCGATTTGGTGGTGGAGGACGCCCCCTGGATCTTCACTTCCAACCCCTTAGCCTACGTGCTTCACCATCAATGGTTGAAGAATTATAAGTATCACGATTTTCCGTATGGTATGTTTAAATACTATAAAGTGGATACGGTTCAGCGGGCGGAGTGGAAAGTAACCACGAATGAACACGAATAAACACGAATTAAAGATTTTGAATCTGTCCTATATTCGTGTCTATTCGTGTTCATTCGTGGTTAAAAAATCTTCATTGGCGGAAGGGATGCTATGAAACTTAAAATAATGGTTCTCGGTGTATTGTTGACGGGTATTGCGATGGGGGACGAGACGTTTCCTAAGGAGGGGTGGAAAGAAGGGCCGAATCCCTTCGCGAGTCCCGATGCCGTGGTGGGCGGGGAGTTTGTGATCTCGGCCGGGCCTTATACAAAGAGCTTCAATTATTACCTCGATCAAACCGTCACCTCGGCGGAGCTGTTCGGCGCGATGTACGAAACCTTGCTTTCACAGCATCCGCTGACGCTCGAATTCGATCCGGGACTGGCCCATCGTTGGACGATTTCCGACGATAAAAAAACCTTCACGTTTTGGATCGATCCCGAGGCGCGCTGGAGCGACGGCAAACCGGTCACGCCTGAGGATGTGAAATGGACGTATGAGACCGTGCTCGACCCCAAGAACCTGACGGGTCCGCACAAGATCGCGCTGGAGCGTTTTCAGCCGCCCGAAGTCGTGGACGAGCATTCCATTCGCTTCACTGCGAAGGAAGTCCACTGGGAAAACCTGATGGCTTTGGCCGGTCTGCAAATCCTTCCTAAGCACGCTTACGAAAAAGCCGATTTCAACAAGATCAACTTCGAGTTCCCCGTGGTCTCCGGCCTGTACAAGCTGGGGGAATTGAAGGAAGGCTTCTATGTGCTGCTGGAGCGGCGCGGCGATTGGTGGGCGAAAGATCGCCCGCGCGCCATGGGCATCGGCAATTTCGAGCGGCTGAAATATCGGTTCTTCATGGAAGACGACAACGCCTTCGAAGCCTTCAAGAAAGGCGAGATCGATTATTATCCGGTCTATGCCGCGCATCGTTGGGCCACACAGACCTCTGGCGAAAAGTTCGACAAGAATTGGATCGTCAAACAGGCGGTCTACAACTACAACCCCATAGGGTTTCAAGGCTTTGCCATCAACTTGCGCCGCGCGCCCTTCGACGATGTGCGAATTCGACAGGCGCTGGCCTTTTTGCTCAATCGCGAAAAGATGAACCGAACTTTGATGTACGACGCCTATTTCCTGCAGCGTTCCTATTTTGAAGATCTCTACAGCAAGGACAACCCGTGCCGAAACACGATGTATGCTTACGACAAGGAGCAGGCCCGCAAGCTTCTCGCCGAAGCCGGATGGGCCGCCAATCCGAAGACCGGCCTGCTGGAGAAAGAGGGGAAGCCGTTTGTCATCCGGTTCCTGGCGCGTTCCGCCACCGAAGATAAATTCCTGGCCATCTACGAAGAAGACTTGAAGGATGTCGGCATCAAGATCGAGATCGTTAAAAAGGATTGGGCCGCCTGGAGCAAGGACATGGACACGTATAATTTCGACATGACCTGGGCCTCCTGGAGCGCCGGCATTTTCAAGAATCCCGAATCGATGTGGCTTTCGACCGAGGCGGATCGCCCGTCGGGACAAAATATCACGGGGTACAAGAACCCCAAGGTCGACGAACTGATTGCCAAACAACGAACCATTTTCGATGTGGCCGAACGGCATGAAATTGTCCGGGAGATCGACCAGTTGATCAGCGCGGATGTCCCGTACATTCTGCTCTGGAACCTGAATTATCGTCGGCTCCTGTACTGGAACAAATTCGGCATGCCTCCGACGGTTCTGGGCAAATACGGCGACGAACGCGCCGCCTACTGGCTCTGGTGGCACGACGAAGACGCCGTCGCCGATTTCGAACAAGCGATGGAAACGGGCTCTGCCCTGCCGCGCAAACCGGCGAAGCTGGTGTTCGATGAAGTGTTCAAGAGCGGAGCAAAATAGGGCTAAAGTTGGACAATGGCTTCGCTGCTGGTTGCCTCTTTGAAGCATGGACGCGAGCAGAGTCGCGTCCCTGCCTTTCTTTGTCGTGGGTAGGGCTCTCACGCCGCTGAGCGCCTCTTCGAAAGTATTCTTTGCTATTTGACGGTAATACAGTAATACGGTTATATTGTAAGCATGAAAGCAACAATCGATATTCCTGACGATATTTACCGCAAGGTCAAAGCCAAAAGCGCATTGGAAGGCCGTGCCGTTCGCGAGGTAGCCATCGGTTTGTTCCAGGATTGGGTGGAGAAGCCGGAAGTTGCAAAAGCGCCTGATAATTTCCGACGGACGAAAGCGGAGGAATCAACGCCTGCCTGGTTTGGTTGTCTGAACAAGTATGCGAAGAACGCAAAAGGGCGCCATGATATGGAGTCAATCCGTAAGAGCATTGCGCGGGGTATTGCCCAGGATCGCAAGCTATGAAAATAGGATTAGATACCTCCGTTGTCGTGCGATTGATCTGTGGCGAACCGCGGGAGCTGGCCGAGTCTGCTTTGCACCTGATGATGCGCTTGAAAGAACAATCGGGGAGAGCTATCGTTTCTGATCTTGTTGTGGCGGAGTCGTATTATGCTCTTCAGCATCATTACGGCGTTTCCAAAGCGGATGCGCTGGCTGCGTTGAAGAGTTTATTTGACTGGGAGGCCGTCGAATGTTTGGGGGAAGCTTCGAAGATCCTTGCCCTTGCGAGGCTGGCTCGCGCTAATCCGGGCTTTGTGGATCGGGTGATTCATCAACAATATTTGATCGGAGGTGCGGATGAAGTGGCCACCTTTGAGAAATCTGCCAAGTCTCTCTCTCATATCAAATTAGTGGAGTAAAGGGAATCCGTGGGTAGATCGAAGAGCTTTACAGCTCGATGGACAAAAAACTGTTTTCCGTACGATGTTTTCTCCCTGAGAAGGTTTCCTCCAACAAATCGAATAACAACAGAGCGCCCGTTGAAACATGGATAGATTAGCCTATTTTATTCGTCGCTTGCTGCTCATGATCCCGACCTTCCTCGGGATCACGTTCATTTGTTTTGCCCTGTGCCAGGTAGTGCCGGGCGGGCCGGTGGAGCAGATGGTCATGCGCATGAAGGGAATCGGCGAGGGGAACATGGCGAGGGGCCCTTCACAGGGGGCATCGATTTCGCCGGAGCAACGCAAGGCGCTGGAAGCTCATTTTGGCTTCGATAAGCCTTTGCCCCAACGCTATTGGAAGTGGCTGGTGCACGACCGGATCGGCCTGCGCGTGGAATCCTTCATGTATCCCAATAAAACGGTCTGGCAATTGATCGTGCAGCGCTTCCCGGTTTCTTTGACGTTTGGAATCACGGGTTTTCTGCTGAGTTATCTGATCTGTATCCCGTTAGGCATCGCCAAGGCGCTCAAGCACGGCTCCGGATTCGATATGATTTCCAGTGTGATCGTTTTCGTGGGGTACGCCATACCGGCGTTTGCGTTCGGCATGTTGTTGAAGATGTTTTTCTCGGGGACGACCGAAGGCTTCTGGGATATTTTCCCGGTGGCCGGTTTTTATTCGGCCCATTTCGATCTGCTCTCTCCGATGGACAAGGCCAAGGATATCTTCATGCACATGTTTCTGCCGGTGCTCTGCTACGTCATCGGAGGTTTTGCCGTGCTGACGCTGCTGATGAAGAACTCGCTGATGGAGCAAATTGGCCAGGATTACATCCGGACGGTTCTCGCCAAGGGCGGTACGTTGCGCCGCGCGATTTGGGGGCATGCCTTTCGAAATGCGCTCGTTCCGATCGCGACAGGGTTCGGCGGCGTGCTGACGATCATGTTTGCAGGATCGGTGCTCATCGAAAAAGTTTTTGAAATTCGGGGCATGGGGTTGCTTAGTCTCGAAGCGATTGTCGGCCGCGATTACATGGTGTTTATGGGCATTTTGGCCACGACGTCCATTCTGGGGCTTCTGGGACGGATTCTATCCGATTTCTGTTATGTGTTGATCGATCCCCGCATCAGTTTTCATAAATGAAATTATTTCATCCATCGACTTGGCTGGACCCGGTCACGCGGAAACGCCTGCGGCGATTCCGGGAGTTGAAGCGCGCCTGGTGGTCGCTGTGGATTCTGCTGGTCATGTATGGAATCAGCTTGTGCGCCGAGGTGTTGTGCAACGACAAGCCGTTGGCCGTACATTTTAACGGGCAATGGTATTTTCCGATCGTTCGTTTTTATCCCGAGAGCACCTTCACCGGCAGCGGCCGCATGACCCGACCCGATTATAAGGAGCTGGCGACGCAACCGGAGTTTCTCGGTCATCCGGAGAATCGCCTCGTTTGGCCGCTGGTTCCGTACGGCCCGATGGAAATCATCCGGCCCGATCGAATCGTTCTGGCGAAGAAAGTGAAAGCGGTTTTCGTTCCGGAGCCCCGGGTGGGGACGGTGGATCTTCGCAGCGACGGGACCCTCGCGCGCCCTGTTTCAGCCGGCTTCTTTTTCGACAAGCCGGAATCCGAATTGGAGGGGCTGAGACTCGACGATTTATTCGCGGTCCCCGTGGAGTTTCGCGCGGCTGTGCAACAGCGTTTCGCCAATAATGCTGCGCCGGCTTTTCAGGCGACCGCCTCATCGGCATTCGGTAAGAAGGCGATTCTTGCGTTATCGCCTTTTCGCCCGCGCGCCCAGCCGCCTCGAACGGTCCGGGTGACTTTGCGGGAGAGCGGCATGGCAACGCTTCAGTCGGAATCTTTGATTTTCTCGACGAATTTAGTGCTGATGACGGGACCGGACGCTCTTTGGTCGCGGCTTGCTCCTGAAACCCGGCAGCAGGTGACCGAACGGGTTCGGGTACGCTTTGAAGGTGCGGCGGACGAGTTGAATTTGGCTTTGGATGGCCGTCCTTATCGAGTGCGTTTCGACCGGGAGGAAGTCCGCTTCCCGTTTCGCCCGGTGACGGGGCACCCGTTCGGACTCGACAGCGCCGGGCGCGACGTGCTGGCGCGGTTGTTCTACGGGCTGCGGACGTCGATGACCTTCGGTATTCTGCTGGTTATCGCCGCGATGGTGCTGGGGACGCTGATTGGCGCTGTGCAGGGATATTATGGCGGTCGCATTGACTTGATCGGACAGCGCACGATCGAAATTTGGGAGTCCCTGCCATTTCTTTACATCATGATTTTGCTGGGGTCCGTTTATGGGCAAAGCTTCCTTTTGTTGTTGGTGGTCTATGGGATTTTCAACTGGATCGGCATTTCGTATTACATGCGCGCCGAATTTCTTCGCCTGCGCAAGCTGCCGTTTGTCGAAGCGGCCCGGTGTATGGGCTTGCCGTCGCGGAAGATTATTTTCCGCCACATTCTTCCGAATGCGCTGGTTCCGTTGATTACGTTCTTTCCGTTTTTGTTGGTGGGCGCGATCGGGTCGCTGGCGGCGCTGGATTATTTAGGTTTCGGCCTGCCGCCGCCGACTCCGAGCTGGGGCGAACTGCTGTCGCAGGCTCAGGAATTTAGTTGGGCCTGGTGGCTGGTGTTATATCCGTCCTTGGCGCTATTTGTGGTGATGCTTTTGGGCGTATTTATTGGCGAAGGCGTGCGTAGCGCCTTCGATCCTCGGAAGGCGAGTCGTTTGGAGTAAGGCATGGCGCATGTGCTCGACATAGAAGACCTCCGGGTCTCGTTCGATACCGATGACGGCGAAGTACGCGCCGTCAACGGGGTCTCGTTCCATGTGAACGAGGGCGAGGTGCTTGGACTGGTAGGCGAATCCGGCTGCGGGAAAACCGTGACCGCGCTCAGCGTGTTGCGCTTGATCCCTTCGCCGCCGGGCCGCGTGGCGTCGGGCCGGATTGTGCATCGGGGCCGCGATTTGTTGTCGCTGCCCATACAGGAAATGCGATCGATCCGGGGCTCCGCCATCAGCATGATTTTCCAGGAGCCGATGTCCGCCCTGTCGCCGTTGCATCGCGTGGGCGGGCAATTGATGGAGACGCTGATGCTTCACCGTCCCGTCAGCCGGAAAGAAGCCTGGCGGACCAGCGTGGAATGGCTGGACAAAGTCGGAATCCCCGATCCGGCGGCTCGCATGGACGCCTATCCGTTTCAACTTTCCGGCGGCATGCGCCAGCGCGTGATGATTGCGATGGCGTTGATGCTCGACCCGGAGTTGGTCATTGCCGACGAACCCACCACGGCGCTGGACGTGACGGTGCAGGCCCAGATCTTCGATTTGTTGCTCAAGATGAAGAGCCGGAAGACGGCGATTCTATTGATCACGCACGACATGGGCGTGGTGTGGAACGTCTGCGACCGGGTGCACGTCATGTACGCCTCCAAGTTGGTGGAGAAGGGGCCTCGAAAGGAGATTTTTGAGCACCCCCGGCATCCGTACACGCAGGGTCTGCTCAAGGCCATGCCGAGGCTTTATCGCAAGACCGACCGCCTGCCCGCGATCAAAGGACAAGTCCCGTCGCCGTTGAGCATTCCTTCCGGGTGCCCGTTCCGCGATAGGTGCCCCTTCGCTTTTTGGCGTTGCCCCGCCGAAGTCCCGCCGCTCTATCCGTGCGGTGAAGAACACGAAGCGGCCTGTTTTCTGATCGACCCGGAAGGGGAAAAAAACAACAAACCATAGCGACGTGAAAACGGCTCGCATCCCAAAACAGCGGTTGACGAAGTGATCTTTCAAACAAAGAAAACCGGTGACTAGGTCGTCCATAACCCCCCATCACACTTCGCGAAGTGTGATGGGGGGGGATTGCGCGTTCAAAGAAGGCGAAGAGAAATCGGGCTGGAGAGGGTTCGCATGCAGCGACGCGGTTTAGATCGCCGTTTTGCTGAAAAATTGCAGTTGGCCTCATTGACACAGGCCATACAAGGTTTGTATATTGGCATCGCAACATGAGGTGAATGTATGGGTAATGTGACCGTCAATATTTCGTTTCAGGACGCCTTGTTGAAAGAAATCGATGCCGAGGCTAAAAAGGAATCGCGAAGCCGGTCGGAGCTGCTTCGCGAAGCGGCAAGGAATTACGTACAGAAGCAGAAGAAATGGGAACGGCTTTTTGCTTTGGGCGACGGTCTTTCCAGGCGGAATAAGCTCAAACCAGAAGACGTAAACGGCGCCATCCGGAGCGTTCGCAAACAAAAGCGTGATCGTTCTTGAAGATCGTTTGCGATATCGACGTTTTGGCCTCCGGCGTGTTGTTTGGAGGGCATGCCCGTGAAATTCTTCATCGGGCGGCCCAGGGCAGCTTGACCAACTTTGTTACGCAAGCCATCTTGCAGGAAGTGGAAGAGGTCCTGCTCCGTCCGAAATTCGGGTTGAAGCCCGAACACGTTTTGCAGACGCTGGCTCTTTTTGCGGACACTTTTGAAATGGTTTGTCCAACATGCCGCATCGAGACGGTGAAAGCCGATCCGGATGACAACATGATTCTCGAGGCGGCCGTTGCCGCTTCGGTCGATTATATAATTTCGGGAGACAAGCATTTGTTGAATTTGGGGAAGTATCGCGAAATCCATATGGTCTCGCCGGCTGAATTCATGAACAAGAATGGCAATCCATAGAATGGAATCCATTGTACAATCAAATACGCTGCTGGAAATCGAAGGCCTTCGGGTCTGGTTTCCGATTGTGCGCGGCGTGTTTTCGCGGGTGCGCGGACATATCAAGGCCGTGGACGGGGTGAGCCTTTTTATCAGGCGCGGCGAGACGGTGGGACTGGTTGGCGAATCGGGGTGCGGCAAGACGACGCTCGGACGCGCGATCATGGGGCTTGAACAGGCCAGGGAAGGCCGGATCGTTTTCGATGGAAAAGACCTCTCGCATCGTCACTCCACGGCCGAGGCTCGTTTGTTGGCCCGGCGTCGGCAGATGATCTTTCAAGACCCGTATTCGTCGCTCAATCCACGTATGACCGTGTTGGACATCCTGACCGAAGGCATGGAGGAGCATGGGTTAATGGAAGGTTCGAAGGAAGAGTCTGCGTTGCGCCTGTTGAGCGACGTGGGCTTGGATCGAGCCATGCTGCATCGTTATCCGTTCGAGTTTTCCGGCGGGCAAAGGCAGCGGATCAGTATTGCCCGCGCCCTTTCGGTGCGGCCGGAATTTATTGTTTGCGACGAGCCGATCAGCGCGCTGGACGTTTCCATCCAGGCTCAAATCATCAATCTCATGATGGAATTGCGGCAGAAATACTCTCTGTCGTATCTGTTCATCTCGCACGACTTGAGCGTGGTGCGGCATGTGGCGGATCGCGTGGCGGTGATGTATCTGGGGCGAATCGTGGAAGAAGGCCCCTCCGATGAAGTCATCGAAAATCCGCTGCATCCCTACACGCAGGCCCTCATCTCGGCTGTGCCCGTGCCGGGCGAGGAAGGCCGCAAGCGCATTGTGCTCAAGGGCGATCTGCCTTCTCCGTCCAATCCGCCCAAAGGTTGCCCGTTTCATCCCCGTTGTCCGTACGCCATGAAGGTGTGCAAGGAAGTCGATCCTCCGCCCGCCCAGCGCGGCGCTCATCGCGTGAACTGTCATCTCCATCCGCCGGGGCCGGCTTCATGAGTCGATACCTGTGGCGCAGAATCTTGCAGACGATCCCAACGGTCTTCGGCGTGGTGCTGATTACCTTTGTGTTGTTCAACATCGTCGGCGGCAGTCCAGCGGGATTGATCCTGGGCAAAAATGTAACCCCAAAGGCGTTCGAAGAATTCGACGAGCAGCGCGGTTTTAACAAGCCGCTGCTGTTCGGCTCGTGGACGAAGACGCGCGCCTTGGAGGATGCCGATTTCAGAAATGGGCCGGGCGCTTTCAGAAATGTGCGGGGAGCGGTCTGGACGAATGGGGTTTTGACTTTGCCGCCGGGCCGATATCCTTTGCCGCTGGCGTTTGCGCTGAAGCCGTCCAGCGATTGGAAGCTAACGATGGAAGGACGGGTTGCACCGGGGACATCGGTTTCGATTTTTCCAATGATTGGAAAAATTTCGGACGGTTTTTCCAATGATTGGAAAAAATTCGAGCTGATTTTCCAATCATTGGAAAAGGCGCCGGAGATCGAAGTTGCGGGCGGTGTGCTCGAGCTGAAGGGTGTTCAACTGCGCCGCAAGACGGCTCATTTCTTCGATTCGCAATTTGTGTTTTATCTGCGGCAGCTCGTGCGGTTCGATTTCGGGATTTCGAGCAGTTTGAATCAGCCGGTGGCGCAATTGTTGAAGGCGGGGATTTGGCCGTCGTTGGCGTTGACCGTTCCGATTTTTGTAATTGAGCTGATTTTGTCGTTGGTGCTTTCGTTGGTGTGCGCGTTTTTCAGGAACCGGTTTCCGGATCGGCTGCTGGTGTTTATTTCCGTGGCCTTGATGAGCATCAACTACCTGGTTTGGATCGTGGCGGGGCAATACTGGCTGGCCTTTAAATGGGGGTGGTTTCCAGTTTGGGGGTTCGAGTCGTGGCGGTATCTGATGCTGCCGGTGCTGATTGGCGTCATCAGCGGCCTGGGCGTGAATGTGCGTTTTTATCGCACGATCATGCTGGACGAGATGTATCGGGATTACGTGCGAACCGCTTTCGCCAAGGGCGTCAGCCGGTCGGGGGTTTTGTTCAAGCATGTGTTGAAGAATGCGATGATTCCGGTGGTGACGAACGTGGTGATTGCGATTCCGTTTTTATATACCGGCAGCTTGTTGCTGGAGAGCTTCTTTGGAATTCCGGGGCTGGGATATTTGGGCGTGAATGCCATCAATTCGCGGGATGTCGATGTGGTGCGTGCGATTGTTTTGATCGGGTCGATGCTTTTTGTGGTTACGAATTTGATTACGGATATCCTTTATGCGCGGCTGGACCCGCGGGTGAGGTTTGAATGAAATCCGCGCCGCTTGAACCATCGAAGCCGGAGCCGGGGATCAGCCTGAGGGCGGACGCCTGGCGGCGGCTCCGGAAAAGCCGGCTGGCCTTGGTCTGCCTCGCGTTGGTGGCTGTATATGCCGCGATGGCGCTGTATGGGGAGGGCGTCTATTATTGGTTCCAGTACCAGGATCGCACGCCGCCGTATCAACTGCAAAATCTCAGCGTGCGGTATCAGGCGCCGAATCTTTTGTCGGCTCATCCGCTGGGAACGGACGGTTTGGGGCGCGACGTGTTGCAGCGGTTGGTGCAGGGGACGCGCATTGCATTTCGAGTCGGGCTGGCGACGTCGATGATCGCCATTCCGATTGGGGTTTTGTTGGGCTGCCTGGCGGGATATTTTGGCGGAAAGACGGACGATGTGATTGTGTGGATCTATTCGACGTTCGCCTCGATCCCGGGGTTGTTGTTCATTCTGGCGATTGCGATGGTGGTGGGGCGGGGGTTGATGGGCGTCTACCTGGGCATTGGCCTGACGACCTGGGTCGGGCTGTGCCGGCTGGTGCGGGCGGAGGTGATGAAGCACCGCACGCGTCCGTATGTGCTGGCGGCGCGCGCGCTGGGGATGGGGCCGTTTCGGATTATCTTCAATCATATCCTTCCCAACATTTTTCATGTGGTCATTGTGACCTTTACGTTGCGCTTTCCGGCATCCATTGGGACGGAAGTTTTCATGAGCTTTCTGGGGATTGGCGTGCAGGGCGAGCCTTCCTGGGGCACGATGATCAGCAGCGCCCGGCTGCGCCTGTGGCAGGGCATCTGGTGGGAGATGACGTTTGTGACGCTGGCTATTTTTGGAATTGTGCTGGCTTTTAATCTTCTGGGCGATGCTTTGCGCGATGCGTTGGATCCGCGGTTGCGAACCTCGGAATCTTGATCTTTACCCGTGCCTTAAATCTTATCTTAAAGGATCGATTTTTTCCAAGGGTTGCTGTTCGTTCGCCTTGTGCCAATCGTTCAATAGTTCTTGCTGATGGAGCGAGGTCCATTCCATTACAAGGCCCAGAGCCCGAGGCGAAAGACGCCCGGTGAAGACCGAAAGTGTGGTGATGTCGATTAAGGCTTCCTCTTCGCCGTAATAAGCGTGGAAATGTGGAGGGTTGTGATCATCCCAAAACATCTTGATTACAATCCCAAAAAATCTGGAAATTTCAGGCATGAGCCGGTTGGTGTTTGAGAACTGGAAAAACGTCCTCAGGTTTCTTTCCCGTTGCTTTCAAATAGAGGGAATCAGGGCAAAGGTCCACTTGATTTTCCCAAACAAGTTCGCCCGTCGATCCAACCTTTACCTTTCGAAACTCGCCATAGTCTTTCCAGAATGCGAAGACCCCGTGACCGGCCAGATTCGAAAGATCAACTGTCCCTCGAGTGCCGTCATTAAACAGCAACGCAACACGATACCCATCGAGTATTTCCACTGCCATTACCTTATACATTTGCTGCTTCCTTCATATTGCGGATAATGTACCACAATGGCTTTGGTTGTGCAATCAACCTAGAGGATTAGGCCTCAACAAAAGAAAAAAAGAAAAAGAAAAGAAACACAGAAAAATACTCCGAGGGTTTTTCCGATGGTTGACGTTTAACTTAGTAGAAAGGCGAATGGGATATGAAACCGGAAGACAATTTGAGTAAACTTTTGAAGCAATGGCGGGGGATTCAGCCGGCGGCGGATTTTGAGGCCAAGGTTTGGGCTCGGATTCGGGCGGCGGAAGAGGTTCCTTCGTTTTTCCGGCAACAAATTTTAGCGGCGGCAGCCTCGATTATTCTGGCTTTGGGGATAGGTTTAGGGGCGGGGATTTTGCGGGGAGGACAGGCGGTCGAGGACGTGCGTCTGGGAACCATTTCGGGCGATTACGCGAAGCTGGTGCAGGGAGGTGCGCGATGAAGCAGTATCTTTTGATCCCTCTGATTTCGGCGGCGTTGGCGGCTATTGCGGCGTGGGGGGTAGTGAGTTGGCAAGCTGTATCGGAGGTGGATCCGGTCCATGACGAGGCGTGGTTGAGCCGGAAGCTGGAGCTTTCAGAGCAGCAACGGGAGCAACTGAAAGTCATATCGGCGGCCTATCGCGCGAACATGATTGAATGCATGTCGCTTCAATGTGCGGCCCGATGCCAGATGGGAGGCCGGGTTTTTGAGCCGGGTGTCGCCGAAGTGGAATTGGAACCGGCGATGGAGAAGTCGGTGCAGGCCCTGCTGGAGGCCGAACGCGCTACTTTGCGGCATTTCCGCAAGATTCATTCCATTCTTACGCCGGAGCAGCAGGCGAAGTTCGAACCCATGATCCGGAAGTGCATCTGCGGGACGATGTCCGAGGGCTCGGCCTGCGCGAAGCCGCAGGAAGTAGGGGATAAGCCATGAAGGTGCTGTCTTTCTTAGCGATGGTGTTGTGCACGACCGGTTACGCGGCGGAGTTGTCCGTGGAGGAAATGGCGGCCGCGGCCCTCGCCGACAATCCTCAATTGCGGGCAGCCCGCGAGCAGTGGGCGGCGATGGGGGAGAAGCCGGCGCAGGAGCGCGCCTTGCCGAACCCGATGTTTACATTTGGCGGCATGGATGCGGCGGATCGATTTCCCGGAATCGAAGAGAAACGCTATCAAGTGGAGCAGACTTTCCCCTGGCTGGGCAAGCGGGGGTTGCGAGGAAGGATTGCGGAGAGGGAAGCCGAAGGAATGCGTTACGAGTATGAAGCGATGCGCCGGGAAATCGTCATGCAAGTCCGGGAAACCTTTTACGAGTTGGCGGCCATTCGCAAGTCGTTGGCGATTGTCCGTGAAGAAGAATCCGTGCTGAAGCAAATGGCGCAAATTGCGGAAACGAAATATACCGCCGCGGAAGTCAGCCAGCAGGATATCGCCAAGGCGCAATCTGAACTATCCATGTTGCGCGGGCGGTTTTTGGAGTTGGAGGCGCAAGATACGACGTTGTCTTCGCGGCTGAACACGCTGGCGAATCGGCCGGTCGAGACTCCCGTTGAATTGGCGGCGCCGGTTCGCCCGGCAAAGGTCGGCGAGTTGGCGCCGTTGCTGGCCTCCGTCGATACGAATCGCCCGGAAATTGCGGCGGCGCGGACCCGCCTTGAGCAAAGCGGCCTCACGCGCTCGCTCATGCGCAAGGAATACCTGCCGGATCTGAGAGCCGGGTTCGAGTACCGGGAATTGCCGGACGAGAACATGGCTATGTTTATGGTGGGCGTCGACCTGCCGATCTGGCTGAACAAGAATGCGGCCGGCGTGCGGGAATCGGTACGACAGGCGGCGGCCGCGCAGGCCGCCTTCGAAGCCGCTCAACGCGCCGCGACGTTCGATGTCCGGGATGCCTGGTTTAAATTGCATAATGCGCAACGCACCGTTGAATTGTACGAGAAGGAACTCTTGCCGCAGGCGGAGCTGCGATTTCGCGCCAGCGAAGCCGGCTATAGGGCCGGCCAGGTGGATTTCATCGATTTGCTCGAAAGCGAACGATTTCTCCTTAATGCCCGGCTGATGCTGGCCATGGCCGAAGGCAATGTGGGGATGCAAAGTGCGCGGCTGGAGCGGGCCATGGGAACAAATGTGGACAGCGATCGTTCAGAGTAAAGGACCCTTATGAAAAGAAAAACGGTTATCCTCGTTCTCGCAAGTTTGGCGTTGGGTTTGATCTTGGGACGGATCTTCCTTGCGCCTTCGGCGCCCCGCCATGACGCTAACGAAAACACCGCGGTTTCAACGGCTGCGAAGGCGCAGATTTGGACCTGCTCGATGCATCCGCAGATTCGTAAGCCGCAGCCCGGCCAATGCCCGCTTTGCGGGATGGATCTTATTCCGGTCAGCACCGGGGCATCGGAAGCGGATGAAGGACCGCGCGAAATAGTCTTATCGAAGAATGCCCGAAAGCTGGCCGAGGTAGAAACGACGCCGGTGGTGAGGCGGTTTGCGGATGTGGATATCCGGTTGGTCGGCAAGATCCGATTCGATGAAACCAGGTTGGCTTCCATCGTTTCGCGTGTTCCCGGACGGATTGACCGGCTCTACGCCAACGTAACGGGCACCCGGGTCAATCGCGGCGAGCATCTGGCCGACCTCTACAGCCCCGAATTGATTTCGGCTCAGCAGGAACTGCTCCAGGCGATTCAAGCCTCCGGCGAAGCCGGCGCAAGCGGGCTGACCTCGTCGCTCGTAGCGGCGACTCGAGAGAAGCTGCGCTTGTGGGGATTTTCTACGGAACAAATTGCCGAAATCGAAACCAGCCGGAAGATCAAGGATCATCTGACCTTTTTGGCTCCGATCGGCGGGATTGTGATCGAGAAAGAGGCGTTGGAAGGCATGAGCGTGGAGACGGGGATGCGTCTTTTCTCTCTGGCCGATTTGAGCGCGGTATGGGTTACGTTGGACGCTTATGAATCCGACTTGATGCGGCTCCGATATGGCCAGCAAGTCGATTTCGAGGTGGAAGCATATCCCGGCGAGACCTTTCATGGCACGATTGCCTTCATCGATCCGGTGCTCGATGCGATGACCCGGACCGTGAAAGTGCGCGTCAATGCGGCCAATCCCGAGGGACGGCTGAAGCCCGAGATGTTTGTGCGCGCCGTGGTTCATGCGCGAGTGGCGGAAGGGGGCATTGTATCCGTTCCGGATTTGGAGGGGAAATGGTCGTGCACAATGCATCCGGAGGTGATTGCCGATCAACCGGGGCCGTGCCCCGTTTGCGAAATGCCCCTCGTTCCGATCCGCGAAGTGGTTAACGGCGACGCCCGTGCGTCCATCGAGCCGCCGCTGCTGATTCCCGCTTCGGCGCCATTGATAACCGGGACGCGGGCCATTGTGTACGTCGCGCAGCCGGGCGACGAAGGCCGGTTTGAGGGGCGCGAAATTGTCCTGGGGCCCCGCGCCGGCGATTTTTATGTGGTGAACGAAGGGCTTGAGGAGGGGGAATTGGTGGTCACGCGCGGCAGTTTCAAGATCGACAGCTCGCTGCAAATCCAAGGCAAGGCGAGCATGATGGGCGAGGGCGGTCAGCCGGTCAGCGGCCATGAACACGGGGCCGCAAAACCGGCCGCTGCTGCGAAGAAGGCGCCTGAAGAAGCCGTGTCCTTGACGGAGCCGGTGAAGATGCAAATGAAACAGTTCGTCGATCGGCTCGCCGGGTTGGCGGATGCATTGGCTTCCGACGATTTCGACAAGGCCCAAAAAGCAGCCCAAAACGTGAAGGCCGTCATGGCGCAAGTGGACATGGGGCTTCTGCCTCAGACTATCCATGAGCCGTGGATGAACGTATTGCCCGGAATGAACGAGTTGGTTCAAGCGCCGGATCTCGCGCGGATGCGTGAGCGGTTTGCGCCGTTCAGTGAAGCGGCTCGACCGTTGATTCGGGCGCTGGGCGCCGAGAACATCGGGCCGGCGTACGTGTTGCGTTGCCCCATGGCTTTCGACAATAAAGGGGCGGTCTGGGTTTATCGCACGGAAGACGTTCGTAATCCCTATTTCGGCGCCGCGATGTTGAGGTGCGGCTCCACGGTGGAAGCGCTGGGGGATAAATCGGAGGAGCATCGTCATGAGTGAGGCGACTCCGTCCTTTGTCGATCGCGTGATCCGGTTTTGCCTCGAGCAAAAGCTGGTGGTTGCGCTGCTGGTGCTGTTCATCATGGCCTGGGGCGTAATGGTGGCGCCTTTCGACTGGAATATTTCCTGGCTGGAGCGCCGGCCTGTTCCCGTGGATGCGATTCCGGACATTGGCGAGAATCAACAGATTGTTTTTACGGAATGGATGGGCCGCTCGCCAAAAGACGTGGACGATCAAATCTCGTATCCGCTCACCGTGTCCTTGCTCGGCATTCCGGACGTCAAGACGATCCGCAGTTACTCGATGTTCGGCTTTTCGATGATCTACATCATTTTCGAGGAGGGCGTCGAATTTGAGGCCGCGCAGAACCGGATCATTGCCCGGCTCAACGGTCTGCCGGCCGGCGTGTTGCCGGAAGACGTCAAACCTGCGTTGGGTCCTTACGCCACGGCGCTCGGACAAGTTTTTTGGTACACCCTCGAAGGCCGCGATCCCGACGGCAAAGCGGTGGGCGGTTGGGATCTGGAGGAGCTTCGCACGGTTCAGGATTGGACGGTGCGCTATTACCTGCAATCCGCCGAAGGGATCACGGAAGTCGCTTCGATCGGGGGCTTCGTTCAAGAGTATCAAGTGGATGTCGATCCGGACGCCATGAGGGCTCATGGCGTGAGTCTTGAAGACGTATTCAATGCGGTCCGCAATTCGAATCTGGACGTGGGCGCCCGACAGATCGAGCTGAACCGGGTGGAGTATCTCATTCGCGCCCGGGGGTTCATCAAGGACATCAAGGATGTCGAGGGCACCGTTGTTAAAGTCAACGACAACGTTCCGATCTATGTTAAAAACGTGGCCCATGTGAACTTGGGGCCTGCGTATCGAGAAGGGGCTTTGGATAAAGAGGGAGCGGAAGCGGTTGGCGCGGTGGTCGTGGTGCGGCATGGCTACAATCCGTTGGCGGCGATCAAGAATGTGAAGGTCAAGGTGGCCGAAATGGCGCCGTCGTTGCCGGTGAAGGCGGTGGCGGATTATGAGAAGACCAACCGAAGCCGCTTGGAATCGTTTGCCGAGACGCAAGGATTTCAGGCCTATGAAGACGGCGTGTTGAACCAAACCGCGTGGGTGTCGTGGTTGCGATCGAATCCGCGCGATCGATGGCCGGAGGGCCTGACTACCAGCCAGGTTACGTTGATTCCCTTTTACGACCGGACCGGCTTGATTTACGAAACGTTGGGCACGCTTAATTCGGCGTTGTATGAGCAGGTGCTGATTACGACCATTGTCGTGATCATCATGGCTTCGCGGCTGGGCATCGCGCTCTTGATCAGCGTCGTGATGCCGCTGTCGGTTTTCCTTTCGTTCATCGCCATGAAGTTGCTGGGCGTGGACGCCAATCTGGTATCGCTTTCGGGGATCGCCATTGCCATAGGAACGATTGTGGACATGGGCATCATCATGTCGCAAAACATCATTCAGCATCTGGAACGGGCGGGGCCGGACGAAAACCGGCTTGAAGTCGTTTATCGCGCGGCTAGCGAAGTCGGCAGCGCCATCCTCACGGCTATTGCGACCACGGTGGTTGGCTTCTTGCCGGTATTTGCGATGAGCGGTGCGGAAGGACGCTTGTTCAAGCCGCTGGCCTTTACGAAGACGTTTTGTCTGATTGGATCGGTGATTGTGGGCATTACGGTAATCCCCGCCGCGGCGCATATGCTTTTAGGTTCAAAGCGTCCGACGAACGAAACCCGGCGCATTTGGGCGGTCGTCTTGATCGTCACGGGGCTTCTCCTGGGCATCCTGCTGAAGTGGTGGCTGGCCGGCTGGGTGGTCGTGGCCGCGGGTATTTATCAAGCCGTGGTGGAGTTCCTGCCCGAACGCATAAGACGCCACATGACGTGGATCATCAACTCACTGGCCATCCTTCTCGTGGGCATTCTGCTGACCGAGCATTGGATGCCGCTGGGGCCGGCAAAAGGTTTCCTGCGGAATTTTATTTTTGTGGGTTTGCTGATTGGCTTGCTTCAAGGGTTGTACTTTGTTGTCGAACGGAATTACGGACGCATGCTGCGATGGTTCCTGGCCCACAAGGCGGCGTTTTTGGCGGCGCCGGCTTTGATTGTAGTGCTGGGATATTTAGCGTTGCTCGGTGTGCCCAAGATGCTGGGCTTCATTCCTGCGGCCGTCGAAAAAATGGGCGGCTCGGCGGAAACCGTGCGAACGTCGTGGCTTTGGACGAAGCTGACTCATGGCTTCCCGGGGTTCGGCAAGGAGTTTATGCCTCCGTTGGATGAGGGGGCGTTTCTTTATATGCCCACGACCATGCCGCACGCGTCCATCGGCGAGGCGTTGGATGTGGTGCAAAAGCAAGACATGGCGTTGCGGAGCATTCCGGAAGTAGACATGGTCGTGGGCAAGATCGGCCGCGCCAATACGGCGATCGATCCGGCGCCCATCAACATGGTGGAGACGGTCATCACCTACAAGCCGGAGTTCGTGGTCGATCAGGACGGAAGGGTTCTGCTTTTTAAAGTGGATCGGAAGACGGGGGCGTTCGAGAAAAAGGACGGCGAACTCGTGCCCGATCCGAGTGGAAAACCCTATCGGCAGTGGCGCGAGCAGATCCGCAGTCCCGACGATATTTGGAAGGAGATTGTCAAAGCCGCAGAGATTCCGGGCAGTACCACGGCGCCCAAACTGCAGCCGATTGCCGCGCGCCTGGTCATGCTGCAAAGCGGAATGCGGGCGCCGATGGGCGTCAAGGTGAAGGGACCGGATTTGGAAAGCATCGAGCGCGCGGGGTTGGACATCGAACGCTTCCTCAAGGAAGTGCCCAGCGTTGAACCGTCGGCGGTCATTGCCGACCGCATTGTCGGCAAGCCTTATCTGGAAATCGAAATCGACCGCGAAGCTATTGCGCGGTACGGACTGAAGATTCAAGACGTCCAGGATACGATAGAGGTAGCTGTAGGCGGCGTTACGCTGACCACCACGGTGGAGGGCCGCCGGAGATTTCCCGTGCGGGTCCGATACCTGCGTGAGCTGCGCGACCGGATTGAAACGCTCGGACAAATCCTGATCCCGGCCATGAGCGGGGCGCAGATTCCCCTGACCCAACTGGCCGACATCCGTTATGTGCGGGGGCCGGAAGCGATCAAGAGCGAGGACACCTTCCTGATCAGTTACGTCCTGTTCGATAAAAAGCCCGGCTTTGCCGAGGTGGATGTGGTGGAAGCCTGCCAGGAATATCTGGACTCCAAACGGGACAGCGGAGAATGGGCTCCGCCCGCCGGCGTCACGTATCGCTTTGCCGGCAATTACGAGAACCAGATTCATGCACAGAAAACCTTATCCATTGTACTGCCCCTGACGTTGTTTATTATTTTTATGCTGATCTATTTCCAGTTCCGTTCCGTCGTGACGACCAGTTTGGTTTTTACGACGATTTTTGTCTGCTGGGGCGGGGGACTGCTGTTTATCTGGCTTTATGGCCAATCCTGGTTTCTCGATTTTTCCTTGTTTGGCGTGAATATGCGGAATCTTTTCCAAGTGCATCCGGTCAACATGAGCATTGCGGTTTGGGTAGGCTTCCTGGCCTTGTTCGGCATTGCCTCGGACGACGCCGTAGTCATGTGCACGTATCTGGATCAGCGATTTGCGGTGGACAAACCCAAAACGGTGCAGGACATTCGCGATGCCACGGTCCTGGCCGGCGAGCGCCGAGTGCGGGCTTGCCTGATGACCACGGCGACCACCGTGCTGGCCTTGTTGCCCGTTCTGACGTCCACGGGCCGCGGTTCCGACATCATGGTTCCCATGTCCCTGCCGTCCTTTGGCGGGATGATTATCGAGGTCCTGACGATGTTTCTCGCGCCCATTTTGTATTGCGCCTACAAGGAACGCCAGGCGCGGCGTGGGGCCTTGCAAAGCGGTTAGAGACTGTTTCGGTGTTGATTTGTGCGTTAGGGCAAGTTCCGCTTGGCCCTTCGACCCGCTCAGGCAGGGCGCCTGGGGCAAAACGGGGGCGCGCCATTTGGGTTCGTCTGCGGCGTTGGTGAAAGCCGGGCGGACAAAAGTCCTGCCCGGCTTTCACCGCCTTGCAGCCGAACCCAACTGACGCGCCCCCGTTTTGCCCCAGGCGCCCTGGCCTGAGCGGGTCGAAGGGCCAAGCGACAGCACCCCCATGCCAGTAAACTGGACATGGGGTTCCATTGCGGTATGGTTTTTAGTTTATTGGAGTCGGGGCGACTCGCGGACCCTTTCTCAGTGCCCGTACAATAACCATTTGCCCCTCAGCCCACACTCCTTCCATTTCGCAGTTGAGTTCCTTTTCCCGAAAACGTACAAGATGAGGAATTCAAAAATGCATTCACATAAGCAATGAAGGACCTGAGCATGAGCAAAATTGGAGTAGCAGGCATATGGGCCGCTTTGGCGTTTGTAATGACTACGGTATGGGCTGGGGGCGGCGAACCGACGATCAAGATCGGGGTGATTGCCGAACTCACGGGCGACATTCCGGCCGTGGGCGCCTCCTGTAAGAATGCCGCCCTGCAAGCGGTCGAAGAAATCAATGCCGCCGGCGGAGTGGATGTTGGCGGCACAAAGTACAAGATCGATTTGAAGATCGAAGACAACGGAAGCAAGGCGGATCAGGCGGCCTTGTGCGCCCAAAAGCTGATTGCCCAGGAGCGGGTGCTGGCCATTATCGGTCCCAATGCCAGTTTGGGCGCCGTGCCGGCCTCGTCCATTGCGGAAAGCACCAAGACGGTACTGATCACGCCCTGGTCTACCAATCCCAAGACCACGCTTGATGCGCGCAGCAACAAGCCGAAGAAGTACGTCTTTCGCGCCTGCTACACCGATCCTTTCGAAGGCCGCGTGCTCGCCCGATTCGTTCGCGACACTTTGAAGCTCGATAAGGTCGCGGTCCTTTACGATGTCGCCTCGGAGGCGCCCAAGAGCCAGGCGGAACTCTTCCGCCAAATTTTCAATGCCACCGGCGGTTCCACGGTGGCCTTTGAAACTTATACCACCGGCGACCGGGACTTCTCGGCCCAGTTGACGAAAATCCGCGAAACCAACCCACAGCTTATTTTCCTACCCGCTTATTACAACGACGTCCCGCTGGTCGTTCAACAGGCCAAGCGGTTGGGCATTACGGCTCCATTTCTCGGCAGCGACGCCTGGAGCAGTCCGGATTTGATCAAGCTCTCGCAAGGCGCCGTGGAAGGCTATCACTTTGCCAACCACTATGCCGCGGATGCGGCGACCCCGGAGGCGCAAAAGTTTATTCAGGCCTATCAAACGAAATACGGAAAGACGCCCGACGATGTCGCCGCGCTGACGTACGATGCCTTCGGGCTGCTGGTCGAGGCCTTGAAATCCGCCGGCAAAGTCGACCGCAAGGCCTTGCGCGATGCGTTGGCCAAGGTGCCCAGCTTTGACGGCGTCACCGGCCACATGAAGTTTGTAGAAGGCTCCGGCGATCCGATTAAGAGCGCGGTGATCCTCCAAATCAAGGATGGAAAATTTGTGTGGGTGTGCAATGCGGCGCCGTAAGGTTTGTACGGAGTGATCTATTTTCTTCAACAGACCCTCAATGCCCTTCAATTGGGCAGCATCTATGCCCTGATAGCGCTGGGCTATACGATGGTCTACGGCATCCTGCTGATGATCAATTTCGCCCACGGCGATTTGTTCATGGTCGGGGCGTTCCTGGCGTTTGCGCTGGCGACCTTTTTGGGGTGGTCGTTCGTCCCGACCTTGCTGGCGGCCATGATCGCGCTTGCGGTGCTGGGCGTGGTCATCGAACGGCTGGCGTACAAGCCCTTGCGGCACGCCCCGAAAATGTCGGCGGTGATCACCGCGTTGGGCGTCGGCATTTTTCTCGAGCATCTGATGCTGGCCTTCAATCCGTATCCGCGGCACATGCCGGAATTGATGCCGGTGCACATTTGGACCTTTGGCCAGTTCTCGATTTCCTCGCTGCAAGTGTTGATCATCGGGCTGTCGGTGAGCTTGATGGTGGTGCTCGACTGGGTGGTGATGAAGACCAAGCTGGGCTTGGCCATGCGGGCCATTTCGTGGAATATCAAGATCGTTCCGTTGATGGGCGTGCCCGTCAACCGGGTGATATCCGCCACCTTTGCCATGGGCGCGGCCCTGGGAGCGGCGGCTGGGACGCTGTATTCCATGGCTTATCCGGTGATCGATCCGTACATGGGCGTCATGGTCGGGTGGAAGGCGTTTATCGCCGCGGTGATCGGGGGCATCGGCAATATCCGCGGCGCGGTGCTGGGCGGGTTTATCCTTGCGGGAGTGGAAATCGGCGTGGCGGCGGTGCTGCCGACCACCTTCCGGGACTTCATCTCGTTTGGCTTGCTGCTGATTCTGCTCGTGGTGCGTCCGCACGGCTTGTTGGGCAAACCGCGCGTGGAGAAGATCTGACCATGAACATGCGATGGACGATAGGCGTCGGTTTGCTGGCGGGCTTCGGCCTTTGCTGGGCCATTCCGCATTACGAATGGCTCGATCCGTACGTCCAGCTTGTCCTGATGTATCTGGGCATCAACATCATTCTGACCGCCAGCTTGAATCTGGTGAACGGCTACATGGGCGAGTTCTCGGTGGGGCATGCGGGCTTTATGGCCGTGGGGGCCTATGTGGCGTCCATCCTGACGGTGCTGGTGTTCCCGGAGGAGGGCTCGGCTTACTATTTTCCTCTTGCCATAATGGGTGGAGGTTTGGGGGCGGCGGCAACCGGGTTGATCGTATCCATTCCGTCGTTCCGCGCCCGGGGCGATTATCTGGCGATTGTTACGCTGGCTTTCAACATGATCGTCAAGTCGGTGTTGGAAAACCTCGAGGTGGTCGGGGGGCCCCGCGGTTTCATGGGCATGGAACAACTGACGACGCTGCCGTGGGTGTATGTCTGGGTGGTCATCACGATCTGGATCTTGCGCAATCTGGTGTACTCGAAATACGGCCGCGGCATGGCGGCGATCCGCGAGGACGAGATCGTCTGCGATCTCTGCGGGGTCCATACGCGGCGCGTGAAGATCTCGGCCTTTCTGGTGTCGGCCTTTTTCGCCGGCGTTGCCGGCGGATTGTATGCGCATCTGTTGCAGTTCATCAATCCGCGCATGTTCGACATCCTGAAGTCGACCGAGGTGCTGATCATGCTGTATTTGGGCGGCATGGCTTCGCTGGGCGGCTCGATGATCGGGGCGACGATTTATACGGTGGTGATGGAAGTCTTAAGGGCGCAGGGCGGATTTCGGATGGTGCTGATGCCGTTGCTGCTCATTTTCCTCATGCTGTTTCGTCCGCGCGGCATTTTCGGATTGAAGGAATTTTCCTGGTTGATCCCGTGGCGCGATCTCTTGCTGATGCGTCAGCTCCGCACTCGAAAGGAGGTCCCTCGTGCATCTGCTGAAGGCTGAGCATGTGACCCACCGTTTCGGGGGACTCTGCGCTGTGTCGGATTTCAACTTGCGGTTGGAACCGGGTGAATTGGTCGGGCTGATCGGTCCCAACGGCGCGGGCAAAACGACCGTTTTCAATCTCATGACCGGCGTCTATGAGGCTTCGCAAGGGAGCATCGAATTTGAAGGGGAAGAGCTGGTAGGCCAGTCGCCGAGCGAGATTCATGCGCTGGGCATGGCCCGGACTTTTCAGAACATCCGTTTATTCAAGAAAATGACCGTGCTCGATAACGTTCGGTTGGCGCGTTACGCGAAACTGGGCTACAACCCGATCGAGGCGCTTTTTCATATCGGGCGCTTTCGGAGCGAGGAAAAGAAGATTCTGGCCCATGCCCGCGAGCTGCTGGAGCTGTTCGACTTGGCCGGCCACCTCGGCGAGCTGGCGGAGAATCTGCCGTATGGATTGCAGCGGAAGCTGGAGATTGTCCGGGCGCTTGCCTCCAATCCGCGGATTCTGCTGCTCGACGAACCGGCCGCCGGGATGAATCCCGCGGAGATCGGGCACTTGATGGCTTTCATTCAAAAGATCCGCAAGGACTTCGGCTTGACCATTGTCCTGATCGAGCATCAGATGCGGCTGGTCATGGGTATTTGCGAGCGGCTGGTGGTGCTGGATTTCGGCGCGACCATCGCCGAAGGGCTGCCCCGGGACATCCAGAGCCATCCCAAGGTGTTGGAAGCTTATCTGGGGGAGGAGACGCCGGGATGAACGACACGCCGCTGCTCTCCATTAAGAATTTGAACGTTGCCTACGGCAGCGTGCGGGCCGTGAGTGGGATATCGCTGGATGTGTACGAAGGCGAGATCGTGACCTTGATGGGCGCCAACGGCGCGGGGAAATCCTCCACGCTTTGCGCGATTTCGGGCCTTGTGCCGTATAGCGGAGCCATTACCTATCAAGGACAAAGCTTGCGAAAGATGTCGCCCGACCGCCTGGTGGGCATGGGCATGGCCCATGTGCCCGAAGGCCGCGGCATCTTCAGCAACTTGACCGTTCACGAAAACCTGCGCCTGGCCGCCTGGACCCAAAAGGACGCCGGAAAAATCCGCGAGGATTTCGCGCGCGTGTTCGCGCTATTTCCGCGTCTGCGCGACCGGCAGCGGCAAGCGGGCGGTACGCTGTCCGGCGGAGAGCAACAGATGCTTGCCGTAGGACGCGCCCTCATGAGCCGGGCTCGGTTGCTGTTGCTCGACGAGCCTTCGATGGGGTTGGCTCCGGTGCTAGTCCGGGAGATTTTCAACATTCTTCGGGACATCAACCGGACCGGCGTGACCATTCTGTTGGTCGAACAAAACGCCAACATGGCCCTGCGAATCGCTTCCCGGGGCTATGTGCTGGAGACCGGCGCCGTGGTGCTCCAGGGCGCCTCGGAAGAGCTTCGGGACAGCCCGAGGATGAGAGAGGCATACCTGGGAGGGTAGGGGAAAGGGACCCAAGGGACAGAAAGGACAACAGGGACAAAATCTCTTTGGTCCTTTGGGTCGCTTAAGTCCCTTTCTTAATTCTCGTGGGCCAACAGAGCCAACCCCTTCGCGGTCTGGTCGATGGCCTGAATCTTCGACATGGAGCAGCGGATGTAGCCCACCGAGAGGCCGTAATCGGCCAGCAGGGGCACCATGCTCCAGTCGGGCACCTTGGCGGACAATTCCCGGAGGTTGCTGTCTTGCGAGGCTTGGGCGACGTCTTGCAGGGAGGACGCCCATAGTTGAAACCCGACGCTGCGGATCGGTTCGCCTTTGGCCGGCTCTACGCTTACGCGGATGGCCGGAAGATTGGCGCCCAGCAATTTGATGGCGAGGGTCGTGGATTCCGTCTTGACGCAGAACGCCCGCACCGCGCCGTCCACATCGCAATGGATGCGGAAATCCGAATCCGGGGTGATCATCTCCTGCTTGCCGTAATAGATCTCCGACATGATCTTCAGGAAATGCGAGACATCCTTGCCTTGTTCCACCAGATTGCCCGTGCCGGGCAGATTGGTAGTAACGGTATCCGCCAGGTAATCCTCCAGCCGGTAGTTCAAGTTCCCTGATTCCAGATCGTAGACAAACAGGTTCTTGGATTCCTTGCGGTGCCCGATCAGCGGATTGAGGCATTCGTCGGTTTTCTTGATGTACATCAGGGTGTTGAGGTCCGGCATGGTCAGCACGGAGACGATTTTGTCGTCGATGGAAATCCGATTGCGGTCGGTTGCGCCCTCTTCGCAATCGTGCGTGCGAAAGGTGAATTCAATGAAACAGGCCGGAACGGTTTGGCCCGTGATGGAATTGGACCACACGCCCTCGGTCGTATCGATGGTGGCCCGGGCCAGACTCATGAGGTTGAGAAATAGAAAGCGGTAACCCACGTCGTAAGAAATGGAAACCGTCGGTTTTTCGGGCGCAAACCGCGACTTCAATTCGCTGAGAAGGTTGTCGTTTTGTGCAAAAAGCTGGGTTGCAGAACAAACCAGACCGGCCAGACTTATGAGCAAAGTTTTGAAATTCATAATAGTAAATATATCGATAATCTCACAACATGGCATGGACCTGGAGGTTTTGGCAAGAGAAAGAATGATCGGGTCAGGTTCAAAAAAATTCTTGTAAGCTGGCGCGTTTCAAGTAAATTCATCCGACATCTTGAGTAAGAAGAGGGTGCGCCATGAAGACGGTTGTAACGAAGATTATCATCGTATCGGGAGGCTCATGAGGGGCTGAGCCCGCCGTTTTCTTTACCCCTCGCAAGAGGGGTTTTTTTGTTGGAAGTGGAGAGAATATCTCGATGAAAGAATTTGGAGTCGGTTTGTTGGGCTTTGGAACGGTAGGCGCCGGGGTCATTGAAGGCTTGCAGAAAAATGGCGAGCTGATGGCTCGTCGTCTGGGCGTTCGACCGGTGTTGCGCAAAGTGGCGGATATCGATTTGGAGCGCGACCGCGGGGTGAAGGTCGACCGGGCCTTGCTGACGCAAGATGCCGAGGCGGCGATCAAGGACCCCGACGTGGACATCGTCGTCGAGTTGATCGGCGGGACGACCATCGCGCGCAAATTCATGTTGCAGGCCCTGAAGCTGGGCAAACCGGTCGTGACGGCGAACAAGGCCCTGCTGGCCGAATATGGCGAGGAAATCCACCGCACCGCCAAGGAACATGGCGCCGAAGTTTATTACGAAGCCAGCGTCGGCGGCGGCATCCCGATCGTCAAGGCCTTGCGCGAGGGGCTTTGCGCCAATCA
Organism: Lentisphaerae bacterium GWF2_57_35; assembly: GCA_001804865.1. Classification (GTDB taxonomy): domain Bacteria; phylum Verrucomicrobiota; class Kiritimatiellia; order CAIQIC01; family GWF2-57-35; genus GWF2-57-35. The sequence continues at coordinate 74,111 of MHBK01000027.1, forward strand.
CATCGAGAGCATGTATGGCATTCTCAACGGGACCTGCAATTACATCCTGACCCGCATGGAACGGGAGCATCTGCCGTTCGACGAAGTGCTGCGCGAGGCGCAGAAAGCCGGGTATGCCGAGGCCGAGCCGAGCCTCGACATCGACGGCATCGACACGGCGCACAAGGCGGTGGTGCTGGCTTCGCTGGCTTACGGCTTTACCATTCCGATGAGCGCGGTTCACATCGAAGGCATCCGGGGGTTGTCGGCGGCGGATATCGCTTATGCCGGCGAACTGGGCTACCGCATCAAGTTGCTGGCCATCGTCAAGCAATCGTCCGGGCAGGTCGAAGTGCGCATTCATCCGACGCTCGTGCCGCTCAGCCATATGCTGGCCTCGGTCAGCGGCGTGTTCAATGCCGTCATGGTCAAGGGCGACGTGGTGGGCGATACCCTTTACTACGGTCGCGGCGCGGGGCGCGCGGCCACCTCGAGCGCGGTCTTGAGCGACATCGCGGATGTGGCGTTGAACCTGGCCGCCGGTTCGAAGCAGCGGTTGCCGTCCTTTGTCGGCAACGGCGTGCAAGGCCTGATTCGCCCGATCGACGAGATCGGCGCGCGGTACTACCTGCGCCTGTCCCTGCTGGACAAGCCGGGCATCCTGGCGAAGGTGGCGCACATTCTCGGCGATCACCAGATCAGCATCGCCTCCGTGATGCAGAAGGAAGCGCGGTTGGGCGAATACGTGCCGGTCATCATCGTGACGCACGGGTCCAACGAAGGCAATTTCCGTGGGGCGTTGAAGGAGATCGACGCGATGGACGTGGTGGGCGCCGAAACGGTGCGCCTGCGGATTGAGGATTTTACGTAAAGAAAAACAGCCCGTCTTCGCCCGCCTGCGCATCGCTACGCGAAGCGTTGCGGGCAGGGAGAAGCCGGGTCACCAGTAGGAACACACATGAGCCTGATAGTACAGAAATATGGCGGCAGCTCGGTGGCTGACGCCGAATGCATGAAGCGGGTCGCGCAGCGCGTACTGGATACGCAGAAAGCCGGCAACTCCGTGGTGGTGGTCGTCAGCGCCATGGGCGATACGACCGACGACCTGATCGACCTGGCCAAGAAGATCAATCCGCAGCCGGACGATCGCGAGCTGGATGCCTTGATGGCGACCGGCGAGCAGATTTCCTGCGCGGTGCTGGCCATGGCGCTGCACGCGGAAGGCGCCCAGGCCGTTTCGATGACGGGTCCGCAGGCGGGCATCTTCGTCGATGAGGTGCATACCAAAGCCAAGATCATGACGATCAAGCCCGCTCGAGTCTTCAAGCAATTGAAGAAGGGCAACATCGTTATTGTGGCCGGTTTTCAAGGGCTGAATCCCAATCAGGACATCGCCACGCTCGGACGCGGCGGTTCGGATACGACGGCGGTGGCTTTGGCGGCGGCGCTCAAGGCGGACCGGTGCCAGATCCTCAAGGATGTCGAGGGCGTTTATACGGCCAACCCGCGGGTGGTGCCGGAAGCCCGGAAGCTGGACGAGATCGCCTACGACGAAATGCTGGAACTGGCCAGCATGGGCGCCGAAGTCTTGCAATCGCGCGCGGTGGAATTTGCGAAGAAGTACGGAGTGGAGCTGGAGGTCCTTTCAAGTTTTACGAACAAGCCGGGCACGGTGGTCCGGGAAGAGGTGAAGAAAATGGAAGACATTGTAGTGCGGGGTGTGGCGGCGGATAAAAAACAGGCCAAAGTAACGATCATGCAGGTTCCGGATCAACCCGGGGTGGCGGCCAATCTATTCAAGCAACTGGCCGCGGCGCACATCAATGTCGACATGATCGTGCAAAACGTCAGCGAACAGGCGCACACGGACATTTCGTTCACGGCGCCGGTGGACGACCTGGCCAAAGCCAAAAACGTGGTGGAGCCGCTGCTGAAGAAAATCGGCGCGAAGGGCGTCAACTACGACAACGACATTGCAAAGATCAGCATCGTCGGCGTCGGGATGAAGAGCCACTCGGGCGTGGCCTACCGCATGTTCGAAGCTCTTGCGGCCAACAAGATCAATATCGAAATGATTTCGACCTCCGAGATCAAGATTTCCGTGGTGATTCGCGGCAAGCAGGCGGACAAGGCGGTGCAGGTGCTGCACAAGGCGTTTGAACTGGGGAAGAAAAGTAAGAAAAAATGACGAATGACTGATTAGTCATTGTCCTAGAGGGAGACAGGCCGCATGAAACGAATAGCCATCTACGATACGACGTTGCGCGACGGGGCGCAGGGTGAAGGAATCTCTTTTTCCGGAGCCGGAAAGATTCGCGTGGCCAAGTGCCTTGACGAATTCGGCGTCGATTATATTGAAGGCGGCTTTGCGGCTTCCAATCCCAAAGACATGGAATTCTTCCGCGAGATCAAGAAAGAGCAACTCAAGCATGCCAAGATCGCCGCCTTCGGCAGTACGCGCCGGGCGAACATCCCGGTGGGCGAGGATGTGGGCGTCCGGGCGATGTTCGAGGCCGATACGCCGGTGGTGACGTTTTTCGGCAAGAGTTGGCTTTTGCACGTGACAGAGGTGCTCAAGACGACCGCCGAGGAAAACCTGAAGATGGTGGCCGACACGGTTCGGATCTTCAAGGAGCGCGGCAAGGAAGTCGTCTACGATGCCGAGCATTTCTTCGACGGGTTCAAGGACCATCGCGAATATGCGCTCTCGACGCTGCGCGCCGCGCGCGACGCGGGGGCGGATGTCCTGGTGCTGTGCGACACCAACGGCGGCACGCTGCCGCATGAGATTTTTGCCATCACGCAGGAGGTGGCGCGCGAGGTGGGGCCGAACGTGGGCATCCATACGCACAACGACAGCGAAGTGGCCGTGGCCAATTCGTTGGAGGCGGTGCGCGCGGGCGCCATGCATATTCAAGGAACCATCAACGGCTTTGGAGAACGGGCCGGCAATGCGAACCTGTGTGCGATCGTTCCCAACCTGATGCTCAAGATGAATCTGTCGTGCCTTCGCGAAGGAGGCCTGAACCAGTTGCGCGAGGTGTCGTTGTTTGTGGACGACATGGCCAACGTACGTCCGAACCGAAAAATGGCGTTCGTCGGCGACAGCGCCTTTGCGCATAAGGCCGGCATGCATGTCAATGCGGTGCAGAAGGTGTCGAAGAGCTTCGAGCACATCGAGCCGGAGCTGGTCGGCAACAAACGCCGCATTCTGATCTCGGAATTGTCGGGCAGCAGCAACATTTTGATGAAAGCCGTGGAGCTGGGCTTTAATGTCGACAAATCGTCTCCCGAGGTCAAAGAGATTCTCAAGGAACTGGAGCGGCTCGAAAAACAGGGCTATGAATTCGAATCCGCGGAAGCCTCGTTCAAGATGCTGGTCCAGAAGGTGCTGAAGGCCCACAAGCCGTTCTTCAACCTCGAAGGGTTCAGCGTGATCGTCCAGAAGTCGGCTAAGGATCAACCAAGCGTGTCTTATGCGACTATCAAGCTGAGCGTCAACGGCGAATCCGAGCTGACGGCGGGCGAGGGGGATGGGCCGGTGGACGCCCTGAATCAGGCCTTGCGCAAGGCCCTGACGCGCTTTTACCCGCAGATCGAGGGCGTGTCGCTGACAGATTACCGCGTGCGCATCCTCGATCCCGAGGAATCCACGGCGGCCAAGACGCAAGTGTTGATCGAGTCCACCGACGGTCACAATACGTGGGGAACGGTCGGCGTTTCGGGGAACATCATCGAAGCGTCGTGGGAAGCGCTGGTGGACAGCGTGGAGTACAAGTTGTTTTTGGAAGAGCAGAAGAAAAAGAAGAGCTAACCATGTCTGAGTTGCCCAAGAATTACGATCCGAAAGCCATTGAGCAGAAGTGGTACCAATGGCATCTTGACCACAACACCTTTCACAGCGACGCGCAAGGCGGCGGCGAGCCGTATTGCATTGTGATCCCGCCGCCGAACGTCACCGGCATCCTGCATATGGGACACGCGCTGAACAATACGATTCAGGATGTCCTGACCCGTTGGAAACGCATGCAAGGCAAGAATGCGGTCTGGGTGCCTGGTACCGACCATGCAGGCATCGCCACGCAGAACGTCGTGGAACGGCAACTGCGCAAGGAAGGCAAAACCCGCGGCGACCTGGGGCGCGAAGCGTTTCTCGAACGCGTCTGGACCTGGCGTGGGGAATACGGCAGCACGATCATCAACCAGTTGAAGAAGCTGGGCTCGTCGTGCGACTGGCAACGCGAACGTTTCACCATGGACGAGGGATTGAGCGACGCCGTGGCCGAGGTGTTCATCCGCCTGTACGAGAAGAAGCTGATTTACAAAGGCAAATACATCATCAACTGGTGTCCGCGCTGCCAGACCGCTCTTTCCGACGAGGAAAGCGAACACAAGGAAATGGCCGGAAAGCTTTATCACCTGCGCTATCCGATCGCCGGCGGCCGGAAAAAAGATTATATCGTGGTGGCGACCACGCGCCCGGAAACCCTGCTGGGCGACGTGGCGGTGGCGATCAATCCGCGCGACGAACGCTATCGCAGCCTGGTGGGCAAGACGCTCCAGTTGCCCATTCTCGACCGCGAATTGAAGGTTATCGAGGACGACTTTGTGGATCCTAAATTCGGAACCGGCGTGGTCAAGGTGACCCCGGCGCACGATCCGAACGACTTTGAAATGGGCCAGCGGCACAAGCTGGAATCCATCGACGTCATGAATAACGACGGCACGATGAACGAAGCGGCGGGCCCCTATGCCGGCCTGACGCGCGAAAAGTGCCGCGAAAAAATCGTGGAAGATCTACAGGCCGCCGGGCTCATCGAGAAAATCGAAGATCACCAGAACGCCGTCGGGCATTGCTATCGTTGTCATACCATGGTGGAGCCCCGGTTGTCGCCGCAGTGGTTCGTGAAGATGAAGCCTTTGGCCCGCCCGGCCATTGAGGCGGTGAAGGAAGGCCGCATTCGCTTCGTGCCCGAGCGCTGGAACAAGGTGTATCTGGAATGGATGGAGAACATCCGCGACTGGTGCATTTCCCGCCAGATTTGGTGGGGGCACCGGGTGCCGGTGTTTTATTGCGACGGTTGCGGCCATGAGTGGGCCGCCAAAGGCCGACCCGATAAGTGCCCGACTTGCGGATCGGCGCAGCTCCGTCAGGACGAGGACGTGCTCGATACGTGGTTCTCTTCCTGGCTATGGCCGTTCAGCGTGTTCGGCTGGCCGAACAAGAGCGACGACCTGTCCTTCTACTACCCGACCCATTCCCTGGTGACGGCTTCCGAAATCATTTTCTTCTGGGTCGCGCGCATGATCATGGCCGGCCTGGAATTCATGGGCGATATTCCCTTCCGCGAAGTTTACATTCACGGTACGGTGCGCGACGATTCCGGCCGCAAGATGAGCAAGAGCCTGGGCAATTCGATCGATCCGTTGTCGATCATTGAACAATACAGCGCCGATGCGTTGCGCTTCAGCCTGATCATGCTCACGGCCACGGGCCAGGACGTCTATGTGTCGAACGAGAAGTTCGAGATCGGCCGTAATTTCGGTACGAAGATCTGGAATGCCGCGCGGTTCATGCAGATGCATACCAAGGATCAGAAGTTCGATATTTGCAATCCGGGCTTCCGTCCTGATTTGCTGAGCGCCGACGATCAGCACATCCTGGCCCGCCTGCATGCCGCCGTGGCCGCCTGCACCGAAAATCTGGAGCGTTTCCGCTTCAACGACTACGCCAAGGCGCTGTACGAGTTCCTCTGGCACCAGTTCTGCGACTGGTACGTCGAATACTCCAAGCCGACTTTGTATTCGGAGAATATCGAACGCCGGAACGAAGTGCTCAAGGTGATGCATTACGTCTTTGCCAACTCCTTGAAGTTGCTGCATCCGTTGATGCCGTTCCTGTCGGAAGAACTCTGGCACGGCATGGGATACAGCGAAACCGCCGAGACGATCATGCAGGCGCCCTGGCCGGTTGACATGGAGTATGACGAGTTGCGCGAATGGGGCGTGACCCAGCGGGCGGTCAATTACGTGGACGCCAAGCATGAATTGATCCGCATTGGCCGCACCCTGCGTTCCGATTACGGCATTCCGCCCGGCCAAAAGGTCGATTTCATCGCCCGGCCCGCCAACGAACAGCACGTCGATCAGCTCGAAATGGACAAGGACATGATCGCCGGGCTTCTCAAGGCCGAGCATTTCACCGTCGACCCGCAATTCACGCCGCCCAACGCCATGCCGAGCGGGTTGAGCCCGTTGGGGAATCTGTACATGTCCCTGCAAGGCTTTGTCGATGTTGAAGCCGAGGCAAAGAAGCTGGGCGACCAGCTCGAAAAGGTCGAGACGGAACTGAAGCGCGTGACGAAGAAACTCGACAACATGGATTTTGTCAGCAAGGCGCCGCCCGAAGTGGTCGATCAGCAAAAAGCGAAAAAAGACGAGTTGTTGGAGAAGCGCGAGAAGCTGTGCAAATTGATCGAGACTTTGTCGGCGCAGGGGTAGTGGTCGATGGAAAAGCCCATTTTTGACATTTCCTATATTCGGGCATAAGTCTTTTCCATGAAAGCGATGCGGCTGGAAAAGCCAGGGCAAAGGCTGATGCTTCGAGAGGTCGAGCGACCCGTCCCGGGGACCGGGCAGGTTTTGATCGAAATCCGGGCCTGCGGCGTTTGCCGGACGGACCTTCACATCCTGGATGGCGAATTGAAGCAGCCGAAGCTGCCGCTCATTCTAGGCCACGAAATCGTGGGACGCATTCTGGAAAGAGGGGCCGGATGCGATGGCGTGCAGGTGGGCCAGAGGGTGGGCGTTCCCTGGCTTGGATATACTTGCGGCGTTTGCTCCTATTGCCGAACCGGCGCAGAAAATTTATGTCCCCAGGCCCGGTTTACCGGCTATCAAATCGATGGCGGCTATGCCGAATATGCCGTAGCCGATTTCCGCTACTGTTTTCCGATCCCCGATAACTTCTCCGATATGGACGCAGCCCCGTTGCTATGCGCCGGGTTGATCGGATTCCGATCTTATCGAATGGCCGGCGAGGCGGCAGGCATTGGTCTCTACGGCTTTGGCGCGGCGGCTCATATCGTCGCGCAAGTGGCCGTGCAACAAGGCCGGAAGGTGTTTGCCTTCACGCGACCCGGCGATGAGGACGGACAGTCGTTTGCCTTGAAGCTGGGCGCAGTTTGGGCGGGGGATTCCAGCGCCTATCCGCCGGAACCGTTGGATGCGGCAATCATTTTTGCGCCGGTTGGGGCTCTGGCGCCAGCGGCGTTGCGGGCGGTCCGTCCCGGCGGACGGGTGATTTGTGCCGGCATCCACATGAGCGATATCCCGTCGTTTCCCTATGAGTGGTTGTGGATGGAGCGCGAAATTCGCTCCGTAGCCAATCTGACGCGCGCCGACGGCTTCGATTTCTTCCGCACCATTTCCGGCATGACCATCCAGACGACGACGCAGCCCTTTCGGTTGGAAGCGGCCAACGAAGCGCTGGACCGCTTGAAAACGGGACGAATACAGGGCGCTGCGGTCCTGGCCTTATAAGTCCGGATAATCTGCGCAATGGGATTTCCGTCCGCAGGCGCTGCAATGAGAACCCATCCATACCCCGTCAAATTGATCCATGACTTGGCGGATGAGGGCCGGATCGGTTGTCAGCAGTCCGGCTTCGAAATTCCGGCGGTTTGAGCTTTTGGCGCCCATGCCGGCGCCGGTCAGATTGGCGCTGCCCGTGTAGGCGATCCGTCCGTCCGCTACGACGGCTTTGAAATGAACGCGGGGACAAAGAATACGCTCCATGCCGTGAATCAGATTTTCATAGCGATCGAAATCGCGGCGAAACAGCGGGCCGGGTTCCTTCGCATGAAGGAGCCGGATTTCAACTCCCTTGTCGGCCAGCCCCGACAAGACTTCAAGAAAGGGAATCATGCGTTTCCCTTTGGCCACATGCAGATCCTTGAGATCCGAGGTGGCCAGCCAGAGGAACTTTTCGGCGGAAGGGACGGCCTCCTGGATAACCCGGCGGTAGATGTCGATATCGCGAATGAATTCGGTGCGTTGCATGCGTTACGATGGATTATAGCTCTTGAGCCGGCAGGTCGTCCATTTCTTTGCGAAATCCAAGAATCAGGAATTCCGGGGTATCGGTCGGAAAAGGGACCGGATAAGTTTCCAGGAACTTGTGCGTGAAAGGAGGGCTGTCTTCCAGGATTTTTGCGTAGTGCTTGGGTTCTAGAAGCTCCTGGTAATCGTCCGTCCGTCGGATGAAGACCGGAATGCGTACGCCCGCCACGAGTTCCATGAACCCTTCGACCGGCTGTTCCGGCGAATCGAATTCTTTGAACAGGATCTGGTCCTTCAGCAAGTTTCGGACAAAGTCAGGATTGAAGACTGCGAAAAGAAAAAGTCCTGACGGCTTGAGCCGCCGATCGATGTGTTCGAAAAGCTCCCGGATGTTGGCCACGAATTGAAAGACCATGATGGCGGTGATGACGTCGTAGGTGCAGTCCGGCGGCGTTGCTTCGATGTCGCCATGCAAGACTTGAACCGATGCCGGCAACTGCTGCCGGGCGATTTCAATCATGCCTTCCGATGGATCGACGCCCGTCACTTCAAAGCCTCGTTTATAAAGAGTCCTGCAAAATTGCCCCGCACCGCAGCCGATGTCGAGGGCCTTCAAGCCACCCGCCTTTGGGAAATGCTCGTCGATCACATCCAAAATCGGCGGATAGACCAGCAGGATCGTATCCGCGGAACCCGCCGGAATCTTGTGGGGCGCCTTCGCGTCGTGAAAAACGCCGGTTAAATTGTCCCAAGGGTTCATGCTGCCCTCCATCCGCTAACAGTAAAGAGTCTCGCTATAATAATGCGCCAAAATGGCGTGGGTGCAATGTGGAGATCTAAAGATTGCTGAGGCCGCAAGTTCAATTGACAGGAAATACGATTAATAATATGTTATATCATACGGAATATAATATGGTGAAAATATGACCAAGATCATTGCCATGCAGGATATACGAACTTCTTTAGCGGCGATAGCCGATGAGGTGGAGAAGGGAACGCGGTTTATTGTGGTCCGAAATTCAAAACCCGCCTTTCAACTGACGCCGGTGGAAAGCGGCCTAAGTGAGGTACTAAGCCGCCCGGCCTTCACGTTGAAAGAAATGCGCGCCCGCTTCGAAGCCGATCCGGTAACCAAAGACGAAATGAATGCGTCTGAAGTGGATCGGATTATCCATGAAGTTCACCAGAAAAAGGCGAAATAGCCTGTCGAGAGTTCATGCGCTTAGTCGTCGATACAAATCTTATCGTCTCCGGCTTGATTTGGGGCGGAACTCCTTTTCAATTGCTGACGCGCATTGAATGTGGCCAGGACATCCTATTTGTTTCGCGCGATATGCTGCTTGAGCTGCAAAACGTTTTGAACTATCCGAAGATAGCCTCTGTGTTAGCGCGTCGGCATGTGTCATGGGACGACTTGGTTCGATGGGCGATAGAGAAATCCACGTTGATCGTTCCCAAACCGCTGCCGAATACTGTTATTAGCGAAGACCCATCCGACGACAAATTTCTTGCCTGTGCCAAAGCGTGTTGCGCCGATTTTCTTGTTAGCGGCGATCGACATCTGCTGAAATTGCGCGTTTGGGAAAGAATTCCAATCGTCTCGGCTTCCGATTATATAAAATTTAAGATTTAAAATGTAAGATCTCATATTTCAGAAAGAAAAAGGGGGAAGGGATGAAGTATAAAAACTTCGAGTTTGGCTTTGCTCAAGCAACAGAACGAGGAACGACTCAATAAACGGAGAAACGTCACGTAAAGAGTCATCAAATGCCCCCTCCGCTCTTTGGACCTTGGACATCTTGGACTTCCTTGGACTTTGGACTCACTTCCCGTCCAGCCGCCGTCCCATGAGCCAGACTTCGTGCGAGGGGCGTTGGGCGAGGGGAGGCATGAGGGCTTTGGCGAGCACTTGGAATTGGAAGCGGCTGAAGAAGGCTTTGCCGGCGTCTGTGCCGGTGGTTAGGTGGACGCCGGGGACGCCTTGGGCTTTGAGAAAGGCGAGGAATTGTTCCATGAGTTGCGAGCCGAGGCCGCGGCCCTGATATCCCGGCTTGATGTTGCTGTGCAGGTGGGCGGGATAACCGGCGGTAAGGCTTCCATGCAATTTCTTCCAGGCCGGGGCGCTTTTCAGGCTGAACAGGAGCAGCTTCCAGAGGTTGGGATTGCACCAGCGACGGTTGCTGAGGAAGAGGCGGAGGAGGCGCGGCAGGATGTGTCGGACATAGACCCGCTCGTAGCGTTGGGTGTCCAGACAGCCCGATAAATAGCCAACCACTTCGCCGTTTTCTTCTGCCACGAACAGCGAGCCGGGTTCGTATCGGAGATGATAACCGATGACGGATTCGGCAATGAACTCTTCATCGTCGATAAAGCCCTTCATGGATTGGCCGTAGCGGGAAGTCTCATAGCAGATGTGGCGCACGGCAGCTTCGTCGGAAGGTTGAAACAACCGGATCATGGATGGCCTTCCACCGGTTGGCGAACAAGGATTTGCCAACTGGTTTGAGAGACGCTTTTTGTGCCCAGCATCCCGTGCGCCTGCGCGAACAGCCGCGTTGGATCGTTTAAGATCACCCAGGGAATTTTGAACGTGATCTGGCGTCCGCTTTCGTAGACGGCGATCGACGAGGAGGAGAGTTTGACGGCTTGATCGGAGACCATGGTCATGCCGGGCCTCCAGTAGATGTTCAGTTTGGGCATTTCGGGAAAGCGAATGTCTTTTCGATAGCCGTGGAGATGGAGGAACAGGCCGGCTTCCTTGCCGAGCAAACTGCGGAAGGTCACATGTACTTCCAGGCCCGACTTGGTTTCGTTGTAGGTCACGCCGGAGACGCCGTTGGAGGCGAGGAAGGCTTCTTCCTCCTGGGCTTCCCAGGTTGCATGGGCGGCGTTCGTAGGTGAGGGAAACGAGGTCAATTGGATGAACTGGGGTTGGGTGAAAAGTTCGTTTTGACGCGCAAACGACAACATCCAGTGTTCGGAGTTGACGGTTTGCGATTTATAGAGGCGGATGGCGTTGGCTTTGGTTCGGACTTGCGCGCCCTCCAGCATGCTCATGAACCCGGGAGAGGTTGGCGTTACGAGCGCAGGCGGGAGCGGGAGTCCATTTGCGGGATCGTAATCGGCGGGGGTGGGCCACTGGCCTGCGTGCACGGGGTAGCAATAGACGGACGGCGGCGGCAGCCGGCCTTCGAGATTGAAAAGCACCAGGTTGATGTAGAGGTAATAGGCTTGATGGTCGGGATGCCGGTCGGCGGGGTGCGTGACCAGTATCCGGGTCGGGCGGAAGTCTTCCACCTGCCGTTGTAGATCGATCATGATGTTTTCGCCCTTGTAAGCGCGTCCGGCCGAATAGGCGTCGGCGTACGGCACTTCGCGGGTATCGGTCAGCAGGCTGTAAAATGGGGCCGATTTATCCCAGTGCTCTTCCCAGATGAACAACGTTCCGAGATCCGGATAGCCGAGGAAGACGAGCTGGTTGCTGGACAGTCCCAGTGCCTGGGTGGCGGCCAGGGCTTCGCGCCGCCGGGTCTCGCCCATTTGACGATTGCCGGAGGAGGTGAGGAACGGCTCTTTTTTGTAGAGCATGAAGGCTACTTCGTTGTGATCGCCATAGGTCAGGAATACAACGCGGACCTGCGCGCCGGTGGCTAGCGCTTGCTGGATGGCGCCGCCGGCGCCCAGGGTTTCGTCGTCTTCGTGCGGCGCAAGCACGAGCAGTCGGTCGGTTGGGGAAAGAGGCGGCATGAGCGGCTGGTGGGGGCGTATGAAAGACCGGGGCGTCCAAGTCATCCGGATGGCGATGGCCAGCAGGACGATGCCGGCCAGAAGGAACATCCACTGCTTGAGGCGCTTTGAAGAAGGTTTCATGGCGGACAAGCTTGCAGGAAAACAGCTGTCGGGGTCAATGCGATTAATCCGTGACGGAAGGCCACCGGCTTACGCCGGCGGCTACGTAGCTGCGGGCTATTTATCCCGTTTATTTCCGTCAAATGGCTCGTCGCGGTTGAAATCGGGCATGAAATCCATATCGCCCAAGTCCGGCTGGATGTAGACGTTTTCGAAGCCGAGGCTCTCGACCTCGTCGCACACGCGCCGGTAATCGGCGGCCGCCACACGGGTGGTGAAGAGGCGGCAGGTCTCGCAGTTGGGAATGGGTTCGAACTGGCTCATGATCGAGAGCGGCAGTTTACGTCCGAATTCCGCGGCTAGTTGTCGAAGGACGTTCAGGCTGTTTTCGACGCAACCCGGCAGAACGAGATGACGTACCAGCACGCCGTGCCGGGCGGTCTCCTGGCCGGTGGGGTCCCAGGGCGTCAGGAATCCGTTCAGTTCGATCATCTTTCGCAGCGATTCCAGAGCGATGACCGGATAGCGGGCGTCGTGCATGCACTGCCCGGCCAGTTGGGGATCGGCAAATTTGAAGTCGGGCATGAAGATGTCGATCAGCCGGGCATAGGCTTCGATCATGGCGGGTTCCTGATAGCCCGAGCAGTTCAGAAGAAACGGAATCGTTTCGCCTCGGGCTCTAAGATTTTCGCAGAGAGTTCGGATGTGCGGCCAGAAGTGATCGGGCGTCACAAAGTTCAAGTTGTGGACGCCCTGGCCGATCAGCGAGAGGGCCAGGCGGAACAACTCCGCCTCATCGACTTCGTAGCCTTTGTTTTCGAGGGAGATCTGGTAATTCTGGCAAAAGATGCAGCGGCTCGAACAGCCGCTGAAAAAAAAGGCGCCGGACCCATGACGTCCGCTGAAGGACGGCTCCTCGCCGAAATGAGGCCCAACCGAGGCGATCCGACAGACGGCGGTTTCCTGACAGTAGCCGCGCTGGCCTTCCGATCGGTTGACGTCGCATTGCCGCGGGCACAGCCGGCATTCTTGGTATTCGTTCGCATTCACTGAGAAATGGGTGTGGCTCAGGCAGAGCGTCCGGCTTCCCAGCGGCCGTAAATGGACAGGGGCAGCACTTTTTCGGAGTTTTGCTGGTGCAGGGCCAGCTCGCCGACCGATAGGGCGCCGCCGAAGCTTTTCATCGCGTCGGAGAGCAGGTTGCCGATCATCAGGGACGAGGCTTCAATGTTGTACATGGTCAGAATGATGAACAGCGGACGGTCGCTCAGGACCTGACGGCAGATGTCGAGTAGTTCGGTGAGCTGGCGTTCGACCTTCCAGACTTCCTTGTTGGGGCCGCGGCCGAACGACGGGGGATCGAGCAGGATGGCGTCGTAGCGGCTGCCGCGGCGGATTTCGCGGCGGACGTATTTGACGGCATCTTCGAGAATCCAGCGGATCGGCGCCGATTCCAGGCCCGAAAGCTGCTGGTTGTGCCGTGCCCACGTCACGGCCGGTTTGGAGGCGTCGACGTGGGTGACGGCAAAGCCGGCGGCCGCGGCGACCAGGCTGGCAGCGCCGGTATAGCCGAAGAGGTTCAGCAAGCGCGGTGGTTCTCCGGCGCCTCGTTTGACTTTGTTCTGCATCCAGCGCCAGTGTGGGGACTGTTCGGGAAAAATGCCGAGATGCTTTGAGGTGTCGGTAAATCGGGTTTGGAAGGTCAGGTTGTCGAAGCGCATCGTCCACTCGCGGGGGATGTCGCGCCGGAAGGTCCACTGGCCCTGGTCTTCATGCACGGCGACGGCTTTGGCCCATTCGGATTCGGGCTTGTCCGGCTTCCACCAGGCTTTTTGTTCGCTGCGAATGACGATATTCCGTCCGAACCGTTCCAGCTTCCGGCGATCGCCGGAATCCAGCAGTTCGTATTCGGACCAGTTGTTGAAGAGAACTTGAATGTCCATGTATACCTTTTGCCCGCCGAGGAAATCGTTTCGCCGGCGGGCATGATCAGTACACGTTTCCCGTGCCCGGGACAAGATCAATCCGGATGGAAGAAGCCCGTCTTCGCCCGCCTGCGCATCGCTACGCGAAGCGTTGCGGGCAGGGAGAAGCCGGGCTGCCTTGGAATGTTCTTATCCGATGGCCACGTTGCCGGTTTCGCCGGTGCGAATGCGCAGGCATTGCTCGAGGTCGAGCACGAAGATTTTTCCGTCGCCGACCTGTCCGGTGTAAGCGCCGGCTTTGATCGCATCCAGCGTGGGCTGGACAAACTCGTCGTTGACGGCCATCTCCAGTTTTATTTTCTTCAGCAGGCTGCCGGCTTCCTTGTGGCTGCGGTAGATTTCCGCAATGCCTTTCTGGCGGCCGCGGCCCATGACATTGGTGGCGGTGACCAGGTGAATTTCCTTTTCGGTCAGGAGGCGCATGACTTCGTCCAGGCGGTCCGGTTGAATAATGGCAATAATGTATTTCATGGCTGTCTCCTTAATCGATGATGGTGTATCCCGCTTCGCGATGTTGCGTCAGATCTAGGCCCACGCGTTCCTCGTGTTCGCTGACGCGCAGTTTGGTGATCAAGTCCACCAGTTTGAAGAGAATCAGCGATCCGACAAAGGAGAAGACCATCGTGATGGCGACGGCCTCCACCTGGACCAGAAACTGATGCGCGTTGCCGTAGAAAAGGCCGTCCACGCCGTTGGGATTGACGGTCTTTGTGGCCCAGAGCCCCACGGCGATGGAGCCCCAGATGCCGCCAATGCCGTGCACCCCGAAGGCGTCGAGCGAGTCGTCATATTTGTAACGCGCTTTGAAGGCGGTGACCGCCAGCCAGCAAACGATGCCCGAGCCGAAGCCGATCCAGCTCGCGCCGTTGATGTCGACGAAGCCTGCGCCCGGCGTCACCGCCGCCAAACCGGCGACGGCGCCGGTGATCATGCCCAGGGTGGTCGGTTTGCCGAACCGGATCCAGTCCAGCACGCACCACGTCAAGCCGGCGACGGCGCCGGAGACATGCGTGACCAGAAAGGCATTAACCGCCAGCCCGTTCGCCGCCAGGGCGCTGCCCGCATTGAAGCCGTACCAGCCGAACCAGAGCAAGCCCGCGCCCAGCACGGCCAGCGGCAGATTGTGCGGCGGCGAGAGGGATTCGGGAAAGCCCTGTCGTTTGCCGAGGACCAGGACCGCGGCCAGCGCCGCCATGCCCGCGTTGACATGCACTACGATGCCGCCCGCAAAGTCCACGGCTCCCAAGCCGCCCTGTGTGCCGAGAAAGCCGCCTGCGCCCCACACCCAATGCGCCACCGGATCATAGATCAAGGTGGCCCACAGGACGCTGAACAGACAAAACGCGGAAAAGCGCATGCGCTCCGCAAAAGCGCCGGCGATCAGGCCCGGCGTAATGACCGCGAACATCATTTGAAAAATGACAAACGCCTGATGCGGGACGGTCGGCGCATAGGAGGACGGGGCCGCGCCCACGCCCTTCAAGCTCATCCAATCGAGATTGCCGATGAAGCCGCAGATATCCGGGCCGAACGAAAGGCTGTAACCGAAGAAGACCCATTGAATGCTGATCAGGCACAGCACCATGAAGCACTGCATCAGAATCGACAAAATGTTTTTGCGTCTAACTAGACCGCCATAAAAGAAGGCCAGCCCCGGCGTCATCAACATGACCAACGCCGCGCTGACCATGATCCAAGTGGTATCGCCCGAATCGATGACAGGCCCTTGCGCGGACAAATCGTCTGCCGTCCAGCCCGGCAGGGCGGCGGCCATCAGAAACAAGACTATAAGCATCCATTTTCGCTGCATCATGAGTGGGTTTTCCTCCTACGCGTTTATATTTCATGCGACGCGCACGCTCTTAGCATGAACTGGGCCAATCTCATGGATAATGTGTATGAATATATGCAAGTACTTAACAGGCAATAGTCTGTACAAATATTAAAAAAATCCATAGTTGGATGCAGCAGGTTATAAAGTTACAAAAATGTCATTCAAAAATGGCTTAAAAACACATTTGCGTCATTTAATGGGTGAAAAGTACATTGGCATTCATGCTTGCTTGATTTCGTGGAAAACAGGGACTTAGGAACTCGGAGTAAGTGGCGCTCCTGTTGTGAACTAAGGGATAAAGCTTTTGCCAAATGTTCGGAAAGAAACCATAATGACCAGCAACAAGTAAGATTCGTGGGGACGATGAAGGAGATCGATTTCATGAAATTGAAACACATGTTGGGGCTGATGGCGCTGATTGGGGTAATAGGCGGGCTGGCGTGCCGGGCGGAAGAAACCGACGCCGAGCGGCTGAAGCGCATGGACCTGAATGCGGATGGACGGGTCGACGACCAGGAGCTGAAAGAGGAAGTCAAACGGATTACGTTTGCCAGCGTGGATGCCAATGGCGACGGGGCCTTGAGCGCGGACGAGTGGAAGGCGGCCGATCGGAAGCCGGATGCCGAAAAACGATTTGCACTCATCGATGTAAACAAGGACGGCAAGATCGATCCGATGGAGTTTTCCGATTTTGTCGACCAGGATTTTGCGCAGAAGCGATGGCTTGAAGGAATGGATGCGGATCGAAGCGGATTTCTCACCACCGACGAGTTGAATCGTAAACCCAGCTTCAATCTTTTCGGCGTCAGGTTCTAACCGGCATTTAACAGCGTTTATCGTTTAGAAAGGATCGGCAACATGTCATTGCAAGTGACCAGTAAAGAGACGAAAAAAGGTTCCGTCATTGTCGCGTTAAACGGCCGGCTGGACACCGCCACCGCGCCCGATTGCGAAGCCGCGCTCAAGCCGTTTCTTGGCGGAAAAGTCCGGTATATCACCTTGGATTTGTCGAAGCTTGCCTACATCAGCAGCATGGGCTTGCGGGTGATTCTCAATGCGTGCAAGGCGATGGAGGATCGAAAAGGACGCCTGGTGGCAACCAATATGCAGGCGCCGATCGCCAAGGTTTTCGAGGTGGCCGACATTCTTCCCAAGACCGATGTGTTCAATAATGTCGAAGAGGCCGATCAGTATCTCGATGCCATCCAGCGCAAAGAGCAACTCTCGCACATGGAGTTTCCCGAGTAGGGGGGCTCTTGGCCCCAGCACCCCCATGCCGCCGAAGCGGACATGGGGTTTCAGGTTGGTTTGTTTTTGGAGGGTCGCGCTCCGTCGCGGCATCCGTCTTCGCCCGAGGGCTACGCCGGACAAGAGCGCAACTCTTTGCTGTTATCTGTGGGAGCCCGTCTTCGGAGAAGCCGGGCCACCTAAGAGCAAGCGGCGCCTCTGTTGGTGAGGAATGGCTCTTCGGCTTTAAGCCCTGTCAATGGGCATAGGACACATCGTCGATGTAAAACCGTCCGTTGCCGGACCATTCGCCGGGGTTTACAAACAGCAGGAGTTTGTGGGCTTCGTCGCGGCCGGAGATGATATCGGTTGCCAGCCATGTGTCGAATCGCACTTCGGTCCATTGATCGTCGGATTCGACCGCCTGCAAATCCTGTTGAAGCATATCGGTGGACCATAATTTGCCCAGCAGCTTTACGCGGCCCTTAATTCGCAGGGTGATGAACCGGTGCAAGGCGGCCATCTGGGGATCGAGCGGGACGGCTAAATGAGCCCAGCCATCCTGCTTGGTGAAATCGACGCACAACGCCGGCCCGCGGTCGGTCGGGACGACGCTTAACAACAAATGCTTGTCGCTGGCTTTCCAGCCGTCGAACGATCCGTTTTCAAAATCATACGCGACGCGAGTCAATACCCCTTGGGCGGCCGTGGCTGCGATGGAGGGTGAAGTTGGGCCGATGTGTCCCTGGGCGTCGTAGGGCGTGATGGTCACGTTATAGGACTGCCCCGGCTCCAACAGGATCAGTCGCTCTTCATCGGCGCCGGGTTGGACGGCCGGCCCGAATTCGCGGACCTCGATATGTTCCGGTTTTTCCACGGATGCCGCCTGCACAAGATAGCGGTCCACAGAAGCGCCTCCGGCGTTGGTCAAGGCCCAATGCAACAAGACGGCTCCGCCCAAGCGTCCTGTTTCCGCGGAGAATCGGTCGATGGCGGCTTGGAAGGGAACGAGCGGATTGGCTTCGCATGTGACGTTATCCAGCGCCGGACGGGCTCCGGTGGGCCGGACGACGAGCTGGACGCCGCAAAGCTTGGCGCCTGCGGCATGGGGCGGGAGCCGGTAGGAGAGGTGCAGCCAGCGCTCGCCTTGTACCCGGTTGTCCTCCTGCAGCGGAATGAATTTGCCATCCAAAAAAATGGCGCATTCCAAGGGTTCGAGATCCCGGGTCCAGAACGATACATAGTGGCCAAAATCAAAGTCCAGCAGGTCGTTGGAAGCCAGTTGGCCGATGAGCGCGATCCGGTCGGTTTCAGGAGCGATGGACAGGCATTTTCGCCCATGTTGGGGTTGATCGGCGGTGATGCTGAGCGTACCCCCCTTGGCCTCCCAGTGGGCGTAGGGAACGGCCTCGGGCGGCAGTTCGAAATCGTCCACGACGCCCGACATGCGGGCGCGTTGAACAAAGTTCTTCATCGTTTCGCTGCGCGAGAACAAATCCCAAATCAGGCCGCTGCGATAATTCTCGATCAGCAGGATGGCCGGGCCCAGTTCTATGCCCACGTACAACTGGTTGACGTAATTGCTCCTGGCGTTGACGGCGCTGGTGAAGCCGTAGGCGCCCCACATGCGGTCGCCGAACTGGTTCTGGGCATACCGCATTGCGTCCATCGAAAGCTGCGGCACGTGCGGCAAGGCGCCCATAAAGGCCGTGGCGCCGACGGCGCCGTCGTTCATGATGGGACCGGGCGGCGCGGCGTGGGTATAGCTGTCCTTTCCGAAGCAATCGGTCAGGCCCCAGAGTTCCGGTGGGTAGCCGTTTTCTTTCATGTTGAAAGCCCGGTCGGCCAGCAGGGCGTTGACGGTATCGAGGAAGTAATCGATCTTGCGATCGCGTTTGCGACTGAAACGGATGAACGATTGCGGTACCTGGCGGCAGAAGAGTTGGCCGACCATGACGCATTCGTAGCCGGCATATTCGTCCAGTGTATAGGAATCGACATATTGTTCCCAAACGCTTTGGGGAATGGGATGAGCGGCCGATCCGAGGGCCAGGGCATAAATCAGCAGGGAATTGTCCGCGAAGCCCGACATGTTGAAGGGCAGCAGCCCATCGACGTCCGGATAGGACTCGGAAACCCGGGGCGGGACCCAACCGAAGGAGAGAAGGCCCGGGCTGCCGTCCGGATTGCGCGAGACAAATTGGTCCCACTGCACCCGGTTGACAATCCGGCGGGCCAGCGTTTCGATTTCCGTGCCGTGGAAGAATTCGCCGGCCACCAGAACCCCGGCAATCAGGTCGGCGCTGTCGCACAAAGCCACGCAATCCAGCGGTTTCATTTTGCCGGTATGACCATCGATAAAATGCCAGAACAGTCCGTATTGACCATCCACCACGGGATCCTGCGGATCGCTGGGATCGTCGTCGAAAACCTTCAGGATTCGAAGGCTGCGCTCGTAGCCTTGCTCGTAGTCGATCCAGCCCCGTTGCACGCCGATGCAGACGGCCGCCAACTCGAAGCCGGTGGCGGCCACCTTGCCGATTCGATTCTCCGTATGATCGATGGCAATGCCGGTTTCCGGAAAGATCTCGTTCCAGAAATACTCAAACATCCGATGCTGGAGATCGTCGAGAAAGGCGTTGTCGTCCGGGGTTAGCGTGTTGGGTGGGGTGCAGAGCAAAACCTCGGCTTCTTCGCGTAAGAAGGATGTCTGCGGCTTATGCTCACAGCTTCCGGCCAGGCCGAGGCATATCGCGAACACAAGGCGGAACAGTTTTCGTAACATAAACGCTCCTGGGTTGAAGGCTTGGTTGTTATTAACGTTTGACCATTAATTAGTCAACCTTAAGAGGAGGGCGTCCGATTGCTGAAAATGGCCGCATATTTTTTCGGACAAAGCTGTCCTTTGTGTGTAAAATGGAGTCATCTATGATGCTGGATGTGATAACTCAGATCCTGAATCCGCAGGATTACGCATGGTCTTGGTGGAGTTTGCCGCCCATGATGGTGTCGGTGTATTTCGTGGCCATGTGGGCGCTGATTTTCAGCAAAACCCGGTTTTCGGGATCGTCGTTTGCCTTTGGCATCTACAGCATCAGCGCCATCGTCTGGATGGGTTCTTACGCCATTTGTTTTTCCGCGACGGAGCCGGATACGGCCATGTTCTGGTGTTGGAGCGCTTACGCGGGAATTCCGTTTATCGCCGTGGCCATGTATCACTTCACGGTGGAGTTCACGAAGCGCTATTCCCAGCGGAAATGGGTTCTTCTTTCCTACCTGGCCATGAGTTGCTTCTGGCCTTTTACGCGGACCGATTATTTCCTGCGCGGCGCTCATCGATATTTCTGGGGCTATTACCCGCTCCGCGCCGGTTGGCTTTACGATCTGTTTCTTGTTTCGTTTGTCGTGTTTTGGTTGTTGGGATTGAGAAATCTGCTGGCGACATTGAAGACCGAGACGTCCGATCTCCGAAAGAAGCAATTGCGCATGTTGTGCGCGGCTTTTTTTGTGGCGACGCTGGCTTTCGTGGATTTTGCGGCCAAATACGACATCGTCGTCTATCCTTTCGGGTATATCCCCGTCAGCATCTTTCTTACGATGATTTTTTATGCAATCACACAATATCGTCTGCTGGGCATCGAAACGGTGGTGCACCGGACGGTTTTGTGGGCGCTGGCCAGTTTGACGATCCTGGCGCCCGTGTACGTTTTTTGGATCTATTGGATGCCATCGCATCCGGTGCGCACGGCGATTGGAATGACGCTGATTTCCTTCGCGTTGTTCGTCATCTACACTTTGCATGGCCAGTACGTTCAGCCTCGCATCGACCACCTGTTCCGGCGGCGGAAATACGACTATGTCCTGGTCTTTGGCCAGTTGGTGAACGACATCGGCGGAGAACTCGATCTCGGACGGATCATGGACCGGCTGATGGCGGCTTTTCGCGAGACGCTTTATGTGCGGAATGCCGTTGTTTGGGTGCGCTCGGAGGACGAGACCGAAGGCCTGCGATTGAAGGAAATCACGGCGTACGGATATGAGGAGTCGGAGGGGGGGCTTAGCCGGGACGCCGCGCGGCCGGGCCTGCTGGAAAACATGGCGCTCTACCAGTGGTTGGAGAAAGATCAGACGGTCCTGGAAAACGCTCAGATTGAAATGGCCTCTCCTTCCGAGGAGGCCCGGCTGAATGGCAAGGCCTTTTTTGAAGCGCATCGGATCGAAGCGCTTATTCCTTTGTTGTCGGGCCATAAACTGATCGGCGCCATAGGGCTTGGTCGAAGGCAGGATTTGCGCCGGTATGGGCGTCACGACATGATTTTGCTGGGCGGCATTGGGCGGCAGATGTCTTCCATCATCAACAACGCGATGCAGCACAAAGATATTGTCGAAAAGGAACGCCTCGACGAGGAATTGAAGTTGGGACGCGAAATCCAAATGGCCCTGCTGCCGAATACGGCCCCTCGCGTCAGCAATCTGCTGGTGCAAGGCATCATGATTCCCGCCCGTGAAATCGGAGGCGATTACTTCGACTTCATCGAACATCCGGACAAGGAACAAATCTCGATCGTGATCGGCGATGTTTCGGGCAAAGGCGTGGGGGCGGGGCTTCTGATGGCCATGGCCAAAACGGCGATCTCCATTTATTCCCGCGACGAGAACGAACCCCGCGCGATCCTGCGGCGCACCAACGAGATTCTTTTCAACCACATGCAAGGCGAGAAATTCATGTCGATGCTCTATATGCGCTGGGACGGTCGACGGCAGTGTTTGCGTTACGCGAGCGCAGGCCATGAGCATATCATCGTTTGCCGTCGGCGCGGCGCGACGGGAGACGGAGTCGATGGGGTCGAAACGATTCGAAGCGGCGGGTTGGCGTTGGGGCTTATGCCCGATATTTCCGATATGCTGGAAGATCGCGAGCTGGCCTTGAATGCAGGAGACAAGGTCGTGCTTTACACCGATGGCGTAACCGAAGCGATAAATGCCGCCGGGGAGATGTATTCGCTGGAAAAGCTGGTGCAAATCGTCGAACAATATGCCGCACAGGATTCGACGGCCTTAATGGGCTCGATTAAAAGGGAGTTATATTCGTTCATGGACGGCGCCGCCCAGCGCGACGATATTACCATGGTAGTCATCGAAGCGATTAGATCGGTTGGATCGGACGCGAAAATCGGCAGAGGAGATGTTGTGTTATGAAGGCAACACAGGTACGCGCATGGAGTCGTTGTGGATTCGTTCTTTTGATCGCGCTTTGGGCCGGTTGTGCGGGGCCGCAACGCCAGCCCCGGCTCGTAGCGGTGTTGACCGACTACGGCCAGACCGATTTTTATGCCGGCGTTCTGGAAGGCGTCATGTACCGGACTTTTCCGCAGGTACGCATTTCCACCATTACGCACGAGGTGGAGCCGTTCAATGCCGCGGAAGGTTCTTATGTGCTGGAACAAGCCGCGCCGGCCTATCCGCCGGGAACCGTTTTTGTCTGCATCGTAGATCCGGGGGTGGGGACGCAGCGCCGGCCGGTCATTTTGGAAACCGAAGAAAAGAAATTTTTTGTGGGTCCGGATAACGGTTTGCTGACCGGCGTACTGAGCAGCGGGAAGCCGGTGGCGGCCTACGAGATTTTTGGGGCCGTTCCTTCCGCGCCGGGTTGGTCGTCGACTTTTCATGGCCGCGATATTTTCGGGCCGGTGGCAGCGCAGTTGGCTTCCGGAAAAGCCCCCAGCGAATTGGGGACGCCCATCGAGTGGTCGAGCCTGATCCGGCTGGACATTCCCGAACCGGTTGTGGAGGGCAATGTGCTTACGGGGGCGATCCGGCACGTCGACCGATACGGCAACCTGATCTCCAATATTTCAGCGGCCCTGGCGGACCGGGCGGGGCTGAGATTGGGCCGGCAGGTCTCCGTGCGAATCGGCGATCAGACCGTGTCCGCCCGTGTGACCTCTACCTATGGCGATGTGCCGCAAGGCGACTGGGTGGTCTTGAAAAACGCCGAAGGCGCCGTGGAGGTCGCCCGGAATATGGCCGATGCCGCTCAGACCGTTCAGGCGCGCGCCGGGGCGGTTTTGGTCATTGGCCCTTAAGGGCGGTTTTTCCAATCCTTGGACGAATTCTCTTTCAATTTTCCAACCATTGGAAAACTCTCTTCCGAAATGAAAGGTCCCTCATGAAATCATATAGTCGTCCCGACGGTCGCCGGGCAGATCAGATTCGTCCGGTTCGCCTGGAGCCCGGCATCGCTCCGGCCGCCACCGGATCGGTGTTGGTGTGCATGGGTCATACGCAGGTGATTTGCGCCGTGACCGTCGAGGAGTCGGTTCCTCGCTGGATGAAGGAGCAGAAGGTTCGCGGCGGCTGGATCACGGCGGAATACAGCATGTTGCCGTATGCCGCGACGCAGCGGAATAAACGGGAATCGACGTCCGGCAAGGTGGGCGGACGGACGCAGGAAATCCAGCGGTTGATCGGTCGCTCCCTGCGCGCGATTGTCGATTTGGATTTGTTGGGGTCGCGGACCCTCTGGCTGGATTGTGATGTGCTGCAGGCCGATGGCGGCACGAGGACCGCGTCCATCACGGGCGCCTATGCGGCCTTGCGCCTGGCGGTGGATCGCTGTTTGAAGGAAGGCCGTCTCGAAGCGGATCCCATCCGCGAACCGCTGGCGGCGGTGAGCGTCGGGGTGGTGGAGGGCCATCCGCTGCTCGACCTTTGTTACATCGAGGATGTGGCGGCAGAGGTGGACATGAATATCGTTATGACCGCTTCCGGAAAAATGGTGGAGATTCAAGGAACCGCCGAGTCCCAGCCGTTTTCAGTGCCCGCCATGAACCGCATGCTGACGCTGGCGAAAAAAGGGATTCGGGAGTTGTTGCAGGTTCAACAGAAGGCTTAATCTACAAAACAACCACGAATGAACACGAATAGACACGAATAAAGAATTAAACAGGGGGGCTCTTTATTCGTGTTCATTCGTGGTTTAAAAACTTCGTCGTTTAGTACGTCCCGAAGCTGTTCAGCGCCATTACTTGCACCGCGATCAGGCCAATGACCAACAGGGAAGCCACGGCGGCCAGGGCGACAAAAACCACACCCGGTTCATCATCCGTTTTCGTTTCGAACGATTTTATCTGCGTGACCCCAACTTCGGAAGTTTGGTTGAAGACCATGGGCCGGCTGCCGGGACCGCCTTCGGGCCTGCGGATACGGATGGTCTTGCGGCGAGTCGGGGGAACGTCTTCCGTGGAGCCCACTCCGGCCGGCAATTCAATGCGGGCGGTTTCGCTCTTTTTCGAAGTCTCAATGCTCGCGCTAGGCATGGGGGCTACTTGGGACGGTCCCTCTTCGGCCGACTTGGGTACTCCCGACGCTGGTTGACCATCGGACTGCTTGATGCGGATGGTTCGGGGAATGGATGATGTGGCCGATCCGCCTGGTACAAATTTACTGGCATCGAGCAGCGTGGTACGGCGTTTGAAAATATCCTGATCGTCGCCGAGCACCTCGTTAAGATTGATTTGCGAGGTTTTCTGCTTGGCGTCGCCGGAGGCGGCTCTGGCGGCCAGGATTTGTTGCGTGTCGCCCTTCTTGATGTCCTCCAGTTGAACCCGGACGGTCGTCTTTTTTATGGCTTCACTTTTGTCGGCCGCAGTCATCTGCGTCATCTGCCCGGTCGGAATGTTGACCCGCGACGTGCTCTTTTTCGGGTTTTCCGGAGCGGCTCGGCTGGAGGAAGGCACTCCTCCGGACGGAGGCGTTGCGGAAGATAAATTGATGCGCGACGTAGCTGTTTTTTCGCCGGGTGAAGCGGGTACAACCGGTTTAATGGGTGTGGTTGACGATTTGGCTTTCTCCGCCGGCTTATCGTTCAGAGGCTGTTGTTTCGATCGATCGACATTCTCTTCGGCCATGACGTTCCTCCAGACTAGTTCTTCTTGACAAAAACAATAATCATTCGATTGAAAAGGGTCAAAGAAAATCGCCCCACTTCTTTGCATTGGGCAATTGGTTAATAGGGAGGGCTGTGTTACGCTGTTGCCCGAATTATGAAACGAAGAGACTTCATCATGCTGATCGGGGGGGGCGCCGTCGCGTTGGCGACGGCCATTGGCTGTGGTTCCGGCTCGACGGCCGAGCCGTCCGCGCTGAAGAACCGGCGGTCCGATTTGGACCCCCAAGGTGTTTCAGGCCGGACTTCCGATAGCGGCAGCGACATGAAAAATGCAACTTTATTGGCGCAGTCGAGCCCGGCCAAGGATGGCCAAGGCACGACGGACGAATGGGTAAAGCGGCAATTGGAACTTTGCCGGGGAAGCGTCCTGTTCCCGCAATGGAAAGCGCGCCGGTCCGGTTTGACGAAATATGAAGTGACGTTCGAATATACCTTGGTGGATGGATCCAGTCGTATTCAGCGTGCCGGCTATGCTTGGGAGGTGGATGTCTCCCTGAAAACCGTCTCTCCGCTCCGGGAACTTCGTGCGGACGAAATCAACAGCCATTCCAATCCCCGCGTATCCGGACGTCACCGCATTCCGGTGCGCCGGCCGACCCCATAAAAAGTTGTTGTTGCATGCAGCGAGATCTCTTAAACAAATGGCGCCGTGCGATAAGCGAGCGCTTGCTTCCCTGGTTCATCGAAAATCGTCGAGCCTTCCCCTGGCGGCAGCGCCGGACGCCGTACCGGGTTTGGATTTCGGAACTCATGCTGCAACAAACCCGCACCGAACAGGTGGTTCCGTATTTCCTGCGCTTCATGAAGTCCTTCCCAACGCTCAAGGCGCTGGCTCAAGCGCCCCGGCAGGACGTTTTAAAAGCTTGGGAAGGTTTGGGCTATTACGCACGGGCGAGGAATATTCATGAAACAGCGCGGCGGCTTCTTGCGCTGCATCGAGGCCGGTTTCCGCGCGAAGTGGACGGCTTGCGCGCCTTGCCGGGCATTGGGCCTTATACCGCCGCCGCGATCGCCAGCCTGGCTTTTGGCGTCGATGCCGCGGTGGTCGATGGAAATGTGATTCGCGTGTTATCCCGGTTGATGGCCTTTGGCCAGGATACCCGGCTCGGCTCGGCCCGCCGCCAGTTCCAGGCTTGGGCCGATTGCCTGTTGGTGAAAGGTCAATCGGCGTTGTTTAATGAAGCGATGATGGAACTGGGCGCGATCGTTTGCACGCCGCGGAAACCCCGATGCGGCGTTTGCCCTCTGCAATCCGTCTGCATGGCCTTTGCCGGCGGCGATCCGGAAGCTTTTCCGCGGAGGCCCAAAAAAGCCCGCGTGCCGCACAAGGTGGTCGGGGCCGGCGTGGTGGTGGATACGCGTGGGCGCGTGCTGATTGCCCAACGCAAGGATGATTCCATGCTGGGCGGTCTATGGGAATTTCCCGGCGGTTCGCGCGAAGAGGGGGAAACGCTGCCTCAATGCATCGTTCGCGAGCTGGAGGAGGAACTCGGCATCCGGACCGAGCCGGGGCCCCACCTGACTACCGTGCATCATGCGTACAGTCATTTTACCATCGAGTTGCATGCCTACTGGATGCGCATCCATCAAGGCCGGCCTCGCGCCATCCATTGCGCCGCCTTTACTTGGGTTAAACTTTCCGAGCTTCGGAAGTATCCGTTTTCGAAAGCGGACCTGACGATTATCGAGGCGCTGGAGGCGAGGGGAGAAGTCCATCGTTTTCCTTCTTCCGACGATTATGAAGAGGATTTGGCGAGATACACCGTCTGCGTCGGGAAGGCAAACTCGATGCCTTCGGCGTTGAACCGGGTCAGCAGCTCCAGATTCAAGCGTTCGCAAAAGGCCATGAAATCCCAATAATTGGGCGGGTGGTACCAGAAGATCACGATCAGATTCAGCGAGCTGCTGTTGAAGTCGTTGAAGTAAACCTTCGGAGGAAACTCCGGTTTCATGCCTTCGTGGTTGGCCAGCAATTCCTGCACAATCTCCAGGGCTCGGCGGACTTTGGCCGGCGGCGTGTCGTACGTGATCCCGAGGTTCATCAGCTTTCGGATGTAGGGGCGCTGGCCGATATTCAGAATCGTCTTGTTCGCCAGCTCACCGTTCGGGATGGTGACCAAATGGCCGTCCAACGTTCGAATGCGAGTGGATCTGAATCCGACTTCCTCGACGGGCCCGTCGTGTCCGTCCACGACAATCCGGTCGCCCATTTGAAACGGCTTGTCCGCAAAAAGAACCAGGGACCCGAAAAAGTTTTTAAGCGTATCCTGTGCGGCCAGGGCCACGGCCAACCCTCCGACGCCAAGCCCGGCCAGCAGGGACGTGACCGGTTTGTCGCTGAGGACTGTGGCCACCTGAAGGATGGCCAGGATGACGATGGTGACCCGAAGGCTCTTCCGGACCAACGGGAGCATCATGGCTTCCATTTTACTCGATGTCTTGGTCGATCGACGCAGCCATCCATCCACCACATCCACCTGGTAATACGCCACCCACGCGACGGCCAGGACAAAAATGACGCTTGTGGCGGTTGCCGCCATGCTGTGGATTTTCGGGGACAATACAAGAACGCCCAGTGCGATTTCGAGTCCGATGGCAAAAAACAGAAAGCCGATGCTGGAGGCCAGGGAGGTCAAAGAGATCATGACTAGGGGCCGCTGCCTGGCGTCAGCCCGGCGCGAAGCGCTCAAAAGGACCGTTTGGACAATTCGGCCTGCAATGAACGAGGCCAGGATGATCAGAAAAAAGGCGCCGATCCGCCATAGTTCGTTTTCCGCCACGGTAGTTTCTGTGAGCCATGCATGCCAATTCATGGCAACATGATAGAATACATCGGCATGATTTCAATTGTTAATTCGCGGACAAATCCATCACGCCCATTCCTCCCCCTCGCTCCCATGATCTTATCACGCATGCCCAACCGGCCGGAATTTGATCCTGCGCGGCTGATCGGCTGCGTCGCCCAGGAGGCGCTTGCGTTGTTCGTGATAGGCGTCGTAGTTTCCTTCGAACCACGTAACCTTGCTGTCGCCTTCGAACGCCAGGATATGCGTGGCGATGCGGTCCAGGAACCAACGATCATGGCTGACGACCACCGCGCAGCCGCCGAAGTTGACCAAGCCTTCCTCCAGCGAACGCAGGGTCGAGACATCCAGGTCGTTGGTGGGCTCGTCGAGCAGGAGCAGGTTGCCGCCGCCCCGCAGCAGTTTGGCCAGATGTACCCGGTTGCGTTCGCCGCCGGAGAGCTGGCCGACTTTCTTTTGCTGGTCGGCGCCGCGAAAATTGAAGCGTCCGCAATAGGCGCGGCTGTTCATGGGACGTCCGCCCAGGTCCAGCATCTCGGCGCCGCCGGAAATTTCCTCGTAAACGGTAAGATCGGGATTCAGGGCGTCGCGCGTTTGATCGACATAAGAGAGCTGCACCGTCGGGCCGATTTGCAGTTGCCCGGATGTCGGTTTTTCCGCGCCCAGGATCATCTTGAAGAGAGTGGTTTTGCCGGCGCCGTTGGCGCCGATCACGCCTACGATCCCGCCCCGCGGCAGGTTGAAAGTGACGTTTTCCATGATCAGGCGGTCCCCAAATGCCTTGGTCAGGTCTTCGGCGCGGACGACCAGGTCGCCCAGCCGTTCTCCATGCGGAATCTGAATTTCCAGCGTATCTTCCCGCGTATCGACCTGTTGGGTCGCCAGTTCTTCGTAACGGGCCAGGCGGGCCTTGCTTTTTGCGCGCCGCGCGGAAGGGTTCAGGCGAACCCACGCCAGCTCCTGGTCCAGCAACTTCTTGCGGGCGGACGCTTGTTTGTCGCGTTGGGCCAGCATTTCCTGCTTCTGTTCCAGCCAGGCTTCGTAATTGCCCTTGTAGGGATAGGCGCGACCGCCGTCGAGCTCGAGAATCCATTCGGTGACGTTATTCAAAAAGTAGCGGTCATGCGTGACCACCACCAGCGTACCGGCAAATTTCTTGAGATATTCCTCCAGCCACGCCACGGATTCGGCATCGAGATGGTTCGTCGGTTCGTCCAGGAGGATGACGTCGGGATTGGAAATGAGCAGCCGGCAGAGCGCCACGCGGCGCTTTTCGCCGCCGGAGAGCTTGTCGACGGCCGAATCCGCCGGAGGCAGGCGCAGGGCTTCCATGGCCATTTCGATTTTATGATCGAGTTCCCAGAGGTCGTTGGCGTCGATGGCGTCCTGAAGGCGTCCCAGCTCGTTGTTGAGTTTTTCCGATTCCGCATCCGACAGATCGGCGCCGAGCAGTTCGCAGACTTCGTCGTAGCGTCTGAGCACGGCACGGGCTTCGGCAACGCCTTCGTCCACATTGCCGGCGACGTCCTTGGCCGAATCCAATTGCGGTTCCTGGGGCAGATACCCGATCCGGGCGTTCTTGGCGATGGTGACGTCGCCCATAAAATCGACGTCCTGGCGCGCCAGAATCTTCAGCAGGGTCGATTTGCCGGCGCCGTTGCCGCCAATCACGCCGATCTTGGCGCCGAAAAAGAACGCCAGAGTAATTTCGTTCAGCACCGTGGTTTTATTGTGCTGTTTTGTCAGTCGTTGCAGATTAAAAACGTATTCGCCAGCCATGAGTCATACTCCCATTTAAATCGGCCTTGCACCATACTTGAGTTTTTAAGAGAAACAAGAAGAATATGGGCTGAGGTTACAGGTTGCAGAAACAACAATGCCTCATCGGGCACGAGCTTCACGATGGCTTGGGGCAGCACTTAACCGGCATCGAGTTCAGCGCCAAAGTCCTGGAAGGCAAGCTTTCGGCCAAACGTCTTCCGGAAGCGCGCGATGCGGCGAAACTGACGCACTTGATCAACCAATCCATTGTGCAGGCTTGCCAGCTTTCCAGACTTTTGGCGCCGGTCGAATCCGGCGAAGAAGGTTTTCGCAATGCTCTTCAGGGCCTGTCCAAGTATCTGACAAAAGAGGTGGGCGTGTCTTGCGAACTGAACTACGAGTCCGCCTGTGCGGATCTCCGGGATCACTTCGTGGCCACGCATCTATTTCGTATTGTTCAGGAGTCGACTACCAACGCCATAAAGCACGGTCAGGCGACGCGAATCGAAATCGCCGTCAGGGAAGAAGACCATCGACTGGTCGTGTCGGTCAAGGATAACGGGACCGGCCTTTCACAAGGCTGGGAGAACGCTTCGGGGATTGGGCTGCGGTTGATGCGGCATCGGGCTCAGATGATTGACGCCGATCTTCAAATCCAACCTGCTCCCGAAGGAGGCGTTTGGGTGCAGTGTACGCTGTCTGTGCAAAAAGACGGGCTTCCACGTCATGGCGTCGGCGCTTGAAAAGAAACGGATGCTCGTCGCAAAACATGGAACGAGTCGATCGGTGAGGAGCTCGGCGGGCGTGGACGCGTTGTTAAATAGTTTCGCTTGTAGAACGTTCCAAGTCAACTATTTGTGAATTACCCGTATATTGCATGGTAACGAAGTCGCTGAAAGTCCGGGCCTGACGGAGGGTGTCGGCCACTTTCATGGTCAGGTTGACGATGTCTTCCAAGCCTTGCTGCAGTTCTTCTTTATTCTGCTTTTCCTTGGACAGCGACATCAACAGGAGCTGGGCTCGGATCATGATGACGGTCAGGGGTTGATTGATCGTGTGCATCAACGCTCCGACGACCGCTTCGGCCGCTTCCATCTTCCAACGTTTTTCCCTCTTGTCGTCTTCCTCTTTCTGGTTGGTTACGTCTTCAACAATGACAATGATGAAATCCGAATCCGTTCCCGAGGAGACCACCGTAAAATCCAACTTCCGGGGCTGTGAACCGGAAAGGATGGCTTCGACGCGATGACTGAAGTGCAGGTCGCGTTTTTCCTTTTGCGTGGAAAGCATATCGGACAATTGGCTGATGACGGCGGGCGAATTGCCCTTGGGCAGCAACTCGGCGAATTTTTTGCCCAGAATCTCGGCAAAGCTCGTCAAATTCAATATCTGTAGCAGCTTGAGATTAGCTCTTTGAATCGTTCCATCCTTTGAGGCCAGATACATGCCCTGGGGATGAAGGTCGATCATTCGTTCCAATTCGTGCTTTGCATTTTCAATAATACGGCTCAAAGAAGTCGTTTGTTTTACGGATTTGGCCATGAAAACCTCCATGCAGCAAACTACATCATTCAAACACTCAGTGCAAATCGGTGCGGCGTCTTTTTTGTTATAAATCCGCTTCGTCGGAGTCGATTTACTGGGGTGCGAGCCGGAGAAGCACGGTCCGGTTTTTCCGGCGGTTTTGTTTCGTATCGTTGGGGTAGGGGGCGTCTTTGTCGCCCCGGCTCGAGGAGTCGATCTGGAAGGTCTTCAATTCGTTGCGGCCGGCCAGAACTTTCTCGACGGCTTGGGCTCGTCGCAAGCCCAATTCCCGATTGCTCTTGTATTCGCTGTTGGGCCGTACGGTTTCGTTGTCCGTACAGCCAATGACGTGAATCGTATGCCCAGCCGCATGCGTGGCCATCCATTGGGCGGCTCGGGCCAGCAGTTCCCTGGCTTGGGGCGTCAAATTGTTTCCGGTGGAAAATAGGCCATCCTTGAAAACGATGGTCAGTTCTCGCCCATTCTTGCGGATGGAAGCGCCGGCGATTGTTTCGGTTTGAGCCGTGGTTGGTTGTGGCGCCTGGGAAGGCCGTGTTGCCGTGACGATAGGTTGCGGCGGCGGTATGGGCGTCGGCTTGGTTTCCGTTACCCGGACGGGCTCCTCCACATCCGGCTTGGCGGGCGGTTGCTCCTCAACGGATTCCTGTCGAATGGAGGAGGACAAGAGTTCGTCCGGCACGGCGGTGTCCGCATCGCGTTTTTTAAAAATAAGAAAAGGCAGCAGCAGGACGATGATCACGGCCACAGCTCCCCAGATCCATCGTGAGACAAAGAAGGGGTGAACGGCATCCTGCTCCATTCCGGCGGAGGCGGCTTCATCCGAGAAAATGTTCAGCGACGGTTTTCGGAAACTGGACGCCGGCGAGCGAAGCGGTCGGGTCAACGGTTCCGGCGGGCGTTCGATGGGTTCTTGGTCAAACGACACGTTCTCTCGCCGTGGCGTTGCGATGGGCTGAGGGGCGGCAGCAACCGGGATTTTCTCCGGTCCCGGGGTTCTGGAGTCTTTTGCTTCACGGGCCTTGCGGGCGGCGGCAAAAGAGAATAGATCTAGTCCGTCCTCCGAGGAAACGTCTTTCGTCCGACGCGTGATCGAAGGTTCGGAGTCCGGCTTTCTTAAGTTGTCGTATACTTTGCTCATGGTTCATCCATGTAGAGCCAACCCGCATTGCTCACCGTCGTGAGGAATCCGGGCTCAAACGCTGGAGATAGGAATTCGTCGATCTCCCGGTTGTTATATCGGTCGCTGTCTAAACTACCACATGAAGGCGTCGCGGCACGATGAAAAACGCTTAAAGGATGGGGATCTTTTCCAATTCGTTGTGTTGGAGCAAGTCCATCAGGCGGGCGGCGCCGGCCCTGACTTCCGGGCTCAAGGCGGCGTCGTCCTCGAGCGAACGGGGTTGAAGGCCGACGAACACGATGTGCGGGGTGATTTCTTCCAGGTACGTCATAAGGTGGGAAAGGGGCAGCATGTGCGTGCCGAGGCCCACGTCCCGCACTTTTTCCTTGGGGACGCGGCGAAATTCTCCGGGCCGGGCGCCCAACTCGGCGGCATCCACCAGCACCACTTGGTCCGGTTGTTCCCTTCGGACCACCGACGTGAAGTTTTCCGGCGCCGTTCCGGCATCCAGGCAAAGCCAATCGGGGGATGAAAATTCCTGTGCGACCAAGGGACCGACGCCGTCGTCGCCATGCAGGGCGTTGCCGATCCCGATCAGCATGTTGCGGGTGGGCATGGGAAGTCAAAGAGAAGGGAGTGGTTGGAGCGCTGGAGCGAAGGGGGCCAATACGGCGCCGCCCAACGCTCCTCTCCGCTGCTCCATCGCGGAATGCTCTATTCGATCTTGATGGCCGCGACCGGGCAGCTATCCGCCGCTTCCTTGCAGGACGCTTCGGCGCTCGCGGGAACGACGTCGACCTTGGTCTTGGCCAGGCCATCGTCGCCCATTTCAAAGACGTCTGCGCAAATGTCCGTGCAGAGCGTGCAGCCGGTGCAGGTGTTGGGATCTACGATTGCTTTCATGAGTGCTCCTCTATTGCTTTCTTGTTTCTTTTTCTATGCGCTGCCGTTCTGTCGGAGCGCCTCAATTTTATGCTGAATATTGCGGTTTGTACGCTTCCAAGGCCTTGATGTAGTTGGCGCGTTCGAAGGCGGCCGGATTCCCGACCTTCTTCTGGCTCATGGCGCCCTTCATCTGCTTGACGGAATCGTATTCCTTGGCTTCCATCCAGGCGGTCAGTTCGCCCAACATCGTGCCGATGTGTCCGATGCCGTGCTTTAGCAGGGCCGAAGTGGTCATGGCGACGTCGGCGCCGGCCAGGATGCACTTCGCCATGTCCTGTCCGGTATGAATCCCGGTGGTGGCGGCGATGGAGGTTTTCACCTTCTTGTGCAGGATGGCAATCCAACGCAAGGGCAGGCGCAGTTCGTCGGAGGCGCTCAACACGAGGCTGGGCTCCACCGACAGTTCGTCCAGGTTGAAGTCCGGCTGATAAAACCGGTTGAACATCACCAGCGCGTCCGCGCCGGCCCGGTCCAGTTTCCTGGCGACGTGCGCCACGGAGCTGAAGAACGGGCTCAGCTTGATCGCCACCGGAATCGTCACGGCCGCCTTGACGGCCTTCAACACCTCGACGTACATCTTTTCGACGTTGGAACTGGACATGCGCGGGTTCGTGGCCACGTAGTAAACGTTGAGTTCAATGGCCTTCGCGCCCGCTTCCTGGATCTTCTTGGCGTAATCGATCCAGCCTTCGTGCGAAACGCCGTTCAAACTTCCAATGATGGGAATTTGAACAGCCTGCGAGGCCTTGCTGATCAGCTCCAGGTAGCCTTCGGGACCGACGGCGTACTGCCCGAGATCCGGGAAATACGACAAGGCTTCCGCAAAACTTTCCGTGCCGGCGGTCAGCAAGTGATCCAGCGCTTCGGCGTCGTGATGAATCTGCTCTTCGAAAATCGAGAACATCACCACGGCCGACGCCCCCGCGTCTTCCATTTTCTTGATGTCGTCCAGCTTTTGTGAAAGCGGGGACGCCGAGGGCACGAGCGGATTCTTCAGCTCCATGCCCATATATTTAGTTCTTAAGTCCATTTTATAGTCCTTCCCTCATGATTCCCCCATGACTTGTTTATTGAACTGTTCCGGCCGGGTTCGCCATCCGTTGATACAGCTTCCACCCATCGTCGGTGTCTTTTTGGGCCTGCGTCATCAGCTTGGCGGCTTCGTCCGGCTTGCTGAGCGTCAACATCTTGTAACGTGTTTCGTTGTAAGCGTAATCCTTCAGCGCGATGGACGGCGCCTTGGAATCGATGACGAAGGGGTTCTCGCCCTTCTCCGCCAGCGCCGGGTTGTACCGCGATAGAATCCAGTGGCCGCTTTGAACGGCCAGCTTCTGCTGGTCGAGACCCTTTTGCATGTTGATGCCGTGCGCGATGCAGTGCGCGTAGGCGACGATCAGCGACGGCCCTTCGTGGGCTTCCGCTTCCTGGAACGCCTTGATCGTCTGCATGGGATTGGCTCCCATACAGATTTTCGCCACGTACACATTCCCGTAGCTCATGGCCATCATGGCCAGATCCTTCTTGTTCGCGTTCTTGCCGCCGGCCGCAAATTTGGCCACGGCGCCGCGCGGCGTCGCTTTCGACATCTGGCCGCCGGTGTTGGAATAGACTTCCGTATCCAGCACGAGAATGTTGACGTTCCGGCCCGAGGCCAGCACGTGATCGAGTCCGCCGTAACCGATGTCGTAGGCCCAGCCGTCGCCGCCGATAATCCAGACGCTGCGCTTGACGAGATGGTCCGCCAGCGAGAGCAACTGCTTCGCTTCCGGCTTGCCGTTGCCCTGGAGCTTGGCTTTCAGCTCGGCCACGCGCGCCCGCTGATCCGCAATCTCCTTCTCGGTCTTCTGCGAGGCGTTAAGCACCGCATCGGCCAATTCGGCGCCGATGTCGCCCTTGAGCTGTTCGATCAGCTCGCCGGCAAATTCGCGGTGCTTGTCGACCGTCAGTCGGAAGCCGTAGCCGAATTCGGCGTTGTCTTCGAACAACGAGTTCGACCAGGCGGGGCCTCGGCCGGCCTTGTTCTTCGTCCACGGGGTGGTCGGCAGATTGCCGCCGTAGATGGACGTGCAGCCCGTCGCATTCGCGACGATGGCGCGGTCGCCGAAGAGCTGGCTGAGCAGCTTGATGTACGGCGTCTCGCCGCAGCCGGCGCAGGCGCCGGAGAATTCGAACAGCGGCTCGGCGAACTGGACGTCCTTGACCATGTTCAGGTTCAGTTTTGTCCGGTCCACGTCCGGCAGCGATTCGAAGAACGCAATGTTCTCGCGTTCGGCTTCGAGGATCGGGGTTTTCTCGGCCATGTTCACGGCGCGCTTGCTCGCGTCGTCCTTGGCCTTCTTCGGGCAGACTTCGATGCAGAGCCCGCAGCCGGTGCAGTCTTCCACGTAAGATTGCAGGGTGTACATCGTCCCTTCGGGAACGCCCGGGCCTTTGTAAGGAGCCGACTTGAACGTCTTGGGCGCCTTGGCCAGGTTGGCCTTGTCGTATGTCTTGCAGCGGATGACGCCATGTGGGCAGACCAGGCTGCAGTTGCCGCACTGAATGCACATATCCGCTTCCCAAACCGGTACGAATAAAGAGATGTTCCTCTTTTCCCATTTGGTGGTTCCGGTGGGGAAGGTGCCGTCGACCGGCATTGCGCTCACCGGCAGGTCGTCGCCGCGTCCGGCCATGATTTCGGCCGTGACGTTTTGCACGAATTCCGGGGCGTTCGGGGAGACGGTGGGCGGCATTTGAATCTGGCTTGTGGCTTGCGCCGGGACCTTGATCTCGTGCAGGTTGGCCAGCGTCTGATCCACGGCGGTGTAGTTCTTTTTGACGATTTCCTCGCCCTTCTTGCCGTAGGTCTTCTTGATCGCCTTCTTGATCTGCTCGATGGCTTCGTCGCGGGGGAGAACGCCCGAAATGGCGAAGAAGCAGGTCTGCATGATGGTATTCACGCGGTTGCCCATGCCCGTTTGCTGGGCGACCTTGTAGCCGTCGATCGAATAGAATTTCACCTTCTTGGCGATGATCTGTTCCTGCACCTTGCGGGGCAGCTTGTCCCAGACTTCATTCTGGTCGTACTGGCTGTTCAACAGGAATACGGACCCTTCCGCCGCGTACTTCAGCACGTCCACCTGTTCGAGGAATACGAACTGATGGCAACCGATGAAGTTGGCCGCTTGGATGAGGTAGGGCGAGTGAATCGGGTCCGGGCCGAAGCGCAGATGCGAAACGGTGCGCGAGCCGGCCTTCTTCGAGTCGTACACGAAGTAGCCCTGCGCATGGAAATCGGTTTCTTCGCCGATGATCTTGATCGAATTCTTGTTGGCGCCGACGGTGCCGTCCGAGCCCAACCCGAAGAACATCGAACGAACCACGCTGGCGGGTTCGG
Organism: Lentisphaerae bacterium GWF2_57_35; assembly: GCA_001804865.1. Taxonomy (GTDB): domain Bacteria; phylum Verrucomicrobiota; class Kiritimatiellia; order CAIQIC01; family GWF2-57-35; genus GWF2-57-35. The sequence goes on from MHBK01000027.1 coordinate 110,548, forward strand.
TGATGAAGTTCGGATCGAAGTCGATGCTGCTGTTCGTTACGTCGTCCTTGATGCCGACGACAAAATGGTTTTTGGGCTTGTCCTTCTTGAGTTCGTCCAAGACGCCCTTGACCATGGCCGGGGTGAATTCCTTGGAGGAAAGACCGTAGCGGCCGCCGATGACCTTGGGCATGCCCTGGGTGGGCAGGGTTCCCGCGGCCAGCGCTTCGGAAAGGGCCGTGACCACGTCCTTATAAAGAGGCTCGCCTTCGGAGCCGGGTTCCTTCGTGCGGTCGAGCACGGCGATGGACTTGACCGTCGGCGGGATCGCCGCCAGCAGGTGCTTGATGGAGAACGGACGATACAGATGCACCACCACCGCGCCAACCTTTTCGCCCGTCTTTTGCAGGAAGTTGATCGTTTCGAGCGCAACTTCGGCGCTGGAACCCATCAGGATGACGATCCGATCGGCATCCGGGGCGCCGATGTACTGGAAGAGCTTGTACTGACGGCCGGCCACCTGGGCAAACTTGTCCATGGCCTTTTGGACAATCTCGGGCGTCGCGGTATAGAAGGGATTGACCGTTTCGCGGCCTTGGAAATAGACGTCGGGATTCTGGGCCGTGCCGCGCATGACCGGACGGTCCGGGGTCAAGCCGCGCTGACGGTGAGCGAACACGAGTTTGTCGTCGATCATCGCGCGAATTTGCTCGTCTTCGAGCATTTGCATTTTATTGACTTCATGCGAAGTGCGGAAACCGTCGAAGAAATGGATGAACGGCACGCGCGCTTCAAGCGTCGCGGCCTGGGAAATCAACGCCATGTCCATGACTTCCTGCACGGAGTTGGAGACCAGCATGGCGAAGCCGGTCTGGCGGGTGGCCATCACATCGGAGTGATCGCCGAAAATCGAAAGGCCTTGGCAAGCGAGGGAACGGGCGGAGACATGAAAGACCGTCGAGGTCAGTTCGCCCGCGATCTTGTACATGTTGGGAATCATCAACAAAAGACCTTGCGAAGCGGTGAAGGTCGTGGTCAGCGCGCCGGTTTGCAGAGCGCCATGCACCGCGCCGCTGGCGCCGCCTTCGCTTTGCAGTTCCGCGACGGCGGGCACCGTGCCCCAAATGTTCTTGCGGCCTTCCGACGACCACTGATCGGCCCATTCGCCCATGTTGGAGGACGGCGTGATCGGATAAATAGCGCATACTTCATTTGTTTTATGCGCCACATAGGCGGCAGCTTCATTACCATCTATAATTGCAATGTTTTTAACCATTTTCTGACTTCTCCGTTTCTGTTGAAAGACGTTGTTTAGAAAAACCCATAAATCAGAGCTTTTGCAGGACGAATGCTTGTCTCATTAACACAACCCTCTGACTTAAGGCAAGAGGTATCGACTGACCTTGCATTGGGTTAAGAGTTGGGGACTCGCGAAAGAATCGCGCCCGTTTAGCTCGTTGTCATGGCTGTTTCCACAGCAATCTATGGCATTGAATATCTTCCGACCGATTGGTTATTTCAAGCGAAATATTCCATTCGTTTGCCGTAAAAGCGCCGCCTTCGTCGTTCCACGTTGCCTGGGAGATGCTTCCAGCGCTTTGGAGTTGATAAACGCCCTGAGGAACGACCTCCCACGAAAGGCGCCAGGCGTTGGTCGGATTGACGCCCTGCGCCTCGACGACCGCCTCGTCTACGCCGATGTCGACCCGCCCATTGAAAACGCGGGGTTGCCCGTCGCAGTCGCGGGTCCCGGCCATCCACGCCAAATTCGTTCCTTTATCGATGCACGGCGAGCCGGGAAACAGGTGGACGCGGTCGTTCAGCAGGGGATTGGCGTTGGTGTTGCCTTCGCGATGAAGACCGATGCCGGGATACCCGCCTTCAATGCAGCAATACTCCGCTTCCTGCTGCGTCCCCTGGCCGCTCGTATCCAAACGCATGCTGCCCAGAACCTCGTTGCTCCAGATCACGCTGTTCAGAAAATAGCACAACGAATCGCTGACATAGACGGCTTGGTTGTTCGTGGCCCGGTTGAAGGCGATGTTGCAGTTGACGAAAACGGACGTCGATTGACAAACGCCATATTGGTCGATGTAATACGTGTTGAATAGCCGAACGCCTGCGCCATTTCCGGTTCCCTCATTCTCTTCCACCCGGCAGTTGGATAGATGGGGGATGGTTCCCCAGTAGCAATGATAAAACCCTGCCCCATGCTGGCTTGTATTTCCGCGAATCGTGCAGTTTGTGAAGAAAAGATCATATTGGGTGCAGAAAGGCAAATCGTAGTTCCATCCAAAGCAGGCGACTCCTCCGCCCGTAAAGTCCGTCCGATTGCTCTCGATTAGGCAATCGGCGATTTCAGCCGCCGCAATGGGATCCGTCGAAAAATTCCCAGAGCTGTAGTAAACAGGATGATACAGCATCAGTCCGCCGCCTTCGCCGGCAGGGGTTGCCTGGTTTTCCCGAATCGTGCAACGAAGCACCCGGCAATTATTGTCCTTGATAAACAACCCTCCGCCGGAAGACTGCGGCCATTCGGATTTGGCCTGTACCCTGTGTGCAAGATTGCTGGAGACCGTGCAATTGACGATCGTCACGCGCCCATCGTCGATAAAGGCCCCGCCGCCATACTCCGCCTCGTTGCCGGTAACGATGCAGTTGTTGATCAGGATGTTGGTGCCATTACAGTAAATCCCTCCGCCGATGGAGGCCTTCCCGTGCATGAAGGTTAGCCCATCCAAGACGGCCTCATTGCAGGTCACCGACACGCACCGAAACGTTTGGCCTCCATCCACGACCGTATTCTTGGCGCCGTTGTTGCCCCGAAGCACGAGGCTGTTGGTAATCCGGATTTCCTGCTCCAGCACGAACTCCGCCTTGGCCAGCAGCACGGTCGCGTTGTTGGGCGCCGACTGAACGGCGATGGGAATGCTGGTGGACGCTTCCGTCCAATTGGCGAACGGATACTGATGCGTGCCGGCGGGGGAAACATAAAGGGTGGTTCCCCGGGCGCCCGAAGCGAGCGCCCATGCCATTAGCATCGCAATAACAAATCGTATATTCATAACGTAGTAATTCTTGGCATTCCCTCAGGCCGGTTAAAGCGGCTCCTATGCCATCGCCAATTCCGGAAGGGCGTCCCATGTTTTACCGAGCAATTCCCTCCCAGCTTTTTTCTTGTTCACACCGCCCCATTGCTTGAAGAAAAATGGAACGCCATGCCGATCGCATTGGTTTGATTTCAATCACCCATTCTTCCTTTATGGGGCGTGCTCCAGGACCTGAATATGCGTTTGTATACAATGAGAGGGGGCGAGGCAAGAACAAGCGAATCGGCAAGAAATTTACAAAAACTTGTTGACGCTGCCCGGGCGGAAGCCTAATTTCCTCCGCCATTGTTTGCGCAGTGGCTTTGCTGCTATCAACTCTGTGGATAAACTTGTTGGCTCCCTCCAGAGACTCCAAAGCATTTACTTGTTACAAGGCGAGACATGAAAACTCTTTTTTTTCTGATGGCTTTTCCGTTGTTGCCGGCGGTGTTGCTGGCGGCGGTGTCGGCGGCGCGATGGCGGAATGCAATTGTGAAGATGTCGTCGGTGGTGTTGGCGGCGGCGGCCGTGGCCTTGGGGGTTGCTCATGTCAAAGGAGGGACGTCCTATTACGCCGTCGAGGGACACTGGGTTGACGGCGCGTTGTTCTGCGGCGAGATCGGCTTGTCGCTGTATCTGCTCGTGAAGGGTTTTTTATCCCGGCGCTATGTTGTGCCGCTGTTGGTGGTCCTGCAAACCGGGCTCATGATCTACAGCGAGTTTTTCGGCGGCGTCGTCAGCGCGGAACGGGATTTGTCGGTGGACAATCTGTCCGTGATCATGGCGATGATCGTCGGCGTGGTGGGCGGACTCATCAGCATCTATTCGCTGTGGTACATGAAGGATTACCATGCTCATCATCCGGAAATTCCCAATCGAACGCGCAGCTTCTTTTTTGTCGTTTTCGTTTTCCTGGCGGCCATGTTCGGCATTGTGTTTTCGAACAATCTTCGCTGGATGTACTTTTTTTGGGAAGTGACCTCCGTGTGTTCGTTTTGGCTGATCGGTTACTCGCAAACGGAGGAGGCCGTCCAGAACGCTTTTCGCGCCCTTAAAATCAATCTCTTGGGCGGGCTGAGTTTTGCGCTGGGCATCGTCTATCTCGCCTTTGTGCACAAGACCGTCGACATGAGCCAACTACTGGCCATGGGGCAGGCGGCGGCCCTGATTCCGGCCATGTTCATCGCCTTCGCGGGGCTGACGAAGTCGGCCCAGATGCCGTTTTCGTCATGGCTGCTGGGCGCGATGGTGGCGCCGACTCCGGTTTCCGCCCTGCTGCATTCCAGTACGATGGTGAAAGCCGGCGTCTATGTCATTATTAAGATGGCGCCCATCCTGCAAAACACGGCGGCCGGCTTTGTTATTGCGCTGATCGGCGGGGTGACGTTCCTGCTGGCGTCGGCCACGGCGGTTTCCCAAAACAACGCCAAGCGCGTATTGGCCTATTCCACCATTGCGAACCTGGGCTTGATTGTGGCGTGCGGCGGGGTGGGGACCTTTGAGGCGGTTTGGGCCGCGATTCTCCTGGTGGTTTTCCATGCCGTGGCCAAAGGGCTGTTGTTCCTGACGGTCGGAACCATCGAGCACGAAATCGGCAGTCGCGATATCGAGGATATGCACGGCTTGATCACCCGGTCGCCCGCGCTGGCGATCTTCATGCTCATCGGCATTGCCGGCATGTTTCTGGCGCCCTTTGGCATGCTGATCAGCAAATGGGTGACGCTGAAGGCCTTCATCGACTCGAATCCTATCCTGGCCATCCTGCTGGCCTTCGGCAGCGCTCCGACGCTGTTCTTCTGGGCGAAATGGATGGGCAAGCTGCTCGCCGTCCCGCACACTCCGCGTCGTACGGCCGGCCAGATCGAGCCGGAGGAATGGACCGCGCTGCTTGGGCTGGCGGTCTTGACCATCGGCGCTTGCGGCCTGTTCCCGCTCATTGCGGCCGAATACATCGAGCCCTACACCATGCAGCTTTACGGCCATGCTTTCTCCCTGGGCTATGCCAATCTGGCCATTATGGGCATCATGCTGGGGGCGCTGATTCTCTTGCCGTTGGGCTTCTTTTATTTCCCGAAGAATCTGAAATATGAGGGGGCCTACATGGCCGGCGCCAATCTGCCCGGCAACCTCTCGTTCCAGGGCTCCCTGGGCCAGCCGCGCGATATGATCATCCGCAACGTGTATTTTCGGGCGTATTTCAATGAGGCGAGTTTGAGCCGGTTGGGCAATTGGATCACGGTTCTGTTGATTGTATTGATGTTTGTGACGGCGGAATTATGAAGATATTTCTGATTACATTGGCTTATTTGGTTTTGGCGCCCGTGTTGGGGGGCCTGCTGGCGGGTTTCGATCGGATCGTCACGGCGCGCATGCAGTCCCGCGTCGGGCCTCCCTTGTTCCAGCCTTTCTACGATGTGTTGAAGCTGATGGCGAAGGAAAATCTGGCGGTGAACCATTTCCAGAATTTCTACATCCTGTGTTTTCTGGTTTTCATGATCATTACCGGCGCGTTGTTCTTTGCGGGCGGCGATTTGCTGCTGGCGATTTTTGCGCTGACGCTGGCCGGGATTTTCCTGGTCATGGGCGCCTATTCGGCCAATTCGCCGTACAGCATCATCGGCGCAGAGCGCGAATTGATTCTGATGATGGCCTACGAGCCGATGCTGTTGATTGCGGCCATCGGCCTCTACATGGCCACCGGAACGTTCATCGTTCACGACATGATTGCGATTCACCGCCCGTTGATCTTCCAATTGCCCGGCATCTTCCTGGGGCTGGTCTACATCCTGACGATCAAATTTCGGAAATCGCCGTTCGATTTGTCGACGTCGCATCATGGGCATCAGGAAATAGTCAAAGGTCTCACCACGGAATTTTCCGGGCCCGCGCTGGCGATGATCGAAGTGGCTCACTGGTACGAAAACATTCTGTTGCTGGGCTTGGTCTATTTGTTTTTTGCCTGGTATCCGCCGGCGGCCGTCGCCGCGGTAATCCTTACATACTTCTTTGAAATCTTCATCGATAACACGTATGCGCGCACCAAATGGCATTATGCCGTGAAATGGTCGTGGGCCGTCGCCGCCACGCTGGGCGTCGGCAATGTTGCGACGCTGTATTTCCTGCGGTAATCGAAGGGAAAAGAGTATGTCTTTTTTGAAAAAATCTCCCTGGATCCTTCATTATGACGGGACCAGTTGCAACGGGTGCGACATTGAAGTGCTCGCCTGTTTGACGCCGATGTACGATGTGGAACGCTTCGGCATCGTCAATGTCGGCAATCCAAAGCACGCGGACATCCTGCTGATCACCGGGTCGGTCAACGAACAGAACACCCCGGTCGTGAAAAATCTGTACCGCCAGATGCCGGAGCCCAAGGCCGTGGTGGCGATCGGGATTTGCGCGACCAGCGGCGGCATCTTTCAGGACTGTTACAATGTAAAGGGCGGGATCGACAAGGTGATCCCGGTGGATGTGTATGTGCCCGGTTGTGCAGCCCGGCCCGAGGCCATCATCGACGGCGTGGTCAAGGCCCTTGGCATTCTCGAAGAGAAGGCCAAGGCTTTAAAGGAAGCCGCCCATCGGCAGCCGGTTGAAGTGGAGGAATCTTCCCATGATTGAGCAAGCGAACATCACAACCCTGGAGCGGAGCGAACTGCTCTCCAAGGTCGGCGAATTGTTTAACCAGGGCTATCGCCTGGTTCAGATTTGCTGCACGCTGAAGGATGCGTTCGAACTGAGCTACAGTTTCGACAAGGATCACGCCCTGCTGACCCTGCGGCTGCAAGTTTCAAGAGAAGACGCCCAGGTCCCCAGCGTCAGCGGCATTTACTTCTGCGCGCTGGTTTATGAAAACGAGATGCACGATCTGTTTGGGCTGAACGTCACGGACATGGCGCTGGATTTCCAGGGCACGTTTTATAAGACGGCGATCAAGACGCCGTTCAACACGCCGCCGCCGATCGCGAAGTAAGAAGGAAGAGGTAATTCATTATGGCCAATCGTATGATCGTTCCGTTCGGTCCCCAGCATCCGGTGTTGCCGGAGCCGATCCATTTGGATCTGGTGTTGGAGGACGATAAGGTCGTGGACGCCATCCCTTCGTTGGGATTTGTGCATCGCGGGCTTGAAAAACTGGGGGAGAAGAAAGATTTTTTTGAAATGACGTATGTCGCCGAGCGCATCTGCGGCATTTGCAGCTTTATTCACGGGCTGGGCTATTGCCAGGCCATCGAAGCGGTCATGAACATCGAAGTGCCGGCTCGCGCCCGATATCTGCGAACCTTTTGGTCAGAACTTTCCCGGGTGCACAGCCATTTGCTCTGGCTGGGTCTGATGGCCGATGCGGCGGGTTTTGAAAGCCTGTTCATGCATAGCTGGCGCGTACGCGAAAAAATTGTCAACCTCATCGACGAGACGGCCGGCGGACGCGTCATTTTCGGGTCCTGCAAGATCGGCGGAACGCGCCGGGATATCGAGCCGGAAACGCTGAAGCGGATTGCCCGTGATTTGGACGAGATCGAAACGTCCATTCGCGAAATCACCGCCATTTTCGAGGACGATTATTCTCTGAAGCACCGCTTGGAGGGGGTGGGCGTGGTTTCCAAGGAGGATGCGCATAAACTCGGAGCGGTCGGGCCTGTTCTCCGGGCGAGCGGTATTTCCCAGGATACGCGGAGCCTGGGTTATGCGGCCTATGGGGAACTCGAATGGGAACCCGTGGTGGAAACGGCGGGCGACTGCCAGGCGCGGTCGGTGGTGCGGGCTCGAGAGATTTATCAGTCGCTGAATTTGATGCGGCAGTGCATCCAGAAAATGCCGGACGGCCCTGTGGACGTGAAGGTGACGGGCCTGCCGAACGGCGAGTACTTTTCACGCCTGGAACAACCGCGCGGCGAGGTCGTTTATTACGTCAAGGCCAACGGCTCCAAGTTCCTCGATCGTTTTCGCGTCCGGACTCCGACCTTTGCCAACATCGCACCGTTGCTGCACATGTTGAAGGGATGCGAGTTTGCGGATGTTGCACTGATTGTCTTAACCATCGATCCATGCATTAGCTGTGCGGAGAGATAAAATGCCCATACGCAAGATTTCCAGAACCATTCTAAAAAGCCTGTTTGGCGAGCCGGCGACGTTGATGTATCCCGCCCGGGCCCGGGTTTATCCCACCTCTTCCCGTGGGCGGGTCGCCATCGAAATAGCAGCATGCATTTTCTGCGGCTTGTGCCGGCGTAAATGTCCCACGGCCGCGATCCTGGTCAACAAGGAAAAGAAGACCTGGGAGATTGACCGGCTGAAGTGCATCACCTGCAACGCGTGCGTGGAGGCCTGCCCTAAAAAGTGCCTGGCCATGCGCAACAAATACGCCGCCGCCCAGACCGCCCGGCAAAACGAGAAGTTCCAGGCTCCTGAAGCGAAGCCGGGGGCGGGGGGATGATTTGCAAGTTGCGATTTGCAAGTTGCAATTGGAAGACTGCAGGAACTTTGTTTTAGGCGGGGACGTCTCTATGTCTTTGTCGTCGATCTAATTCTTGGAAACATCTACCTTATTAAAAATCGCAAATCGCAAATTGCAAATCGCAAATTCACTCACTCCCACAGCTTCTCGGGATACTGCCCGGCTGCGATCAAGTCCCGGATACTTTGAATCACGAGGGCTTTGTCGTCCTTGTACGTCACCCCGAACCACGGGTCGGGCGTGGTCAGCACTTTTACGCGCGCGTGCTTTTGGGCGACGAGCGCGTCCACGACGGAAGGAATATACAGTTCCGCTTTGGGATCGCCGCTGCGCCGATCCAGGAAGGCTTTGAATTCCGTTTCAAGCTGCGGAAAGAGGGCGGGCGTGAAACCCCACATGTTCATCGAAACCAATTCTTGTCCCGTCAGCTCGATGGCGCGTCCGTTTGCATCGAACGAACGCGCGCCCTCGGGCGCTTTCTCGATGCGGGTATGTTCTTCAACGCGCTGCAAGAACCCTTTCGGGTCGCATTCGCAAATCCCCCGTGCGACGCTTCCGTAGTCGGACAGCGTGTGGCGCAGGGTGAACCCGACCATGCAATGATCGTCCGAATCTGTCTTCGTGGCGCTCAGGGTTTGCCCTAAAAGTTTGTACGAATGAGCGCCATAAAAATCGTCTGCATTGATCGAGGCAAAGGGTTCCCGAATGGTTTGGCGCGCCATCAAAATCGCATGACCGGTTCCCCAGGGCTTGGTGCGGTTCGGCGGGATCGAATAGCCGGGCGGGAGCGCCGACAACTCCTGATAGACATAGTCGACGTCGGCGCGGGCTTCCAACCGGCGGCCGATGGCTTCCCGAAAGGATTCTTCGATGTCTTTCCGGATGACGAATACGACGCGTCCGAAGCCGGCCCGGAGGGCGTCGTAAATTGAATAATCGATCACAATTTCGCCGCAGGGGCCGACCGGATCGATTTGTTTGAGGCCTCCGTAACGGCTTCCCATTCCAGCCGCCAGCACTAACAGGGTGGGTGAAGTGGTCATGGCTTAGCCTCCTTCGCTGCGAATGGAGATGGCATCGACGTGAGCGGTGGTCAAAAGCCATTCCAGACTGGGCGATGAAAACGCTTTGTTCAGCACCGCATCGGTCAGCACGGCTCCGGACCGTAGAAGAAAGGTCCCATCGATGGACTTCAGGTCGCGGGCGAGCACCATGCCGGCTTTCAAGGCGCTTAAGGGGAGTTCCACCGTATTTTTGTCCTGGCGATGCAGGTCGTCGGTGGTGGTCACGATGAAAAGAAATCGGTTGGCCAACTCTGGGTCGATGCTGCGATTGCGCTCTTGCAGGATCTTTTTGCGAACATTGTCCAGATCGGGCATCATGGCGCCGGTCGGATGCGTTTCCAGGTCGAACAGATCGGCCACGGAGATGATGCGCGAAAAGAGCGGGATATTTTCGCCGCGAAGTCTCTTGGGATAGCCCTGGCCGTCGAAGCGCTCGTGATGATGCAGGACGGATTCCGCCACGCGCTCGAAACCGGGAATTTGCGACAGCACGGCAAAGCCGACCAAGGGATGTCGCTTGGCTTTCTCGTCCGTACTGCGGTCCAAAGACAACGTATTCAATAATGACATGCTGGCGCCCATGAAACCAACATCGTGCAGAAGGGCGGAGGTTTCAAGTTCGTCCAGGTCCTGATCGGATAATGCGCTCAAGGCGCCCAACTCGCGGGCCCAACGGGCTACCCGGCGGCAATGGGCAATGATCGGCGGCCGGTCGATTTCCAGCAGCGAGATGAAGGCTCCGGCAATTTTCTTGTGAACAGACGGCTCCGTATTTACTGCGGTAGACGGCGGCCGTTCTTTTTTATTGGCGTCTGGTGCGTTCATGATCAAGTTGGGCAAATACCTGTGATCGATATCTCATCATAATCAAACCTGCAAACGCAATGAAATTAAGTCGATATTCCTGGAAAAGAACATCTTGACGCGGCCTTTTCTGCAAGACCTTCGGATGAAACAACCCGAAGACGGGTTCTTCTGGTCCTGACGCATCGCCTCGGTTGACCGGTCTGCCTCCAGACCGGTTCTTCAGGTGGGCCGCGTTCTCCCTGCCCGCAACATGGCGTAGCCATGCAGGCGGGCGTAACGCGGCTTCGATGTTTGGATGAGGGTGGGGAGGGAGGATAGAGCTCCAGCGCAAGTCCCATTGCGGTAGTTTGAATTTTGGAGGGTCGCGCTCCGTCGCGACCGGAAGAAGAAGGTTTCGACAGAGCGAAACTCAGCTTTTGCATTTAAGATGGACCGGTCCCTGGCCGATACAGAAAGCATCATGAAACTAGGGATGGAAAGTTGTGAGGCGAAAAGCTATATCGAGTTGGCGAACCAACTCTATGCTGAAGCCTTTTCTCAAGGGGACATCGAAGGCATGATGGAGACCAGCTCTGACTTGGGTTTGGCCTATGCCGCCTTGGGCCTCAACGCTTTGTCCGAAAAATGGACTGACGAATACTTGCATCTCGCCTTGGGCGCTGCCATGCCGCACCACGCATAAGTTGCCGCAATTAATCCGTTTGTAGTCCCTCATTACGCTTCTTGACCCGGTCATGCAGACATGACAAGCTTCTTATTAATCCTTTAAAAGGAACGTATGACGAAAAACCTACAGGATGAGGAGGGCGTCATAAAACCGGATGATTCATTCGGTTCAAATCCTTTTGAAAAACCCACCGAGGTAGTGCTGGTCGCCGACTCCGGCGAACCCATGATTCCGAGCGACGACGTGGGCGTGAAAATGTCTCTCGATCTTTCGTCTGCAACTCTACTGACCGCTTGCCGCAGCGGGCGGAAGTATCGGATCGAACGGGTTATTTCGCAGGGCGGCATGGGCATCGTCTATCAGGCCTTCGATTTGAGTTTTCGCCGAAGCGTGGCCATGAAGATCCTGAAAAAGGACGTGCTGCACAAAAGCGACGAATTGCTCCGTTTTGTCGAAGAGGCTCAAATTGCCTCCCAACTGGAGCACCCGAATATCGTTCCGGTGCACGAATTGGGGTTGGACGAATACGGAAACGTCTTTTATACGATGAAATATGTGAAGGGCGTCACGCTGACGGATGTGCTCGACAACCTGCGACGGGGACATCCCGAGACCATCGAGCATTATCCGCTGGCTCGTTTGCTGACCATTTTTCAGAAGGCCTGCGATGCGGTGGCCTTTGCCCATTCCAAGGGCGTTGTGCATCGGGATTTGAAGCCCGAAAATATCATGATCGGCGACTACGGCGAGGTGCTGGTCATGGATTGGGGGCTGGCCAAAGTGATGGCCTCGCCGTCCGCGAATTCTACCGAGGCTGTCGCTCACGCGGCTTTGGCCCCGTCGGAGAAGCGCGTCGAAACGACGAGTCTAGGCGCCTCGACGGCAACCTCCGAAACGCTTAACGGCCTGGTGATGGGTACGCCGGGCTACATGTCGCCCGAACAAGCTTGTACCGGGATGGTCGATGCCCGCAGCGACATTTATTCGTTGGGCTCGATTCTCTACAGCCTGCTGGTTCTGCGTCCGCCGATCGACGGGGAGGATCTGAAGGAGGTGATCGACCGGATTGCGCGCGGCGACATGGTTTCTCCCGTGACCTACAACGATCCGGCCCAGGCGGCTTTGCTGGAGCCGCATCGCCGGCGGCCGCTGGCGCTGGCGCATTGCCCGGATGGCCGGGCGCCGCCCGTTTTGTCCGACATCGCCATGAAGGCGCTGGCCACCCGGCCCTCCGATCGCTATGTCTCGGTCAAAGACTTGCAGCTCGACGTGGAGGCCTACCAGGACGGTTTGATCTGGCATCTGGTGCTGGATGAAGATTTTTCGAGCCCCGACTGGACTTCCCGCTGGGAAGTACATGGCGGGCAATGGGAGATTAAAGATGGGGAATTGCGGTTGTACAGCGGCGAGCCCCAATTCCTCCTGCTGAAAAAACCCCTGGGCGGCGATGTTCGCATCGAATTCGAATGCCATCAGGAAAGCCTATATCTCAACGACATTGCCTGCTTCATGAGTTCCATCCGCTCCGAGAATTGGAAGGAGATTCCATCCAGCGGCTATGAATTCAAATACGGCGGCTACAGCAACTCGATGAATCTGCTGTCCCGGGCCGACCGGCGGGTCTGGGCGCAGCCGTCCGTGTCGATCGTGCGAGGACAGCCCTATCGGGTGCGGGCCGAACGCGCGGGATCGCGCCTGCGGTTCATCGTCAACGACGAGGAAATCTTCCGGGTATCCGATGCCGATCCGTTGTCCGGCTCCGACCGCACGGCGGTCGGCATTCACGGCTGGATGGCCGACACGCGTTATCGCCGCATTCGGATTTACAGTCTGGGGGTGCCCTGGAAGGCCGACCTTCTCGACACGGCCGAACGCCAGTTGCAGAAGGGGCGCTATGTGACCGCCATGGATCTGTTTCAGGAGGCGCTGGATTCGTTTCCCGATGCCCAACGTCAGGAACGGGCCCGGCGGGGCTATCAACTGGCCGGCGACCGGATTCTGGTTAAGAACAGCCTGCCGTATTGGCGACAGCGGTTGGAGGAGGCCTGGCCTGGGGTGTCCTTTAACATTCGGATGGACAACGAACGGCTGACCGTCGATGTGTCCAACGCCGGCATCGGCGATCTCGAACCCCTTCGCGGGATGCCGGTGACGGCTCTGTATTGCAGCAACAACCGCATTACCAGCCTGGAGCCTCTGCGGGCGATGCCGTTGGTGATGCTTAACTGCGGGGGCAATCCCCTGATCAATCTCGACCCTTTGCTCGGCATGCCGCTGGTGACGCTGCTTTGCGAGGCCTGTCCCGTGCAAAGCCTGAAGTCGCTGCACGGCATGCCGCTGGTGATGCTCAACTGCGGCGGCGCCATGCTCAAGGATGGTTTGGAACCCTTGCGCGGCATGCATCTGAACTGGTTGAGCTGTTGGAGTGCCGGCATCCGGGAGCTCGAGCCTCTGCGTGGAATGAGTCTGACGTCCCTGTACTGCGACGGCAACCACATCCGCAGTTTGGAACCCCTGCAGGGCATGCCGCTCGGCACGTTGATTTGCGGCGGCAACGAAATCGAAAGCCTTGAGCCCTTGCGGGGGATGCCCTTGACGGCCCTTCACTGCGCCCACAATCGCATTCGCGATCTCTCTCCCCTTAGCGGCATGCAGTTGAGTCTGTTCAGTTGTCACTACAACAAGATCAAATCGCTCCTGCCGCTGAAGGATGTCGCCTTGGGGGCGCTGATGTGCGGCGGCAACCGGCTGACCAGCCTGGAGCCTTTTGTTCAGAAGCCGCCCTACAGCTTTTATTACGATGGCGATTCGCTCCCGGAAAGCGAAATCCTGCGCGCATGCGCAATCTGGAACCGCGAGCCTTCCTGCCGACATCATATCCAGCAAGCCGAGGCGCTCCTGGCGCTTCGGAAGAACGATCTTCGCGCCCTGCGCGGCTTGGCCGCGGAATTCCAGGGGCATCGTTATCTTTACATGCCTACCTTCATGACGTGGGAAGAGGCCCGCGACTGTTGCCGGCGCCTGGGCGGACATCTGGTCACCATCGCCAGCCGCACGGAAAACAACTTCATCGCTTCCATGATGCCCGAAGGCAGTTGGTTCTGGATGGGCTTGAAGACGACGCGCAATGGCCATGAGTGGGTCACCGGAGAACCGTTCCAGTTCAGCAACTTCGTCGATTCCATCCGGGAAGGACTGCTTGGGGAGAAGGTCTTTTGCAGCGGCGCCTGGTATTCGGAAGTCTATCCCGGCGTTTCCAATTGCTTCATGATCGAGTGGGATGAGTAGGGGAAGCGATGTGAAATCCGAAAATTAGGATTTCAGATCGGATGCTCCCGCGTAGGCCACTTTGTCTTGTTCCGGTGCGGCGTCCTGAAAATCGACGATGACCTGTCGGGCGGAGAAGCCCTTGGCCAGCAGCTCCATCGTTTCTCGGGCGGAAGATTGAACCTCCGAACGCAGCCGGTGCACCAGATTGCCGGCCAGCGCTTCGGCCTGCTCGCGGGCCTCGCGTTTCAGCCGGTTGCGATCTTCCTCGTTGAAGCCGGGTCCGAAGACGTCGTTGAGCAGGTCGGGAATCAGCCACGGCAGAAAGCGCGAGCGCTGCTCGTCATAGAAGGTGATGTCCCGGATGAAGATGTCGTATTTGCAACGCGGCATTTTAAGGCGGTAGGCGCCCTGGCCCAAGTCTTCGACGACGAAGGACGAATCCCGCAGGTTGTATTGAAAGCTGATGTCGAATTCGAAGATCATCGCCATTTTCTTCGAGCTGACGACCCATTCCATGTACTTCTTGCCGAATTCACCCAGCCAGTGATCCTTGGCCGTGACGATTTCCTTGGTCAGCACCTTGAACACCGAAAGCTCGCCGATGGAGCGCAACTCCTCGATGGATACATGCACATTGGTGCGCGGTCCGCCCTTTATCAGGGATTTACGCCGCCGGCGCCACAGGACCAGGCCGATCGCCAAGGACATGGCCAAACCCATCGCAATACCGGTTAAAAAAGAGTCCATATCCAGCCTCTCGATCATTGTTTGTATAACAAGTACTCGAGTGCGACCAAAAATGCACAGAAAAAAACATGAAGAGACCAGAGAAAAATCTGTTTTGAGCGCGCCTTTGCTTTGTCGGATAACTATCGTTCGATCGCGGCAATCAAAGCTTGGTATCGGGCTTTCAAGTCTTCCAGGTCTCCTGGCTGCATAGGCATGGCGACCGAGCTTTGAAAAGTCATTTCGCCCTGTTGCCGGATGGACTGGAGGCACTCCTTATTCTGGGTTGACAAGGCAATGACATTCAAGCACTCGAGAAGGCGTATGGATACGGAGGACATCCGAGTTGAAGCTTGTCTGATTTGCTCGAATGCAGCGCGAAGCATGTTGTCGGTTGCGATGGGCGCGACGATGAGCCTGAGGGTCCCTTGCCGGTTGCAGCGGTACTTGGAAATGGCAGGCTGGCGGACAATCCAACATAAAAGCCCACACAACCTGTCCAGGCAACCGATCGCGGTGAAGGGATCGTTAATGCCGGGCGATAGGGCTCGGACCGCTATTTCCACCAGTTGATAAATTCCATATTCCGGGTCTTGTTCGGAGGTGCGTTCTTTTCCGATGACAAAGCAGTGTTGGATCTCTTCTTTAAGACGGGGCGCGATGTGGAATCCGGGCGGAAGCACGGCAAGATCGAATCCTTCCACCACAAAATGTCCCGGTCTCAGGACCAGCTTAACAACGGTATTTTCGCGGTCGGCCGCTTCGATGAGATCGGCTTCGTCAATCGCTTGTATATATCCGGTGCTGTGGGCCGGAACAGGCGAGCCCTCTTTCCGATTGAATTCTTCGAGTCTGGCGTCGGACTCGGAGCCTATTTTTGAACCCGCGCTCCTTCGCGGGGAAAAAAAGTTTTTCATGCTTTCGTCCAATTCGATGGCCACGACATTGATTACATGTTCCGCTCGGATGGAGGTGGACATGTGGTGGATAAAATATATCAGCACGCCCATGCACAACACGGCGGCCATAAGGGCAAAGGCTGCCGAAACGGAGGGGATAAAATTTTCGTTTTCCAATCTCTGACTGTTGCCCATCGCCGTCAGGCAAAAGAGAAACGTGGAGATAAATGTTCCCAAGACAAGCTGATTGCCTGGATCGCGCATGAAATTCGTCAATAAACGGGGGCCGAATTGGGTTGAGGCGAGCGATAAGGCCACCATGGTTACCGAGAAAATCACGCCGGCAATGGTGATGGTTGAGCTGGCTACGGTCGATAACAAGGTGAGCGCTCCTTTGTACCCCCCTTTGTAGAGCAAGGACTGGAGCCAGCCCGAACTTGTGACGTTGACTCGAATATCGAGATGACCCGAGTACATGGCCAGCCCGATCGCGGCAAGGCTCATGCAAGCAGGGATGAACCAGAAACTGGCTTTCAGACGTTCCTTGACATGTTGCACGAGAGCTTTCACTCAATACCTCAAGATGGCCACCGCCAGCGAGGCCGGCTTCGCCGGCAGATCGGATCGGGGCACGGCAAAAGCCTGGCCCCCCTGGTTAAGAGTCTTTATCGTAGCGAGGTTCAGCAGTTCGCTGTCTCCAGGTTTCGGCTCGTCATGAAGCTCTATCGGGAAATCGAGATCCTCCTTCAATCGACCCCATTTTTGTACATTGTCGGCGATGAAAAGGATGTCCACCCGGCCCTGCGCAATGTGCCGAAAGATTTCTTCGAGCCCGTAGATGGTTTTGCCGGCGCCCTTTCCTCGCATGATTTTGGCGGCGGCTTCCTTTTCCTCTGCCTTGAAGATGGGCTCCATGATGGTGCAGGCTTTGCGATGGAGTTCTCCTTTTGCGAAATCTCGCGGATTTCCCTCGATGCCGGCGGCCAGGATATGCGGATAACGAGTGTGTTGCCGGAAGCGACTCAATATATTTTCGACGCCGGCCAGGACCAAGGGCTCTCTTGCGCCTTTCAGATGCTCGTCGAGCCGTTCAGCCAATCGTAAACAGAACCGGTCGGTCCATTCCTGTCGCTCATTCGGTCCTCCTTGGCCGTGAAATATGGCCGCTCGCCGGTTGGGCTCGGAGGATTCGCCGGTTCCCGTATGAAATTGAAGCGATTCCTCGGGATTTTCATAGGGAAGGGCCTCTGCGAGGCTGCGGGGAAGTTCTTCAGGCGTGACTTCTCGGAAATCGCTGCGCGAGCCGTGGAATAACTTGATCTCGTTTTGCGTGAATTCCAACACGTAAAAAGCGCGATCCGAGGTGATGGCCGGCAAAAGGGGCGTTATGTAAAATTCCGGCGCTACGACGCAGACGTGTCGAATTTCGATGGGAATCGTACGAATCAGGCTGATGTCCTGGGCGGCAAATAAACAAAGCGCATTTCCGGTATCGGTTTGGGTAAGGGCTCGCATATCCAACGTTTGAAGCGGCGCCAGCAGCGAATCTACTTCAGCCGCTCGCAATCCATAAGCGGACAAAGCCGCGTGGGCGTCGTTGACCAGGTTTTTGTGAACGATCTTGTTGTCTTGAACTTGCGGCCATCCATAATGAAGAGGCAGGTAGACGGAGAGCGATGTCGCTGCCTTTCTATCCGCCAGGATCGCCAGATCGCTATGGCTCAGCATATCGATGGTTTCGGCTTTCATGCTTTCCTCCTAACGGTTCGATCATGAAGTCTCGTGTATGGCTAACGAAAGATAGGCGTTGCATGGCTAGCCTACACTCGGGCAATTGCTTAGATCGGACCGCTAAAACACGCAGAACGGACGTCTGACGTTCACGAGCAGGCGCCTTCCGACGCCTCAGATCCGATGACGCCGTCATAAAACCGAAAAATCGTGGCAAAATAAGGTTGATCAAAGCGTTTTTGCCATGTAGTTTACGGCGTTTCATGTTTTAGCAAGCAAACCTGACGCAGGTCAGAGGGAGATGATACTATGTCGATGAACGCCAGAAATAATAATACGACGCGGCCGCGCAAGAGCGGCGCCGCGAAGAATCGTCGTCAATTGGAACATCGCCGCCGTTTGGTGGCCTTGGGCGTGCCGGAAGCGAAGGTTCGCAGCCTGGATGCCAAGATGATCCGTTCGATGATTCACGATCCGCGCAAGATCAAGGTATACTTTAAATAGGCCGCGCCGGGCTGGTTTCCGGGTTTCCCGGAAACCGGTTCGATGGGGTTACATAGGGGTGGCGCGATGAAGAACGACTCAGAAGACGCGCTGCCGGATTTTTCCCACCTCACGCCAGATGTGGTCCTTAATCTGGTCGAAGAGACCCTCGGACGCCGATGCTCGAATCTGTGCCGCTCCCTGACCAGCTATATCAACCGGGTCTATGAGGTTGAGTTGGAAGAGGGCGGTTGGGTGATTGCCAAGTTTTACCGGCCGGGTCGCTGGAGCCGGGAAGCTTTGCAGGACGAGCAGGATTTTCTGGCCGAACTCCATGAACGGGAAATTCCCGTGGTGGCGCCGATGCCGAGTTCTGCCGGCAAGACGTTAAACGATTATCATGGCATCTATTTCGCCTTGTTCCCCAAAAAGGGCGGGCGCATTTGCGACGAGCCGAATCCCCAACAGTGGCTGGAACTCGGACGCCTGCTGGCCCGTATGCATGGGGTGGGGGCGCTTCATCCGCCGCGGGAGCGCATCCGGATTCATCCGCAGATTTCGACGAAGCAGCATCTGGAATACACGCTGCTCTCCGATTTTGTCGTGCCCGGACTTCAAGAGCGCTATGAAACCGCCGTGCGGGCGGTGACGGATCTGATTGCACCGCTTTTCGACGGAGTCGAAAACATCCGGATTCATGGAGATTGCCACTTCGGCAACATCCTGCAACGGCCGGGTGAACCCTTCCATCTGATCGATTTTGACGACATGGCTGCCGGCCCCGCGGTGCAGGATCTTTGGATGCTGCTTCCCGGGCACTTGCGGCAGTCGCAGGTGGAAATGGATTTGCTGCTCGAAGGCTACGAGACTTTTCAGACCTTCAATCCCAAGTGGCTGCAATTGATCGAACCGCTGCGCGCCATGCGGTTTATTCACTTCACCGCCTGGTGCGCCCGCCAGAAGCGCGACGGCGGCTTCGCCCGCCTGGCCCCCGGTTGGGGCACGGAAGCCTACTGGCAGCAGGAGATCCACGACCTGGAGCAACAGCGCCAGGAAATCATCGACGCGCTGGAAGGATAAGGATGGGGTCCTGCGATATAGCCCTGAGTACATGACTGACTACTGTTTACTGACAACTGATTACTGCTTATAAAAATGACTTCCCCCTTAAAAAGCCACATTACGCGCGACGAAATCAATGCCTTGCCGTTGGTCAAATACTCCGGGCCCATCCGGCTGATTTCCTCCGACCAGGAAATGCAGGAGGTGCTGCCGGCTATCCTGAGCGAAAACATTCTGGGTTTCGATACCGAGACGCGGGCGTGTTTCACCAAAGGGGAATCCTATCCTCCCGCCCTGGTTCAGTTGGCTGGAGCTTCGATGGTTTACGTGATTCAGTTGAGCCGATTGAAAGACTTGAGCTGGTTTTCCAGGATTTTTTCCAACGACGCCATTCTTAAAGCCGGGGTTAGCCTCGCTTACGACATCCGAAAACTTCGCGAGATGCATGATTTCGAACCCGCCGGCTTTGTGGAGTTGGCCGGCTTGGCCGGTCGCGCCGGGATTAAGAACAACGGCTTGCGGGGCCTGTCCGCCTTGGTCCTGGGTTTTCGCATTACCAAAGGCGCCCAACGTTCCGATTGGAGCCGCCCCACGTTGAGTTCGGCCCAGCTTCTGTACGCCGCCACCGATGCCTGGGCGAGCCGCGCGCTATACTTGAAGTTGTCCTCCTGGGTTCAATTGGAAGTGCAAATGGACGAAGAGCTGGGTACGGTATGCGGTGAGCAGTTATCAGTGAGCAGTGATCAGTAATCAGTTGTCAGTGATCAGTGAACCGTGGCCTTTAATTGACGGGAGAAACGAATGCTTTCAGCCGATGGGTTGCTTGTACTCGGCCTTGTAGTGGAGGGGTCCTGGCTCTCCGCGGGTTCGCTCCTGCACTTGCTTCTTTTTTTGTCGGTGTGTCTGCATTG
This sequence comes from Lentisphaerae bacterium GWF2_57_35, assembly GCA_001804865.1. GTDB lineage: Bacteria > Verrucomicrobiota > Kiritimatiellia > CAIQIC01 > GWF2-57-35 > GWF2-57-35. The sequence continues at coordinate 130,691 of MHBK01000027.1, forward strand.
CCTGCGCTATCGGCGCGATGCCGACTCGACGCTTCTTTGGATCGTCATCTCCTGGTCTTTGCCTTTTGTCGGGCCGGCATTGTACGCCGCCTTCGGCGTCTACCGCGTGCAGCGAAAAGGCTGGCAAAAGGAATGCTCCAACCGCGAATTGCTGTCCGCCCGTCAGACTCACGCCTCGGAAATCCTGCCGTTGTCTTATTGGCAGGGCTTGCACGATGCCGTTGCCGGCGAGCCCTCCAGTTCCCTGGCCCGTGAGTTGAATCGCGTCATGGATCCCTTGCTGCCCGATTACCCGCTGCTCGGCGGCAACGACGTGCAGCCCCTGGTCACCGGCGACGAGGCCTACCCGCTGATGCTGGATTCGATCCGTTCGGCGCAACACCATGTGCATTTGCAGTCCTTCATCATCGGCAACGATCGCGTGGGCCGGCAGTTTCTGGAACTGCTGGCGGAAAAAGCCGGCGAGGGGGTTGCCATCCGCCTGCTCTACGATTCGTTCGGCTCGACGCATGCCTTTTTCGGCGGGCTTTTCAGGAAGTATCGAGGGATTAAAAACTTTCAACTGTGCGGCTGGACGCAAGCCAATCTCTTCAAGCGGCAGTTCCAATTCAATTTGCGCAATCATCGGAAGCTGTTGGTGGTGGATGGACGATCGGCCTTTGCCGGGGGCGTCAATCTCAGCGAATCGGAAATGACGCATGACGGCGCCCCGGCCATTCGCGATTATCATTTTGCCATCCGGGGACCGATTGTTCGGGAGCTGCAATACTCCTTCATGCGCGATTGGTACTACATGACCGACGAGAATCCTGAGGCGCTCCTGCAGGCCGATCATTTTCCCGTCATCGCGCCGCAAGGTACGGCCTACATGCGTCTGGTGAACGGCGGGCCTTCCTCGGAAATGGAAACCATTGCCGACGTTCTGTTCACCTGCATCGCCATGGCGCGAAAGCAACTGCTGGCCGTTACGCCGTATTTTGTGCCCACGGTAGATATCCTGCGCGCCTTGCGCGTGGCCGCCCTGCGCGGGGTGGACGTGCGGCTGGTGGTTCCCAAGGAAAATAATCATTTCTATGCCGGGCTTGCGGGAAAAGCCCTCTACGAAGAACTGCTCACGGCCGGCGTCCACATTTTCGAGCGGCAGCCGCCGTTCATTCATTCCAAGGCCTTGATCGTCGACGACGTCACGGCCCTGGCGGGCACCGCCAATCTCGACGTGCGCAGCTTGCGCCTGAACTACGAAACCAATCTGGTGATTCACGACGACGTGCTGGTCAATCGGCTGAAAGGCATCATCCTCGGCGAAATCGCCCTCAGCACGGAATTGAACCTGCACGAATGGCGGCAGCGCTCCAAAGGCCGGCGTTTGATGGAGAATTTCTGCAGCCTGCTGACCCCGATTCTATGATCTTCTTCCGCCGGTTCTGGGCGCATCTTGACGGCGGCAAATTTGCGTCGCGCTTGGGGGGAAGACCACCGGCTTACGCCGGCGGCTACGTGATCGGCTCGGAGAAGATGGGGCTGCTCTGCACAGACGTGCAGTTATCGCAGAAACCCGAACATGCTCTTCTTCTTTTGCGGCTCGGGAACCAGTTGGCTGATTAGCTTGGCGTCGATCCGGGCTTTGGTGAGCGCCTCACGAACTTCTTCGAGCGGCTTGCCGGGCATGCCGGCGATGATGCCCTTGGCCTGCTGCATTTGCTCGTTGTACGTCTTGTCGCGGATCTGATCGAGCAGCACCTGCGCATCGCCAATCAACGATTCGAGCTTGCGGCTTTTTGAAATCAATTCGCCGCTTTCCTCCGCCGTCAGCTTCTGCTCGCTTTCACGGGGCGGAGTTTTTAGCTGCTGATCGATGGTCATGCGCGCTCGGACGGCCCGGTCGACGCTGTCCATCAAAAGCACTTGTGCCTTTCGATATTCGGCCAGTTTGTAGTGAATGCGGGCCATCAGTTGGATGACGTTCACCTCGTCCACCGCGCTTTTCATGGCCAGCGAATCTTCGAGGGTCAATGCATAATTCTTGATCGCCTTGCGTAAGGCCGGCTCCTCGCCGTCGGGCAGCTCCGGCCAGGCCTTCTTGAGGGCTTCGGTCATCAGAAACAGCTTGGGCGCGGTCTGCTCCAGGATGGCCGGGCGGTCTTTCATGTCCCGGTAGAGCCACGCCAGCCTCAGATAATAGCGTGCCAGGATGATGAAATTCTGCTTCAGCAGCGTTTCGATCAACTCATAATAGTGAATGCCCAGCAGATGCAGCTTGATGGCCTGGCAATAGTCCGGGTTCAAGTTGTCGATGCCTTCGCCCAGAACCGCGACCACCGTGCGGAATGCCTCGCTGGATTGGGTCGTTTCCCGGATCTTCTGCTGGATCACATCGGGGCGGATATGCACGTCTTTGAGCGGTTCTGAAAAATAGCGGTAGCTGGCGGTGAAATGGCATTGCGGACAGTGCCACATGTAATATAGGGGGGGATGATAGTTCTCCAGCCCCTTCATGCATTGGTAGTCCCGAGGCTGAAGGTCCACGTCTTGCGCATTGTTCCAGAACATCCGCGTATTCAGGTTGTATTGAAAACTCGATGCTCCGCAGATGGGGCAGATGACCGAATACTTCAATATGGCATTGCGTCTTGTCGACGTTGCCGTTCCGGCGCTTTCAAGCTTCTCGTCCATGACTCATACTTTACAAGGGGAGCTTCCGACACGCAAATGGTAATTATCGCGGATTATGGGGGGAGGTTCAGGGTGCGCGATGCACGTTTGCCGGGCCGAAGGCCGGCAAGCGAAGCATAGCTCTCCTGGGGGCCGCCGGATCATCAATGTCCGCCGCACGACTCGCAGGAATCGCCGCAGCCCTCGAAGTCGGCTTCCGTGGGAACGCGGCCGATTTCAAAGGTTTTTGCGACGTACTTGTTGATGTTTTCGCGGATTTCGTGCATGGCGTGCTGGGCTTCCAGGAAGTTAAACGCGACCGGATTGCTCATGAGATTGTCCCGCTGCGCTTCGAAGAAGGCGAAATCCGTTTCAGAAATGTCCTGGCCTTGTTCCTGTTGGGCGGCCAGCCGTTCCTGGGCTTCGATGACTTTGTCGTACAAGGCGCGAGCCGATGGATCGTTCATGAAGGTGTCGATTTTGCCGCCGATGTCGGAAAATCCGGGCTGGGCAACAAGCGTCGTGCATAGTTCAAGGGTCTTCGTCATGATGACGGCGTCTACTGAAGCTGTGTTCATATGGGCCTTTCTATTAAGGTTGTCCGGGCAATATCCTCTTTTCGATAATAAAAGCAAGCGCTCCTTGGGTCTTTTTTTGGGGGTGGGCGATCGCTTTTCAGCGCGTGAGGCCTATTTTCCGCCGGACCCGGCGGCCAAGACCTGCGCACTCTAAACAAGTTTACGCTATAGAGTATACTTTCATAGGAATTACAGGTAAAAAGTTGCCGGCGATAGAATTCCACCAGAGCATAATAAAAGGGGGTGCTCAGTATGCGTCGCATCGACATCTTGACCACGACGAGTTTGATGGGGGCGCTCTTTATCGGATCGGTCTCGGCAGAGGGAAAAGATGCGATGTTTCAGCAGGCCTCTCAATGGGCGGCGGTTTCCCAGAATTCTTCTGTTTCCGAGCGCATGGGCAGCGACAAGACGGTTAAGAAACTCCTGTCGGACGGCGCTGTGCTTCCCGTGGATCCCTACACGGAAACTCCTCCCAAGAGCCAAACGTTTAACGTCAAAGTCTTGAGCGAAGGTTTGAATGCGCCCGATGGTCTGGCCGTTCATCCCGAAACTGGCGAGATTTATGTCTCCGAGGAAGATTTGGTCCGCATCAGCAAGATTCGCAATGGCCGCATCCAGGTGGTGATCGACAATGCGACGCCCATTCAGCAGTCGATCGACGGAAAACGGATACGAACCGATCAACTGCGAAATCCCGAAGGCATCGCTTTTGCTGCGAACGGCGATTTATATGTGGTGGAAGATACGCCGGGCGGTCGGTTGATCCGATTCGCATTCAACTCGGAGGGCCTTTGCAAGGAGGGGGAGGTCGTTCATTTTCCGGGAGCCTGGCAGAATTATGCCTGGGAAGGCGTGGATGTCGGGAAGAATGGCGAAATCCTGATGGCCGGTTCCGATGTCGAAAGTCTTAGCCGGCAGGCGGATTGTCCCAGCTTGTTTTCCGGGGCCATTGTTTACCGGGATATGGAAGGAAATTGGTGGGTTCCGTACCAGCGGGTGTTTTCCAGTTTTTCCCATGTCCGGTTTTCCAAGAGCGGCAAGCAGGCCGTTTATACGTGTGAAATTACCGGCGAGATTGGCTGGCTGGATCTGGAAACGCGCCAGCCCATCGGCGGCAACAGCTCCGTGGTGGCGAAATCCCCGGAAGGCATTTGTTGCCTGCCGAACGGGGCCTTGCTGTATACGGAGGAGCAGGGGAATGTGATCTACCTCGATCCGTCCACCGACAAGCGCGAGACGGCGGCCGCCGGGCTGAAGTCGATTGAATCGGTTTGCTGGGACGATCAAGGCGGGCTGGCCTTGGTAACGGAAGACGGCGGCGGCCGGTTGCTGGCTCTGATCCCCAACGATCCGCTGCCGCGACATCGAGATTTGCTGGAATTCGCCCCCTATCACCCGATTTACAGCCCCAAATTTATTCCCGACAAGTGCCCGGCTTATCTGGCCGAAATCCTGGCGCTGGGCGGAATGAGCGACCAGAAAACCGGAATGACCAATATTTCGTTGCGGGAATTTACGTCGCGGGTTCCCCTGATCGCCGCCGATGCCCGGGCAACGCCGGTCCAAGGATTGCCGCAGGAAGCCGATCCGGTCGAGCGGGTGCAGTTCGTCGTCTTCAATCCCAACGGTTTGTTGGTGACCGAGAAGGGACCGCAACTTTCCCTGGCGGCTTTTGCCGCCGTCAAAAAATCCGGCCAGGTGGTCCGCACCTCGGTGATGCGCACTACGGCCCAGGTCGCCGATCCGGTGATGGGCACGGTCGATCCCGTGGGCGCGTCGGCCATGGCCGTACCCCAGCCTTCGGCGATTTCGGTCTCGTCGCTCGGCATGGCCACCCTGCATTTTCTGGGCATGGGCAAAACGCCGGATTACGCGATTTCCATCGATCCCCGCAATCCTTCGGACAGCTATATGGTGGTGTTTGGCTACGACGGCAGCCGGTTTCAATACAAGCTCGACCTGCCGAACCGGGACGAAGCCTCCGACCGGTGGATTGTAGCCTATTCCGGCGTAAGCCCCACGGAATGGCTCCGGCTGGTCGATCCCGGCGAGGTTCTGAAAAAGAAATGAGCCGGAGCGGTCATAACCGGGCGAAGGGCTGGTTCGTTCTTGTCCTGTTCTGTTGGCTTTCCAGCTTGCGCCTGGCGGATGGCTTGCGGCTTGAGCCGTCGAAGGAGATTCTCTCGGCGGAAGTCGTTGCCGTGGGTTTGAGCGGCCCTGCCGGCCTGGCCATCGACCAAAGGACCGGCCTGCTGTACGTTGCCGAGCGCGAGGCCGGACGCATCTCCATGATACGCGACAAGGCGGCAATTCCTGTTTTGACCGATCCCTTCCAAGTCAACGATGACATTCCCGCCTGGGCTTTCAGCGTGGATCGCACCGTGGCGTTTTGGACCGAACCTCGGTTCCGTGCGCCGGTGGGGCTGGCCTTCGATCATTCCGGAAAAATTTACGTGGCGGAAGCCGGTCATGGCGGACGACTGCTGTCGTTCGAGCCGTTGAGCGACGGCTTGAAAATGGCCCGTGCGGTGCCTACGCCCTGGATCGAGACGTCCTATGGGTATACCAGCGTTGCCGTCGACGAAAAAGGCCGGGTTTACACCACGGCTCAGGAATCGGAGAGCGGCGCCATCTTGTCGTTCGGCAGCGTGTTGGTGCGAGAACCCGACGGCATTTGGTGGATGATCGACTATGGGCCTTTTGCCGAGTTTTCCAACGTCTCTCTGGATTCGAAAGGCAGCATGTTGGTTGTGGGAGAATTCCGCGGGGCCGACGTCGGCTGGTACGACACCGAACGCCAGGTGGAAGTGGGTTCCATGCGGCGTGTCGATGGCCTGCGCCACACCGTACTGTTGCCGGATGGCACGACGCTGGTCAGCCTGATTCGGGACGATGGCACCTGGAGCGTGGTCGAAGTCGATCCCCTCAGCCAGAACGTCTCCGAATGGGTGGGTGGGCTGACGGAAATCGGCGGGCTGACGGCTCATCCCAAGACCGGCGATTTATATGTATCCCTCCTCAAAGAAGGCCGCGTGATGAAATTTCACCGACTCAATCCCCAACTTGTGGCCGATGAAGATAAACTGGCGATGATCACCCGGGCTTTCGAACTTGAAAAGGCCCTGCCTCCGAAGGAATGGCCGGATTTTTTCCGGCAATTTATCGACAAGCTCGGAGTGATTCGGACGGTGGACCAACGGTACCTGGACGACACCGCCGCCAAAATGTCCCTCGCCAAAGTGCCCTTGACCATCGGCGAATTTTCGGCGGTTGTTCCCGTGATCGCGGCCAAGGTGAAAGCCACCCTGCTGAGCGCCCCGGAACTGGAGCCCGATCCTATCGAGGAAGTCGACTTCCTGCTCTTTTATCCCAACCAAAGCGTGCTCACCCAAAGGACCATTGCCCCCAGCATCAGCCTGTTCAAAGCCCGGCATCGCAGTGGAAAAGTTGTGCAAACGCGTTTCATGCCGAACAAGGCCGGCACTTCCATCGACGAAAACATGACATGGGACCATATGCCGGAAGTCCTCGTCTCGTTCCCTTCCGGTTACTACGCTCCGGACACCGGTCTCTCGGAACAAGGTTTGGTGCGTGTCTATTTTCTCGGCATGGGCTTGGGCTCCGACTATTGGATCGACATCCAGCGCATTCACAAGGAGAAGAGCCGGATGCGCGTGGAAACCATGACCGGCAAAAAGCTCGAATACAAACTTGAGCCGTTTCAAAGCTTGGGGAAAGACGGCAGCGAAAGCGTTTTGGTGGCCGGCATTAAAGCAGTGGACATGGGCTGGTTCAAGGTCGGCGAAGTTCCCGTGCTGTGGAATCTGATTAACGGGGAGGGGCGCCCCTTCAAATTCAAGCATGGCATCAAGCTCGCCGATATGTCGGGCCTTTCGCTGCCTACCGAAGCCTCCACCGCCGTCGCGTCCGCCTCCCGCCAAATGTCTAACGAAGAAGTCGGCATGTACCGCCGGCTCGTCCTGCGGGCCACCTCCCGCTGGTCGAAATCGGGATTCTAAGAGCCTGATCCCTCGTTTTATTCCCGTAACCCAGTCGTGTTTAAAGAGGGTCCGCGAATCCGCGGACCCCCCCCGGCTCTCATCGCAAGTTCGCTGCGATCGGTGAGCTTATTGTGTTATTTCGCTTGCTCCGCTTTTCGCTTGAGGCTGGCGCCCAAAGATCCCGAGGTGGCCAGCTTCGTCAGCTCTTTATCGGACTTCTTTTCGCTGGCGAGGTTTTTTCCCAGCAAGGCTTTTGCATCTTCGTTGTCGAGTTGATTCGCCAGTTCGCAGATGGTTCCATAGGCGGATATCTCGTAATGCTCGACCTTCTGGGCGGCCGCGATCAGGGCCGCATCCTTTACCAAGGGATCGCCAGGTTCAGAGATAACGTCTTCGCCTTCTCGAATCAACCCAGCCATGCCCTTGCAGGTTTTTCTTTCGGGCTTCATGTCCAGAAGCTCAAACACCTGTTCCAACCGGTGCATCTGTTCACGGGTTTCGTTAAGATGATTTTCAAAGGCATGTTTGAGCTCCTGGGAGCTGGCCGCATTGGCCATCTCGGGCAATGCCTTCAATAACTGTTTTTCCGCGCTGTATATGTCGCTGATTTGCTCTTCCAGCAGTTCGTCCATTGTTTGCAGGCTCATGTTGCTTCTCCTTCTTTTTGTCCGTTTTTCACAGGTCGAAAGTACATCGGCGCGTTCCTTTTCCCCGGCCTTCATCCGTTGACGATGCGTCCTCCATTGGGATGGAACACCTGGCCGGTGATATACGAGGCATCGTCGCCGGCCAGGAAGACATAGCAGGGAGCTATTTCCGCCGGCTCGCCCGGACGATTGAGCGGCGTGTTTTCGCCGAATTGGTCCACCTTCTCCGCCTCGAACGAGGCCGGGATCAGCGGCGTCCAGACAGGTCCGGGCGCCACGGCGTTAACGCGAATGCCGCGATCGGCCAGGGCCAGCGCCAGAGAGCGTGTGAACGCGACAATAGCGCCCTTGGTAGACGAATAATCGATGAGCATGGGCTGGCCTAGATAGGCCGTGACGGAAGTGGTGTTGATGATGCTGCAACCTTCTTTCATTTGAGGCAGGCACGCGCGCGTCAGATAGAAATAGGCGAAAATGTTGGTGCGAAAGGTCTTTTCCAGTTGTTCGTCGGTAATATCTTCCAGCCGCTTTTGTGGGTATTGTACGGCGGCATTATTTACAAGGACATCGACTCCTCCGAATTCCTTGATCGTCCGGCGAACGCACTCGTCGCAAAAAGCGCTGTCTGAGCTGTCGCCTGAAATGAGCAGGCATCGCCGCCCGGTTTCTTCCACCCAATTGGCCGTTTCAGCGGCATCATGATGCTCGTTGAGATAAATAATGGCCACATCGGCTCCTTCCATGGCGAAGGCGATGGATACGGCCCGCCCAATCCCGCTGTCGCCGCCGCTGATTAGGAGTCTTTTCCCTTCAAGCTTTCCGGATGGCCTATAGGTCGGTTTTATCACCAAAGGTTTGGGATGCATGGCCTCTTCTTGTCCGGGCTGCTGTTCTTGTTTCTGCGCCGGTTTCTTCGTTTTTTCGCTCATGGGCTGGATCTCCCAATTCCTGCATTCTTTTTACAAGGATATCGTATCGACGGCGCAGGCACGATCAGGGCGAACCGCAAAGGCGCACGCAAAAACCCTGAGTTTCTACACAACAGGGAATCGTGGACTGTCACTTCTCGGCTCGTTGCGTACTCGGGTATTTCGATGCTCGGATACAGCCCTTGTCTGATGGCTCAAAAATCAAAGAGGGCTTAACCTGCAAAAGAAGGAATCAGCACAATTTTGAGGAAGAAAGGAGGGGCATTCCCATGAGAATACCGCCTACAACGAAGCGAGTGGAAGAGAGCACGGACGAAGTGGTCAATCGGAATATTCGCATGCAGATGGAGTGCCGGCTGCGGCATTATGCCGAGCATCCGGCGCAGATCGACGCGCGGCTTTCGGAACTGGAGGAGGAGTGGGATATCGAACGCACGTTGGAAGCCAACGCGTCCACGCTGGCGCTTACGGGAGTCGTTCTGGGCGCGGCCTTGAGTAAGAAATTTCTTTTACTCTCGGCCGCCGTTTTAGGGTTCCTTTGCCAGCACGCCATCCAGGGTTGGTGTCCTCCGGTGCCGATCCTTCGCCGGCTGGGATTTCGAACTCAAACCGAGATCGAGGAAGAGCGCTATGCGCTCCGACTCCTTCGTGGGGATTTCGCCGACGTCCTGCGAGGCGGGCGGAAAACTCCTCCTGAAGAAATTATCGAAGCGCTTAGCGCCTGAAAAAAATACACTTATTTCACGAGGTGTAACATGGATATCCTACGTCTTTTGCTGGCCATCGTATTGCCGCCGTTGGGCGTATTCCTTCAGGTCGGGATCGGCTTTCATTTCTGGCTGAACATTCTTCTGACTCTGCTGGGCTACATCCCCGGCATCATACATGCCATCTGGGTGATTCTTCGCAAGTAGATTTTAGTTTGTCGCGGCGTCATGTGACGCTGCGAAGGCGGCGGCCTCGTTTGCGCCCCGATTTTATCGGGGCGCATTTTTTGTCGGGCGGTAGGAAGGCGGGACGAGCGGCAATAAACGTCCGGCTTGCTCGTTTTCGCCTGTTTTTGGCTGAAGAGCACGCCGGACGTTGTTCTTCCTGCACGGAGCAGGTTCCGGAGCTATTTTTTATGCCCGACTAAATAGCCGAAAGCAAGGGCCGCGACGGCTACCCATCCAAGGCTTTGCCACGGCTCGTTTCGCACGCGCCGATCGAGGCGCGTAGCGGTCTTATCCATCTGGGCCATAGCCGCGTGTCGGGCCTGGGAAATTCTTTCCACTCCGTGGTGCGCGGCTTCGCTAAAATCGGCTTGTGTGGAGCCCAGGACCTCCTTTAGATGCGCGTAGCGGTCGGCAATCAAACTTTGCAGATCGTCTTTCTTTTCGGCGGCCGCCTCGCTCAGCAGGTTTAGCGCTTCATGGATTTTTCGATTGGTTTTCATATCCGTTCTCATAGGTTCTCCCGTCATGCGATATCGGATCGCAACTGTGACCAGAACTCGTTCATCTGTTTTTCGAAGGCGCTCTGCCTTTAATCATTTTTGATTAAAGAGTCTAAAAGCTGTGCTTTCCCTTTAGTGCGCCCATAATCAGCGATATAACAAAAATGACGAGGAAGACAAAAAATAGAATTTTTGCAAATTCCGCCGCTGTTCCGGCAATGCCTGTAAACCCGAACAGCGCAGCGACCAGCGCTATGACTAGAAATATAATTGACCACCTCAGCATAAGAGGCCTCCTGTTCTATACGGACATGTCTGATGAATGTTTCTATGTTCTTCTTAGTGCAAACTCCAGATCTACGCCATGAGTCGTTTCCTCAGATTTGAATGCGAAAATCAGTAGTATCTGCCGGCCTCTCCGTTTCGCGGTCTTTACTTTTGGAAAGCACCTTTGCATATCGCGCTCCGCTTAGGGGTGCATCTTGACTGCCGCAGAAAACATGTACCTGGGGAGAAACTGGCCAGTGACTGCTGGAGGCGGGGCCACATGGCCCCGCTGGCCGGGGCGAGGTCGCCCCGGCTCCATTTCGCAAGCCCGATCCTTATTGAATGGAATGAATCTGCGGCAGTCAAGATGCACCCCTCCGCTTATTCTTCATTCATATAAACTTCACAATAAGGGAAAGGCGTAGTATGAACGTGGTATATCCGATGAATCCAAGACAAGGAGCAGGAGGCTGGATGAGCAGGACCGTGTTTTTTATGCTTTTATGGGCGGGGAGCGTTGGGACTGTTTTTGCCGAAGGCTGGGATGTGCGCGTTGGGCCGGTAGTTCGGATGGGTATGGACGTGAAAGTACAAGGCGGGAGTCATGCCGACACAGAGGCCATGAGTTATCTCCCCGGGAGTTCGGGGACGGCGGCGCATCGTTTCGAGCCTGAGGCCCGTCCCGATCCTTCGTCGGTTCCCCCTGATCCCGACGACATGGACATTGGAAATCGAACCTTCGACGATGGGTACAACAATATCAGCGATCCTACTCAAGGCGCTCCGTTCCAAGGGATGACGTGGTATTGGGGATATCGGAATCTCGACCAGTACGATGCCGACGCCCACACCTTGGACCTGCATCGGCAGCAGACCTATAGCCGGTCAGGCTTGTTGTCCGATTACGCCTATGCCTCCCGCCGCAGCCGGACGACGCAGTTGCTCCGGCAGGAATCGATGGACGAAAGCGACGACTTCCATGCGCCCGGCGCCGAGCTTTCCGCTTCGCGGACTCTCTGGGGAAACGGCCGGTTCGATGTCGACCTCAGCGTGGGCTTGTCCGGTCTGTGGGGAGAAGAGGCGACCGTTTCCTCATCTACTTATGAGCTGCAAGTCACCCAACGGTCGTGGACGGAAGTCACGAGGAACGATTACGACTATACGTTGAGTTCGACCTACCAGGAGACCTATACTTTTGCAGACCCTTTCAATGTGATTCCATTGGTTCCTCCTCCGTTTGAGGGCACTGAAGAAGACGTGGGCCCCCTGATTGCCAATGCCCCCTCGGCAAGAGACTCAGAATACGCAGGCGGCCAGCTCTCAACGCGTCCTGCCGGCCGCTTGCTGGCGCAGGAGAATGTCAGCGTACGCAGGTGGAGCCTGTTCAATGTCGTGGATGTGAAAAGCGAAGTGGATCAATATGCCCTGTGGGTTGGGCCCAAAATGAATTGGCAGGCCCTGGAGCGCCTGAGCCTTTTTGTGCTGCCGAAATTGTCCCTCAATCTCGTGACGGCCGATTTGACCCGCAACGAGGATCTGATGGTGATGGGCGACGACGGGTCCTCCTACGTGGCGGCAAGCTGGAACGATTCGAGCAACGACACGAAGGCCGCGCCCGGCGCCGGGTTGAGGTTGGGGCTTGAAGTGGTCTTAGGCCGAGGCTGGTTCCTCACGGCCGCCGGCGGCTACGAGTGGGTGGATTCGATCGACTGGACCGTCGGTCCCAGCGAGGTGGAAGTGGACCTCAGCGCCTTGGAGATCACGGCGGGAATCGGAATGAACTTTTAACCGCGATGTGCGGGCGATTTCTTGATTAATATGCATTTAAAATACAAACCATGAAATATCCTTTTGTTAAATCCAGAACAGTGTTGATCACCGGTTGCTCGTCCGGCATCGGGTTGGCGACGGCGCATTATCTGCGCCGGCGCGGATGGACGGTCATTCCGACGGCGCGCACCTATGAAGATTTGGAGCTGTTGAAGTCGCAACGATTCACGCCGGTGGAGTTGGACGTGGCGGACAGCAAATCCATTCTGACGGCGGTGACGGAGACGTTGAAGCTAACCGGTGGAACGCTGGGGGCACTCGTCAATAATGCCGGGTACGGCCAACCCGGCGCCATTGAGGACCTGTCGCGGGAAGCCATGCGAGCCCAATTTGAAACCAATGTATTTGGGCTGCAGGAATTGACCAATCGATTGATTCCGCTGTTCCGTAAAGAAGGCTATGGCCGGATTGTCAACGTCAGTTCGGTGCTGGGCCGCATTGTCATGCCGTTCATGGGGATTTATTGCGCGAGCAAATACGCCGTGGAAGCATTGTCTGATGCGTTGAGAGTCGAACTGACCGGCTCGGGCATTTCCGTTTCCATTGTCGAGCCGGGGCCCATCGAATCGAATTTTCGCGAGCGCGCCGTCCGGCAGGGCAGTGAGTTGGACCAGGAGCAATCGCATTTTGCCGAAGGCTACAAACAGCAACTGTCCGGCCCGCGCGAATACAAACGGGTGACCGATCCCTTCACAAAGCCGCCCGAGGCTGTGGCGGAGAAGATTCATCACGCCCTGGAAGCGCGCAAGCCTAAGACGCGATATCCCGTAACCGTGCCCGCCTACGCCGGGGATTGGGCGGCTCGCTTCATACCGGATCGGCTGCGCGACCGGTTGATGCGCTCCCGGCTGGGCCGGCCGACGTCCACGTAAGCAGACTCCCTTCGAAAAAAATACGAGCAAGGTGCAGCTTCGCAAAATACGTCGGTTGCCTGTCGTTACGGTCGTCAACGTCGCTTCCGCCCGAAGGGGCTCTGCGGGTGGCCCGGCTTCTCCGAAGACGGGCTTCCTCCGCGATCACGCAAGGCTGTTGAAGCTGGCGATTAGGGTCAATCTTAACCGTTGATTCTGCTGGAAAAGTCCAAAGAACTAAAACAAAACACCACTAATTTTGCGTACGCCCAGCATGGGCGCAAACAAAAGGGCTAAAGTGCCGCATTAGATGCCGCCTCTGCTGTGCGGATTAGAAGTTTTTCTCCCATACCCTTACCCAGTCCACGGTCATGAACTGCGGGTAATTGGCGGGGTTCGGTGTGCCCGTTTGGTCCCAACGAACACCGGTGTCAGGCATCGAACACCGGGAACACCGGTGTCACGGGAACACCGGTGTCAGGGAACACCGGTGTCAGGCATAGACAATAGACTTTAAAGCCTTTTGCATCTTTCTAATCTTCTGTTGGAGTCCTGGTTCTTGGTGGAGACGGAGGGCCAGACGCTTGTTGTGATACTTCGCCCCTTCAAACTGCTGTCTCCATGGTCTTGGCATGGTCCGTTTGTACCCCCCGCCCATCGGCTTGGCAAGCTATTTGTCTATTGTCTATGCCTGACCCCGATGGCCTTCCGATGGCTGACCCCGATGGCTTCCGATGGCTTTTGACCCCGATGGCCTTGATACAACCATGAGAGATTAAGATTACGATTAAGATTATGATTAGGAGGAAGATAAAGGGGAGCTGACGCGAGTCGATGAGTTACGAATGAAAATGTGTACGCTTGAGCCTACCGAAATAGGCTCTTATCCGTGGGACGCTTTGCCATCCGTGGGGCCACTCTTCTTTTTGTGCAGAATAGTCCCACGGATGGCAAAGCGGTCCCACGGATAAGGAATTAGGACTTGGTTGAAGGCCGGACTCTCTTGGAGAATTTTGTGTATAAGAGACAGGGCTTACGCCGGCGGCTACGTAGCCGCCGGCGTAAGGACGTGGATTCTTATTCATATACGCAGAGACGCGATGAGCAGCGTCGAAAAAGCGACGTCGACAGGGCGAAGAGTTATCTATAGCATAGATTTTAGGTAACGGATTTTATTGTGAAAGGGCGCAATGAATTCTCGATGGGAACTTTTTCAACATCAAGCCGATATCGGAGTGCGCGGGATCGGCGATACGCAGGACGAAGCCTTTGCCAATGCAGCAATGGCCATGACGGCGGTCATTGCCGATCCCAAAACCGTGGTTCCCCTTCATCCGTTTGAAGTCGAGTGCGAAGCTCCTGATACCGAGCTGCTGTTGGTCGATTGGCTTAACCGGATTGTCTTCGAGATGGCCACGAGACGGATGTTGTTCAGCCGATTTGACGTATGCATCCTGCCTGGCCGCTTGCGCGCCCGGATTTGGGGCGAAGCGGTCGACGAGGAAAGGCACCAGCCCGCGGTCGAGGTCAAGGCGGCGACTTATCATGGACTGTCCGTTCGTCAACAGGAAGATCGTTCCTGGGTGGCGGAATGCGTTGTGGATGTATAGCGCTCTGCGGCCGTTGGCTCATGGACTCCTGAATGATGGGGCCCTCGTGGCGAGTGCGCCGATACGGTTCCTCGGGCGGTTTTCCGTAATCGTAGTTGAGCTGATAGAGGGTGAGGAGCGAGCTGCCGATGTACATCCCGATCAGATCCGCATAGAGATCCCCGGTATCCAACTTCGTTTTCTTAATGATTTGTCCCATCTCGATATAATTCCGTTTCACGGCATCGATGCGACCGAGGAATTGGATGACATTCCGGTCGTCGCGAATGATGCCTTGATCCGTCATTTCTTTCAGGACGCTGACCTTTAGCGCTTCCGTCAAACGCTCCATGCTCGCCATAATGACTTCCGTTCCGTCCGTGTCCGATAACTCGGCCAGGGCGGCGTTGAAAAGAAAATGCAGGTTCTTATCCAAGCCTATTTTGGCGATTTCAACGGAGTATAATTTCAGGATGGTGGACCCAAAGTCCTGGGTAAGGGTTTCATTTGAGAGAATGGGCAATAATTGGTTCAAGTTGGATAGTCTTTGCATCCGGGCCTGAAACATATTGTTTCCCTTGGAATACTCCTCTGCCTCTTTCAACGTGTCGAATGGCGGCGAGGCATATTCTCCTCTGGCATTGATGAAAACCGCTTTATTGTAATCCAGCGGATAATGGATCAAAATTCGATAGGAAGAACCCAGTTGGAGAATGTCTCCATAATCCAGGCCCCATGCAGAATGGATGAATACCAGGCTGCATAAAAAAATCATGGAAATGGTTCTCATGCTACAACTCCTTTCCTCCCCGACATGCGGGGGTGAAAACCTTAAAAAACCTGCTTCTTTTCATGGAAATGCGCAATGATCCTAATCGGGCTGTTGGTCTGCTAAACCCCTTATGGCGCCTGCGTCAAAGAGGATTGAGCTCCGGGCTAAAACTTGACGATGACGCCTGCATAGCCGAAGGTGTTAAATGTTGCACAGCTATTTGAATTAGGACTCAATGAGTTATGGATACATCCCGTTTAGTGCGAATGGCGGAGTACGAATGGTGGATCGAGCCGAAAGGGGCGATGCGCGTTCCGGGGATTCTTTATGCCGACGAAACGTTAGTCCGGGAGATGGACGAGAAGGTGTACGACCAGGTGGCGAACGTGGCGGGGCTTCCGGGCATCGTAAAAGCGGCCATGGCGATGCCGGATGCGCATTGGGGGTACGGATTTCCGATCGGCGGGGTGGGGGCCTTCGACGCGCAGGAGGGGGGCGTGGTTTCCGCCGGCGGGGTCGGGTTCGATATTTCCTGCGGCGTGCGGACGTTGTTGACCGGTCTGCCGCGTTCGGCGATCGAGGCCCACAAGGAGAAGCTGGCCGAGACCCTTTTTCATAAGATTCCGGCGGGGGTGGGCAGTACGGGACGCGTCAAACTGAATACCCGGCAACTCGACGCGATGCTGAACGGCGGCGCCCAATGGGCGGTGGCCGAAGGTTATGGCGTTCCCGAAGACGTGGAACGCATCGAGAGTCGCGGTCGTGTGGAGGGCGCCGATCCGTCCATGGTCTCTCCTCAGGCCAAGCAACGGCAGGAAGAAGAGATGGGCACGCTCGGTTCCGGCAATCATTACCTCGAGGTGCAGGAAATTCGCGAACTCTACGACGAGCGGCTGGCTGCCGCTTTCGGCCTGCGAAAAGGCGAAATCGTGGTCAGCATTCATTGCGGATCGCGAGGCTTGGGTCATCAGGTGGCTACCGACTACTCCAAGAAAATGCTGGCCGCCGCCGCAGCCAGCGGCATCCGGCTGCCGGATCGCGAACTCGCCTGCGCGCCCATCGAGTCGGCGACGGGACAAGCCTATCTGGGGGCGATGCGCGCGGCCATCAACTGCGCCCTGGCGAACCGGCAAATCCTGGCGCATCTGGTGCGCGAGGCGTTTGCCGCCGTCATTCCGAACAGCCGCCTGTCGCTTTTGTACGACGTATCGCACAATACCTGCCGGCTCGAGGAGCATGTGGTCGACGGACGAAAACGGACGCTGCATGTCCACCGCAAAGGGGCCACCTCCGCCCTGGCGCCCGGCCATCCGGATTTGGCGGCTGCCCTACGCGACGCGGGGCAGCCGGTGCTGATCGGCGGCACGATGGGGACCGCGTCCTACATTCTGGCCGGGCTGGCCGGGAATTCCGAGTTGTCGTTTTCGTCCGCCTGTCATGGCGCCGGACGACAGATGAGCCGTACGCAGGCTACCAAGCAATGGCAGGGACGGAAGTTGATCGACGAGCTGGCCGACCGGGGCATTTTGATCCGGTGCAAATCCTATCGCGGCGTGGCCGAAGAGGCGCCCGGCGCCTACAAGGACGTCAGTGCCGTGGTCGAAGCGACGGCTGCCGCCGGCCTGGCGGCCAAAGTTGCGCGCCTCGCCCCGCTGATATGCGTCAAAGGATGAGTTTTTCCAATGATTGGAAAAAGTCTTCCCTTTTTTTCCAAACATTGGAAAATCAGCCGCTTTTAAAGAATTGAGGAATGAAATGCTGAAAGCCGTTATATTCGATTTCGATGGAGTCATTGTGGACAGCGAACCCCTGCATTATCGGGCTTTTCAGGAGCTGCTGAAACCGGAGGGACTTCAGTTCACTTGGGACGATTACATGACGTTTTTCGTTGGCTTCGACGATCGCGATGCGTTTCGCACGGTGTTCGCTCGCGCCAAGCAACCCTTGGACGACGACAAGCTGAAACGATTGATCGAGGGCAAGACGGTGGTTTTTCAGCAATGGGTGGCGGAATCGGGCGTCACGGCGTATCCCGGCGTCGTAGAGCTTTTTCGCGCGCTGTCGGGCAAGTATCCGGTCGGACTGTGCAGCGGGGCTCTGCGCAGCGACGTGAATTCGGTGCTGGCCAAGTTGGGCATCGCGAAGGCCATCGACGTGTTTGTTACGGCGGACGATGTTCACGTCAGCAAGCCCGATCCCACCTGCTACCGGCTTTGCGTGCAGAAGTTGGCGGACCGCTATCCGACGCACGGCATCCAGGCTGGGGAGTGCGTGGCCATCGAGGATACGCCTTCCGGCATCGAGGCCGCCAAGGGTGCGGGTTTGAAGGTTTTGGCCGTATCGAACAGCCATCCGATTCATAAGTTGAAGGACGCGGATCGCATCGTCACGTCGCTGGCGGACGTGCTGCCGACGGATTTGCATCGTTTGACGGCCGAGGGATAAACGGGAGGGGCCGCAGCCTCGCGGCCCGTTATCGATCCCTGCGCTCCAGATTCACCCCGCGCATAGGAATAAGAATCCACGTCCTTACGGACGCGGCTACGTAGCCGCCGGCGTAAGCCGGTGGTTTCTTTCCAGTGTCAGATGTTGAGGAGGGGCCGTGTCCAGATTCACCCCGCGAATGATTCCCTCCATTTGTAAGGTTGCATTCGCTCCTCGAATGTTCTAAAAAATGCCCCGCAGATAAGACAGTCGAACCCTAAGTCAGGAGAAAGAAAAACAATGAAATGCTTGGCGACGATGCTGGTGGCAGGATCTTGTTTCTTGGGCGCTTTTTCTTATGCGGAAGACGTGCCGGCGGCCGGCGAAAAAACGATCGCGCTGGTGGCCGTGGGAGATATCGACGCCGATACGATGTCGGCCGTACGCCAATTTGCCGAAGAAAATGTATTCTTTCAGGTTCGTTTATTGCCGGCCCTGACGCCGACCGGCGGCTCTCTCGATCAGGAAGGGGTGGCGGCCGCCCAAGCCATGAATGCCAACGATGCGTTTGTCGTGGCCCTGGTGATGCCCAAAGACGAAATCAAAGCTCACGGCGTATACCTGCCCGAAGCCCGCGTGGCCGTGGTGAATGCCGCGGTGATGAAGCCGGAAGACGGAAATATGGAGTTGTACCGCCGCCGTCTTCAACGGCAGGCCGTTCGGAGCATCGGCATGTTGATCGGTCTCGAACCGTGCCCCAACCCGCAGTGCTGCATGAGCTCCTACCAGAACGTCGATGAAATGGATCGCATCGGCATGAATTTTTGCCCGCCCTGCTGGGATCGCGAGGAAAAGATCGGCAAAGCCAAGGGCTTCAAGGCCATTGTGCTTGGCGGCGTGGAATAACGATGGCCGCAATGAGCGGCGAGGAAGAGAACTATGCTGGATATTAAAATCATTCGTGAGCGCGAGCCGGATGTTCGCCGGGCCCTGCAACTGCGCCGTTCGAGCGCCGATCTCGACAGCGTGATCGCCTTGGACAAGGAACGCCGTGCCGCCCTGGCGGAGGTGGAGTCGCTGAAGAATCAGCGCAATGTGACCTCCAAGAAAGTCGGCGAGCTGAAGAAGGCCGGGCAGGACATCCAGGAAATCCAAAAAACCATGAGGGAAGTGGGCGATCGGATTGCGGAATACGACCAGAAGGTCCGCGAGCTGGAGGAGAAACTCAATCAGGCTTTGCTGCGCATTCCGAACATGCCGCATGCCAGCGTTCACGAAGGCAGCGATGCGGCCGATAACCTGGTCGTTCGCACCTGGGGCGAACCGAAATCGTTCTCTTTCGAGCCTCGGCCCCATTGGGAACTCGGCGAAAAGCATCGCCTGTTCGATTTCGAACGCGCCGTTAAAATGACCGGAGCGGGCTTTCCGTTGTACACTGGGCGCGGGGCGTTGTTGGAACGGGCCCTCGTCCAATTCCTGCTCGACTTTCACACCCGTGAGCATGGCTACACCGAAGTTTCGCCGCCGTTTGTCGTGAATGCCGCGTCGATGACCGGCACCGGCCAACTGCCGAAAATGGCCGAGGACATGTACCATATTCCGCTCGACGGCCTTTATCTGATTCCGACGGCCGAGGTTCCGGTAACGAATATCTATCGGGATGAAATTATCCGCGAGCCGTTGCCGATCTATCTGACCGCCTATACGCCTTGCTTCCGCCGCGAAGCCGGCGCCGCCGGACGGGATACGCGCGGGCTAATCCGCGTGCACCAGTTCGACAAGGTGGAGATGGTCAAGTTCGTTGAGCCGGAAACCTCCTATGAGGAACTCGAGAAGCTCGTCAAGGACGCCGAAGAGGTCCTTCAGCGGCTGGGTTTGACGTACCGGGTGCTGCAACTTTGCAGCGGCGATATGAGTTTTTCCGCGGCCAAATGCTATGACATCGAACTCTGGGCGCCTGCCCATAAAGGCTGGCTGGAGGTTTCCTCGTGCAGCAACTTCGAGGACTTCCAGGCCCGCCGCGCCAAGATTCAATACCGGAACAAGGACGGCAAAACCGCGTTTGTGCATACGTTGAACGGATCGGGCGTTGCCTTGGCCCGGTTGGTCGTGGCGATTCTGGAAAATGGACAGCAAGCCGACGGCTCGATCGAGCTGCCGGAAGCCCTGTGGCCGTATATGGGCGGGCTGAAGCGAATCGAGTAGAATATCCTTGCTTTGCAAGAGGGTGAAGGGAGAAGGCCATGCCGATTTTCGAATATCAATGCGATAAATGCCGGAAGGCGGCCAGCTTTCTGGTCCGGAGCCTGTCGTCGCACAAGCCGCCGGTTTGCCCGAAATGCGGGCACGAGAAAATGACCAAACTGCTGTCGAAATTTGCCGCGGTGTCCGGCTCTAAAGCGGAATCGACCGGCGGCGATTCGGGCATGGGCTCCGGCCTTGAAAGCATGCCGGACATGTCCATGCTGGAAGGAATCGACGAAAACGATCCCCGTTCGATGGGGCGCGTCATGCGCCGCATGGCCGAAGAAACCGGCGAACAAATGCCCCCCGAAATGGACGAGATGTGCCGCCGTCTCGAATCCGGCGAAGATCCCGAAAAGATCGAACAAGACATGGGCGACCTCATGGGCGAGGAACCTCCCGGCGGCGGCATGGGCCCCGGCGGCGGCAGCGATACGCTTTATGAAGGATGATGTTTACGAATTAGCCCGCTAAACATGCGAAAGAACGCAAAAAATGGAAGACTTGATTTGTTATTCTTTCGCGCATTTTCGCGTGTTTCGCGGGCAATTATTTCTTTTATCTTTCGAACGTCCCCATCAACGTCCCTTGCGCCAGAATATGGCCTTTCATGGCTCTCAGCAGGTCCTTCTTTTGCGCAGCCGACGTCAATTTTAGCCGGGTGTCCAGAGCGAAGACTTTGAAGTAGTAGCGGTGCTTTTTTCCATGGGGAGGGCAGGGGCCGGTGTAGCCTATTTCCTCGTAATCGTTCATTCCCTGAATTGCGCCGTCGGGCAGGGTAGGGATCGCAGGTATCCCGGGCTCCAGCCGATGCGTGTCGGGCGGCAAATTGAACAGTACCCAATGAACCCAATCGCCGGCCGGCGCGTCGGGATCGTCGCACAGCACGGCGATGCTCCGCGTTCCTTCAGGAACCGCACTCCATTCCAGGGGTGGAGATATGCCTTGGTCGCAGGTGTAGTCGGGTGGGATGACCGCCCCCATCATGAACGCGCTCAGAACCGTAAGTTCCATCATAACCGCCTCCCCATGATTTACGGAAATCAATGAACCCATTTTGCCAGGGCTTTGTTTCTGTAATATAGGATAAAAAGGATGGATTTACAGGGGAGGGGGTTTTATGAGCCGGGTTCCAATCCTTTTTCTTTGGTGGAATTGTTCTTAGCGGCCTTATCCGAGACCTCTTGGGTATGTCGCACGATCCGGCCTTCAATCAGGTAGATCAGGTCTTCGGCAATATTGGTTGCGTGGTCGGCAATTCGTTCGAGATGACGGGCTATGTGCAAGATCTGCAGCAGGGCCTCGAACAGGGCCGGGTTCTGCGTCACCACGGTCTTGACCTGCTGAAAGATATCGCGATTGATCGCATCGATCTCGCTGTCGGCCGCGCACACCTCATGCGCCGCCGCGTTGTTCAGGTTCACAAAGGCATCCAATACCTTCTTCAACATGGACTGGGCCTTGTCCGCCATCTCGCCAAGCTGGAAGGGAATGGCGATCGGCGGTTGACTGCAAAGAAACAGCCCGCGCTCCGCTATGTGCGCGGCCAGATCGCCGATTCGTTCAAGATCCTGGTTGATTTTGAGCACGGCAATGATGTAGCGCAAATCGGCCGCCACGGGCTGATGCAACGCCAGGATCTTAAGGCAGTCGTCTTCCACGTCGACTTCCATGACATTGGTCTGAGTCTCGCGATCGATGACCTGCCGGGCCAGTTCTTCGTTCCGATCTTCGATGGCCCGGATGGCCGTTCGAACATCGTTCTCCACTTCGGCGCCCAACGCCAGAAGCTGGCGCTTCAACTTATCCACGTCTCTTTGAAAATGAACTCGCATGTCGATATTCTCCTTATCCGAATCGCCCGGTAATGTAGTCCTCGGTCTGCTTCTCCTTCGGCTTGGTGAAGATTTCCTTCGTCACGTCAAACTCGATCAAAATACCTTCGTACATGAACGCGGTGAAGTCCGAAACGCGGGCGGCTTGTTGCATGTTGTGGGTGACGACAATGATCGTGTACTTGCCTCGCAACTCGTCGATGAGATCTTCGATGCGCAGCGTGGCTCTTGGATCGAGCGCCGAGGTGGGTTCGTCCATGAGGAGAATCTCGGGAGCAACGGCCAGCGCTCGCGCAATACAGAGTCGTTGTTGCTGGCCGCCGGAAAGACCCAGAGCGCTTTCGTTCAGCCGGTCCTTTACTTCGTCCCATAGCGCCGCGTCCACCAGGCTGCGCTCCACCACTTCTGTTAGCTCTCCCCGGCTCAATCGGTCATGCAGGCGTGGGCCATAGGCCACATTGTCGAATATGGATTTCGGAAATGGGTTCGGTTTTTGAAACACCATTCCGACGCGCCGTCGGAGGGTGACCACATCCACATCCGGATCGTACAAGTCCTGCCCGCCGAAGAGAAGCTGTCCTTCGGTGCGGCAGCCGAGCACCAGATCGTTCATTCGATTAATCGCTCGCAGGAGCGTGCTTTTGCCGCAACCGCTGGGGCCGATAATAGCGGTCACACATCCGCCGGGTATTTTCAGGCTGACCTCTTTGACGGCCTGGTTGCTTCGATAAAACACAGAGAAGTCCCTGGCCTCCACGTGACACGATGGCGCATTCGCCGATTTTTCATCGCCAGGGCGCTCTAAAGCGATCTTAAGATTTTGCATGTTTTCCCCCTTCATCTAGGCTCTCATCCGTTTTGCAATCCGCGCTCGCAGGATGATGGCGGCCAAGTTTAACAACAGCACCAGGCTGACCAGTACCAAAACCAAACCGTACTGCACGTGCCGCACTTCGTCGACGGCCTCATGTTCGGTCGCCAGATTGTAGATGTTCCACGAGAGCGCCGGCGTCGGCTGGCTTAGCGTCTGCCATAATGCGAGCGGCTTGCCCACGCTGACGGCCGCCGTAAAAATGATGGGCGCCGTCTCGCCGGCCGCCCGTCCCATGCTGATCACAATCCCGGTCAGAATTCCCGGCAAGGCCGACGGCAGGATGACGTTCCAGATCGTATGCCAGCGTCCGGCGCCCAAACTCAGGGCCGCTTCCTTGTACGTCCGCGGCACGCTCCGAAGGGCCTCTTCCGAGGCGCGAATTACGGTCGGCAGGATCATCAGCGCCAGCGTCATGGAACCCGCTAAAACGCTCTTGGAATTCGACACTTTCAAGGTGTTGATAAAAAACGCCAGGCCGAACAGGCCAAAGACGATGCTGGGAACTCCGGCCAGCGTGCTTATGCACGTGCGGAGAAGATTGAGCAGCCGGCTTTCCCGTGCGTATTCGGTGAGATAAATGGCGGCGATCAAACCCATCGGAATGGCCAGCAGCATGGCTCCCAGAGTCAGGTAAATGGTTCCTAACAGCTCTGGCCAGATGCCGCCGAAGAAATGCGAGTCGAACGATTCGTCCGTGAGGAACTGCCAATAAAGCGTTCGCCTTGGCAACAGCAGCTGGTCGAGATTCTTCTCCATATAGGAAAAGAGCTCCTGAATCGGGGTCCCGGCAAAATCGGCCGCGCGCGATTTCAGTAGGAGGACGCCGCTTTTCGTGGGATTCGAATAGTCCCATTCCTCCCGGTAGAGGACGCGAGCCAGCTTAATCTGCGCGCGATCCCAACGCGTCTGGCCATACTGATCGCGCATGAGCATCGGCCTGACGCTGCCGGGCGCGGGGCCCAGCAAATCTTGCAGAGCCTTCTTGAGTTCCTTGAGCGGTTTTTTGTACTTGGCGCGTTCTTTTGCATCGCCGTGGGCCAGTTGTTGATCGAAGACGGCAATCGTTCGATAAATCGGCTCGCGGGCCGCCTGTGCGGAACGAATCTCGGCCTCGACCTGCTTCCGATTGCCTCGATCGAATTTCTCCAGCATGAGCCGCCGATGCTCCACGGTCCCGGTAAAAAAGAGGGCCCCGGCGCCGCGGATGAAAATGGGCGTCAGGAGGATGAGCAGTGCGGCGGACATCAGTACAATGGCGAGCACGCCCGTTCCGGCAAACGTCCGATCCAGAATTTTCCGGGTCTGTAGTCGCATGGGTTATCCTCCCGTTTTCTTGCGCGTGCGCCGAATGACCCATTCGCTGCTCAGATTGCAGAGCAAGGAAAATACGAGCAGGCAAAGCGCCATTAGAAACAGCACGTGATAACGGGCCGATCCCGTCACATGATCGGCTTCGCCCATGTCCCCGGCAATGGTCGCGGTGAGAGTGCGAACCGGCTCAAGGAAGTTGTACCAAGGGGACGGAATTTGCGCGGCGTTTCCGGACGCCATCCAGACGACCATGGTTTCTCCGATCGCGCGCATGACGCCCAGGATGACCGCCGCCAGAATGCCGCTGCCGGCGGCCGGCAGAACGGTCTTTACCAACGTTTCCGCCCGTGTGGCGCCCAGCGCATAGCTGCCTTCCCTCAATCCTCGTTCGACTGCTTGCAGCGCGTCCTCCGAGACGCTGACCACGGTCGGCAGCGCCATGATCCCCAGAATAATCGAGACGTTGAGCGCGTTGGCGCCGCTGGCGATCTGAAGTCCGCCCAGCGCCTTGCCGGCAAAAGCCAGGGCCGCAAACGCTCCAACGCCCAGCAGACCGACGATAAGCCACCGCACGCGCGTTCGCGTGCGGTCCCGCAACCGGTCGGTTGCCAGGTCGGCCACAACGACGATCGCCAGCGCGGCCAGAGGCGCGCCGACGATCCAAACCGCCACGCCAAGAATCGGGCCGCCGCTTTCCTGGAGTAGAGGCGCCAGGACCACCAAGGCAAAGAATCCATAAGCCACCGAGGGAATGGCCGCCAGAATCTCGATGACAGGCTTGACCACCTGCCGCACCGAGAAAGGCAGGACGTCGCTCAGGCAAACCGCTGCCGCAACGCCCAGCGGCACGGCCACCAGAATCGCGCCCAGCGTTACGAGTCCGCTGCCGACGAACATCGCCAGCGCTCCGAACTCCGCATGGTCCGCCGAGGGATACCACCGTACGCTGGTGAAAAACTCTCTCACTCCCTCGAGACGAAAAAACGGCCATGCATCCCGCGCGATAAAGTAAAAGATGAACAGAACGGCCAGCGCAGAAAGCGATGTTACCGCCAGAAGGAATCCGTTTCCCACGGCCGCCGCAATTCGTTGCCGTCGCCGGGCGCTATGGCTCAAGAGCAGAGGGGGCATATCCCTTCGCATCTCGTTCATCGTTTTAACGTTCTCCGTCATCCCATTCCTTTCGCGCGCACTGGAAGTCAAAGGCCGTCGAGGTTTTGAAGCCTGTCGACGGCCTGTTGAGCTCGTCGTTTGGTCGCTTAGTTCGAAGGCACAAAGCCTAAGTCTTCAACGATCTTCTTTCCTTCCGGAGCATCGGGCAAGTTGATGAAATCGTGAAGCGGCGAGCTCTGTTTCGGTCGGCCATTCGTGTACAGGTAGAGGGGTCGGGAGATGGGGTACTCCTTGCTCGCCACGGTTTCGGCCGAAGCCTCAACCCCGTTAACCGTCAGAGGCTTCACCTCTTCCGTGAAGGCCAACCCGACATATCCAATGGCAGCCGGGGTGCTCATCACGCGTTGGCGGATGGCGCCGTTGCTCCCCACATACTCGACTTTCTCGCCCATCTTGGCCTTGTTCATCACCATGGTCTCGAACGTTTCGTAGGTTCCGCTGTTGGTGTCCCGACTAATCGCTACCATGGGGCGATCGGGTCCTCCCAGTTCCTTCCAGTTCGTGATCTTGCCCGTGTAGATGTCGCGAATCTGTTCGATCGTCAGGTTGGCAAGCGGATTGCTCGGATGCACAACGACGGCGATTCCGTCCATGGCGGCAATATGCTCGATGGGCAGGACGCCCGCATCTTTCGCCGCTTTCATTTCCGAATTCTTCATGGGACGGGACATCGCCGCCACATCGCACGCGGCGTTGATCAAGCTTTTTGCCCCGTTGCCGCTCCCGGACTCGCTGACCGTGATGTTTACATCCGGGTGCTGGCCCATGTAGTACTCCGCAAACGCTTTTGCGATAGGTCCCACGGTGGTCGATCCGTCCACTACAATTTTATTGGCGTCCCCGGCCGTTGCCAGCCCCGCGGTCATCCCTATCGCGACGATCCCCAATACGATCTTGTTCCATGTGTTCATTGTATTCCTACCTTTCAGCTCTATTACTAACTATTTAATCATATGGCCGTTAGGCCATTGTCAGCGCCATGTTAGAATTGTGTTAATCCGCCCGGGCGGCCATGGCCTCGCCGCCCACTCAACATTCACCTGCAAGAACCCCGAGCTTCACATCAAAAGCTGGCCATCAGATCCACCTGGAGCCGTTCGTAATCCGTCGTCTTCGCCGGGTCCGAAATCTTCTTCTCGTCCATGAAATACGTCACGCCGGCCTGAAGGTTTTTCATGACCTGATACTTTCCATAGATCTTATGGCCCTTGCCGTCCGTGCCGCCGCCCCAGCGGTCGGAGTCGGTGAACATGCCGACCGTGGCATCCTTCTCCAATTCGGAGTAACTGTAGCCGATCTCCCAAGTTCTCGGATTTTTGGCTTTGCCAAGCGTAACGCCATAGAGATGACCCCGATTCAGGTCGTCCGCTTCGATGTTGTTCAGTTCCTGCGCGTAGAGGGACAGCGGCAGTCCGGCGACCCAGAGGTCCAGTTGCGCGAAGTACACCATCGGAATGAACTCCGAAGCCCATGCCTTGTTTGTCGTATTCCCGCTCACGCTGCCTTTGACGGTGCTGTTGCCGTACGAGTTGTTTTTGGACTCCCAGTCGATTACGTCGTAATCCTGCATGTTTTGAAAGGCATAGCAACTGGCCCCGACGGTCAGCTCAATCAACGGTGCGAACTGGAGCTTCGCCGCCCCTTGTCCGGCATACAGCATCAGGTCGTCGGTATCGGATCGTTCCTGCACCCACATATAGCCTCCGTTCGCCAGAAAGGTGACAAACCCTTCGCCCAGTTGGCCTTTAACGGCCAAGCCTTCCGGCGTCAGATCCCCATCCCAGACGAGATCGTCCGGGAAAGTAATGAAAGGGTTTTTCATTTTTCCCGCGATGGCATGCACGTTATTCGGGTTATCGCCGAAGAAGTTGTAATCCACGTAGGCTAAGTTCAACTTGAAATCTTTTTTCGCGAACCCATCGCCAAGCGTTTGATTCCCGGATACGGGATCGGACTGGCCTGTCGAGAGTTCGATTCCGGCCTTCAAGTTGTCGTTGCATTTAGCCTCCGCGCCCAATCGGGCGCGAATCCGATTTCTCTGTCGCGTGTAATTCTCCTTGTCCGCGTCGAGTTTCGAGTCGTCGTCGATGCTCTCGTACCGATAACGAAAATCGCCTTTTACGGTAATCTTGTCTGTCCATGTCTTCGGGATTTGCGGCGGGGCCGGGCTTTTCGGCTCGTTCGTCTGCGCCGCACTCGTCCCCGCGATACTCGCTGCCGCCAACACGCCTGCCATACCCAACTTCATTTTCTTCATCTGCACGGCTCCTTTTTGTTTGTTCGCTTACGATGCTCTCTTTTTCTTTGAAGCAGCGACAGTTGAACAGAACGTTATTGGGGCAATATGAGACGAAGGTTAAAAATTCGTTACGATGCCAGATTTGACTAAAACGATGCGCGCTACGGACGAAAGGATAACGAACACCCATTTTTTCGAATTTCTCGCGATACGCTCATAAACGGCTAACAGGGATGAGGATCTTAAATGTACTGCCCTGTCCTGGCGTGCTCTCCACCGAGACCGCCCCATGATGTGTCAGCACGATATGCTTTACAATGGCGAGGCCCAGGCCGGTTCCTCCAAGCGCGCGGCTCCGGGCTTGGTCGACGCGGTAGAATCTTTCGAAGATTCGGGACAGATGTTTCTTTTCAATGCCGGGCCCCTCGTCGCTCACACGAATCTCGATGTCGTTGCCGCATAGTGCTGCACTTACCGCAATATGCGTTCCCTCGCCGCTGTACTTAACGGCGTTGTCGATCAGATTTCCCACGGCCTGCTCCAGCAGCGGGGCATTGATCGGCGCGGCCAAACCGTCAGGACAGTCCAATGCCACCGCAATATGCTTTGCTTCCGCCGCTTTGGCAAAAGACTGCACAGCCCGGCGCAATACATCGAACACGGGTCCCGATTCAAGAGCTATGCGCTTATGTTGAGCGTCATGCTCGATCCGCGAAAGACTGAGCAGATCTTCGACAATCGAGTTAAGCCGTTCGACTTGCCTCGCCATCATGGCCATGAAACGCTCGTCATCCTCAGGACTTTGGCGGCTTCGGTCAGACAGCGTTTCCACGCAGCCCCTCAGGGCTGTGATGGGCGTCTTGAGTTCATGCGACACATTGGCCACGAAATCCTGCCTCACGGTCTCCAGCCGCTTCAGCCGCGTAATGTCGTTCAGAACCACCAGCGCGCCCATATTCTTGCCCGTTGAATCCGCCAAGGCCGTGCCGTGCAGTTGCAGGAAGCGTTCTTCGTTTCCGTAGAGGACAATTTCGGTTTCCGCAGGGCCGCCGTCCTCAAGGGTCGCCGCGACGAACTTTTGCAAATCCAAATTGCGAACGGTCTCTTGTATGCTTCGCCCCCGGGTCTGGTCGGGAGTCAGGTCCAGCAGACGCGCCGCCGTCGCGTTCAGATCCAGGATGCGCCCCTCGCTGTCCACGGCCAGAACCCCCTCGACCATGCTGGCAAAGACCGCCTTTTGTTGGTCGTTCTGGCGCGTGATCGTTTCCATTCGCTCGCCAAGCTCCGCGGCCATCTGATTCAAGGTTCGGGCCAGCAAGGCCATCTCTTCGCTTTTGGGCAACGCGGCCCGCGCCCGGAGATCGCCCTGCGCCAGCCGGTCCGCTGTTTGCCGCATGTCATCCAGGGGATGGCTGATTAGGCGCGCAAGGAAGAACGCGACCACGGCAAAGAGCGCCGCCGCCAACAGAACGCCCACGGCTACTTGCCGGTACACGCTGTGCAGCGCCCAATCGATTACCGACAACGGCAGCGATACCCGAACCACCGCAACCACCGCGCCCTCCCGTTGCACGGGGATGGCCAGATACATCAGCGTGCGGCGTATCGTGTCGCTAAAACGGATCGACCTTCCCCTTTGACCATTCAAAGCCTCTACAATTTCGGGCCTGTTCCTGTGATTCTCCAGGGCCGACGGATTCTGATCGGAGTCGCCGATCACGCTCCCATCCGGTCGAATCACCGTCACCCGTGTTTGCGTCAGGCGTCCAAATTCTTTACAGCGACGGTCGATCTGGTCTCCCTCATTCTCCATCGAGTGGGACCCGAGTTCGCTCGAAAAAATGTTGGCTCTTGTCAGCAACTCCGCCGCAATCTGCTCTTGATAGAAGCGGCGCAAGGAGTTGTTCGCGTACCCGGCGGTCAGAATCAGCGCCAGCAGCGCACAGGCGAAAAAGTATATGTAGATGCGCCACAACAGCCGCATGCTCGTTTACTCCTGTTCCTTGAAGCGGTATCCCACGCCCCGGACGGTTTCGATATAGTCAGCTCGTGGCCCCAGTTTACGCCGGATTCCGACGATTTGCACGTCCACGGCTCGATCGGTCACGGCGTAATCCTCGCCGCGTATGGCGTCCACGATCTGTTCCCGCGTCATAACCCAGCCAGGCCGACTGGCCAGGAAATGAAGTATCCGGAGTTCGGAGAAGGTCATCTCCACAGGTTCGTTTTGGATGAGAACTTCATGCCGTCCGGGATTGATTTCGATGTCGTGAATACGAATGGAGGCGTTCTTCTCGGCAGCCGGTTCCCGTTTGCGTCGAAGAACGGTCCGAATGCGGGCAATGAGAACTTTCATGCTGAAAGGCTTTGGAATGTAATCGTCCGCTCCCAACTCGAGTCCTGCCACCACATCGCTTTCTTCGCCTTTGGCGGTCACCATGATTATGGGAATGCCGGCGGTCTTCGGGTTCTTCTTGAGCGCCCGGCACACTTCAAGGCCATCCAAGCCAGGCAACATCAGGTCCAGAAGGATTAAATCGGGGAGTTTTCGCGGGATTTCCTTCACGGCCTCCTCGCCTTTCGCGGCGGTAGATACCGCATAGCCTTCGCGAGTCAGATTATATCGGAGGAGTTCCAAAATATCCTCCTCATCCTCCACAACGAATATGCTTTTCTTTATCATAAGTTGTTTCCCCGATGGAGCAAAGATTCGGAACCTACTATAGCAGCAAGACGGCCCGATATGAACTTTTGTATTGTTAGAAGTCGGTTAGAAGGAACTTGGATGCGTTTAAACCCGGGGCGGACGCAATTCGTCATGCTCGCGATTTCGGCATTCCGAGATCGGACTTATCTCTCCCTAGCGATCGGCTTTTCCTGTAAAGCTCTTCTGGCCAAACGATCCAAGTCGGCCTCCGTCGCTGTAGGCAGAAAATGCTGCCGAAAGAGCTCGTCGTAAACAATTTTAACGATGCCCACCATCGGCGCGGCAATCAAGACGCCCAGCACTCCAAAGACGATCACGCTAAGCAGCATGGAAAAAATAACGGCTACGGGATGCAGCTCCAATTGTCCGGCCATGATAAGCGGAGAGATCACATTATTTTCCAATGCCTGCACCAGAATATAAGCCAACAGAACCCAAAGAGGCGTCAATCCGCCTTCGCCAAAAGCCAGCAGAATGGCCGGGACAAAACTCAGGATGGGGCCCAAATAGGGAACGGCTTCGAATACGCCGGCAATCAGGCCCAGGACCAACGCATCCATAAAATCGAAGATCAGGAGCATGAGAAGAAAAACCAAGCAAGCCACGGCCAGCATCGCCAGCAGCGTGGCCAGAGCCCATTGGGGCACAAAATGGCTGATTCGCTGCATAATCGTCAAGGCCTTGGCATGACGCTGTTCGGGAACGATCGAAAGAAATGCGGCAACGATGGGGTTCGGATTGAACAGGGTGAACAAAACGCCAAAAAATACCGTGACAAAGACAAACAGAATTTGCGCAGCGCTGGACGCCAGCCCCGTGACGCTGCCGGCCAGCCCTTGCAGCATCTGGCTTACTCCGGAACGAACCGAATCGGATAAATCGGACGGTCTTAAGGTGGAGTTCTCCGGAGCAGGGCGTGCCTCCTGCTCGGGTCTCGCTTCCGGCTTTTCCTGGGCGGTCTCGCTTGCGACTTCTGCCTTGATTTTTTCTTCGGATAGCCGTGCTTCATTTTCGATTTTAATCAGAGACTTTTGAACTCGTTCCCAGTACTCCGGCAGGCGTTCGGAAATCCGGTCGGTTGAGGATTTGAGCGGCACGAGGAATGCCCAACCGGTTAAAACAAAGACAAGTATAAAGGCTAACGTCACAAGACCGGTCGCTGTTTTGCGTTTGTGAGTCACAGTCCTCAACCGATATACCAATGGATTCAAGGCAAGGGAGATAAGTACAATAAGAAGAAACGAATAAATAATGGGGGCCAGCACGGAGAACGATGTAATCGCTACGTATAGGCCTGTTGCGATCAACAAGTAATAACCTGGCGAATGCCCCTTGGAATCGGGTGTTTGATTTTGAGTCACAACGCCTTCCTTTCGCCCATATGGTTCCACGTGCCCAAGGCTTGTCCGATGGAGTCTTGAGCACGCGACGATTCAGGGAGGACGAATCCCGCTTCGCTCTCCTCCTCGTTCCCATTCAACGAATCTTTCTCTCGCCTGTCGCCGGTCCGCGGGAATCAGCGGTCGCTGCGGCGCGCCCAAAGAGTGCCCATCAACGCGCTCACGGCGAGCGCTACTCCGATGGATTGATAAGGATGCTCTCTTACGGCGAGACCGGCCGTTCTGGCGGCATGAGCGGCTTTTCCATAAAGCCGTCCGGATACTTCTTTGCCGCTGGCCAGGGTCGACGAAAGCCGTCTGCGAACCTGCTGGATCTCATCGCCCGCAATATCGGCCGTGACGGACATCAAGTCGCGCATATCTTCCGACAGCGCGCTAAGGTCATGGGTGACGGCGCGTTTGCATCGGTCCATTCTGTGTAAGGTTCTCATGACTGATCTCCTTCTTTATTAAATACTGCGACGCGGGCTTGCTCTTTTGCGTTCGGCCAGGTTGTTCCGCCGTCGCGTTAGTCAAGTGTCCCATGCTGATGGAACTTTTCAGTTCAACATATGCTCGATAGCCATAGGGTGCAAGGGGGGTATGAAAGGGAAAGCCCCCTGATCGCAGGGGGCTTTGTCGTGTCGAAAAAACACCGCGTTTGGCCGCCGTCGGCCGGTCGTTTATTCGATGAGTTGCTTCCACTGTTCGAGCCGCACGTTCGTGGAAAGGAAGTCGTCGAGCAGGGCCAGATCGATGAAAATATCGTTGTTGGGCAGCAAAATAGCGGTGTTGCCCCAGAAAACCCCGTAGAGCGATCCGCCCGGCTGGAACCGCAGCGATGCATACGGCGCATAAATCAGACCCCGAAAATCGTTGTTCGGTTGAATGCGAATTTCGTCGGAGGCGTCGGAGTAGATGAGAAAATTGGTCGGCAATCCGTTGGTGACGTTAATGTCCGAATTCGGCTGGGAGGTCATCGGGCCGTGCAGGAAGATGACGGTCGGATTGTCCGGCGTGCCGCCGATTTTCAGCGTCGAGCCCGAGCCCAGATCGAGGGAGGTCAGGTAATAGACGCCTCCCGGCAGCGTCATGACGTCATGGTTGTGCAGGTTGATGGCGTTGTTGGCGATGCCGGCCGCGGCATTGTTGTTGCGGACCGGATTGTTGTAGTAGTTGAAAAGACTTCCCAGAGGGCCATTGCGCGCGCCCAAGGGGTCCGGTTCGATCCGATCGACATCTTCGGAGGGATATCCGCTGGGCGGCAGCGGCTCTACGCCAAAGAGGCTTTCTCCCAACAGGCAAATGCCGTCGAGGAAAATATTGTTTAACATGGACAACAATTCGTTGGAGCCAATGTTGGCCTCGTGAGTGGAATCGGTCTCCAACGGAGCGGGCGTGTCGTTCGAATTATAGCTGAAGATCTCGTTATTGGGTTGGACGGTCAGGGAAATGTTGCCGAAAATTCCGGCGTCCGTCAGCAAGCGGGGCCGGGATACGGTGGCTTGAATGACGGCTGCGGCCTTTTCGAAACGCCCGGTCACCACGAACGTCATCCACTTGTTGTTGGGCAGGCGCGTCAGGGTATAGACCGGATCGAACTGGTACCCTTCGGGGGCCGTGTAATTCACCCGCTCCACGGCGGAAGTCAGTTTGAGCGCGCCGGTCTTCAGGCCGGCGCTGAGCTGCGATATGATATATTGCACGCCCGCTTCCGCATTATAGAAGGCCATGCGCTCGTTGCGTTGATAAATGGAACTGGCGACTTCCGGGACGGTCAGCCGATAAACCGACCCCGCAAAAAACGACAACAACCCCAGCAGCAAAAGACAAATGACCAAAGCGCCGCCCTGGCGAGCGTGGGGAGCCGAACGTGAGCGCCTGAGTATTTCGATGGGATTCATGGCGATCCTCCTACAAATTACGCATATAAACCGAATTGCTGACGCTAATGCGATGATAATGGTCTCCAAATTCCGGATCGACGTGCGTCATATCCGTTTTCGTCGAACTGCCGCGGATGGCCACATCGATGGACTTGCCGTTTTGTCGAACCGCGAGCTGCTCGATGCCGAGGGTAACGACATTCTCGAACCAGTACGTGCTGGTATCGGCCAGATCGATGCGGCGCAGGCAGGATCTGAAATCGGCGTTTTGGAAGGTGTTGTCGACCGAGTAGGTGTAGACCTTGATCAACTCGACGGCCGCGCCAACGGGATAGGCGTACTTCAATCCTTTGGTGGGCGACGTCAGATCGGTGCTGATCGTCAATATGTTGTTGGCCATGCCGACAATCCGCGCCAGTTCGCACTCGCCGACGTAAATCAGCTTGCGATTGGTCAGGTTAAACTTCGAAGCCGCATCCGGCTCGACGATAATCTGCGTGTCGCCGATTTGGGACGCGGCGGTAAGCGAAGAGGCTTTTTCGTAGGCGCCCGCCAGCGTCAGGGTATCCGACCCGTTGCCGGATCCGATTTGAGGATTGGTCGTAATGGGCGCCCAAGTCAGCCATTGCCGCAGCCGGTCGTCGGAAACATCCAACCCGTAGCCGGCCATGCTGATGTCGCGGGTCAGGGTGGTCATGCCAATGCGCAGATTTTGCTGAATGCCGGACAAGGTCTTCTGGGTGTCCATGATTTGCCGATACTGCACAAAGGCGGTCAGGGCTCCGGCGATGACGCCCAACGACAGGAAGCTCGAGATGAGAACTTCCGTCAGCGTGAACCCTTCGCGCAATCGACGTGGGCGGGGTGGAATATTTTTCCGATGGACCGATGTTCTTTTCACGGTTTCCATGCTCCTTTTCTCGTTGTACGCTCGGCCGGACTTGATCACTTTCGCGGCTTATCGAACGGAATGCCTGAGGCGGACAGGCGGCTGTCGGCCAGGATGGCTTGGGTTGTTATTTCATGGCTGCGTTTTTTGAAGTCCTCCCAGGAAACCCGGACGGTGACCTCCTGCTCTCCGTTGCCCGGGGCGTCGACGACCCAGACCAGATCGTAGATGGACTGCACGGCGCTTCCACTGGCGGAAGCGGAGAATCCGGCGCCCAGGAGTTCCTCCATTTTGTCCTGCGTCAGAGCGGCGGCCTGCGTTCTTTGTCCGCTCATGGACGTGGCATACATGATCCAATAAAGCAGGTTGTGAATGCCCGTCAGGCCCAGCACCAGCAAAAAGGTGGCCACGACGATTTCAACCAGCGTGAAGCCGGCCCGTGAGGTTCTTCGAGTAAATTTATGCACCGTAGCCTCCATTATATTTATAGATGCAGACTTGTCCGGACGGCCAGACGACGATGGAACGTTGCTCATGGGTGGAATCCGAGTAGACCCATATCCACAGGGTGTTGCCCCAGGATTCAGCGGCGGTGAACGAACCGGAAGGGCCGAAATGCCCTTCCGACGGGTAGGCCTGGAAGGATACGCCCTTCAGGTCGCTAAGGTTGAACCGTTCGACCGACTCGCTGACCGCCCCGTTTTTCTGGGGAGTGGGCCAGATGTCGTACGCCTTGGTCGAACCCAAAAAACGGACCCCCATGTATTGGCCTTCCGCCATGGCTTCCAGGCGAGCCACGTGCAATTGGGTGTTGATCCGTTCGACGGCGCTGTCCAGGCGGTAGATGGGCAGCCGGGCAATGACGTTAGGCATGGCAAACAGCGAAATCAGCACGGTCAGGGTCACGACG
Organism: Lentisphaerae bacterium GWF2_57_35; assembly: GCA_001804865.1. GTDB lineage: Bacteria > Verrucomicrobiota > Kiritimatiellia > CAIQIC01 > GWF2-57-35 > GWF2-57-35. The sequence continues at coordinate 166,116 of MHBK01000027.1, forward strand.
ATCAAAATCTCGACCAGCGTGAATCCGCATTTTCGACCTTCGACGATTCGATGCAACGCTTTCATGACGGCTCCTCCTGCATGTAATAGGATAGAGGAGCGAGGGAGTGGACTATAGTTGCAGTTTGTCTGATTTCGGCATCCGTGTTTGTCTGATGGCGGAGACCCGGCCTTATTCGACCAACTGGCGGTCAATGGCGTATTTGATTAGTTGGGCGTTATTATCCAGGTGCATCTTGGTCAGGATGTGCGCCCGGTGCGTGCTGACCGTCTTGACGCTCAGCCGCAGCCGGTCGGCGATTTCGCTGACCGTCAGTCCCCGGCCGAGCAGGCGCAGAATTTCGAATTCGCGGTCAGAGAGAGATTCGTGCGGTTGCTTGGCGGCGGTCCTGTCCTGCACATCGAAGGCCAGCTTTTGCGCCAGCGAGGCGGTCACGTACGTCGAGCCGGCGGCCACTTTTTGAATGGCCGTGACCAGTTCGTCCGGGACGCTGTTTTTGGTCAGATAGCCGGAGGCGCCGGCTTTGAGCGCCCGGATGGCGAATTGTTCCTCGGGATAAATACTCAGCATCAGGAGCTTCAAATCGGAACGTTCGCTCTTGATTTGTTTGAGGATGTCCATGCCGCCGATATCCGGAATCGAGATGTCGAGGGTGACCACATCGTACGACTGGCTGCGCATCAACTGAAGGGCTTCGCGTCCGTTGCCGGCTTCCCCGGCGACGACAATGCCCGGATCGTCGGACAACACCTGCTTGAGCCCCTGCCGAAAAATGGGATGATCGTCGACAATCAATACGCGAATCATGAAGTCTCCTTGGGCGCCGGCTCGGGCTCCAGCCGCAACGTTATATGTACGGTCGTTCCCTTGCCCGGCAACCCCTCGATCGAAAATGAGCCGTTGTGCGCCAGTATCCGTTCCTTCATTTGAATCAGCCCAAACGAATTCAGGCTCTGGATTTCGTCCGGACGGATGCCCCGTCCGTCGTCGTGAAGGGTCAATAAGAGGTTCGCGTCTTTTTGCTCCAGGCGGATCTCGACGCGCCGGGCGCCGGCATGCCGGACGATGTTGCTCAAGGCTTCCTGCGTCACGCGGAAAACAGTCGTGGCGATGGCCTTGCTGGTGGGCAGATCCGGTGGATCGACGTGCAAGGCGCATTCGAGGCCGGTCAGCTTTCTGAATTCGTTCGCCTGCCATTCTAGCGCATCGGAGATGCCGAGCGCGTCCAGGACGCTGGGCTTCAGTTCCAGGGAGATGGTTTGCACGGCCGCCATGATGCGGTCGACCGTCTCCTTGGCCGAGTTGGCTCTCCGATCGGCTTCTTCCGGATTGGAGCGAATCTTTTTCGACATGGAGCTGACGTCGATCTTCAAGGCCATGAGCAATTGCCCCAGATCGTCGTGGATCTTGCAGGCAATCCTCGTCCGTTCTTCCTCCCGAATCGCTTGCAGGTGCGCGGACAAGCGGATCAGCTCGTCGCGCGACTGCTGGAGATCGAGTTCGGCCTGCTTGCCGGCGGTGATGTTGTACGCCGTAGATTGAATGTAGACGGGGACGCCGCGATCGTCCCGGACGTTTTGGATCAGCTCTTGAATCCAGCGCATCGAACCATCCTTGCGGCGGATTCGATACTGCCGCTCCATTTTCAGTCCGGGCGTCGAAAAAACCCGGCTTCGCAGTTCGGAGAAAGCCGGGCGATCCTCTTCGAAAATAAGATCGGCCCATCGCGGCGCTTCGCCGGCCAATTCCTGTTCGGAGTATCCGGTGATCCGTTCGATGGCGCCGTGCACGAAGAGGAGTTTCATGTCCAGGCTGAAGCGGAAGGCGATGCCTTGAAAGTGTTGGACGAACGAACGGTAACGAAGCTCGCTTTCTTGCAGCGCGACGCTGGCTTGTTTCAGGGCGCGAAGCATGCGGTTGAAGTTTTCGCTTAGGACCGATAGTTCGTCGTGTCCCGACACCTGGACTTGGGCGGCCAGATCGCCCAGGGCGCCGATCCGGCTGACTTGCTCGCTCAGCATCCTCAAGCGGGACAGCACATGCTGCTGCCAGAGGTGCAAAATCAGGAGTCCGAACACCAAGCCGATGCCGAGCAGCGAGAGGAGCACGTAATTCAAGGCCGACTGCGCGCTCTGATAAATCGCTCGCGGCATGGCGATGCGCATCAGGAGGATGGGTTTGCCGAAAAGATCGGTCAGGAGCGCATAGCCGGCGATGGTGTGGTCATCCAGTATTTGAAGCCACTGGACGGGTTCCTGTGAGGTCGTGGCTTTCGGGAATTGAAGGATATGGGTCCGGGCTTCCCGGAAATCGGGCTCTAGAGCGGGGTCGGCGGGCGACGCGAAATCGAGATCCAGGTCCGTGTTCTTTCGGAAGCGCTCGATTTTTTGGCGGTCCAACAGACGTCCCATGATCAGGCAGCCATGGGAAGGGCCTTGGTTGACGCTGGTGAGAATCGAGCGGGCGCTGATCAACAGGCATTCCCCGTCGATATCCAGCAGGCCGGAGACTTCATGGATGTCGAGCGTCTGGTCGAGGAGCTTGCCGACATTTTGCAAACGAGAGGCCCAGCGGGCCGACAAGGGCGCGGATTTTTTTTCTTCCAGTTCGAAGGTGCGGGCTTCGACCATTTCCCCCGAAAGATTTTGGAACGTCATCAGGTTGATTTGCAGGCCGGAGAACGTTTCGTCCATGAGATTGTCGGCGACGAATTGTTCGTTGGTATCCAGGATGAAATTGTACGTGTCGTCCCAGCAAGCCCAATCGTTATTGATGGTGGAGATGGCATCGATTTCGTCCTGAATGCGGTTGAGCGCCCGGCGGATATTTTGCTGGACGGTGACTTCCTCCAGCTCTTCGTGCTCGCGCAGCACGATTTGCCGTATCGAGAAATAAAAGAAGAACAGGAGGGAAATAAACGTGGCAAATAAAATGACAATGGCTTTGGTTCGAAGATTCATAATGTAAGCACGCTAAACAATAACCCTGCGTAGAATGGAAAGTAAAGGACAGGTTGACGTTGCACCCGGCGGATGCTTATCGTGCGGCTTCATCCAAAGTGGAAACGAATGCAGGATTGCATTCCGGGCCGGTACCTGCTTTGAATATTGCGTTTCTCCCCCGGACGAAAAGGGGCGATTTGAGAGGATATTATGAACCGTTCGAAATTTTATGTGACGACGCCCATTTATTACGTCAACGACAAACCGCACATTGGGCACGCCTATACGACCATCCTGGCGGATGTGCTGGCCCGCTATCATCGCCTGCTGGATGTGCCGACCTGGTTTCTGACCGGGACCGACGAGCATGGGCAGAAGGTCCAGAAGGCGGCCGAGGCGGCGGGCATCTCCTCCCAGGAGCAGGCCGATCGGACCGTGGTGCGCTTTCAAGACCTCTGGAAGAAGCTGGATATCACCCATGACGACTTCATCCGCACCACGGAGCCCCGCCATACGACGATCGTTCAGCAGATTCTTCAGGACTTATACAACCGGGGCGAAGTTTATCGCGCGGAATACGACGGCTGGTATTGCGTGCCCTGCGAGCGATTTTTTACGGAGAAGGACCTCGTCGAGGGAAAATGTCCCGAATGCCATCGCGCGGTGGATCGCATCAAGGAGGCGAACTATTTCTTCCGGATGAGCAAGCATCAGGAGTGGCTGGTTCAGTACATTCAGGAGCATCCGAAGTTCATTCAGCCGGATTATCGGCGCAACGAAACCCTGGGCTTCCTGCGCAAGCCGTTGAACGACCTGTGCATTTCCCGTCCGAAGAGCCGCCTGAACTGGGGCATCGAGCTTCCCTTCGACAAGGATTATGTGACGTATGTCTGGTTTGACGCGCTCGTCAATTACATCAGCGCCGTCGGCTACAACAGCAAGCCGGAGCTTTTCGCCAAGTGGTGGCCGGCGTCGTATCACCTGATCGGCAAGGACATTCTCACAACCCACACCGTATACTGGCCGACGATGCTTAAGGCGATGAATGTGCCCCTGCCGGAGACGGTTTTTGCGCACGGCTGGTGGCTGATGGGCGACAGCAAAATGAGCAAGTCGCTCGGCAATGTCGTCAATCCCATGGACATGATCGATCGCTACGGCCTCGATGCCTTCCGGTATTACGTCATGGCCGAAATGACGCTGGGGCAGGACGCCAGCTTTACGGAAGATTCGTTTATCCGCCGCTACAATTCCGACTTGGCCAACGATCTGGGCAACTTGCTCAGCCGTTTGCTGAACATGACCACCCGCTATAACTCCGGACTGATTCCTGCGCCGGCGGCGCAGGCCTTGGACGGAGCGGACGAAAAAACCTTGTGGGACGCCGTACAAGCCACGGTTGCGGCGATGGAACAATCCGTCGCGGACATGAAGCTCAATGCCGGCATCGAACAGGTGATCGTCGCGGTGCGGGCCATCAATCGGTATCTGGAGATCAAGCAGCCCTGGACGCTGGCCAAGCAGGAGGACAAGACGCCCTTGTGGACCGTGCTGTATATGTCCGCGGAAGCCTTGCGCGTCTGCTCGGCGTTGTTGTACCCGGTGATTCCCGAAAAGATGGGCGAACTGCGAAAGGCCTTGGGTTTGAAGAATACCAAGCCCAACGTCGCGGATATGAAGAAATGGGGCGTCCTCCAGCCCGGTTCTGCCGTCAAGGAGATCGGCGCGTTGTTCCCCCGGATTGTCGTGGAAGCCCCCAAGACGGGCGACCGACAGTTGGAATTGGGCGAAAAGCCCGCTGCCAAACCCGAAGCCTCCGTCCCGGCAAAGGAACCGGCTCCGGCCGCCGTGGAAGGGGTGATCGAGTATGACGATTTCATCAAAGCCCAGCTGCGTACCGCCAAGATTATTGGCGCCGAAAAGATTCCCGGCGCGGTGAAGCTGTTGAAGCTGGATGTCTTCATGGGCGAAGAGCGCCGGCAGATTGTCGCCGGGATTGCCTTGCATTACGAACCGGAGCAACTTATCGGCAAAACGATCGTTATTGTCGCTAACCTAAAGCCGGCCAAGATTCGCGGCGTCGAGTCGCAAGGCATGCTGCTGGCCGCTTCAAAAGGCGAGAAAATGCGGCTGGTGACGGTGGATGGCGAACTTGCCAGCGGCGCAGTGGTGAAGTAGCTTCTGGGTAGGGACGCGACTCCCTGCCCGTAGTGCTGCGCACAGCGCTGCAGGCGGGCGCTCGCGTCCTGAAAAAGGTGGCCCCAAAAGCGAGGGGCCGCCTTGAGGGAGGCCAGCCGTGAGTAATGACGACGAAGTGTTGCGGGCGTTTATAGCCATCGAGATCAGCGAATCTTCCCGAGATGCCGCCGCACGATTGCAGGAGCAATGGAAAAAGACGGGAGCGCACGTCGGGTGGGTGGCCCCCGCTAATCTGCATCTCACGCTCGTTTTCTTGGGCGAAACTTTTCAAGCCCGGGTCGGCGAACTGGCTTTTGTCATGGACGCGGTCTGCTCCGACGTTTCTCCCTTTTCCTACGAGTTGGGCGGAACCGGCTTTTTTGGCTCGCCGCGAGCGCCTCGCGTCCTTTGGATGGGCGTGCAGGATGTGGAAGGGCGGATGCAGCTCTTGCAGCAGCGCCTGGCGGAGTCCGTGCAGGCGTTGGGATTCAAGCTGGAAAAGCGTCCCTTCAGCCCTCATTTGACTCTGGGTCGCGTTCGTTCAGGGCGCCGGTCGGATGAATTGACATCGGCCATCGCGTCCGATAACAATACACCTTTCGGAAAAGTGGGCGTTCGGCGTGTCCTTTTGATGAAGAGTCATTTGGAACATCAAGGGGTTCATTATTCCATGTTACATGAATCGGAGCTTAAAGGAGGGGTCTAAAAATGGCCGCAAAAAATCAGCCTTCAACGACATCGGGAATCGGTAAAAATCTGCCGGCGGCGCTGGGCGCCGTTCTTTCGCAGATTCAAAAGGAATTCGGCGACGGCGCGATCATGCGCCTGGGCTCCGAAGAAACGTTGGTGAGCGCGCCCTGCATTCCAACCGGGGCCTTGACCCTGGACTTGGCGCTCGGGATCGGCGGCGTGCCGCGCGGCCGCATCATCGAAATTTTTGGCCCCGAATCGTCGGGTAAAACCACCTTGGTTCTGCACATCATCGCCAGCGCCCAAAAGTTGGGCGGCATGGCGGCCTTTATCGATGCGGAACACGCCCTCGATCCGGCCTATGCCAAAAAGATCGGCGTGAACCTGGACGATTTGCTGGTGTCCCAACCGGATTCCGGCGAAGAAGCCCTGACCATTGCCGATCAATTGGTCCGCAGTAATTCGCTGGACGTGGTGGTCATCGACTCCGTGGCCGCTTTGGCGCCGCGCGCCGAATTGGAAGGCGCGATGGGCGACTCGCACGTCGGCTTGCAGGCCCGGTTGATGTCGCAGGCGATGCGCAAACTCACCGGCATCCTGAGCAAGTCGAAGACGTGTTGCATCTTCACGAACCAGATCCGCGAGAAAATCGGCGTGATGTTCGGCAACCCAGAGACGACCCCCGGCGGACGCGCGTTGAAGTTTTATTCCTCCGTCCGCATCGACGTGCGCCGGCTGGCAACCATCAAGGACTCCACCGGCAAAGCGGTTGGCAACCGGACCAAGGCCAAGGTGGTCAAGAACAAGATGGCGCCTCCGTTTGTCGAATCGGAGTTCGACATCCTCTACGCGGAAGGCATTTCGAGAACCGGCGCGGTGATCGATTCCGCGATCGAGCATGGCCTAGTCGAGAGACGCGGCACCTGGCTTTCGTTTGAAGGCCAGCAATTGGGACAGGGCCGCGACGCCGCGCGCGACAATCTCAAGAACGATCCCGAACTGGAAAATAAGATTCGGGAAAAGATAATGGATAAGATCCGTCAGGGCGGGCGTGCGGCCACGGTTACGGCCAAAGGCAAAGGGACCGCGGCGCCGTCGGCAGAAAAAGACGAAGACGAAAAATAATTCCGACGGCCAACAGGTTGTGCAAAGGGCGGCCTGACGAAGGCCGCCCTGTTTTACTAGAGAAGGTAGAGTGAAGGTATGATGACCGCTTCAGAAATTCGCCAGTCGTTCCTTGATTACTTTAAATCCAAGGAACACGAAATCGTCCCCAGTTCCCCGGTGGTGCTCCCGACCGATCCGACCCTCCTGTTCACCAATGCGGGGATGAACCAGTTCAAGGAAATCTTTCTGGGCGCGCGCGAAAGTTCCTACAAGCGCGTGGCCGATACCCAGAAGTGCATCCGGGTCAGCGGAAAGCATAACGATCTCGAGGAAGTGGGGATCGATACCTATCATCATACTTTTTTCGAAATGTTGGGCAATTGGTCCTTCGGCAATTACTACAAGCGCGAGGCCATTCAATGGGCCTGGGAATTGATGACGACCGTCTGGAAGCTGCCCAAGCAGCGCCTGTGGGCCACGGTGTTCCGGGAGGACGACGAAGCCGTCGCCTTGTGGAAGGAAGTCACGGACATCGATCCGACGCATATCCTGAAGTTCAACGAAAAGGACAATTTCTGGGAAATGGGCGAAACGGGCCCCTGCGGTCCCTGTTCGGAAATTCATTTTGACCGCACGCCGAACGGCTGCGGGCCGGAATTGGTCAACGCAGGCAGTCCCGAGGTGATCGAATTGTGGAATTTGGTTTTCATCCAGTACAACCGCAAGAGCGATGGGTCGCTGGAGGAATTGCCGTCGAAGCATGTGGATACCGGCATGGGCCTCGAACGCGTGGTGTCCGTGCTGCAAAACAAGACATCCAACTACGATACGGATCTTTTCAGCCCGCTGCTGGACCGGCTTTGCGAAATGACCGGCTGCAAATACGAAGGCCAGGCCGCCGTGGCGATGCGCGTGATTGCCGATCACTTGCGCACGCTTTCGTTTGCGGTGGGCGATGGCGTGCTGCCTTCGAACGACGGCCGCGGCTATGTCCTGCGGCGTCTCTTACGGCGGGCCGCGCGCTACGGGCGCAAGATCGGCCTGAACGAGCCTTTCATGTGCGAACTGTTCCCCGTGCTCGAAAAGATGATGTCGCCGGTGTTTCCCGAACTGACGAAGCAGCGCGCTCAGATTCTCCGGGCCTTGAAGGCGGAAGAAGAAAGCTTTGCCGCCACGCTGGACCGGGGCATCAATCTCTTCGACGAAGTTGTGGCGGATCTCAAGTCGAAGAAGGAGACGCTTTTTCCGGGGCATCAGGCGTTCAAGTTGTACGACACCTTCGGCTTTCCCGTCGATCTCACCATTCTGATGGCCTCGGAAAACGGCCTGGCGGTGGACCAGGAACAGTTCCGGCAGTTGATGGAAGAGCAGCGCGACCGCGCTCGCGGCGCGCGCCGCGATGGGGCCTTGGACAAGGAAATGGACTTGGTGTCGAGCTTGGTGGCCCGGGGCATCAAATCGGCTTTTACGGGTTACGAGGCGCTGGAAGACGAGGCCGAAGTGCTGGCGGTTCTTTCCGACGGGCGGGAACTCGATGAACTGGTTGAAGGGACCTCCGGGGAATTGTTGTTGTCAAAGACCCCGTTTTATGCGGAATCCGGCGGCCAGCTCGGCGACAAGGGCATCATCCGCTGCCCGACGGGCGAGTTTGAAGTGCTCGACACTCAACGCCCCGCGGAAGGCGTGGTCCTGCACGTCGGAAAAGTCACTCAAGGCAAAGTAGCGCGCGGCGGGAAAGTCGCGGCCATGGTGGATGGCGACCGCCGGGGCCGTCTGATCCGGCATCACTCGGCCACGCATTTGTTGAACTGCGCCTTGCACGAATTGGTCAGCCCGACCCTCAAGCAGGCGGGTTCGTTTGTGGCGCCGGACCGGTTCCGTTTCGATTTCACGCATTTCGAAGGCATCCATCCGGATAAGATCGAAGCGGTGGAGCATCGGGTTAACGAGCTGATCATGGAAAACCTGGCCGTCAAAACCTATCAGATGCCGCTCAAGGATGTGCCGAACTCCGGCATCATTGCCGTGTTCGACGAAAAATATGGCGATGTGGTCCGGGTCGTGGATATGGCCGGCGTCAGCCGGGAACTTTGCGGCGGTACGCACGTGAAGCAGACGGGCCAGATCGGGTTCTTCCGCATCGTGTCGGAGAGTTCCGTGGCGGCCGGAGTGCGGCGTATCGAAGGCGTATGCGGTTGGCCGGCGTATGAAATGACCCAGCGCGAGCACGATCTGGTGCGCAGCATGGCGCAACGGTTCAGCGCCACGCCCGAAGATCTCGAAACGCGCATCGACTCCTTGATCGAGCAAAACCGGAAACTCGAAAAGGAAATGAAGCAAAACGAAGCCAAGGCCGCGGCCGGCCAGGCCGAGTCGCTGGCCGACCGTCGCCAGGATGTTGGCGGCATTTCCTTGATTTCCGAAGCGGTCGGCGAGCTGTCGATGGATGCGCTGCGCGGCATGATGGACGTCCTGAGGGCCAAACTGGATTCCGGGGTGATCGTACTGGGGAGCGTTGCGGACGGCAAGGCCTGCTTCATGGCCTCGGTCAGCGATGACCTGGTCAAGAAAGGCGTGCACGCGGGCCGTATGATCGGACAGGTGGCCAAGTTGGCCGGAGGGGGTGGGGGCGGACAGCCGGGCAAGGCTCAGGCGGGCGGCAAGGATGCCTCCAAGGTCGGCGAGGCCATTGCGCAAGTGCCCCAGATTTTGGCTGGTTTTCTTAAATGAAGGTGGAGCCATGGCCATATCCTATCATTCGATGACGATACAAGATTACGACCAGTGCCTGGCGCTCTGGCAGGGAGTCGAAGGCGTTTGCATTCAGAGCGCGGATTCGAAGGCCTCGATACAGGCTTATCTCGAACGCAATCCCGGCTTGAGCTATGTCGCGCGCGACGAGCAGGGACTGGTGGTCGGCGCCGTATTATGCGGTCACGATGGACGGCGCGGTTTTCTGCACCATGTAGCCGTCGAGCCTTCCCACCGGCGCAAAGGAATTGCCACCTCGCTGGTCACCCGTGCGCTCGAAGCCCTGACCCGGGCCGGCATCGAAAAATGTCACATCTTCGTGCTCAACGACAATGCCGAAGGCTTGGCCTTCTGGAAAAAATCAGGCTGGATCAAACGCCGCGATATTGTCCTGATGTCCATGGACGTGCCGAGAACGTCGGAGTTGTGAGCGTTTTGAGTCGAATCTGTATTTTGGCCGCAATAGTCATGTAAGCGGGGAGGCCGCCAGATGAGTTGGCTTTTGTTTATGGATGAAAGTGGACACGACCACAGAAATATGCCCTACGAAGTGCGCGGCGGTATTGCTTTACATGCAGCCAAATTATGGCCATTCATCCAGAGTTGGCGACGCCTGGAGTTGGACGTTTTCGGAGCCGAGCTTGCCCAATACAAGAAGGAGATCAAGGGCTGCAAATTGATGGATAAAGATCGCTTGAAATGGGCCCGTCAAGGGTCATTGATGCCTGATGAGGAAAGACGCAGACTTTGCAGGGTATTCTTCACAAAAGGGTTGGAGGGAAATCGCCCTTGTCGTGACGAATTTACGGCTTATGGACAAGCCTGTCGGGGGATGGCTGAGGGTGTCTTTGACTTGTTGTGCAATCACGATGCGCGGCTTTTTGCGTCGGTAGTTCCAAGGACCATCGAGCGTCCGTTTGACTTTACCTACGAAAATTATTTACGCAAGGATCACGTTTTCCTCTTCGAGCGATACTTCTACTTCTTGGAGGAAAAGAAGGAGGACGGATTGGTAGTAATGGATGAATCTGACCAGAACGAGGACACTCGTTTTGTGCGGCGTCTTCATAATTATTTTCAGCGAACGGCAACGGGGCGCTACCGGTCCACACGAATTGTTCCTGTGCCATTCTTCGTGGCATCAGACATGGCTATTCCCATCCAGGCCGCTGACCTATGCATTTACTGTGTGAATTGGGGCTTTCGCCTGCCATTGCTGGGGATGACGGCTACAGAGCGCTTAGACGTGAAAGATTTAACATGCGCGTGGATAGCGAAATTACAGTATCACGGAGAAGGATACAAGGATGGGCAGACCTTCAAAACGCATGGTATCGTCTATGTTCCAGACCCTTATGAATCGAGATAATAAAAAAGGAGATAATGCCAGCCAAGCCACCCTTGCGAGCCGCCTAACTGGCCGAATCTCCAAAATCACTATCGCATGGAATTGGCAAATCTGCAAATCTTTTAAATAAAATTATGAAGCTTCAACCTTCTACCCATTCGGATCCATCGATCGCGGAGGTCCCAGCAAGATGCGGGAGAGCATGGCGGTTCTTAAATTCTTGCGGCCTTGCAAATGAGGGCGGATTTGTCCGACGGGACGATGGGTGCGAAGCGATCCCGGCACGCCCAGCGAGGCGAGTTTCATGGTTCGAAGTTTAAACGAAGTGATTCCGGGCAACAGAACAGTTCGTTGACTCAGGGATAGTTGAGCGGCGCCTTCTCCGTAAATGGCGTCGAGTCCCGGCAACGGCGGCGCTTCCTGAAACGCCGCGGCATGTTCCGTGACAGGGCGGGCGATGGGCGCTTTTGCGGGGGTTGACCGCTTCTTGGGGGCGGGCGGTTTGGGTGGGGGCGGGGGAGGCAAAGTCGTACCCGTCAGCGACTCGAACAACTCTCGAATTTGCTCGTTGACCGACTCGGTCTCAGGCCTATCCTCCGAAGAGCGTACCGGAGGGTGCGCCATCGGCTTCTTCTTTTTGCTCAGCCCAAAAATTTGGGCCAGGCCCCACAAAAGCGCAATGACCAGCCAGATGATTCCATCGATGCCAATTTCGGCTATGACGAAAGGATAGGTCATGTCAATGGGTCCTAATTATCCTTACGACTTCGGCGAGGCGGAATCGCCTTCCGAAAGGGCTTCCCGCATGGACGTATCGGCCATGATGTTTTGCATGCGCAAATAATCCATAACGCCGATTTTTCCTTCGCGCAGCGCCTGGGCAATGGCCATGGGAATCTCCGCCTGGGCTTCCACAACCTTGGCTTGCATTTCCTGGACCTTGGCCCGCATTTCCTGCTCGGCGGCGATGGCGGTGGCGCGGCGGCCTTCGGCTTCGGCCTGCCGCAGTTTCTTGTCGGCTTCGGCTCGCTCGGTTTCGAGCAAGGCGCCGACGTTGGCGACTTCGCGCACGCCGCTGACGCCGGCTACGCTGACGTCGGCAATGTCGATGGAGACGATTTCAAAGGCGGTTTGGGAGTCGAGTCCGCTGCCCAGCACCTTGCGGCTGATATGGTCGGGATTCTCCAGGACCGCTTTGTAGGTTGGGGAGGAGCCGATGGCGCTGACGATGCCCTGTCCGACGCGGGCGATGATGGTGTCTTCGGTGGCGCCGCCGACGAGTCGGGCGAGGTTCGCCCGGACCGTTACGCGCGCCTTGACCAGCAGCCGGATGCCGTCCTTGGCCACGGCGTCGAGCATGGTGGTGCCCTTGGTGGGATCGGGGCAGTCGATGACCTTGGGATTGACGCTGGTGCGCACGGCGTCATAGACATCGCGTCCGGCCAGGTCAATGGCCGCGGCGCGCTGGAAGCTCAGCTCGATGTTCGCCTTGTCGGCGGCGATCAAGGCTTGAACTACATTGATGACATTGCCGCCGGCCAGATAATGGGCTTCCAGGGAGTCCGTATCCTGGTCGAGCCCCGCCTTGACCAGACGGATGCGGGCGTCGACGATCAGGGTGGGGGCTACGCTGCGGAGCTTCATGCCCAGCAGATTGAAGAGACTGACCCGGGCGCCGGACATCGCGGCTCGTATCCAGACTTTCAAGAAGTACATGAACACGAACAACAGGATGAGAAATCCGATGGCCAGCAGTACGAGTAAAATGGTTATGAATGGTCCCATGATTTATTCCTTTCCCTTAGTTTCCTCACCGTTTGACTTGGTTGCTGTTACATTACTCGATGAAGGCGGTTTGGGTACAGAGAATTGCGGTTCGTTTTGTACGCGCAGTTCCGGGGGGGGCTGGGGCGGTTGGAAAAGGGCCAGCAGCAGACTGCCCAGTCCCATAAAAGTGATCACCAGCCAGACCGCCGAGCCGACGACCGGCAGCAGGGTGGCGGCATAAAGCGCAATCAAGCCCATTGACAAAGCGGAGAAGACCCGGCTGAAGGATTGAGGGCCGTTCCAGCGAAAGATCGAGCCGCCGACGGCCAGCGCGACAAAAAACTTGCTGACGTAGAGCATGACCGCATAGGCCGCCGCCAGGACGAGGCCCAGCGGAATCCCGATCAAGGTCAGCACGGAGAGAACGGCCAGAACAGGGATCAAACAAAACGCCACCACGCCGATCAGCGCGCATTTCCAGGCCGATTTGCGGACCTGGCGCACGGCCCGGCCGGTTAGATAGGGAAAGAGCGATACAAAAGGAATGCCGGCCACGAGCGCGGCGAGGTAGAAAAACATCTTGAAGCTTAAGATGGTCCGGTAGCTCGGCGTTTCAGTATTCCAGGCTTGAATGTCCCTCCGGATGAGTTTGCCGGTCAAAACGACTTTTTCGTTGAGAAACAATTCCTTTTGGGAGGTATAAATCAAGTCGCCGTGAATCTCGGCGCCGGGCAGCACCACGATGTCGTCGGCGTATAAGCGCACGAGCCCGTCCATTTTACCGCTGAGCGTGGCGTTGTAGGCGGCCACATGGACGTCGCCCTGCACATGGCCTTCCACGATGACGCTTTCGCCCAGCAACAACGCTTCTCCCTGGACCAGGCTGTCCGGCCCCAGCGAAACGGTTTTTCCGGCCACGACAAGGTTCTTCTCGAAGGTTCCGGTCAGTTGGACGGCTTGACGCGCTGCCACGCGAACATCCTCCCGGGCGGTTCCTGAAAAAACGAAGGCGTCGGTAAATACCCAGATGTCGTCCAGGGTTTCCCCGTCGATCTTGATGGTTTGCCCCAGCAGAAAGACGTCGTCGAGCGTATGGCCGTGGAGGTCGATCCGATCGCCCCAGATGTATGTTTCCGCGGCGAGTGCATTGGTTGCATCCAAGCGATAATCGTCCTGCCGGATCAGTTCGACGGCGGCGGCATTTCGCACGAGCAGGGTAAGGCAGAGCGTCAGCAGGACTACTCCAAGGCAGCGTTTCATTCTTTCTCCAACGGTTGCGGTTTCATTTTTACGGGACGGACCAGAATGCGATTTCCTTCCACGGAAGCGACCAGGATGCGGCTCTGGGCGGCGATCCAGACGCCATCGGCCACGACATCGACCCTGTGCCCCTGAATGGAGGCGATGCCGGACGGGCGAAGATCGGAGATCGCTTCGCCTTCCTTTCCGAGCAGCGTATGGTAATCCGGCGAGGACTTGAAGTCCTTGCCATCCCGTGAAAGCGTTAGTTTGCGGCCCATGGAGGTTTGGGGAAACAGTTTGATCCAGACAAAAAGAAAGATGCCCGAGAGTGCGAGGATGGCTACGGCGGCGAGGAAGCCGCCCTGGAGTCCGAATGCCCCGAAGCCGACGGCCATGGCGCCGATCAACGCCAGGATGCCGATGGCGCCGACCACGCCGCCGGGCAGATATATTTCGGCGCCAATCAGCAGCAGGCCGGTGGTCAAAAGCACGAAGAAAAGTTGCAGCATCGAATCCATCTCATCCCTCCTGCCGATTTTTGGAAACCGCTTCGACGACGATTCTTTGACCGTGGACCTCGGTCACGCGGACGACGGCTTCCGCTTCGACAAATTCGCCCTGGGTGACCACGTCGAGACGGCGGTCGCCAATGAGCGCAGCCCCGGATGGGCGCAGGGCGGAGAGCGTAACGCCTTCCTGGCCGATCAAGGTGTCTTCGGAATGAGCGGCTTCAAAACCCTGAGAGCGGCTGGTGGACGTGGAGAGGATGAGTCGTTTGAACAGCGTCGTTTCCGGCAGGAAGCGCGCCAGAATGACGCCGGCTATGCCGGTTCCAAGCAGCGATATGGAGAGTTTCAAGATGGGCAGTTCCAGTTGCGGCCAGGAGATTTGGTGCCAAGGCACGCCCGGATAACGTTGGATCATGGCGCTCAGCATGGCGCCCAGCATGCAGAGGATGCCCGCAAAGCCGATCAGTCCGAAGCCTGGAAGCAGCAATATTTCGACCAGTAGAAGAGTGAATCCAACGGCAAAGAGTATCAGATCCTCCAGGCCGGCCAGACCGGCAATGTGATGCCCCCAAAAGAAGATGACCAGACAGGTAATGCCCAGGATGCCCGGCAGGCCGAAGCCCGGCGTTTTCACTTCGATATAAATGCCCAGCAAGCCGCCGATCAAAAAAAGAGGCGCGAGCATGGCAATGAAACGGGCCACTTTTTCGGCCAGGGTGACGATCAATTCCTTGGTGACGGCGTTTTCGTGGCCGATGGCTTTCAGCAGGGCCGGGATATCCTTGACCGTGCCCTCGGAAAGCAGCGGATGCATATCTTCGCCGACTTTGCGTTCGGCTTCCACATTGGTCAGGGTCAACAGTTGGCCGGCCGGGCTGATGACTTCCTCTCCGATCTTATATTCCAGTTCGCGGCGCACCATTTTTTCCGCCAATTGGGGATCGTGGCCGCTTTCCTGGGCGGCGGATCGGACCAGGCCGGCCACGGCCGAGACCGCTTTTTCCTGGAGGGCTTCCGGCATTTCCTGCACGCCGCCGAAGGGCGTCATCATGATGGGCATGGCATCGCCGATGACGCTGCCGGGCGCCATATAGATGTGTTGGGTGGCCAGGGCGATGATGGCGCCGGCGGAAAAGGCGTCCTTCTCGACAAACGTATAGGTCGGCACGGAGACCTTCTGGATGAGCCGCACGATTTCGCTCGCGGCATTGAGCGTGCCGCCGGGCGTATTCATCACAAAAACGATGGCCTGGGCCTTGGCGGCCTCCGCTTCGGCGACGCCGCGGCGGATTACATAGAGCAACGCCGGTTCAATCATGCCGCGAATGGGGATGATATAAACCAGCCCCGCGTCGTTGGTCTGGGCCTCCGCCTCCTGCGCGGCGCTGTCAAAAGGCAGCCATCCCAGGGCGAGGAAGACTATCATGCTCATTAGTTTCTTGATCGTCATGCGATGACCTTACAATATTTTCATCCTGAATGCCATAGGGAAGAATTCCATCATGTCTCGCACGGAGAAGACCACCGGCTTACGCCGGCGGCTGCCGCGAAGCAGTAGAAGGACGCCGACGGGAAGGGCAGTCTCCGCTTTTTCTTTTCTCGACGCGCGAAATGGCGTAGGTTGCCGGTATGAATCTGCAAGGCAAAACAGCGTTGGTAACCGGCGGGGCAGTGCGCATCGGCGCGGCGATATGCCGGGCGCTGGCCGGAGCGGGGATGAATGTGGTCATTCATTACCGGTCATCGGCTGCGGAGGCCGAACGGCTGGCGGAGGAGCTTGGGAAATTGGATGTGGGCGCTTTGATCGTGCAGGCGGACTTGGTTAGCGAAGAAGCCTGCCGGAAACTGCTGGAAGAAGCCTCTTCCGTTTCAGGCGGTCTCCAGGTCCTGGTTAACAATGCATCGGTGTTTCACAAGCAATCGATCGGACAGGCAACCGCCGGCCATCTTCTGGACGAATTTTGGCCCAATTTTCTGGCGCCGGTTTTGTTGATGCGAGGCTTTGCAGAGCGATGCCGCGAGGGAAAAATCGTCAACCTGTTGGATCGACGTATCGAAGGGCACGATATCCATTGCGCGCCTTATGTCCTCAGCAAGAAGGCCCTGGCCGAAGCCACAAAATTGGCGGCGCTGGAGTTTGCGCCTTCGATTGCGGTCAACGGCGTCGCTCCCGGCGCCATCCTGCCGCCGCCGGGCAAGGGCCAGGATTATATCCGCGATAGGGCCGGCCCCGTTCCTCTACAGCGGCAATGCACGCCGGAAGAGGTGGCCGAAACCGTGCTTTTTCTCCTCCACAATGACTCGGTTACCGGCCAAATCCTTTTTGTCGATGGCGGACAGAACTTGCTTTGATGACACGAAAAGGTCCGCGAGGCCGCGGACCCTCCCGGCAAAGCGGCCGAGTAATTCGGGCTTTCACTGGAAGCTTTGCGGTTATGGAGTATAGTCTTCCTAAGTTAAATTCATTACGCCCCTAAGGAGGAAACGATGATCAGCAAGAAGATGGAATCGGCTCTGAATGCTCAAATCAACAAGGAATTGTATTCAGCGTATTTGTATCTGGCCATGTCGGCCGATAGCGCGGATAAAGGGTTTCCGGGTATGTCTCATTGGTTCAAAAAGCAGTATCATGAAGAGCTGGAACATGCCGAAAAGATATTCGACTATCTGATTCAACAAAATGCCCGCGCTTCGTTGGAAGCGATCGAGAAGCCGACGGCCAGCTTCAATGGCCCTCTGGATTCGTTCGAAAACGCGTTGAAACACGAGAAGTTGGTGACGGCCAGCATTTATGCGTTGGTGGATCTGGCGCAGGCGGAAAAAGATCACGCCAGCCATTCGTTTTTGCAGTGGTTTGTCGACGAGCAGGTGGAAGAGGAAGCCAATGCGCTGGATGTTGTGACAAAGCTGAAAATGATCGGCGACGGCAACAGCGGCGTTGTGTATCTGGACGGCAAGCTGGGCAAACGCGGCGACGATTAACGAAGCGTTGCGCCGATCGTTTGGTCGAACATGGGCTCCTCGGAGCCCATGTTTTTTTAGGCGAAGGCCGTTGCACAGGCCTTCTTGGGGGGCGTAGTTCAACCGGACGACAAGCTACTCGCTTGAAATATTTTATAAAATGTAGTTATCTTGTGCGTAAAGCGATTTTGAAAGGAGCTTTAACATGCTCGGGAAATGGATGAAACTCTCGTTGGTTCTTGTTTTTTTGTTTTCGATCGGCCATTGGGCGCAGGCGGCTGCGGGCAATCGGATTACCATGCTGGTGGTTCCCGCCCGGTATTCCGTGCTGCAAGTGGCGTTCGATATCGTGCGGCAATACCCGGTGGTTCTCGTCTCTTATCAGGGGGAAGCCGCCTCGGATAATCCGCGCCTTCATGCCTGGAATGGCCGCGACTGGATTCCGGTCAGCGTGCAGGATTATCGCGAGGCCAATTTTCTCCAGATCCGTCCTACGCGAACGATTCTGGTGGGCGACGAAAAGTTGTTGCCGCCGGTGATGGCCTCTATCTCTACGTGGTGCCCCCGGATCGATGCCATTCCATCCATCGACACGGCGGGCTTGGTCAACCGCTTGGGCCGGATACTTGGCTTTAAACAACGCGATTGGGAGTGGTATGCGTCCCGGTATAACTTGAAATTGAAGGATCTGAACGAGGATCGCCGCAAGGACAGTTGGTACGATCATCCGTTTGTAGAAGGGGGCATACCGGCTGCCGCACAAGACGACTTTCCAGAGGCTACGGTGGGTGAGCAATCGATTCAGACTCCGGAGCCCTCAGGGCTGCAAGGCTCGTCAATGACGGAGACGCCCATGCCGTCTGTGGCGGTCGAATATCAGCGACCGGAAGCTGCGCCGGCTCCGGCGGCTTCCGATATCGTAACGACGAACGAAGCGTCGACCATCGTTCCCTTGGAATGGGAAGAAAAAGCGATCACCCCCGACGAAATTCCGGCTGACTAAATAGGAAGGCCTTTTTACGATGAAATGGATTGCCGGACTGCTGTTTTGCCTTGTGGTTGTCACGGGCTGCGTAACCGAAGTCGTCAGTTCGTCGGAAGGCGAGGCGACCTTGGTGGTGACGCGTGCCGGCGAGCTGGCCACGCTGAGTTGGAAAGCGGAGCAGGGGATTGTGTACGTGGTGATGTACGCCGATGGAGGGGTGGGGCCCCGCCAATGGAAGGTTTTGCCGGGAGCGGAAAACTTGCAGGCCGTCTCCGGCGATCAAATCACTTTGAGCGACCATGTGCCTCCCGGCATCAACCGCTACTATCGCCTACAAATCCTCTCCGTTGCCCGGTGAGACTTTGGGTTTTTCCACGATGGGCGGGGTTTCGGAAGGGGCGGTTTCCCGGCTTCGAAAAGCGGCAACGATAGGGCGATGATCGGAGGCCTCGAAGAGGAGCGGATCGTTCATCGCATACGATTTTTCCGGAATCGCTTCCGGCCGCATTCCATGACTTACCAGGATGTAGTCGATCCGGCTGTAGATGTCTTGCGTCGAATCGAAGAACGTCCAGGCGCTGCGTTCCCTGTCGACGGGGCGGATATCCAGCAAATACTTTTGTTTATCGCCCGCGAGTTCTCGAAAGGCGGCGGAGTTCGGAGAGTCGTTGAAATCGCCGACCACCACCAGGTTCAATTCCGGATTTTCCTTGAGCGCTTTGCGAACGTGATTGTTGAGCAGGCGCGCCTCGTTACGGCGCATTTCCGTCTGGCCCAACGAATGAAAAACCTTCGATTTCAAATGGGCGGTCATCAGGCGGAAGCGATAGGCGGGATGAACTTCGATTTCGAGGTCGATGAAGCCCCGGCCCACGGCAATCTCGGCGCTTCCAATGCTGTACTGGTCGTCCGTGTGCGATTGCCGTGCGACAATGGGAAATCGGCTCAAGACCGCCATGTTGACCTCCGAGCGGCCTCTTTGCAGATACTCCGTATGCGGATAAACCAGGCCGGCTTCCTGAAGGGAAAATCGAAATTCCTCGAAAAAAGTTACGTTTCCAATCTCTTGAACGGCCAGAACGTCGGGATTGGCCTTGCGAATGATGGAGATCAAGGCCTTGCGTTCGTTTCCGGGTTTGGGGTCGTTTTTTTGGCCGTCGTTATCGCGGTCTTGCAGCCCATATCGGCACAGGTTGTACGTCATCAGGGTGAACCCGTCGGCATCCGTGGGCGGCGGTCGGGGCACGGAGGACGGGTCTTCTCCCTTGCCGCAACCGCAGAGCCGAAGGCATCCGGCCGCTGCCAGAACGGCCAGGATGCGAAACGCAAAGGATGTCGAACGGGGCATGGCTATTTCTTGTAGTACTTCTCGATCTTGGCCGAGACATCCTTGTATCGAATGTCCACCGCGTAAATCTCTTTGAAGTAGGCCGTCGCCTTCTCGGTTTTGCTCATGGCTTCACAGAGCAAGCCCATTTCGTACACAATGTCTTTCTTGGTATCGTCCATGACGGTCAATTCGGACGATGCCTTTTCGAGTTGCTCCAAGGCGATGTCGTATTGGCTCTTCATCTTGAAGCACAGGGCGAGATAATACAGCGAGCGTATCCGGCGTTGGGGATTCCGTTGAGAGAGTTGGAATTCTTCGATGGCGGCGTCCAGCTTGCTGCGTTCGTAGAGCAGCACGCCGTATTCGTAGCGAAATTGCAAATCGTTGGGATAGCGGCGGACCCGCTCCGAGGCGTCCTGAAGCAGGAAGATTTCCTTCTCTTTTTCGCGCGTCTCGACGGCGGCGGGATCGTTGGCTTCCCGCAGCTTGGCGATCTCGTTGTCGAATTTGCGGACGCGAATGTGGCTGATCGCCCGCTCGACTTGCGGGTCGGCCCGGCCGGACGTTTTCTGGGCCTCCGTCAACACGTTGAGGGCTTCGTCAAAACGCTCGGCGCGGGTGTAAAAATCGGCCAGCGAGCGGCGATAGTTGATGTTGTCGGGTTCTCTCTGGACTTTTTGTTCCATCTCGCCGATCAGGGCTTCCAGATCCGAAGACGATTTGACCGCTTTGGACTCCTGTTCGAGCAGTACGGCTTCCTTGGAATCCTTGATCATGTCCCGGAACGAACTGCCTTCGTTGTTCCAGCCGCCCTTCTTCATCGTATCGAGGGCCACGGCATCTTTCAGGTTCTTCAACGCCTTGGGATCGTTCGGCAGGAGGCGAACGAGCGTTTCCATGCATTCGCGGGCTTTGTGGGGATCGTTTTGCTCGAGGTATAACGCGCCCATCCGTTTGAGCAGGAGGATGTTGTTGGGATAATGATTCTTAGCCAGCTCCAGCGTTTGGAGGGCCGTTTCCGGCATCGACGCGGCCAGGGCGGCGTCGCCGAAAAAGTTGATGAAGGTCATGTTTAATGGATCGAGCCGGAGAAGCTTTTCGGCGATTTTGAGCGCCTGCTCCGGTTTTTTCTTCAGGCTCGACATGCCGCTGAGCAGGGTGAAGCCGCCTTGAAGGGTGGACAGCGCATGATTCAGCGGGCCGCCTTTCTTGGCTTTGAATTGCTTCAGTTCGGCGGCGCGTAAATATTCGCGGGCTTTGAGCAGCCTCGGTTCGATTTCCAATGCCTGCAGGAACATGTCGATTGCGTAATCGAGATTGCCCCGCTCCATGGAGGCGAAGGCCTTATCGAATAGCTCCTTGGCTTTTCGAGGTGCGCTTTCAAGTTTAACTTCTGCCATTGTAAAGCTCCTGGATTTAAGAATATGTCAACGTACACTTGCATTGTCAAGGCAGTCAAGGTTTTTCGGGCTCTGAACGGTCTTGAAGAGGACGGCGAAAAGGGCTTGTGATCGCAGCCCGAGTCGATAGGATGGCCGCGGAATTTTGTTGCCATGAGAATACTGTTTTTGGCGCCTCTCTCCTTCATGGACGAATGCGGCACGTCCGTTCATGCTCGGAACGTTCTGCAAACGCTCAAGGAAGCGGGGCATGAAATCGATGTGCTGTGTTTTCCTTGGGGCGGTCACTCCGACCCTCCGGGGATCCGGATGATTCGCCTGGGGCGCTGGCTTTGGCGGCGGCGATCGTCGGCGTGTTCGTTCCATTTGAGGGCCTGGCTCGATCTTTGGATGTTCTGGCGGGCTGTGGGATTGTTTCTGGCCCGGCCCTACGATGTAGTCCACGCGCTTCAGGAATCTGTTTTTGCCGGGGCCTTGCTGAAGCGGCTTTTCCGCTGCCGGTTGGTCTATGACGTGAAATTCCCCATCTCCGACAAAGTGCATCAGCACGGCTTCCTCCTGCTGCGCCCCTGGTTTCGGCTTTTGGAGCGCTACGAAACCCACGCCCTGGCCTCGGCGGATCTGGTCCTGACGATGTGCCCATCGCTTACCGATTGGGTTCGAGCCGCCGTGCCGTCCGTTCGGGCCGTGCAAATCGAAAATGCTCCTCTGACGCCTTGCGGCCATGCCGATTCGGATGCGGTCCGGCGCCTGCGCGACGACTTGAAGCTCAAGGGCGGTCCCGTCGTTTTTTGCGGCGATTTGTTCGGGCCTTGCGAAGGCGCGGAATTGTTCGTCAAGGCGAGCCGCATCGTGGCGAAAAACCGTCCGGATGCCGAATTCCTGGTCATGAGCTGCGACGACGCCCGTCTCCGCCGATTGAAGAAGCTGGCGCAGAGCCTGGATCTTTCCGATCGTTTTTCGTTCCTGGTCAGTCCGCATTCCTCGATGTTGCCGCCGCTGTTGACGCTGTCTTCCGTGCTGGTTTTTTCCGGCGTCCGGGGGATTGTTGCGCCGCCGGAGTTGATCACGTGCATGCAGAGCGGAAAACCCATCGTGGCCACGCGGCTGCCGCGGCATACCCAATCGTTGGACGAATCGTGCGCGGTGCTGGTCATGCCCCAGCCCGACGATGTGGCGGCCGGAATTCTGCGCGCGCTCGACGAATCTTTGCTGTCGAATGCCATGGGGCGCGAGGCGCAGGCGCGCGTGGCGGCTCACGGCGGTCTGGCCAGTTTCAAACATAAAGTCCGGACGGCCTATCGCATCCTGATGGAAGCCTGATTTTTTTCGATACATCCCGAGGAACATCTTGACTGTGACGTCGGATCATCTAACCTTTCAACAACATGACAACTGAAGCAATCATAGAACACGAGACTTTGCCGGTGGTTTTAACCATCGCCGGTTCGGATAGCGGCGGCGGAGCGGGCATTCAAGCCGATCTTAAGACGTTCTCGGCTTTGGGGGTCTTTGGCGCCACCGCCCTGACATGCATCACAGCGCAGAATCCCCGGGGCGTCTACGGCATCAGTTCCATGGGCAGCGAGATGGTCGCCCAACAGATTAAAGCGGTTTGCGATGCCTTTCCCGTGGCCGTGGCCAAAACCGGCATGTTGTATTCCGCCGAGATCATTCATGCGGTGGCTACGGCGGACGTACGGCAGGGCATTCCCATCCTGGTGGTCGACCCGGTCATGGTTTCCGCTTCCGGCGCCCGTTTGCTTCAGGATGACGCCGTGGATGTTCTCTGCGACGAATTATTGCCTCAAGCCCGCTTGTTAACCCCCAATCTCTACGAGGCCGAACTGCTCTGTGGCCATCCGATTGCCTCTCTGGACGAATTGAAGGCGGCGGCCTACGAGATTGGCGCCCGGTTCGATACGGCCTGCGTTATCAAAGGCGGCCATCTCGAAGGGCCTGAAGTCGTCGATTTCCTGTATGACGAAGGCGAGGAATATCTGTTCTCCTCGCCGCGCATCAAGGTAATCGAAAATCATGGCGCGGGCTGCGCTTTTTCCGCCGCCATCGTCGCCTTTCTGGCCCGCGGAGAATTGTTGAACGAAGCGGTGGGCAAGGCCAAGGTGTTCGTTTCTGAAGCCTTGCAGCATGCCCATCGCGTGGGAAATCATGGGCCGTTGAATTTTGTACGCGGCGGCGAAGCCGTATTGAATCCATATTCATAAATAGACCGAAAAGGGGCGCTCTATGGAAGGGCGAAGCCCCGCCGGGTTTTTGATGCGTCGCCCCATGTTGGGGATTGCCTTGGCGGGTATTCTGGGGACGGGCTTGGGCTTGTGGGCGCCTTTTAGCGCCGAGGCTCTTTTGGCCTGGTCGGTTCTTTTGCTTTTATCTCTGCTGGCCTTTCTCTCCCGGCCTTTTTCCAATGCGCTTGTGTTTGCCCTTATCGGGGTGGTCTCCTGCTTGAATGCTCATCTCAGTGCGTGGAATCCATCGGAGCGCGAGCTGTCCCGCTTGATGGAAGAAAACGCCGAATATGTGTCTATCGTAGGCTGGGTCGCGGACGATCCGCAGTATCGGGAGGGGCGTGACGAGAAGGTTGTCGTCTGCACCTGGCCCTTGAGTTTGGAGGGGATTCTTAGGACCGAATCATGGCAGAAGGTTTCGGGGCAGGTAGAAGTGCGCGTCTTGTTGCCGGCCGGCGCGCATCGGCCCGCCTTTGGCGAACGCTGGCTCCTGCGAGGCTTGCTGCAGCAACAAACCGGGAATCGGGAAGGACCCTTTGGATATCGCTATCGCATGGAGCCCTCCGCTGCTTTCGCTTCCCGGCTCTCGGCAGGCCGCGGCCCCGGCTGGATCTCCTGGTGTTTTCGGCGGCGCGAGAATTGCCGCGATATCCTGGGGCAGGGGTTGAAAGCTTATCCGGAACAGGCGGGGCTGCTGAGCGCGCTGATGTTGGGCTATCGTCAGGACTTGCCGGCACAGCGTTATCGCGATTTTTCCGTGACCGGAACCATGCATATCTTCGCGATATCGGGCACGCATGTCGGAGTCCTGGCTGTTTTCATTATTGTGTTGTTGAAGTCGTTGGGCAGCTCTCGACCGCATTGGATTCTGTACCTGGCGCCCTTGCTGGGAATTTTTACGGTGGCGACCGGCATGTCGTCCAGCGCCGTGCGGGCGTGCATCATGGCGGTGTTGTTTTGGTCGTCCGGTTTGTTCGAGCGGAAACCGGACGCCCTATCGGCTCTGGCTTTTTCGGCTCTGTTGATCTTGGCGGCGGCCCCCATGCAACTCGTCGATCCGGGGTTCATCCTCTCGTTTACGGCCGTCGCCGGCCTGATCCTGGTCTATCCGCCTCTGGCCCGGCCTCTGCGCGATTGGACGAAAAAGGATGACTGGCAACTGGCGCCCGAATCCGTCTGGAAGACGCGTCTGCGTTCGGCGGCGGGGAGTCTTGTGGCTTTGACCGCGGCTTCATGGGCGGCCTGGCTGGTTACGACGCCGCTGACAGCGATATACTTCAACTTGTTTTCGCCGGTGGCCTTGCTGGCGAACATTGTCGTGATCCCGGCGGCCGGCCTGGTCATGTTGACCGGCTGTCTTTCAATGATCGTCGGCTCCGTGTCGTCGTTGGGCGCGGAGGTGTTCAACCACGCCAATCGGGTCTTCATCTTGGTTCTGCTGTGGTTCATCGACCGGGCCGCCGCGGTTCCCGGGGGACATTTTTTTGTGCCGGCGCCGCCCGCCTGGGCCACGACGCTTTGGTATCTCGGGTTGGCGGCCGGCGCGGCCGGCTTTCCGGTCAGGCGCTGGAGCATGGCTATCGGGGTGAGTCTTTGCCTGGCGCTGGCGGGGCTGTGGTTCGTTCGATCGGGCCGAGACGTGCGGGTGGATCTGCTGGATGTAGGGCAGGGGAACGCGGCCTTGGTCAATGTGCCGGGCCGGGACGATCTGCTGTTGGATACCGGCTCGAAGTTTTATGCCCGGCGAGTGCTGCAGCATCTTCGGCGGCAGGGCGTGTCCCGGTTGCGCGTGTTGGCGCTCAGTCATGCCGATGCCGAGCACATCGGCGGCGCGTTGGAAATCATGGCATCCATTCCGGTCGAAGAAATTTGGTGCGCTCCGTTCCTGGGCCGGTCGCCGGCCTATCGGCAAATCCTCAACGAAGCCCGCCGTCAGGGTATTCGAATCCGGCGCATGACTCGCGGCCAAAAAGGAAGCCTCTCCGGCGGCGTGGAATGGGAGATTTTGGATCCGCCGGATTTGCCGTCGGCCCGGGTGGCGGACGAGGCCTGCCTGGCGATTCGCTTCGCGCGCGATGCGGCTTCGGTGCTCTTCATGAGCGATGCCGGACCGGCCGCGGAGTCCCGGATAATGGAGTCGGATTTGGAACCTACGGCTCTCGTTCTGGTCGTAGGCGGTCATGGCGCGCCCGCTTCCACGCTGGATGCCTGGCTTGAGGCCGTGTCCCCGGAGTCGGCCGTGATCAGCGTAGGCAGCGATAATGTATCCGGTTGTCCCGACAAGGAGCTGCTTGCCCGGCTTTCGAAACGAAATATCCAGGTCTATCGCACTGACGAACAGGGCTCCATCCGTATCCGCTTCGTTCCCGGCGCCGCCGTTGAGATCAAGCCCCTCGCGCCGCCGTAAGTCAGCTCGAATTTAAGATGTTCTTCACGGACTCGACAGGGAAGTCATCGGATGACTGGAGGGAAGGTTGTTGCCGGTTTTTTCGTTGGAACTCAACGAAGTCCTGACCAAGTCGGCCATTTTCTTTTCGAGATTCTTGCCGGCATCCGACGTGCGAAGATTTTTAAATTGCGGCAACTGATAAACGCGGTACACCGTCATGACCGAGGAGATCGAAAGGGCGTGCTCGAGATAGCCGGCGGATTTATCCGTGTCCTGCATCAGAGAGGCCACGCTGGCGGCATCGAAGTATAACACCAGCCAATCGGGCGCTGTTTCCATGGCTTTCTGCAAGGCCTGCAAGGCATCCTTATATCGTCCTTCCGCCACATCGAGGATCGATTTTTCCTGAAGCGCTTTGGCATCGTCCGGTTTCCGGGAAAGATAGGCGCTTAAAAAGCCCCGGGCTTGGGCGACATTCCCCTGGGCCGCATGGCTGAGCGCCAGGTTGAAGTACGCCGGCGTGTATTCCCGGTCGTCTGCCAGAGCGGCCGAAAACAGTTGCTGCGCCGTTCGGAAATCCTTCTGTTCGAGATGCGTCACGCCCAGGTCGTTGAAAAGCCGGGCCGATTGCCAATTCGTTCCGATAGCCAGTTCGAAGGCGGTTCGGGCCTGCGTATAGTCGTTCATCCGCATGTAAAACTGGCCCATGGCCATCCAGGGGTCATTCAGATAGGGCCAGAGCGTCAGGACGTCGTGGTATCGTTCGATGGTTTCGGGTTCGAGGTAGATCCGGTTGGTTCCCTGCAACGCCAGGGTCCTTTCGGCGGCGGTTCTTGCCGCGCCCTCATGCCGGAGAATGCGGGGCGTGTCCGGAGATCCGGGCCGGGGCGTTCCCATCGAATTCTGTTGCTGGCGGAGCGCCCAGATCTTGTTGGAGATCACCACCGCCAGCACCAGGAGCACCAGCATGCTTCCCATGACAATGACAAACGTGACGATATGAGCAACAATCGTCTGCCGGATAATTTCGTTCGGGCCCTTGGCTTTTTCCTTTGGAGGTTTTGCGGTTGCCCGGACATAGCGGCTCCTCGGCGGCGGTTTCTGGCGATGATAAACATAGCCGGGCTGGGATAACAGCGGATCGATTCCTGCATCGTTGTTGTTGGATCGGGCGTTGCTCATCGCGCCCTATCATATCCGCCCTGTTTAAAAGCGCAACGTGCGGCTTTGCTTATTTTTTTGAGTGCATCAAAAGTATGGAGGCGCGCTCCACGTCGGGGAGGGGCCAATTCTGTTGCATGAACCTCCGACATGAGTTATAGGTAATCAAAAGCAAATCTCTGCGGCGATGGACCGCGTGGATGGCTTGGAGAGTCACCATCATGTCTGTTAGGAATATAGGCTACAGCTTTAAGTGGTTTTTTCTGGCGGCGTTGCTGGCCGGCAATCTGATGATTGGAGCCCGCATCTATTCGCAGGAGTCGCCGTCCAACGATGGCGAGTCGGCCTACGAAAGAATCGCCCTGTTTACCAAAGTGCTCGAACAAATTCGCGAACACTATGTCGATCAGGACAAAACCAATTACAAAGAATTGATTTATGGCGCTTTGCGCGGAATGCTGCAATCGCTCGACCCGCACAGCCAGTTTCTCGATCCCGAGATGTATACGGATATGAAGGACGATACGGCCGGCCAGTTCGGCGGGCTGGGCATCGTGATCAGCATCAAGGATAACATCTTGACGATCGTCGCGCCGATGGAAGACACGCCCGGCTTTCGCGCCGGTCTTCTTTCCGGCGATAAAATCATCGAAATTGACGGTAAATCCACCGAAGGCTTGGCCCTTCCCGAAGCCGTGAAGAAGCTGCGCGGCCTTCCCGGGTCCAAGGTTTCCATCAAGATCATGAGGCCCAAAAATCAGGAAATTAAAGAGGTCGAACTCGTGCGCGCAGAAATTAACGTGCCGAGCGTCAAGGACGCTAAAATTCTGGAAGACGGCATCGGCTATATCCGCGTGATTCAGTTCAACGAACCGACGGCCGGCGACCTGCAAACCTCCATGGATAAACTTCAGGGGGAGGGGATGAAGGCCTTGATCCTGGATCTGCGCAACAATCCCGGCGGGCTGCTGAACTCCGCCATCGAAGTCAGCCAGAAATTCGTGCCGCGCGGGGCCATGGTGGTTTATACCCAGGGTCGCAACGAGGATCAAAAACAGATTTTTCGCGCCAAAGGGCGGTATCACAACCTGGATTTCCCCATGGTTATCCTGGTGAACGGCGGCAGCGCCAGCGCGTCGGAAATTGTCTCCGGCGCCTTGCAGGATCACCAGCGGGCGATCCTGGTCGGCGAAAAAACCTTCGGCAAAGGCTCCGTTCAGAGCGTGCTGCCCATGGACGATGGCTCGGCCATCCGCCTCACGACGGCCAAATACTACACGCCCAGCAAGCGGGTTATTCATGAGCATGGCATCGAGCCGGATATTGTGGCGCCCATGAATCCGGACGATTGGCGAAAGCTCATGATCAAACGCAGCCGGCCTTTAAATGCCCAGCCTGAACCGGGCGAAGAAGATCTCTCCAACGTGGTGGATATCCAGCTCGACCGCGCCATCGATGTCTTGAAAGGCGTCATGATCTTCAAGGCCGAAGGCAAATCCGATGTCCGGTTGTCGAAGGGAAAGTAGCGCCTGGCTTTGTCATGAATGTTCTCGGCATTGAAACTTCTTGCGACGAAACCTCCGCGGCGGTGGTGAACGAACAGGGACGGGTGTTTTCCAACGTCGTCTACACTCAGATTGCCCGGCATCAACCCTACGGGGGGGTCGTGCCCGAAATTGCCTCCCGTTGCCACGTCGAAGCCCTGCCCGATATTCTCCGGCGCGCCGTGGACGAGGCGGGGCTCGGCTGGGAGGGAATCGATGCCGTGGCCGCTACCCGGGGGCCGGGCCTTGTCAGCTCCCTGCTCATCGGCTTGACCGCCGCCCGCTCCCTCGCTTTACGCCTGGATCGGCCCTTGCTGGGCGTCAACCATCTGGAAGCTCATTTGTACTCGATTTTTCTGACCCCTGGCGCGCCCCAGCCTGCCGATATTTGCCCCCTGGTGATCCTGCTGGTTTCCGGCGGCCATACCTGTCTGGTGCGCATGGAGGCTTCCGGCGACTACACCTTGCTCGGACAGACTTTGGACGATGCCGCCGGTGAAGCGCTCGACAAAGGCGCCAAACTGTTGGGGTTGGGTTATCCGGGCGGGCCCGTCATCGAAAAATCGGCGATTGGGGGCAGTCCCTCGGCCATTGCGTTTCCCCGGGGCATGAAGCTGAATCAACCCAACACGCCGATTGACGGATTTGACCGGAAGCTGTGTTTTAGTTTCAGCGGCTTGAAAACTGCCTTGCTGTATTATCTTAAGGCTCATCCGGAGACGACGACCTCTCCCGAACAAATGCGCGACGTTACCGCCAGCTATCAGGAGGCGGTTTTCGACTCGCTGCTCGGTCCGGCGGAAGCGGCCTTGAAGAAAGTTCATCCGCGCGCCTTTGGCTGTGCCGGCGGCGTGGCGCGCAATGCGCGCCTGCGCGATAAACTGAATCGCCTTGCCAAGCGCTTCCATATCCCCTTGCTGCTGGCCGCCCCGGAATACTGCACGGATAATGCCGCCATGGTGGCCGCCCTGGCGGCGGCCCGCGCGGCCCGCGATGGATTTACAGATGCCTCTCTTGAAGCACAGCCGAATCTTTCGTTGCCGCTGGCATGAAGTCGAAAAAAGTGATTCCATCTATAGCTCCGAAATGGTAAAGATATAAGAATAAGGAGTTAAACGATATGCCCATCATCGATGCAGAACATTATGCCCGGCTCGCTGCGAAGATGGACGCCATTGGCAGATTCTCCGGATGCCTTGCTCACGATTTTAATAACATACTTAGCGGAGTGCTGGGGTATGCGTCCTATATCAAGATGAAGCTCGATCCCTCCGATCGGATGTACGGCGATCTGGGCATGATCGAGCAATCCGGCGCGCGCGCCGTCGAGCTGACCGGTAAGCTCATGTCCTTTGCGCCGGGGCGCTGTTCGGCCAAGGACCGCGTTGCCATAAGCCAGGCCATCCGCACCGTGGTGGAGAAAGTCAAACCGGCGCTTCCCGCGGGAATCGAATTCAAGGTTGAGGCGCCCCAGGATCTTCCGCTGTTTGCCGGCGACATGGTTCAGGTCATACAAATGATCCATAACATCGTTCTCAATGCCTTGGAAGCCATGACCGGTTGTACCGGCGTCATTCGGATTCAAGCCGAATGCCGAGCCCTGACGGACGCCGAGAACAAATTGATGATACGGGTCAAGCAAACGCCCTGCCTCTGCCTGACCATTACGGATCAAGGCAAGGGGATGAACCTCGACACCCAACTGCACCTGTTCGAGCCGTTTTTTACCACCAAGAATCCGCGCAAAGGCGCCGGGCTGGGCCTGGCCGTGGTCTACGGCATCGTCGCCATCCACCAGGGCGACATTACCTTCGAAAGCCAGGAAGGGAAGGGCTCCACTTTCCGGATTTATCTTCCTCCTGTAAAGCCCACTTGACCCCGGCGCATCTTCGGTATAAAAGTATGCACGTAATTTGTCATCGCGGGTGTAGCTCAATGGTAGAGTTCTAGCCTTCCAAGCTAGCCACACGGGTTCGATTCCCGTCACCCGCTCCACTCAAAATCCCCAGCAAATCAAGCAAAAACAGCGGTTTTCAAGCATATCGAATTGGTCGTGTTTTTGGCTTCTTTGGTCCTTTCTTTGGTTTTTGAGATTGGCATGTTCTTGGCGTTTCGGTGTCTTTCCTTCCGTAGCCTTACAAGGGAAAGGTGGTGCTTATGCCTCTCGAACTGCGCAAAAATTCCAAGTGGTGGTATGGCTGTCAGCGCCGAAATGGAATTAGGCAAAACCCACCGGTTTGAAAATAGGCAGGGGTTGGCTTGATTTTCTTCCCCTCTGTTTCCATTTAAACCTCTTCTTCCATCTTCTTCTGCCGGTTAAATCATCGGGGCTGGATCGGTTCAGGATTGCTTGTTTGGTAAGAGGTCCATATGGCTATCAGAGAACTCCTAAAAGAAGAGCTGGCAAATTCGGTCCGCATGGAGCGGGACTATCAACGCGAACTCGCTCGGTTGCCGCGCGGCTGCGTTGTAAAAAAACTTATACAGGGGAAGGCTTATTACTACCTGGCCTTTAGAGAAGAGGGGAAAGTCCGCTTCCAGTATCAAGGCCGCGATATGGATGTGAAGAAGATTGCCCTCCATCAGAAAGCCAAGAAAGATAGAGTTCAGTACCGGAAGCTGTTGTCGGAGGTCCGGAAGCAAATCAAATTCATGCGAAAGGCACTTCGTTCAAAACAAGCCCTCTAATCTTTGCCGAGCCGTATAATGCCGTCTGCATACGACTGGAGCTCTCCAGAACTTGGTGTTGATTGGGAGTTGGGGCCTGGTCGTTTATCGCGAGTACTGCTGGGAGTGGGCATGATTCATGCCGTTCGGACGCTCAAGGGCGCATCTCATCACTGCCGCAGGATCAGACCCGCCCGGCACAGAGGCCGGGCCTACAACGGCGGATTTTGTAGGCCGGACCTCTGTGTCCGGCGTTTCTTGCGGCAATATCAGGATGCACCCGACGCTCAATACAGGCTTTCTTGCTCCATCTTTCCGGTCTCTATACGATAGAAAGACCTGCAAATGCCAACTATTGCAGGTGTATTTGTCGGAAAGATGGCATGAACAAAATGTCCAATAAATGGTATTGTCCAATGGCATTGGACATGGCATATTACTGGATATCTATTCATTATGAAAACGGAATCCAACATACTTGATTCGGTGGCGCGTGTAGTGGGGGCCATGACCGGGCTCGTGGTTAAGGATACAGATTGGCGACCCTCGAGATCAAACGAACCCCAGTATGACGGCGCCGTTGAGCTTCAGTTTGGCAAACAGAAGTTGCGCCAGCCTTATGTGGCGAAGCGATCTCTGAATGCCACGACGATTCATCTTCTGTCCATTCTTCAGAAACAAAGTCCGAACGGGCTTTTGTTGGTTACAACTTATGTAAACGATCGGCAAAGTGATGCCTTACGCCAAGCTGGGGTTTACTACATGGACACGGCTGGAAATGTGTTCCTGGCTGCGTCAGGTCTTCACTTGCTGGTTTCTGGCCGTCGGTTGCCGAAAAAAGGGGTTGAGCAATCTGATCGGTCCAAGGCTTTTCATTCGGCAGGCTTGCGTTTGCTGTTTTCTTTATTGACTGATCCGCACCTGGATGACGAAACGCCAGGGAAGGCTCTCGTGAGCAGGCCTTACCGGGAGATCAGCGCCGTCACGGGATTATCTCATAGCACCGTGGGGTGGGTCATGGCGGATTTGAGTCGCCAAGGAATGGTGCTGGAGACGGAAGGGCGTTCCCGGATGTTGGTCGATCGGGCTCGCATTTTGGAGCGGTGGGTGCAGGGCTACCTGGACCGTCTTCGTCCCCGCTTGGTGCAGGGACGCTTTCGTCCCGAACGGAACGATTGGTGGCAGGATGTACACCTGAAAGCTGGATTATGGTCTGGCGAGGTGGCTGCGGCATCCCTTACCGGCATGCTCAAACCCGGTTCTGTGACTATTTTCGGAGACACGCCAGCTCATTCTTTTATTTTGAAGCATCATTTGCAGAAAGATCCTCAGGGAAGTGTGGAGTTTCTGAACCCGTTCTGGGGCGCGGCCCAGCCGGCGGCTGTGGAAAAGAAGACCTGCGTTCATCCTCTTCTGGTTTATGCCGATTTGCTGGCCGTGGAAGACGATCGCACCCATGAGATTGCACAGGGCATCTATGAAAAATATCTCCGTTCCCTCATCGAGACCGCTTGAGCCGCGAAAAGCCGCTGCCTTGACCAAGATCGTTTCGGCCACCCGGGAGTGGCCCTCTCAACCCATGTTGGTGGGAGCTTTCGCCCGGGACGTGTGGTTCTGGCATGCGCATGGCATTGAAACTGAAAGAGCCACCGAGGATATCGATATCTCGATGGAGTTCCCGGATTGGCGGGGCTTCAATCGTTTCTCAAAGATCCTTCATGAGATTGGTTTCTCCCAGCCTGTACCCAATCATCCCGAGAAATTACTCGATGCTCAATCGGGGCAAAAAATCGACATCCTCCCATTCGGTGCTCTCGCGGTGGATGGGCATGCCATAATTTGGCCGACCGATCAAAGCCGGTGGAGCATTCTCGGATTTGAAGAAACTTATCGTCATGCAGCCTTGTTAAAACTGCCGCTCTCCTCATCTCCCGGAATCCGAATCGCCACGCTGCCGGCCATGGTCTTACTGAAAATGGTGGCCTTCTATGAGCGTCTACAGGATCGAAAGCGTAAGGACGGAGCCGATATTGCCTTTATACTGGCTCACTACCTGGAAGCAGGGAACAAAGATCGCCTCATGCGCGCTCCTGAAGCAAACATCATGGATCAGGTCGAAGGCGATCTGCAACGTGCCGCGGCACTTCTGATAGGTAAGGACATGGGCCGTCTGGCCGGCCTCGATGCACGAGCAGAGATTGTTGCTCACCTAAAACAAGAAATTGGCAGTGCGTCTCGTTGCCCTTTGGCTCGTGAATTAGTCCGGAGGCTGTCCGATGGGAATTTCGGTCGAGCGCGTCAAGTGCTTGGCGATCTGCTTACAGGAATTCAAACGGGCTCACTTCCTTGAATCCACAGTTGAGTGCCCAATTCCATGCGGACATCATTTGCCTTCGCAAATGCTGATTCGCCCCCCCCTCCCGCCCGAAGAACCGCCCCACAAGGCTCCGTCGGCTACGCGCCGGCTGCGATTTCGCAGGGGCTCAATCGTTGCGACCGCTCCCCGCATCGCCAATCGCGAAAGGCGCAACCGGCGGCCGGTTTTGCTTTCGTAGGGGCGTAGGGCGGTTCTCCCGGCTCGGCCCTGTCCGGAGAAGAAAGGATTTCCCCCAAGCCCCCGCAACGGGGGATGTAAAAAGAGCGCGCGCCAATTCTCCAAACACGCCGGGGAGTCGTCCCTTCCCGCCGTGATGGTTTCCGAACCTTCCTTAGGCACCCATCCAGAAAAATGAACCGTTCTCGGACACCATCGCTCTGCCCGCGAAACGCGGGGCCAGGGAAGGGTGACGACGCGGACAAACGGCAAACCCGCATGAGGCTTCAATGAGTTTCAGCCTCTTTATGATGCGGATTTGGTCCGCGCCAAGGGCTCCCCGGCGGCTTGGAGAAGAGGCGCGCTTAATCAACCCGGTTGCGCTACGCCCCAATCTTGGGGCAGCGCGGCTTGCCCGGCATAGCTCTGCGAGCGACGCCGGGTTGGTCGGCCTTCAGCCGGCGGCTAGGCGACACGCATGGATGACCATGCTCCGGGTCGCCGTCGCCACCGCCTTCCGGCTTTCGCGGTAGGGTAGGATAATCCGCCCGTGGCGCTTTTCGAGTGCGGTGGATGGCCTTCGTTCCGGCGGCTGGCTTCCGGTACGGACTGCCAAAGACCCGTTCATTCAAGTCGCGGTTTTCAGCGTTCCGTCACGTCTGGCCTTCGCTGGCTCAGGCTGGCCGTGAGCGTTCACGCTTCAACCGACGCGGACTCGACTTCATTGACCGGGATGCAGTCCTCGGCGCGCGAAACAGATCGTCTCCGTTCTTCGATACTCAACGAACAGTTTCGCGCTGGCCCGGAAGCCTGTCCGCCTGTGGCGGAAAACGCCGCCGTCACTGGCCTACGCCATCCACGCACTCCATAAGCGCCCCGCCCATGAAAAGGCCGTCAGCTTTCCGCATCTCCAGGTGTTCGATGCCGAAAGCCGCCGGCCAGGACCGCCCCGGATTGCGACGGCTACCCTCGCCGTCGCCGGATGCTTCGATATTCCTTGACAAAATCAGCATAAAAGAACTAAAGTTCAGTAACGCGAAGCGAGGTTATTTGACGTATGGAAAACGATAAGGAGTGGCAGTTCAAACCCGGTTGCCAACCCGGCCCCGGACGCCCGAAAGGCGCCGCCGGAGGCCGGGCCCGCATCCTCATGGCCTTGGATGAATTGCTGGGCGAGACGAAAGAAGTGGACGAGATGAAGAACGCTCTCCGGACTTATCTGCATGAGGACCGCATCAAGTTTTTCAAAACCATCATCATGCCGCTGTTGCCGCAGGAGACCAAACTACGGCTTGAGGCGGATGGAGTCATCCAATGGCAATCACTTTTAGTTACACACCCCATGCCGCCCAGCTTGCCATCCACCATGAAAGATCCAAGCGATTCCGCGCGGTCTGTTGCGGGCGGCGTTTCGGTAAAACCCGCTTTGCCGCCGCCGAACTCCTCGACATAGGGTGCGAGCGCGGCGGACTGTTTGCCTGGATCGCGCCTACCTACTTCATTGCCGAACGCGGCGAAAGGGCCCTGACCACCATCGCCGGGGATTTCGTCCAGTTCAAGGGACAGAATCCCCGTCGGGCTTTCTTCAAAGGGGCAGGGGAGCCATCCGAAGTCCTTTTCCTCTCCGCCGACAATCCCGACACCATCCTGGGCGAAGGCTATGACGGCGTCATCGTGGACGAGGCCGCCCGGATCGAGGGGCAGGTCTGGCAGCAGTACATCCGCCCGGCGCTGGCGGACAGGTTGGGCTGGGCCCTGTTCATCACCACCCCCAAAGGCAGGAATTGGTTTTTCGACATCCACACGCGCGGCCGCGATCCCACCGAGACCGAATACGCCAGTTTCACTTTCCCGAGCAACTCAAACCCCTACTTCCCTCAATCAGAATGGGACGAGGCGAAACGGACCACCCCCGCAGACATCTTCCGCCAGGAATACGAAGCTGAATTCTTGGAGGATTCCGCCGGCGTCTTCCACAACATCGACCGCTGTCTTATCCCCACTGATCACTGTTCACTGATTACTGGTCACTGCCTCATAGGTTGCGACATCGCCAAACATACCGACTTCACCGTCCTCATCGCCATGGACAGCCGCACTGGTCGCTGCTTCGACATGGAGCGTTTCAATCATCTCGACTGGCCGATTCAGAAAGAGCGCATTCTGGCCTTCGCTCGTAAACACAACGGTCGCCTGATCCTCGACGCTACCGGGGCAGGGGACCCCATCTACGACGACCTAATCCGCGTCTATCCCAACATCACCCCCTTCAAGTTCACCAACCACAGCAAAACAGAATTGATCCAGCGTCTCATCGTCGCCGTGGAACAGGCGCAGATTTCTTGGCCAATGGCCTGGGAAGTTCTGACCAATGAAATGAAGAGATTCGAATACGCCATCTCCTCCAACGGCGCGATCACCTACAGCGCCCCTTCCGGGTATCACGATGACTGCGTCATTGCCTTGGCCTTGGCGAATCGGTTTCGCCAGGAATATTGCTCGACAGGTGCAATGTTTCCTTTTGCCAGAGTGCCGCGAATTCAAACATTGAGGTGTTTATAAACGGTGTTGCCTTCGATGGCTTCCAAACGGTAGTAATACATGACTATGCTTTGCTTCTTTTTATGCGGATGACAGGGAATTATGCATGAATAGTGAATATATGATAGAAAATGAACTGCCAACGACTAATTCGAGGTGCCCTGCGCCCTGGCCCCTCCACAACAACAATCCGTACAGCCGAACGCAGTTCATTCCATCTCTATCTCTATCACTGGTCGATTGACAAAGTAAGTTAGCCTTTGGCGGAGTAAGTGAGCCTGGGGTGCAGTTAGTCTATCCGAAAAGGGGGCTGAAGGCGCACGGG
>MHBK01000028.1 GCA_001804865.1 Lentisphaerae bacterium GWF2_57_35
CAAACAGCGTTGGTAAGATTGGCGGCGGCATCGTAGCCCATCGTTAGGCTCGACGCGGGCGATTCCACGCGCTCCAAGCGATCCTGGTCGTCATAGGCAAAAGTCAGCGAGGCGAGGCGATGCGAGAGCGGATTGTAGAAAGGATCAAGACCCGCCGTCGTTTCCTCTTCGTCGGAAAGCCCGTCTTGATCGGTATCGGGGTCGAGAGGATTCGTCCCGAAGAGCGACTCTTGAAGGTTGGAAAGCCCGTCGCCGTCCGGATCGGCGGCCGAATCGGAAAGATTGCCGTAGAGCATTTCCCAGCCGTCGGCCATGCCATCGCCATCGGCGTCGAAGGCCAGCGTGATATTAATGCCGGTGAGGCGATTGCTGACCGGGATGGATTGGGCGGAGTATTGTCCAGCCGGGTCGGAAACCGTGAACTCTCCGTCATAGTCTTCGTCGATAAAAGCGCGAATCCAGTAGTTCGACGCCGGCAGGCTTTTGAACGAGTAGCAGGCTGGAAAGCTCAGGTAAATCACGCCGCCGGTCTGAGTTTCCGAACCCTGCTCCCAAGAGATCGTTTGACGATAGATGGAGTCAAAACTGTTGGAACTCGGCACGGCAACGACGTAGACGTTGCCGGTGGCCGGCCCCGAATAGGACAACGCGCCCCAAAGGCTCGGCACGTCCTGAATCGGGATGTCCACGCCCGCGAGATTGGACGTTACAGAGGTTGAAGACGCGCTGAAGATTCCCGAGGGTTCCCACAAGTCGCGGCTGTGGTTGTTGTTCACGTCGAGGAACGACTTGAACCAGTACGAGCGCGGAACGGCCACCTCGTTGTTGGTGTAGCCGCCGGGTCCGAAGCGCGAGGCCGAACAGCCGAGCGGCCAGCCGTCTTCGACGGCGACCGCCAAGGCATAAACCGTGCCGGTTTCGATTCCGTTGTACGAAATCGAACCGGAAACGTTCACCGGTTTCGAGAGCGGGTCTTGAGGATCGGAGTGGAACCTCAGGATTTCGGCGGAATCCCAGAAGCCGTCTCCATCGGTGTCGATGTCCGAGCCGCATGCGTACATGCGGGGCGTCGCCCACATGTTGGTAACGCCGAGGTCGGTCCACTCGATCCAGTTGGTCGCCGGGTTGATGTTGGTCGTCGTGCCGAGTTCCCACCAGAAATCGAGAAGGTCATCCGTGTGAAAAACCGCGAGGCCGTTGGTGTAGTCGTTCGGGTAGGCCACGGTGACGCGGACGGCATTGGTGCGCCGCTCGATGGCGGTAATAGTCAGGTTGGAAACAGGCGGCCCGGAATACCTCATGAGCGCGCCGCCGCCCGAGCCGGAGGCAAGCGCCTGTTTGGCGGCTTCGGCGGCAAGACGCGATTCCACATACAGGTAATCTTGGGCGTAAGCGCTCGGAACGATCGTCACTTCCAGGGCAACCCGCGCCGGATCGTACATGCGGGTCATGGAATCTACGTACCACGGCGTGTACGGCCCCGAAAAGAGGTCGGGCCGGGTCTCTTGCAAGAACCAGCGCGGAGAATAGCCCGGCTCGGGCGGCAGAGTCAGAACCAAATCGCCTTTCTCGTTGTAGAAGAGCGTCGAACGGCTGGCGCGATCCTCGACCAGCCAGAGCCGGTACGAGGGAACCGTGTTGAGGTAGTGCAAGGGCAGCTTCTTCATGAAGCCGGGGGCAAAGGTCTTGGCGTCGAAGGGAAGGACTTGGCCCGAGGGCTGACGCAAGATGGAAGCACCGGTCTCGTCGGGCAGCGCGAGCGGCAACCAATTGAACTGCTCGCACTTGAACCAAAGGTCAAGGTCGGAGGTCTCCGAAACCTGACCGGACATGAACTGACGGTAAACTTCCGAATCGACCGCCTCCGTCTTGGCGGCCTGCTGGTCGGCTCCGGCCAACGTCGAAAGCGCGACGGTGCATAAAGCAAACCCCGCGACACTTCTTCCCCAATCCCTCTTCATGAACCTGCCTCCTTTTCTTTTTCCAATTCCTCGTTGTGTCGCTCGGAGCCTCGCGCAAAAAACGAAGGAGCGCGGACTCCAAGCCCGCCCGAAGGCGGATAACCCGTACTTCCATCGAGGGACCGCGACGCCCCACTGTGAAACACGAGACAGGGAGCCGCGCCCCAGGTGGGGCGCGCCTCCGCATATCTCATTTCACAGCTAGAAAATTCGCGGTTTTCGATGGAAACAATATCTGCGTAAACGCCAAATAGACTTATCAAAGATCAAGGCGCCGCATTTGCGGAACCGCCCTGACTGTATGCCACAAACGTGGAAAGCCTGGCGAGGAAAATCTCAGCAATTGAATATGAACCAAAAGGCGGCCCGGCTTCTCCCTGCCCGCAACGCTTCGCGTGGCGATGCGCAGGCGGGCGAAGACGGGCTCTTCGGCTTTCTGAGGCCGCGTTATGCCCTTCTCCATCATTAGGAGTTCGATAGCGATGAAAGGACGACGCTCTGAATACTCTTTTATCTGTGGGACCGCTTTGCCATCCGTGGGGTCATTCTTATCGGGTTAGAATGAAAAGACGCTGATGGAACGGCTCTTTATTCGTTGCCAAATCCGAAAAGATCTCGAAAATTTTGGAGGGTTCCGCTCTGTCGGAACTTTCTTCTTTCGGTCGCGACGGAGCGCGACCCTCCAAAAAACAAGTCTTCTTGCAGCGGCAGGCGAGGTCGCCCCGGCTCCAAAATCACTGATTACTGATCACTGTTTACTGATTACTGCTCTCGTCCATCCCCATCCTCGTCCTTCTTCTCGTGGCTGGACTTGAAGACCAGGACGATGGGCGCGCCCTCCAGGCCGAAGTGCTTGCGCAGGAAGTTGAGCAGGAAGCTTTGATAGGTCGGGGTGCAGCGTGTGGGATCGTTGACGAACAACTGAATCCGGATCGGGTTCTCGCCCGTCTGGGTGGCGTAGTAAAATTTCAGGCGGCGGCCGTGCGTGGCCGGCGGTTGGAAGCGGTCGAAGGCGTCGTGAATCACCCGATTCAGCACGCCGGTCGAGAAGTGCATCTTGATCTGCCCGGCCACGTAATCGATGGTCTCGATGCTTTTCTTGATGTTGTAGCCGCTCTTGGCCGAGGCGAAGATGATGGGCACATATTCCAGGAAGAACAACTGCCGCCGCAGGGCTTCCATGTAGGCTTTTTCTTTCACTGTGTCTTCGGCCAGGTCCCACTTGTTGACCAGCAGAATACAGCCCCGGCGGTTATCCATGATCAGGGCGGCGACTTTTTTGTCCTGCTCGGTCGGGCCCTGTTCGGCGTCGATGATCAGGATGACGACATCCGCGTTCTCCACGCTTCGCTGCGCCCGGAACAGGCTGAACTTTTCGACCGAGTTGCGCACGTGGCCGGCCTTGCGCATGCCGGCGGTATCGATCAACAGGTAATGCCGCGCCTGCGGCCCCTTGCCCACCGTGAAGGGAATTTCAATGCTGTCGCGCGTCGTGCCGGGAACATCCGAAACAATGACCCGTTCATGCCCCAGCAGGCAATTGATGTAGGACGACTTGCCCACGTTCGGGCGTCCCACCACCGCCACCTTCAAAACGTCTTTGGCTTCGAACGGCGGCGCCGGCGGCAGCTCGGGCAGCACGGCGGCCATCAACGGCTCGATGCCCCGCTTATGAGAAGCGGAAACCGGAAAAACGGGAAAGCCCAAGGCTTCGAATTCCGGGGCCAGGGTGTCTTCGCGCAGCGTATCGGCTTTGTTGGCGACGAGAAAAACCTTCCGCCCGCTCTTTTTCAGCAGGCGCTGGACCTCCCGATCCATCGGCACGAGGCCCTCGTGGATGTCGACCACGAACAACACCACGGCCGCATCCTCGATGGCCACTTCCACCTGCCGGCGGGTTTGCTCGGCAAAAACCAAGTCGGTCTTTGCGCCGTCGATCTGCGCCAGGCCGCCGGTATCGATCAAGTCGAACCGCTCGCCCTTATACATCGTCTCACAGATCAACCGGTCGCGCGTCACGCCGCTTTCCTGATGCACAATCGCCAGCCGCCGTCCCACCAATCGATTGAACAACGCGGATTTTCCAACATTCGGACGCCCGACGATCGCCACTACTCGCTGTTTGATTTCTTCGCTCACGCATTACTCCCTGCCGTATCGGCGCCGGAATGATGCTCAAGCTGGCGGATGCCGTCAAAGAGATAAAACGCGCCCGAGACGAAAATAAGCAGCCCAGCCGCGACAATCAGCCAGATAAAGCCCCCCTCCGGCCACTGCGCCAGCACCCACAAAATGGCCAGCATCGTCAGCACCGTCGCCACCTTGCCGAAGATCCGCGGGCGCACTTTGACCGTGCCGACAAAGTGATGAATCACCACGGAGCCCAACAGCAGCAGCACATCCCGGCTGATCGTCAGCGCCGTAAACCAGATCGGGATATGCGGGACCAACCCCGGCAGCGACGGCCGCGTCAAAAGGATCAAGGCGGAAAGCAGCAAAGCCTTGTCGGCCAAGGGGTCGAGAATGCGCCCCAGTTCGGTGATTTCATGGCGTGAGCGCGCCAGATAGCCGTCTAACGCATCGGTCGACGCAATGGCCACAAAGACCACCAACGCCCAAATTCGATAGGTTTCGCTCCCATTCCCAGCCGCCAGGCTCATCGTGTAATAAAGCGTCAGAAGAATAAACACCGGAATGCCCAGCAGCCGGGTAATCGTCACCTTGTTGGCCAGCGTCATAACGTTCTTCCTCCGTAAACCCAGCATTTTCCAATGATTGGAAAACTTTAACACGTTTTTTCCAATGATTGGAAAAAATATTCCGGCGGCAGGATCATTCCTGTTGAAAGAACGCCGCTGCGGCGGCAAAAAAGAAGCGCATGGGCAAGTATCACACTTTGCAAAGTGTGACACTTGATCCGGAGCCTTTCGGCACAACCAAACTGCACTTTCGACAAACGTCTTGATCCAAAAATACCTTATCCTTCCCGTCGATAACCGGTATAATGGTTGGTACATGAATTTAAGAGCCAAAGTCACGGTCGGCATGGCGGTCGTTCTAATCGTTTCGGTCCTGTTGAATTTCTTCGTCTTTTTTTTCTTCACCTCGCGAAGTTTTCGCCGCGTGGAAGAAGATCAAGCGGCGAGAAACATGCGGCGTTGCCGGGCCATGATCGACTCCGATCTCCATTATCTGGTGAGCCTGGCCAAAGATTGGGCGCACTGGGACGACATGTATAAATATGTGCTCGACCGAAACGACCCGTTTAAAAAATCCAACCTGAGCATCAAGGCCTTCTGCG
Organism: Lentisphaerae bacterium GWF2_57_35; assembly: GCA_001804865.1. GTDB lineage: Bacteria > Verrucomicrobiota > Kiritimatiellia > CAIQIC01 > GWF2-57-35 > GWF2-57-35. Next base: position 5,263 of record MHBK01000028.1, read on the forward strand.
ACAACAGAATTGCCGTGCCCTGCATTTACGACAACGAAGGACAGTTGATCTGGGGCAAGGCCTTCGACTTGGACGCAGGGGAGGAATTGAACCCGAAAGACTGGGTCCTGGACAAACTCGAGCCATCGCATCCTTTGAATACGCACGGGTCCATAAACGTCGCCGCCGGGATACTGAAAATGCCCAAGGGCCTGGAATTGGCGGCTTCGAGCGCCATTCTGAACAGCTCCGTCACCGGACCCTCCCGCGGAACCTTGATCATGGGCAGCATTATTGACGACGCGAAAATCCAGGCGTGGAGCGCTCGGTTGAATCTGCCGGTGAAGATTTGGCCCTTGTCCGGCAACCAACCGCCGGAAGCATTGAAGGGCGAGCTGGATGCGCTCCCCGGGAAAACCAGCCACGTCATCGAACGATCGGATGCCAAAACGCTTCATGGCTATCTGGTCTTCCACGATGTATTCGATCGACCGGTCTTGTTAATGAGGCTGAATATGCCGCGCGAGGTATATGCCGTCGGCCAGATGATGCAGCAAACGGCCTTGACCTTTTTGGTCCTGGCCGGACTGGTCATCCTGCTGGCCGTGCTGGTGCTTATGAACCGGCTGGTCGTCTTGCCGTTGGGCCGGCTTACCCAGGACGTCCTTCAAGCCCGCGCCACCGGTTCGCTGGAATCCCTGGCCGTCCGGAGCCGGCAGGACGAATTGGGGCAATTGTCCCATGCGTTCGAAATCACTCTGAACGAGTGGCGCGCCGCCACCCAAAAAGCCGAGGCGCTCAGCCAGGCCAAATCGGATTTCCTCGCCACGATCACCCATGAGTTGCGCACCCCCCTGAGCGGCATCATCGGCTTAGCCGAAACGATTTTGCAGTCCCAGCCCACGGAAGCCGTTCAGCAGCGGGTTCAGATGATCTTCACGGAGGCGGAGTCTCTTTCCGAGTTGACCGGCGAACTGCTCGACTCCGCCAAGATCGAGGCCGGACGGCTGAAGCTGGAGGCGTTGCCGTTCCATCTTCCCTTCGTATTAGCCGAGGTCGTTTCGCTGCTATCCATCCGCGCTGCGCAAAAAGGGCTCGAATTCCGCTTGGAAACAGCCCCGACCGTTCCAGCGGCGCTCGTCGGCGATCCATGCCGGCTGCGGCAGATCCTGATCAACCTGGCCTACAATGCCGTTAAATTCACCGAGCAAGGCCACATCCTGGTCTCGGTGGCCGCCCAGCAGGAGTCGCCGGACAACGTCGTCCTGCGGTTTACCGTGGAAGATACCGGCATCGGCATTCCGAAGGACTTCCAGCAGGTCATCTTTCAGAAATACCTCCAGGGCGGCGCCGACACGGCACGGAAATATGGCGGCGCCGGGCTGGGCGTACCCATCGCACGGGAGCTTGTCACGCTCATGGGCGGCCAGATCGGCCTGCAAAGCGAAGCCGGCCGGGGCAGTCTGTTCTGGTTCGAAATTTCCTTCGGCAAACACCAGGGCGCCCTGCCTTCCGAGAAAACTTCTTTCGACGGCGAGCCGCTCTTTGTCCCCTGTCGTAAGGCTCAGATCCTACTGGCCGAAGATTATGCCGCCGTTCAATACGCCATCATCCAGCATTTGCATTCCGTGGGCCATCGCGTGGAAACCGTCTGCCAGGGACAGGAAGCCGTCGATAAAATCCAAGCCCATCCTTACGACCTGATCCTGATGGATCTTCAGATGCCGGTCATGGACGGACTGGAAGCCGCCCGCCGCATCCGCCGGTTGGGCGGCGCACAGGTTCCCATCATCGGGATGACGGCCCGCATTTCGGATGCCATCCGGCGGGAATGCCTGGAAGCCGGCATGAACGACGTGATCGAAAAACCCATGCGCCGAAGGCGCTTGTTAAACGTGATCGATCAATGGCTGAAGACAACGCCCTTGTCCCAACCCGAACCGACGCCTGCCGCCGCGTTCGTCGAGGAAGCGCCCGCCATCTCATGGGACAAGGTCTTGCAGGAGTTTGAAGGCAACCAGGAATTCGTTCTAAAACTGATGTCCATGTTTCTCGAAGGCGCCCGGGAACAGATCACCGCCATCCGCCATGCCGTGCAAGCCAACAACGGCAAAGTCCTCAGCTTTGAAGCGCATAAGCTCAAGTCCGGCGCCGGAAGCCTGATGATGGGCCCTCTTTCCAAGGCGGCGGCCCATCTGGAAGAAGTGGTTTGCTCCAATCGATCCCAAGAATGGGCCGATGCGGCCACTCGCGTTATTTACGAGTTCGAGAGGATGTGCGCGGAGGCTTCGCTGCCGAAGAAGACGGCGACGAATTAAGAAAATAGTGAATTCTTGCGTCTTTTCGGGGTATCCTGCTGTCAACGGATTCTTTAATTAGGGGCATACATCATGATCGATCGACCGGCTTGCCTGACGCTTTTGGTTCTCCTTCCTTTATTAAATTTGCCGGCTCCGGCCGCCGAATGGATCGACTATTTTTCCGACGATTTCCAGGATAACTCCCTGACCTCCTGGACCGTGCAATTCGGCGTCTGGCACACGGAGGCCGAGGATGCCGCGCATATCGTATTGAATGGAGAGGGCCATTCGGTCATCGGTTTGAACAGCGGCCAGGACTGGGCGCAATACAGTTTCGACTGCCGCCTCAAGCTGCTCGCGGGGCAACTCTTCATAAATTACCGGGCCGGCAGCAGCGGGCGGTATGCGCTCCGGATCGAAGAAAGCGGCTTGTATCTGGGCAAGGAGAGTCCCTGGGGGAATTTCGTGGATCTGACCAGCCAGCCGGTCGAGCTGGCCCTGGACGCGTGGTACAACGTCAAGGTGGTCGGCATCAGCAGCAACCTGCGCGTGTACGTCGACGACGTCCTGAAGATCGACTATAACGACCCCGCTTTTATTTCCTTGGGTTCCGTCACCCTCGAGTCGCTGGACGACTCGCATGTGCATGTGGACGATGTGGTCGTCATGGGCGAGCCGCCGCCCACGCCGGGCTATACTTACGTCTGGAGAAAACTGGGCGGTCCCATCGGAGGACTGGGCTACGATGTGCGCATTCATCCGACGAATCGCAACATCATGTTCGTCACGGACAATCCCAGCGGGGTGAACAAAAGCCTGGATGGCGGCGCTTCCTGGACCAAAAAGAATGAAGGCATCACCAGCCGGACCGGACCTTCGCTGGACGGCATCCCGGTCTTTTCGCTCACGGTGGATCCCGGAAATCCGAACATCGTCTGGGTCGGCGCCCAGAATGCCAAGGGCATCTTCAAATCCGTCGACGGCGGCGAAACCTGGGCCCGCAAGGATGGCGGCATTCTCGAGAGCGACGATATCAGCTTCCGTAATTTTGGAATCCATCCGACCAATTCGCTGCTGGTTTTTGCCGGGGCCGAAATCGCCACCGCCACCAACGGCATCGAATTCAACAAAGCCCAGGGCGTCATCTACCGAACGGACGACGGCGGCGAACTCTGGCATCCGGTCTGGCGGGGCGACAGCCTCGTTCGCTTCATTTTGTTCGACCCAACCAACCCCGCCGTATTGTACGCCTCCACCGGCATCTTCGATCGCGAAGCCGCCGAAGACCGCGGCCTCGGCCTGCTCAAATCCCTCGACGGCGGCTCCAATTGGTTTCAGATCAACCAGGGCATTTCGAATCTGTTCGTCGGCTTCCTGGAAATGCACCCGACCAACTCGCAGATTCTATTTGCCGCCGCCGGAAACAATGCCTGGGCTTATCCGCCCAATTCCCTGGACGGGGAAATCGTCCGCACCACGAACGGCGGAGTCAGTTGGCAACGCGTCTTGACGAACGACCTCTATACGGTCGTGACCGTCAGCCGCTCGCATCCCAACGTCGTCTACGCGGGCAGCGGAACGGCTTTTTATCGCAGCGCGGACGGGGGCGACACCTGGCAAAAACTCTGGCGCGAGGAGGATTATTGCTGGGGCCCGCCCGGCATTCGCGCGGGCGTGCCCATCAGCGCGGTGGTGGATCCCGACGATCCGAATACCTTGTTTGTCAATAACTACGGCGGCGGCAACTTCAAATCGACCAATGGCGCGGCGAATTGGACGGATGCGAGCCGAGGTTACTCCGGCGCGCACCTGCATCAAATTGCCTTAACGCCCACCAACCCGTCCGTCGTTTATACCATCGGCCGAAGCGGGCCCTTCAAAAGCGTCGACCACGGCGTAACCTGGAGCGGCATCGGCTTCGGAGCGGCCAATTATTCGGAGTGGAATACGGTCGCCCTCAATCCAGTCAATCCACAGGAAGTCCTCGTCACAGACGAACATAACGGGGTCATTCTCAAAAGCGTCGACGGAGGCCTGGACTGGACCGAAGTGTATCGGCAGCCTGATGTCGACGCCTCCGTGCCGACGAATCGGCACGGCTTCAAAGCCGTCTGCTACGCCCCTTCCCAACCCCAGATCGTCTACGCCGGCATGCGGGTTTCCCTCAATATTTTTAACGGCATATTTCCTCCCCGAAATAGTTACGGCGTGTATAAATCCACCAACGGAGGCGAAACCTGGCAGGCCAAAAACACCGGCTTGGACGGCGCCCTGCTCAACATCAACTGCCTGGTCGTCAATCCGACCAATGCCGATATCGTTTACGCCGGCTCCTGGAAAGACGGCGTCTACAAAACCGTGGATGGAGGCGACAACTGGGCGCCGGCCAATAACGGACTGGGGTGCCTCGATGTCCGTTCGCTCGCGATCGACCCGCAAAATCAGGACACGATTTACGCCGGATTGGGCGAAGGAGTCGGGGTTTACAAAAGCACCGACGGCGCCCAATCTTGGGCCGAGATCAACCAGGGATTCAACCGCAAATGTCCTTCCTATCTCCTGCCCGCGGGAAAAGCGGCCCTGGGCATATCCCTCGAGCCCATACCGCCGTTGCGACCGGCCACGGACTATTATTCCGTGCCCTGGTCCGTGGTCTTCAGCGTAGTGGTCGACCCCTCCAATCCGCAAAATATCTACGCGGCGGATCATGCCGTGGGCATATATCTCTCGACCAACGGCGGCCTCGGCTGGGTTCCCCTGAATCAGGGGTTGTCCACGCGCGCCGTCACCTCGATGGCCATTTCGCAAGACGGCAAAGCCCTCTACGCCGCCACCGAAGGCGAAGGCGCCTTTCTTTACTCGCCAGACCGGGACAACGACCGCCTGACCGATTACGACGAGACCTTCTGGGGCACGGATTATCTGAATCCCGACAGCGACAACGACCGCATCGACGATGGCGACGAAGTGCTTTGCGGCACCTCTCCCACAAACGCCGGCTCCTACCTCGGCATGCGCTCGCTATCCCGCTCGACCGGGGTCGGCGGCCTCATCGTCAGTTGGGGCAGCGAATCCAATCGAAGTTACCGGCTGGAACGCTCCACCAACCTCGTCGCCGGCTTTGCCGAAGACCTCTGGGATCGTATCGAGGCCACCCCGCCCTTGAACATCCACACCGACGCCACCGCCATCGGAAACGGCCCCTTCATGTATCGGATCGGGCTGGAATAGCCCTTTCTGGAGACGGGGACCTATCGTTGCCAAAAAAGCGATTTCCAAGATTTTGGAGGGTTCCGCTCAGTCGGAACCTTCTTCTTTCGGTCGCGACGGAGCGCAACCCTCCAAAATACAAATCTTTTTGTAGCTTCAACAGACGATTGCGATTTTCAAAAACTTTAGGCATAAATGTTCGTAAGTGAACAGCGAGCCATCCAAACCTAAATTCGAATTGCCTGGTTATGACGTGCTGGAACAAGTAGGTCATGGGGCCATGGCCACCGTCTGGACCGCCCGGCAAATCTCCCTGGATCGGATTGTCGCCGTCAAATTTCTCTCCACGCACCTGTTGAACGACCCCGAAGCCGTCGAACAGTTTCGCAGCGAATCCAAGGCGGCGGCCCAACTCAGACATCCGGGCATCGTGCAAATTTACGATGCCGGCGAATACAAAGGCCTGTTTTATTACGTGATGGAGTTCGTCGCCGGCTGCACGATCGGCGATTTGCTCAAAAAGAAGGGTCGCCTGGAGGAAAAGCATGCCTTGCTCGTCGCCGAAGGCATCGCGCTGGCGCTCAGTCATGCCTGGAGCGCCTCCCGCCTGATCCATTGCGACATCAAACCCGAGAACGTGCTGGTCGACAGCGACGGAACCATCAAGGTCGCCGACCTGGGCCTGGCGCGCATCATGGGCCGGTACACCGTGGAAAAGGAAGCCGACACCATCTCCGGGACGCCCAACTACATCTCCCCCGAACAGGCCACCGGCCTGTCCGACCTCGACTGCCGCACCGACATCTATTCCCTCGGCTGCATGCTCTATCACATGGTCACCGGCCGGCTGCCCTTCGCCCACAACGCCGAACGCCAGATACTCGAAAAACAATGCTTCGATTTCCTGCCCGACCCCGCGGAGCTGCAAACGGAGCTCTCCCTGGAAACGGCCTGGCTCATCGAAAAAATGATGGTCAAAGACCGCAACCTGAGAACCGCCGACTGGAAGGAAGTGCTGGCCGACATTCAGACGGTGATCGCCGGCAACCTCCCCACCCTGTTGCCCCCCGCCGGCCGCAGCACCGTCCAACGCGGACCGCGTCGGGAAGCGGCGCCGCCCAAAAAGAAAAAGACTTCCGAGGCCGTTGTCTTAACCGAGGATGCGGCGCCGCGGCAAAAGATTGTCCTGTCGAAGAAGGACATGAAGACCTACCTCTCGACCTCTGCCGAGCGCCAGAACAAACCGGACATGGCCGGCGCCCTGACCACCCTGGCCGTCCTCTCGGTTTGCGTCGTGGTCTCTCTGTTCGGGTTTCGTTGCGCGCTTTCCCCCACCCTGGAAACGCCGAACGCCCGGCATACCATCGAAGAACAAGACCTGCCTCCCCGCGCCCATGTGGTCAGCCCGGAACCGGTGACGATCAAGCCGTCGCCCGCCAGACCGTCGGCAGAGGCCAAGACGCCATCGGCCGCTCCGAATCAGGCGCTGCCCTCCTGGGACCATCCCGATTTCCAGCGCGCCGCCCGGGATTTCAACCAAGCCCTGGCCTTGTACAAACAATTTCAAACCGACCGAAAAGACCCCTCCCTGCTGCAACAGGCCGAAAAACTCAGCCGCCAGGCCCAGAAAACCTTTGAAAGCCTCAAAAACCGCGCCCCGGCGGACGTACCCATCGAGCAAACGATTCAGCAGTGCTACCACCTGATCGCCGATTGCCGCCATTCCACCCTGTTGATCCCCGGACAAGCGACATCGCCCAAACCCCAGGGGGCGTTATCCGCTCCGTCGGCTGCTACGGCCCAAGGCGTCAGCAACATCGTGCTGGCCTTGAATTGGGAAGCCCCCGTGCAGGGCAACAGTTACAACCTAAAGGACCTGCAAACCCTGCTTTCCGACTGGGGTTCGCCCGGCGTGCAACTGGCCGCCGACCCTTCGCTTATCCTGTTCGCCCACATCTCTTTCCTGATGCCCGCCCCGGAAGCGGCCCGTCTGGCCGGCCTCAAGCTGTCGCCGCGCCGCCCCGTGGCCTGTGCCGGCTTCCCTCGCGACAGCTTCTTTTACTACACCCTCCGCGGCGACTTCGGCGAGGGCTTCCGGGAACTCCTGCTCGTCGCCGACAAAGCCGACCAAGTCGTGGCCATTCAACTCGTCAACGACAATCCCGGCGTTTCGCTCTGGCTCGACGCCCAGTTCTTTACCGATCAATGGAAGACCTACGAATTCATCCAAGGCAAGATCAAGTCCAACATCGAGTGGAAAATCGCGCACCGCGTGACCCCGCTCAACCACATGATCCGCATCGACAGCGAACTCGTCCAGAACGACCCCAACGGATATTTCGGCCTCGGCGATTCCAAATCGCGCACCTCGCTCCTGCTGCCCGAACAAATGGTCAGCCTGCTTCTTCACAACCTCCAGAAAAACGGCCCGAAGTGAAGAGCAGGGATTTTTTAACCACGAATGCACACGAATAAACACGAATCGAATCGTTTCTGATTCGTTTTTCGATTTGGAGCTGGCGTGCGCCCCACGCCGGGTTTAGGAAACACAAGCGGCTGCTTTCTAAAGACGGTCACGACGGAGCGTGACCCTCCAAATGGAGGGTTGAGCTCCGTCGTGACCGTCTTTGACGACTCGTGCGACCTTGGAATTCTTTGATTACGGTCCTGCCGCGCGAACCACGCGGAAGCCGTTGTAGCGGTTGATGTAAAACTGGGGATAGCAGGAGAAACGGTCTGCGACCCGGCAGCCGTCCGCCCGACCGTCGTCCCAACTGCCGCCGCGCAGGACTCGCGCGACGCCGGAAGCCGGGCCGCGCGGATCGGTGGAGGGCGATGTACTGTAGTAGTCGTATTCTTCCCAGTCGAAGCACCACTCCCACACGTTGCCGGCCACATCGTACAAGCCATAACCGTTGGCCGAGAAGGAGCCCACCGGGCTGGTATAGGCCGGAAGGCCATTGGTAAACAGGGGATTCCAACCCTCGGTCAGGCTCGTGTCGTAGGGAGGATCGTTGCTGACCGCGAAATAATTGGCCCAATCATGGCGGATTTCGTCGGGGCTGTTCCAGGGAAACCGGCGCCCGATCGATCCGCCGCGCGCCGCCTTTTCCCATTCCGCTTCCGTAGGCAGTCGGTAGCCGTTGGCGGACCAGTTGCAGGCCGGCACGTACTGCCCGGTTCGGTACACGGAGCCGCTTACCGAGTAGCAGGGCGTTAAACCTTCGTTCTCGCTTCTGGCGTTGCACCACTGCACGGCGCTGAACCAGTTCACGCCATGCACCGGATGATTTGTCGCCTTGGCCAGACCGGCGTTGGTGATCGCATAACCGTTGGTCTCGGACCAGGCGTAGATCTCGTCCCATTCCGCTTTGGTTGTTTCAAACGCGCCGATATAAAAGGCGCTGACCGTCACCGGATGCACCGGACGCTCGTCGTTCCCGCCGTCGCCGAGGGCATCGCCCATTTGAAAGAGGCCGGCCGGAACGAAGACCAGCCCCGTCGGCGTAGCCGGATCGAAGGCCTGCAAGCGCGACACGCCGTCGGTTACCGGCGCTTGAACGAGGGGCTGCCAGCTATCGGCGCCTCCAAGGGAGGTGGCGGCTTCCACCGCGCAGGTTCCCGCCGCCACGACATTGGACCAACTCATCCAGCCGTCCGGCCCCACCGACGTCAACACCGTGTTCGATGCGCTGCTGATCCGATAAAACCGGGTCTCCTCCGCCTGCGCAACGACCGCGGCCATACATGCAACTACAGCGATCGTCCATCTTCGTTTGATCATCGGCCTTCTCCTTGCTATTGGGGCGCTCCTGTTTAGACTGTTAAAAAAGCTATCAAAGTGCGGTGCGAATAACAAATCCGTCTTCGACTAAACAAAGGAATTTATAGCGAAAACCGGGGCGAGGTCGCCCCCGACTCCAGATTACAAAAAGAGATTATGCTTGGAAGGCGGGCCGGGTATTCTTATCCAGCATGTAATACAGGCGGCCTTCGTTGGACGTGAATAACGTGAACCCGCATTTGATCATGATTCGCTCCGAGGCTTTATTGGCGCGGTGACAGGAAGCGAAAATCTTTTTCAAATTCAACCTTTCGGCGGCGTATTGGATCAGCAGCAAAACCGCTTCGGTCGCATAGCCCTTCCCCCAATAGGCGCGGCGCAAGAACCACCCCATATCGCCGAACCCGCGCTCGTTCCGGGTGATGCCGACATCGCCAATCATTTCGTCGCTGCCTTTCAGCACGACGGCCATGAAGTATTTCCGGCGTTCGCCGTCGGCCTGCTGGGCCACGCTCTCCACCAGACCGGCAAGGGCTTCTTCTTTCGATTGAACCGGCTTATCGGCGAACTTCATCACTTCGGGATCGGTCTGCCATTCGCAGTAAGGCCTGCAATCGGCCATGGTGTGCTCGCGAAGATAGACGCGGAAAGGGTTGAGACACTCGGTTCGGCAGAGACCCGCCGCGGGGCGGACCGGACGCCTTACCCTCCCCCCAAGCATCCCCAGGCAGGGCGAAGCCTCCGACTGAACCGCTGCTTCAGGCGCGAGCAAAGCCGCGTCCCTGCCGTGCCGATATTCCATCAATGCAAGACTTCTCATTTACTCCAATTCGATTCGATAGATATAGGGTCCGCTCAACGTGGCCGTGGCATCCGTATAGGTATTCATCGGCGGGGTGGCCGGGATGCCCGAGCTCTTGATCGTCGGGAATCCCTCCAACAAATTCTGCGTGCGCCACAAACGATAGGTGCGGTTGGAGGCGCTGTTCCACTGCACGACCACCTTGCCGGCGGCGGCCGTGGGGCCCGGCTCATCGACGGCCAGATAATCGTTTGGATTAAAGGGATTGGTGCCGGCCATGATTTCCTTCCAGTCGCTCATTTGATCGGCATCGCTGTCGAGCGCGACGGGACTGAAACTGATCCGGTCGAGCCAGACGGAATCCAAGCCGAGCGATTGCGACGCGTCCTTGACGTAGACCCAGCGGGCCGTGTGCATGCCCGAGCCTTCGATGGAGAGCATCTGCTGCCGCCACGGCATTTCGCCGGAAAACGCGCTGCCCTGTGCGACGCCGTCGATATACAGGGTCATCCGATCCGCCTGCGGCTCGGTCGAACTGCTCGCCCACCAGACCAGCGCGCCCGCGCCGGTGAAGGTCGTCTGCACCCAGTTGGATTGGCTGTCCGACAGGCGGAAGCTCAGGCCCGCGCCGTCGTCAATGGCATAGCCCGTCTGTCCGATCCAATTCGTGCTGCCGCCGGTCGCCCAAGCCAGGGAAGAAGTATAGTTGAGCGCCGCGGCCAGCGGGATGACGGAGCCCACGTGCAGCACCACCTCCACGTTTTGCGGCGAATGGGCGCCGTTGGCGGTCACGGCAATGAGCCCGGTGTGCGATCCGGCCGGCAGGCCGGAGGGATCGGCGTACACCGTGATCCACTGCCGGTATTCGTCGTCATAAGCGGTCCCGTTGGTCGGGTCGACTTGCAGCCAGGAAACCTGCGGCGTGTTGGTAAAGCACAATTCCGCAATGCCCGGATTGTAAACGCCATAAACGGCCGGTTGCGCGGGATAACCCTCGATGACCTGCATGCGCAATGCGTTGGTGGTCAGTTCCAGCCAGGCGTCATAGACATAGGCCCAAACGGTGATGACGGACGGGCTGTTCGCGGCATTGGCGGTTACGGTGATCAGCCCCGTGTGAACGCCCATGGGCAAGCCGCCGGCATCGATGTTCACTGTGACGGTGTGGTATTCGCCGGTGCTGGTTCCGCCGGAAACGTCGGTGGAAAGCCAGCTCACGTTGGTCCCGATGGCGAAATTCAAATTCGACACGCCCGAGTTTCCAACCTGGAAGGTCCATTCGGAGGCGGGATCGCCTTTGTTCATGGCCACCATAAATGAGTTTGCGGACACGTAAAGCCACGGCGCCGTGACGGGCGTAAACGCCACTTCATCCACCCAGCCGGCGTCCTGGCCGTAGGTGTCCATGTAATCTTTGATGTAGCTCCACCGGCAGGTATGCACGCCGGCAGCCAGCGATTGCTGCTGCTGGTTCCAGTCCACCTCGCCGGACACATAATTCATACTCGCGCCATCGACATACAACCGCAAGTAATCGTAACCAGATTCGCTGGAGACCTTCCACCACCACGACAGATTTCCCGGACCCGCGATGGCCGTTTCAAACCAGGTACTTTGACTGTGGGCGATCGGCCCGCTTTGCGCCGCGGAAACGCCGTCGTGGGTAATCGCCGTCTGCCCGAACCAATTGGTCGCGCCGCCGGTAGCCCAGACCATTTGCGTGGCGTTAAGGGCTTCGTCCAGGGGGCGCTCTTCGAGAATCGACAACCGGACCGCGACGCTTCGCGGCGCATTGGTGGCCGTTCCGCTGACCGCGATGTCGCTGTTGTAAACGCCATGCGTCAGCGACGTGCTGGCGAGTTCCACGATCATGTATTGATACGAAGCCCCCGCGACGGCCAGACCCGTGGACGGAGTCACCGACAGCCACGCCGCTCCCGGCGTGTTCGTGAAAAACAACGGTCCCACGCCGGTGTTCCGGATTCCGAAGCTCTGCTGGGCGGCGGCCCGGCCCTGGATGACGCTGACGTTGATCGATGTGGCATTCAACTGGAGGTTGGCCCCCGCCACGGTTATGACGCTGGTCACGGCGAGCGGCGCATTGAATGCATTGCCGGCGACAGTGATCACGCCCGTGTACGCGCCGGCCGTGAGCGCATCCGTGTCGTAGGACACGGCGATCGCGTCGGCCTCGCCCGTACTGCTGCCCGAGGACGGTTCCACGCCCAGCCAGATGGCGTTGTCCGAAATCGTATAATCCAAACTGGCCAGGCCCGTGTTTCGAACCGTAAAGGTCTGATTGCTTCCGGCCCGGCCAAGCTGGATCGCTTGCGCGGGCAGTTTATTCGTGCTGAGCGCCAGGACGGGGCCGCCCTGATAGGCCACGCTCACCTCGTCCACCCAGCCGGCATCCATGCCGCGGGTGCCGGAGGAATTCTTGGCGTACTCCCAGCGGCAAGTGTGCGCGCCCAGCGGCAAGACCTTGGAGACCGTGGTCCAGTCCGTCTCTCCGGAAATTCTTTCGGGCTGCAAAACGCCGTCCACGTAAAACCGCAGAAAGTCATAGTTGGTCTCGGAGGAAACCTTCCACCACCACGCCAGCGAGGCGGGGCCGTCGATGGCGGTCTCCATCCAGGCCGACTGGTTGTTCGCCAACAGCCCGTTTTGCGCGGCGTCCACACCGTCATGGCTGATCAGGTTTTCCCCAAACCAGTTGGTGGAGCCGCCGGTGGTCCAGACCAGTTGTGTGGCATCGACGGCCGCGCCGATGTCGATCGGCGTATACACCAGCATCAGGTTGGTCACGTACTGCGGGCTGTAAAACGGATCGTTGGCGGCGACCGCCAAAAAGCCGGTGTGAATGCCCGACGATAGATTGGTGGTTTGATACGAAACGTCCACCGTCAGCCAGCCGTCCTCGCTGGCCAGTTGCCCCGTCGCCGGCAAAGCGGAAAGCCAGCCGGTCAGCGATTGATTGGTATAGTACAGCGTGCCCAGGCTGGAATTGCAAATCCGGAAGCTTTGCGCCGCGGCCAAGCCGCCCTGCGGGATCATTCGCCACAGGTGGTTGGTCGTCAGCGCCAGCCGCGGCGTGCCAACGGAGAGGTATATGATCGTCTCGAGCGGCGCATTGGTGGCGTTGGCGCTGAAGCTGACCCGGCCGGTATAAGAACCCGGCGGCAGAGCGGCGTTGTCGAACTGCACCGTCACGTAATCCGTTTCGCCCGAACTGGTCCCTTCAGAGGGTATCACGTTCAGCCAGGGCGTACTGCTGGACGCCTGATATTTCAGCAAATGCCCCTGGCTGTTCCAGACCTGCACGGTCCGGGCGTTGGCGTCCGTGCCCTGCAGCACGGCGGCCGATATCGAAGACGGAGACCTCGCCAGCAGCGGCTGCCGGTAGACCCGCAACGTCACGAGGACATAACGGGGACTGTTGTTGGCGTCGCCGGTGATGGTGAGATAGGCGGTGTACGTTCCCACCGGGAAACCGGCGGTGCGGTAAACGACCGACACCAGCCCGGTTTCCCCCAATGCCACCAGGCCGGTGGGCGAAACAAGGTCGATCCACGAAACGTTGTCCGCGGCCTGATAAGACAGAACGCCCGCGCCCGTGTTATAAACTTTCAGGACATCGGTGGGCGCGTCTTCGCCTTCGGAGCCGTTGCGGCTGATGGAGGACGGGCTGTAGCCGATGGTGCGCGTAGGGTTGTACTGCACCTGGTCCACCCACGCGGCATCCAGGCCGCCCGTGCCGGAAGAGTATTTATTGTACGTCCACCTCAAGGTGTTCATACCGGACGACAACGTTTGCGTGCTCTGCAGCCAGTCCACCTCGCCCGAAAGCCGCTTGGTCCAGGAGCCGTTGATGTAGAAATAGAGATAATCGCCGTTCGTTTCGGAAGAACTCTTCCACCACCAACTGACCGACCCGGGGCCGCGGATCGTCGTTTCGAACCAAGTGCTTTGGCTGTGCCCGATCGGACCGCTTTGCAGCGAAGCCTCTCCGTCGTGCGAGAGGTTGGTTTGGTAAAACCACGGGAGATTTCCGCCGGTGCTCCAGGCAAAATCCGCCGTGTCCGCATTCACCGCCGCGCCCACCGAGGTCGTCGGCGCGGACTGGGTCACGAACACCGCCTCCAGCGTCATCGCGTTCGTGAGTTGAACGGTCAGATTCGAATAATAATAGGAGGACGCCCCATTCAGGAGATAATGAGAAAATCGCCAGCCCGCCTGCGGCTGGGCGTTGATTTGCAGATTCGTCCGAGCCAGATACCAGCCGTCGGAAACATTCACCGCGCCCGACCCCGTGATTTGACGGGAAACGTAGTAATTGGTGTCGAACAGCCATTGAATGGACGTCGTATTGGTCAAGGCAAAGGTCATGGAATTCGTCGTGCCGCTCGCCGGCGCCGAACCCGTGGCCGTCCAGCCGCGGCAGACCCATTGCGTGGTTCCGACCGTCGTCACCGAGGCCACGGACTGCGTCAGCATCGTGCCGGAAGAATAATATAGATTGGTCGCCGCCTGGAGCACGCAGGAAGCGAGGGTCAAGCGATCCTGCTGAGCCAGCAGCACGTTGTCGATGCGCCACCAACTCGCCCCGCCCCAACCCTGGCCCTGATACATTTGGAAGCGAACTCGCACGGAGCCGCCGGTAGCCGGTAAGAAGGAATGCAGCGGCAGGTTTTCCAGCAGCAGACCGTCGCTGGCGCCGGGGGCATAATACTTCACCTGCTGCCAGGCGCCGGAATTCACGGAAGCATGAACGTACCCCTGCATGATGTAACCGGAATTATTGTCCAAGCGGTAGTCATGATGGAACGACAGCGTGGCCCCGTGGCCCGCTCCAACCAAGATTCCGTCCAACAAAGTCAGGCTGCGGTATTCGGCAAATGCCCAGTGGCTGAACAACGCCGCCGAATAATTGGTCGACGCATAAGCCGTGCTGGAAATGCCCCAGGTGCCGTTGGTATACGTGGCATTCCAATCCCATGCATTCGTGCCGGAATCAAAATCTTCGGAGAAAAGCCTGTTCTGAACCTGTGCGACGGCGCTCTGCACGCTCACGCCCGTCGGAAGATTCGGCTGCAAGGCGGCGCCGGTGTCCGTTCGTTGGGCCACAACATCGGCGGCACTGAACGAAAAAGCATAAGTCCCTCTCTCCGGCACGGCAGGCGCCACGTCGAGCGCCAGGAAATAATAGCGGTCGCCCCAGGGCTCCAAGCGTTGATGGATGCCCAGCGTGAGCCTTCCGTTATCGTTCGTAAAAACGCCTCTCGAGAGCCGGAGATCGCCGTCGTTGATCACGCCGTCCTTGTTCGAATCCTCGATCAGGGCCAGGCCCGACACCGCATTCGTTTCGTTGACCGACCCCTGGGCCAGCCAGGTAATGTTGGAAAGCTGAACCGCCATCGTGCCCCAGTTGCGGGCGCGCAATCGGGCCAGCGGCACGCCGCGCTCGCCGGGCCAGACTCCGGGCCGATCGGCGGCCAGCCTTTCGGCATATAGTTCGAAGCCGGCCTGCTCCGGTTCGTTATAGGTAAAGAGTTGGGATTTTGAGTTCGGATCGCTCGCGCCGCCTTCCCACCAGCCCGCATGCGTCGAATCGAACGCCCACATCTCGTTGCCGTGGCAGCACCAGCCGCCGCCGCCCGCCTGCTTCAGGATCGTCACGGCGCCGTCATACGAGGCATACGCCGGTCCGCCGCCTGTGAAGAATCCTTTGTTGGTTGTGGCAAAATCCATGTATTGCAGGCCGTGGCCGGAAATTCGGGTCCACGAATCGCCGGCATTGTCGCTGCGAAACACGCCGGAGGTTCCATTGATGCTTGCCGAAATAAAAGCGGTGTCGCCGACCATCGGCGCATCGGCGGGGCCATACCCCGAATTAACGACGATATTGGACTGCACCCGCGTCCAGGTTCCATCGGTCGCACGCAAGAGCACCGCCCCTCCCGACGAACCGTAAGGGGTGCAGAAGCCGATGGCATGCCCGTTTTCGCCGGCATTCATTGCCGAGAAGTGTCCCGGATCGCTGTCCGCCGCGCTGTTCCACGCCAGGCCCCAACTGACGCCGGCGTCATACGTTTCCCAAATAGCCGCATAGGTATCGCCGCTGTAACCCTGGACTCCGCCTCCGATGTGGCCCGCCGCGACCCAGTGCGCAGAAGAGAATTTGTCCATGCGGTTGATCGTAATGCCGTAGCAGTTAGGCGGCTTGGGCAAGTCGGCGCGCACCCAATTGAGTCCGCCGTTAATGGTGCTGAAGAAGCAGTAGCCGCTGTCGCCGAATGGAAGTTCGTTGGCAACGCCGAATACGACGCCCGACATGGCATTCGCGAAAAAAATCGTCCGATCGCGGCTGGGGCGCGGATAAACCTCGACGAGTTCCCAATTCATAATGCAAGTCCAGTCGGACCCGCGGTTCATGGTCCGATATAGTTCGACCCGTTCCGGACTGATGCCCGTAATACGATGCGCTACAAAAATATCCTGATCGCTCGCGAAAGTCGGCGTCCACTGATCGTAGCCGGGCTGCCCCCAGTTCGTGTGATAGCCCGACACTTCGCGCCAGTGCCAGTCGAGCGCGAAGTCGGCGCCGGTTACGCTGGAGCCCGTGACGGACACGGGAACTACGCGGGAAGCGTGTGTGAAAACATCGTAGCCGGAGGCTTCCTCCAGGACCAGCTTCACCGATCCCGTGGGCGCCGACGCAAACGAAAACGTGCCCGACGAACTCAGCGGAGAGGACAAGGTCGTGCCCATGATGCGCACGTTATAGCCCGAAAATCCGAGTTCGCCGGCTCCCAACGTCCAGCCGAATTCCGAGGTATTTGACGCGGAAACCGTTGCCAGCATGCCATTTACATCGGCGCCCGGCGAAAGCCGGCAGGTCATCAAGAGGAGAACAACGAAAATCAAACATCGTGAATAACGAGACAAAGCGCCGCCCGCCAAAAGTTTAAATGCCATAATTTTCTCCTGCCGGTGATATTGAAATGATGATACCCCTCGATAAAATGGAGGTTAATCTTTTCTCACCGTCTTTCTTGGCTTGGAAAACCCAACCCGATCCGCAAAGATGCCCGCGTGAATAACGAACCAACAAAACCATTTAAGTCGAACCGGCCTCCTTACAACCGGGACAGACGGCCGTTTAACGGAAGAAATTCCCCTGCGCCCAGCCCCCGGCAACCCGCCAGGGCGCCCCGGCCGGTCGAACCCAAAATCGTATTGCCCGCCGGACACAGCAAGATTGTGCTCACCTGCCCCAAGGGGATTGCGCCTTATTTGAAGGACGAAGTCGCCGCCCTGGGCTTTCCCGTGATTGGAACCGCCGAGGCCACGGTGGACACTCATGGAACGTTCGACGACACCATGAAGTTGAACCTGCATCTGCGCACCGCCCATCGCGTGCTCTTCCTCTTGCACGAATTCGACACCAATCATCCCGACACGCTCTATCGCGAAATCGTCGACGTGCCCTGGGAGAACTATCTGAAAGCCGACGGCTACTTCTCCGTCCATTCCGCCGTCAGCACCGACGCCCTTAGGGACCCGCGCTTTGGCACGCTCCGCTGCAAGGACGCCATCGTCGACCGCATCCGCAACAAATGCGGACGCCGGCCCGATTCCGGCTCGGAACCCCTCGGAGCCGCCGTCTTCCTGCATTGGCAGGACAACCATGCGTCCGTCTATCTCGACACCTCCGGCGAACCGCTGTCTCGCCGGGGCTACCGCAAAAATCCGTTCAAGGCCCCCATGCAGGAAACGCTGGCAGCCGCCGCGATTCTCGCCACGACCTGGAACAAGAAAGAAATCTTCATCAATCCCATGTGCGGCAGCGGCACCTTGGCCATCGAAGCGGCACTCATGGCCCTGCGCCGCGCCCCCGGCCTCTCGCGGGACAACTTTGGATTCATGCACTTGAAGATCTTCAACAAGGCCCGCTGGAACACCCTGACCAAAGAAGCCTGGCGCGATACCGGCAGCACGCTCGACACCAAAATCGTCGCCACCGACATCGACCCCGAAGCCATCGTCGCCGCCAAGAAAAATGCCCGCGACGCCGGCGTAGAAAATTCCATCGTGTTTGAAGTCTGCGACTTCCGCCAGACCCCGGTCCCCCACGGCGGCCCCGGCGTCGTCTTTTTCAACCCCGAATACGGCGAGCGCCTGGGCTTGGAAGCGGAACTGGAGCCCATCTACACGGCCATCGGCGACTTCCTGAAAAAAACCTGCATCGGCTACCGCGGCTACGTCTTCACCGGCAACCTGGCCCTGGCCAAGAAAATCGGTCTGAAATCCAGCCGCCGAATCCAATTCTTCAACAGCAACCTCGAATGCCGCCTGCTGGAATTCGAACTGTACGAAGGCACCCAGCAACAGCAACGCGGCCTCTCGCCTTGGGATCAGGAAGGGCCCTAACGAAGACCGAGGCGAGGACGCCTGTCTTTTCTGCAATGAATCAGAATCCCTTGCCGCGGTGCACTACCGCGGTGCGCTTTCTACCCCTGGAAGATTGGCCCCACGGATGGCAAAGCGGTCCCACGGATCATCAAGTCCTGAAGGTGGCCCGGCTTCTCCCTGCCCGCAACGCTTCGCGTAGCGATGCGCAGGCGGGCGAAGACGGGCTCTTCGGCTTTCTGAGACAGCGATGAAAGGATGACCTTCTGAATACTCTTCTAATCCCGGTCGCAAATTGCGCCACGTTTTTGCTACTTGTCCGAGGGGCAAAACGAAAACATCAGGATTGCGTAGTCGGCGGCTTTATGTAAACGAAAGACCGGGACGAGGGCGTCCCGGCTCCAGAAGAGGGGGCCAGCAGGCAGCTTCTAAAGAACTTTCAAGCCGATATGCGAGGCCATCAGATCGAAGTCGCGATCGTTATGGATCAGATGATGGCCGTTTTCCGCGCAGAAGGTTCCGATCAAGACGTCGATGGTTTTGCGGATCGTGACGCCCTTGGTTCTCAGGCGGCGGTAGTTGGAGGCGGACTTGGCGGCTATTTGAAAGCCCACCATTTCAAATTGCGGCAACGAAAGAAGCAGTTTGGAGATGCGATCTTGCTGTTCTGCGTGATATAGGCCCTGCATCACTTCGCAGTAGATGAGGTCGCCGATCCCAATCAAATCTTGCTCCAGCGCCTGATCGACTTTCTGTGCGACTTCGGAATTTGCATTCTGGAAGAATTCGATCCAGGCCGACGTATCGACGATGACCATAAGGCCTAATCCTTCCTCATCTCATCCAGCTTGCCGCGCCACTGGATTTGCCCCCGCAGCTTGCGCAGTTCCTTCTGGCTGTTCACCTGGATCAACACCCTCAACCCCGCTTCAATGGCCGATTTCTTCGTTCGATAGCCCCCGGAATGAACCGCCCGGTTCATTAGCTCGTCATCAATGACCACATTGGTTCGCATGGTTCGCCTCATTTTTATGTGTATACACCATACACATGCATGCCCGCCAAATCAAGCCGCGTCGAAACCAGCAATTGCAATTATGACATTCCTCACCAGGTGGACCGCGTTCTCCCTGCCCGCAACGCTTCGCGTAGCGATGCGCAGGCGGGCGAACGCGGTTTGACGTGAAAAAGAGCCCGTCTTCGGAGAAGCCGGGCCACCTTTTGGTTCATAATTACAATTGCCGCGTCGAAACTTGACCCGACCGCCGTCAGCGACGCATCCGACGGGGGACTTGCGGTATATCCGGCGATTTGCCGGCGTCTTGAATCAACTTGCCGACATTTTCGATGAAGAGGTTTAGTTGCTTCTGCAGCAACAGCAACAGGGCTTGATCGTGCAGGTAATAAATTTCCGCGCCGATGCTGACCACGACCGCCAGAAAAGTTCCCCGCAGTGCGTTCGATTCCATCCGGGTGAAGGCATAGAAAATAACGTAGCAGGGCACCAGCGCGCACAGAATGGCCTGCAGATAGGAATCTTCGGCGGCAAACATGAGGACAATCAAGTAAATCAGGCCGTACACGCTCCAACTGATTTTCTGGTATAACCCGAGATAGTGGGAGTTCTGCTGCACGTAATATTGCGCCCCCACAAGCAATCCCGCCAAAACGACGAACAAAAGCCAGCCCAACCATCGAGCCTGCCCTTTGGCTTTCCCGCGAACTTTGTGCACATCGTTGATGGTTGAGGAAGGCCCATTGTCCCGGCTCGACGACGGCAGCACCGAAGCCAGCGGCAGCTCGCTCGTTGCGCCGATGGCGTCCCCCGCCGCCGTTTTACGCACTTTCAACTTCATGCCGTGTTCCACGTTCGGCAATTCGAGACGATGGGAACAGGCCGCACAAGCCAACGTTTCAGCGGCCGTGAATTCAGATACCGTGCAAGGCCGCCCGCAATTCGGACAGGTTATGGTAATATCAGCCACGTTAAATTTCCTTTTCGTTTAGGGGGCAGGAGAAAGCGACTCTACCGGCGCGATTTCCTCCGCCGGCTCGTCCTCATCCGGAGCCTTTCGCTCCTTTTCTTCGACCTGCCGAACCCGCAACATGGTTTTATGCCCGGTCAATAGATTCTGCACCTCTACGTCCCGGATCATCCAGACCTTATTGATTTTTTTAAAGCTTTTGACTTCCAGTTTTTTAAGCTCTTGATTCTGAAGATTGTACGCCACAGCCTGCAACAGCATGGACACTTGGGGATCGATCCAGATGCGGACGCCCGCATAGGTGTTGGTATCCGGCGTGGGGGACGGGATGTCGACGATATAGCACTCGCGGCCCTTGACTTCTTCGACGCCGATCGTGCGGCCGTAGGGCCACCACAGATAGGAAAGGCTCAGGTCGATCCAACTGATGTCGGACTCCTGGATTCGTTCGTAGAGATTGGGCAACGGACGGCCTTTCAGGGGGTCGCCGCTGAAGTACAAGTATTCGGCTTCGTTGCCGGGATGCCAGAGCACCGTCAAGGATTCCAAGCTCGCGCCGAAGGCATCGCGCAAGGTATATCGGGCCATCGACGGTTCGGCATGCCAGTCCAGAAACATCTCGGTATTCAGAATCTTTTCGACGTCGCCCGAACGCGTCTTGGATTGCAGCTGGCCCTGCACGCGCAACGGCACGGCCGGCAGCGTGGCGGCCACGCGATCCAACAATTCCTGCGCCGGGGGAAGATTCTCGCGGTCCAATTCCACCGCCTGCAACACACGGCCCGTGAATGTCAGCAACACGACCAACCCCATCGCCAACCTGCTTCGAAAATGACCCATAAATTTATGTTCCGCCTTTTCTCGCCTTGCCTTTTTTCACACGGCTTCCATTGCGCGAACTTGCTTCGACAAACTTGATCACGTCATCCAGCGACTGCACAAACTTGAACTTGATTTTCCGCTGCACTTCGAGCGGAATTTCTTCGAGATTCAATCGATTGCGTTCCGGCAAAAGCACCTGTTTGATGCCCGCACGGCTGGCGGCCAGCACCTTTTCCTTGATGCCGCCGACCGGCATGACCTTGCCGCGCAGGGTGATTTCGCCTGTCATCGCCAAGTCCGCCGGGACCGGCTTTTGTTTGATCATGGAATACAGGGCCATCACCATCGCCACGCCCGCCGAAGGCCCGTCCTTGGGAATAGAGCCCGCCGGCACATGGACATGGATGTCGGTTTTGTCCATAAGCCGAACCGGCAGCTTCCACTTGGCCGCATTGGCTTCGATGTAGCTGAGCGCCGCGCGCGCCGATTCCTTCATCACGTCCCCGAGCGAGCCGGTCAAAATCAAATCGCCCTTGCCCGGCATTTGCGTGGCCTCGATAAACAGGATATCCCCGCCCGCCGGCGTCCAGGCCAGCCCGGTAACCACCCCGGCCTCGGCCGTTTCCTCCGCCACCTCCGACTCGAACGTCCGGGGTCCCAGCATGCGGTGCAGGTCCGAGGGTTTGATCGTATGCTTGCCGTTCTTGCCTTCAGCCACATTCCGCGCCACTTTGCGGCAGAGATTGGCAATTTCGCGTTCCAGATTCCGCACGCCCGCCTCCCGGGTGTAGTCGGAAATGAGGTGAGAGAGCGTGCCCGGCGCCAGGCTGAAGAGGCGCCGCGTCAGGCCGTGCGCCTTGATTTGCCGCGGCAGCAGGTACTTCTTCGCAATCTGGATTTTTTCGGTCTGCGTATAACCCGGCAGTTCCAGCACCTCCATGCGGTCGCGCAGGGCCGGCGGAATGGGGTCCAGCATATTGGCCGTGGTGATGAAAATCACCCGCGACAAATCGAAAGCCACATTCAGGTAGTGATCCGAAAAGGTGCTGTTCTGTTCGGGGTCGAGCACTTCCAGCAGGGCGGACGACGGGTCGCCGCGAAAATCCATGCCCAGCTTGTCGATCTCGTCGAGCATGAAGACGGGATTGCGGGTTCCGGCCTTGCGGAGCCCTTGAATGACGCGGCCGGGCAAGGCTCCGATGTAGGTGCGCCGATGCCCGCGGATCTCGGCTTCGTCCCGCACGCCGCCCAGCGAGATGCGCACAAATTTGCGGCCCAAGGCATGCGCGATCGACTGGCCCAGCGAGGTTTTACCCACGCCCGGAGGGCCCACGAAGCAAAGGATGGGGCCCTTCATGTCCGGCTTCAGCTTCAAGACCGACAGATATTCCAGGATGCGATCCTTGATCTTCTTTAAATCGTAATGGTCCCGATCCAGGACATCCCGCGCCTTGGGAATGTCGAGCATGTCCTCGGTGGCGATCGACCACGGCAGCTCGGTCATCCATTCGAGATAGGTCCGGACCACGGCGTATTCCGGCGAGGCGGTCGGCATCGTGGCCAGGCGGTCTTTTTCCTTGCGGGCCGCCTCCTCGACGTCCTTGGGCATCTTGGCTTTGACGATCTTTTCCTCCATCTCGCGCAGATCCATCTGCTGCTGATCGTCTTCGCCCAGCTCCTTCTTGATCGTCTTCAACTGCTCGCGCAGAAAAAAGTCCCGCTGGCTTTTGGTGAACGTTTCGCTGACTTTGTGCTGAATTTCCGTGCCAAGCCGAAGGACTTCCAATTCGCGGTTAAGCAGGGTGGTAAGCTTCGTCAGCCGCGATTTGGGCCGGTAATCTTCCAGCAAAGCCTGGCGATCCTCCAGCGACATGTTCAGGTGCGCAGCAATGAGATCCGTCATTTTCCCGGAGTCTTCGATGTTGAACAGCGCGATCTTGAGCTCCTCGGGCAGCGCGGGCGAGAGCGTGATGATCTCCTGGAACCGCTGGGAGGCGTTGCGGGTCAAAGCCGAGAGCTCGATCGACGGCTCGTTTTCGTCCTTTAAAACCGCATAACGGGCCGCCAGGTACTGATCGGTGTTTTCTTTGCGGGCGATTTTGCACCGGTCCAGGCCCTGCACCAGAATGCGGACCGTGTCGTCGGGAAACTTCAGCATCTTGATCAGCCGGGCAAGGCAGCCGTACTCGAACAGGTCTTTGATATCCACGGCATCGTCCGCTTCCATCCGGTTGCGTTGCAGCACCGCGATCAGGAACCGGCTTCCGGAGGCGACGTCGTCGATCAGCTTCATGGAACGCGTCGTCGACACGATCAGCGGCGCCACCATGCCGGGAAACAGCACGACGTCGCTCAAGGGCAGCACCGGCAGGATCGTCGGCAGGGCATGCTCCTGCTGCCCGCCGTTGTCTTTCGGCGCATCCGGATTTTCCACGATGATCTTTTCTTCAACCATGAAATCAATTTTCCATTATAACGGTTATTTTCGTCGCCCCGCAGGATCGCGCGCGCGGCAGCAAGATGCGAAGAATACCGCCATCGAACTGCGCCATGGACCGGTCGCCGTCGATGGGAAACGGCACCCCGACCACCCGCCGGAAGGGCCCGTATTCCAACTCCATTTGGATGAACTTGTATCCGGCCGTACTTTCCCCGCCGTAGGGATCCCTGCGAACCCCTTCCACAATTAACGCATCGCCCTCTATTCGGATCCGAATACTGTCCTTGGCGACTCCCGCCAGTTCCATTTTCACGATAACGTCGTCCCCGCTCACGCACACATCGGTGTTGGGAGACCACGAACCCGCGCCATGATGCTCCGACAAATGATCCGACAAGCCAAACAGCTTGCGCTGTATCTGGCCCCACTGCGCCGACAAACTCCGTGTCATAGGTCTACACTCCGTATCCCGCGCCGAGTTTCAAATACCTTTTATTTCTTACGCTCATCCCCGCCTGAATACAAGCCAACACTCGTGTTTTGCCTGCGTCGGGGTGCATCCTGACTGCCGCAGAAAACACGTATCTGGGGATAAACTGGCCAGTGACGGCTGGAGGCGGGGCCACATGGCCCCGCTGCAGGGGCGAGGTCGCCTGTCTTTTATACACAAATTCTGCCAGGCATCAGAATTCCTTATTTGCGGGGCTGCTTTTAACTCTGGAAGAGTGGCCCCACGGATGGCAAAGCGGTCCCACGGATAAAAGAGTATCCAGAAGAGTCATCCTTTCATGGCGGCCTCAGAAAGCCGAAGAGCCCGTTTTCGCCCGCCTGCGCATCGCTACGCGAAGCGTTGCGGGCAGGGAGAAGCCGGGCCACCTTCAGGTCCACTTTGGGGCGGTGGCATGTCCCTTAAGCCTCAGACTTGACGATCCGTGGGACCGCTTTGCCATCCGTGGGGTAAATCTTCTCGAATTAGTAGG
>MHBK01000029.1 GCA_001804865.1 Lentisphaerae bacterium GWF2_57_35
AAGACGATGCCTTTTTGGGCGTACTTGACGTGGATGCCTTCGACGCTGTTGGAGCCGGTCTGGAAGACCAGGGCGGCGGGATAGCGGTTGGTATTGGGATTTCCCGTATAGCCGCCGATAACCTCCCCGGCCCGGTTGGTGTCGTAGACGCTGGTGAACAGGGCCGGGGTCATGGCGTTGCATTTGGAGACCAGGCGCGCGCCGTTAATGAAACTGATTTGCGCGCTCGGGGCGAATTTGACGAAGCAGCCCGGCTCAACCGTCAGCACGGCATTGCTCCCGTCGAAGGTAATCGGGGCACTTACGAAGTGCGTGATATTGCTGCGGAAGGTAACGGAGTTGGTCTGGGTGCTGCTGTAGTTGATGTAGTCGATGACGTAACGGGAGCCGGCGTTGCGGCGGCGAAGGGAGGCCAGGGGCGAACCGTTTTGGCCGAGTCTTGTAGGTAGGGCGCTCACTCCGCTGAGCGCCTCTTCGGACGGCGACGGAGCGCCGTCCCTACCTGCGAAGAGGTCGGGTCGAAGCGGGGGGACGTTTACGGTCGGCAGCCGCGAGGGCGGCTTGGAGACAAAAAGATATTGAAAGTTCTTCCAGAGAGAGGCGACCGGGATTTCTTCGGACAGGAACGTGCGCCCTTCGGCGCTAAAGACCCGCATGGAGACGAGTTGTTCGGCGGTTCGGCCCGCTCCGCCCAGGGTCAGGCTTTCGGTGTCTTCCGCATAGGCGTAGCAGCGCTGAAGGTTGTAGAGGCAACTGCCGCGATCCTGAAAAATCCGCACGGGCTCCGGACTCGATTCCCAGGCGCGGACCGAAGCGGGCCGCTCGACGCTGAAGCCTTCGAGGTCCAGCAGTTCGGTCAACACGCAGAGCACGGAGGAGTCGTTATCGAGGCCCAAATCGGACGGACGCGGCAGGTCGCCGTATATAGCTATATCTTGCTCTATGCCATAGATATGCAACTTGAAAATAACATCTCCGTCTACGCCCTTGAAAGCGTCGGGATACACCACCCCGCCGGGAATCGCCTGGGCCTTGGCATTTTTTGCCCAGGCGAAGACCACGCTTTGGCCGCTCTTGGCATCGTAGTAGCTCATCCCCGCCACGGCGGAGCGGGCCGTGCCGCCGGCGTGCCGTTCGGTCAGCACCGTGCGCTGATGCGCGCTGGGGGCAAAATCGTATTTCACCGGCAACTTATCGAATCGCAGGCCGCCGCCGGGCGTCGCTTCGGCTTCCACGACGGAGGTTTGCCATTTTCCGGAGTCGCCTTTGTAATGAAGCCCGCCGCCGAGTTCGGTGTAGTGGGACAACACGGTCTGCTGCCGCGACCCGTCGCTCAGGAAAACCGTCGTGACCTTTTGGATGCGGCGCAGGCAGGCGTCGGCTTCTGCGGCGGGCGTTTCGAGTTGGGTGCTTCGGCCGATTTCGACGGCGGCTTCCACTACTTCCACTTGGCCTGTCGCGCGCAAAACGTCCGAGCCTTGGACGTCGGAGACGCCTTCGATCCAGCGGTTGGATTGGATGAGCTGCGCCGAGGCGCTTAGGGAGAAGAGAAGGAAGAAAGAAGTTATCAGTAAACAGTGATCGGTAATCAGTTGACGTGACGACCCCGAAGAAATTCGAACCATATAACCCTCCCTGTATTATGCGAATGGGCGCAAATTACAGGAAGAAAGAATCACCTGTCCAAACATTTTTTTTCTTTATCGCTTAAGCAGCAGCGTTTTGTAGGTTTTTTACCTACACGCGCTATTTTTTTTAATTACGCAATGAAAAGGACCTATACAAAACAGACTTTTTTAGGGGGCTTGTTTTAACTTTTTTCAAGAATCCAAATTTGTAGGGCATGTCGATCGTATTTTTTTTGGATGGGCGCGCTCTGTTGCGACCGGAAGAAGAAGGTTCCGACAGAGCGGAACCCTCCAAAAACTTTGAGATCGGGTTTTTGCACTTTGTGTTCGGCTAAGCTTAAATCGCCGCAACCAAAAGAGACCTGCCTGCCAAAATAGACTCTCCCTTCATCCGTGGGACGCTTTGCCATCCGTGGGGCCAATCTTTTCGGGTTGGTTGGAAAATTGTGTATAAAAAACCGGGGCGAGGTCGCCCCGGCTCCAAGAAACGGAATGAGTTGCGGGTTATTGTTCTTCCGGGTTGCGCCCGTGTTTGCTTTCGCGTCTTTGCTTGAATTGCTGCTGCTGTTTGTTCAGCAATTCGTCATATTTTTCGCGGCCGAGGGTTTGGCGTGTTTTTAGTTGCATCAGGAGCTGCGCTTTTTTGAGTTGCGTGTCGGCCTGGCCCAACTGCTCGACGGCCTGCATCAAGGCGGCTTCGTCGGGTGTGTCCGACGCCATGATTTTTTCGACGCCGAGCCGGGCTTTTTCCTGGTTGGCCCGCAAGTCGATCATCTCTTCGCGATGCGCATCGAACACGGTTTGCAGTGCGGCGATTTGTTCGTCGGTCAGGCCGGCTTTTTGGGCCTGCTCCTTATTATGCAGCAGCCAGCCGATATGAACGCCCATTCCGTGGCCACCACCACCCTGCCGCAGCATTTTACCGGGGCCTCCCTGAGGGCAGTCCATCGGCGGTTCGGCGAGCGCTCCGCCGGCCATCCAACACGAGCCCAACAAGGCTGCCATCAACAGATTTTTCTTCATGATCGTCTTCCTTTCGTTTGGTTCATTCGTTCGTCCATAGAACGATTTGGAAGCGGATTTATTGCATCGTCGCAAGGTTCAAATGTTTTAGGATCGCAGGCAGGAATGCCTGCGGTCCTTCACCCCAGCACTTCCATCACGAACGATTCCAAGGCCTGCCAGGTTTCGCGACTCATGGCCCAGTTGGCGGTGTTGTGGTCGCCGGGCAGTTCGACAAAACGTTTGGGTTCGGCGGCGGCTTCGAATAATTTCCGGCCGAGGGCGTAAGGAACGGTTTCGTCCTGGCGGGTATGTCCGAAGAGCTTCGGCATGCGCAGGGCGCCGACTTTCGAAAGGGAGTCGAAGCGGTAATGCAGGATCCAATGGACCGGGATCGTCGAATAGATGGAGCGGCTCATGTCGGCCGACGAGGAGAACGTGCCTTCGACCATCACGCCGCGCACCGGTTTGTCGGAGGCGAGTTGAACGGCCACGGCTCCGCCCAGGGAGTGGCCATAGACGACGACCGGCGGGGCGTCGACATCGGCATAGCGGGCGCGCACCACTTCGTAGGCGGCGCGCGCATCGCGGTAGAGGCCCTTCTCCGTCGGCAGCCCGCGGCTCTTGCCATAGCCGCGGTAGTCGAAGGCAAACAGATTCACGCGCAGGCGGCGCAGATCGGCGATCACGCCGGTCAGATCGCCCAGGTTGGAGGCGTTGCCGTGGCAATAGATGAGCGTGCCGCGCGCTTCGGGATAGGGAATCCACCACCCGTTCAGCACGCAGCCGTCCTCGGCCACAAAAGATACGTCCTCAAATTCCAACCCCACATCCGCGGGCGTCAGGACGATAGCGCGGCGCGGGACGAAAAAATGGCTCCACTCGAAATACCGGATGTACGCCCACGCCAACGCGAGGACGACAAAGATCCAGCTTCCCTTCCACAGTTCCAGCCAGCCCAGATGCATATTAGTCCACCTCAAAGGGAACCCGGCAGACCGCCAGCGGCTCCCAGCCTTTGGCCGTTACGACGACGGTGTCTTCCATGCGCACGCCGCCGATGTCGGGATAATACAAGCCCGGTTCGATGGTGATCACGTTTCCTTTTTTCAGCGGCTTCGGCAGGATGCCGATCGACGGCGCTTCGTGAATGTCCAGTCCCACGCCGTGCCCGGTGCTGTGAATGAAGCCTTCCGCGACCCCGTCCTTGATCGTCGTCACAAAACCATGCTGCTCGAACACCGCTTCCACCTCTTCGTGAATACGGTCTGCGGCCGCGCCGGCGCGAACCTTTTTGAGCGCGGCGGTCTGCGCGGCCTTCACGGCGGCGTACAGGGCGCGCAGGCGTTCGGGCGCGCGACCCTTGACGACCGTCCGCGTCAGGTCGCCCCAGTAGCCGTGCCCGCGGTGTTGCGGAAAGATGTCGATCACGATCGGTTCGCCCGCGCGCAACGGACCGGCTCCGCGTTCGTGCGGCTGCGCCGATGCCGGGCCGCAGGCCACGATGGTTTCGCGCGCGCTGCAGTCGCATTTCATCAGTTCCACATCGATGGCCTGCCGGACCGTCTCGGACGTGAGCAGGCGCTGATCCAGCATCAGTTCTCCGCGCGCGGAAATTTTGGCGCGCCGGATCGAGTCGACCGCCGCCTTCATTGCTTGCACGGCGGCGGTCTGCGCTTGTTGCAGCCGGCGAATCTCCTCCTCGCTCTTCGTTTCGCGCTCCGGATAGGGAGCTTCTCGCGAGACTTTCACGGCGATGCCGGCGCGCCGTATTTTTTCGGCCATGCCTAAAGGAAAGCCGGCGCTGACTTCTACGCGGCGGATTTGGCGCCGGCGCAACAAGCCGACCGCCCAACCGCCCAGGTTGCGCCGCATTTTTTTCGGCAACTTCAAATCGCCCGGCGTCAGCACCTCCAAGCCGCGGCCTCCGGCGGCGGCGCGGCCGGCCTCCAGAATGGACACCACGAGGGTTTTTTCCTGGCCGTCGTGCAGAAAGAGGAACGGATCCACCGCGGAAAAGCCGGTGGCGTAGAGAATATCCGTGGCCTCGAACGACGAATTCACCATCAGCCGCGGGCCTGTTAATTTCTTCATTTTTGCTCCGTAAAAGCGCTTTTTCAGACCCTCGCTAGGGGTTGGAAAAACCCTAAAAATCAAGGGTGCGCGCCATCGTTTTGGCTTGTCAAGTCACATTAGAATAACGTTTGGGTTTTGCTTTCTGCAACCCACATTTAGTGAGTTGCCGTCCTTGGCTCCACTATCGGTGGTGGCCTTGGAATTTTTTAACGATTCCAAAATATTTTACCTTGTTCATCTTTTTCTCTTTCCCTACGGTTGGGCAGCGTAAGAGCGCCAAGGGGAAAAGTGAACAGTTGTTAATAAGATGTTAATAACTTTTTCGATCAGCCGTTTAAATTCGTTGTAACGTACTGAAAAATATCGCCTAGCGAAGTATAAGGGGAGAAGAGCGTTTGTCAAAGGAAAGCGCCCGGGGTTACGAGCTGCATGAGATATGATTTTCGGTATCGGTTCGGCTTCAAAATAATTTGTATAACCTTCGGCAGCCGGCGTGGAATGATATAGAGTAGTGGTTGCCTGGGAGGGCCGTTGTGGAAACAAAGAGCATAGCCTTATGGAAAGAAGCCTGCACCTATCTCGCCGGCACGCTTTCAAAAGATGTTTATGATCGTTGGATCGCCGTAATCGACGCACGCGGGATGACGGAAGACACGCTTTCGCTCAGCGTCGCGAACGATTTTTATCAGTCCTGGCTGGAAGAAAATTATCTGCCGTTGATCCGCAAGGCCATTGCCACGGTAACGGGTCGCGAATACGCGATTGAGCTGCAAGTGGATTCTTCGCAGCCTGCTCCGGCGCCCGCCGCGTCTCAGCCGGAAGCCCCGAAAAAGTCGGAACGAAAATCCGGCGGCGGAAAAGCTCGGAACACGATCGCGCTGAATCCCAAGTATTCTTTTGAGAATTTTGTGGTGGGCGCCTCGAACAACTTCGCGCATGCCGCGTCGCTGGCGGTGGCCCAGTCGCCGGCGCGCGCCTACAATCCTCTTTTCATTTATGGCGGCGTGGGTTTGGGAAAAACCCATTTGATGCAGGCGATCGGCCAATATGCCAACGTGCACAGCAAGCTGGACATTTGTTACATCTCCAGCGAAACGCTCCTGAACGATTATGTCGAGGCCCTTCAGAATCATGGCGTGACGCAATTCCGCAAGAAATACCGCGGGATGGGCATGCTGCTGATCGACGATATCCAGTTTCTGGCCGGCAAAGAGCGCATGCAGGAGGAATTTTTTCACACCTTCAATGCTTTGCACGAAAATCACCGGCAGATCGTGCTGACGTCGGACCGTCCGGCGAGCGAGCTGGCCGGCCTGGATGCGCGGCTGGTATCGCGTTTTGAGTGGGGCCTGGTGACCGAACTGGAGATGCCGGACGTCGAGACGCGCATCGCCATTCTGCGAAAGAAACAGGAACAGCTCCATTTGCGTCTTCCGGACGACGTGATTCTGTACATGGCCGAGCGGATTCGTTCGAACATTCGCCGGCTGGAGGGCGGCCTGATTCGCGTGGCGTCTTATGCGTCGTTGAATCAGAAGGACGTCACGGTCGACATGGTGGAATATCTGCTGCGGGATACGCTCGACCAGGAACAGAGCGAGGCGCTGACCATCGTGGCGGTGCAACGCGTCGTGGCGGAGTACTACGACATCCGTTTGGGCGATATGACCAGCAAGCAGCGCCCTCAATCCGTCGCTTTTCCTCGCCAGGTGGCCATGTATCTGTGCCGCACGTTGACCCAGAACTCCCTGCCGGCGATCGGGAATGCGTTTGGACGCAATCATGCGACGGTCATGCACGCCTGCAAGCAGATCGACGGGCGGATGAAGGAAGATCCGTCCTTCCGCCAAGCGGTTTCCACGTTGAAGCAGAAGTTGGGGCAGCGGTAGAAGAGCTTCGGCTTTATTAACGGAGGGCGGACATTCTTGTCCGCTTTTTTTGATCATGGCGGACAGGAATGTCCGCCCTCCCATAAGAATAGTCAGAGTCAGATCCTTCCTTAATTCCCATCCATTCGGCAATTGGAAATCGGCATTCGGCATTTCTTCGGCATTTCTTCCGCCTGTGTACAACCCAGTGAGTAACTCTGTGGGTGGAATGATGGAACAGGGCACAACTGGAAGTTATCCGCAGGCGGGGCGGGTTATGAATAGCTATGCACAAATGTATTAACAGGCTCGAAATCGCTTTTCAGCCCGGTTTCATTCATGTAATCTTGTTGTTCAACATATTAACAGGGCATAGTACTAAGAAATTAGATGCCTATTAACTTATGAATTATTAACACCTCGGTTAGCAACGATCTGGAGGAAGAAGGATGAAGCTCAAGGTAAACAAAGATGTAATCCTCGAAAGCTTGCAGAAAGTTCAAACGGTCATCAATACGCGTACCACGCTTCCAATCCTTTCCAACGTGCTCTTTACCGCGGAAAAGGAAAAGCTCTGGCTTTCCGCGACCGATCTGGACGTCAGCGTCCGCATTGGATTGGAAGCCGATGTGATCAAGACCGGGGCCACGACGATGCCGGCGAAGCGTATTCTGAGCATCTTCCGCGAGTTGCCGGTCAACGAGATCGAGATCGAGGTGGACGAGAAGGATGCGGCCTCCATTCGTTGCGGGGCGTCGTATTTCAAAATTATCGGCATGTCGGAAGAGGAATTCCCGCCCCTGCCCAAGTTTGAAGGCGGCCGGGTGTATACGATCGACCAGACGATTTTCCGCGAAATGCTCCGGCACACCAGTTATGCCGCTTCGACCGACGAAGCCCGTCATCTGCTCAATGGCGTGCTGCTAAGCTTCAAGGGCGACAAACTGACCGTGGTGGCCACCGACGGCCGCCGCATGGCCCTTATGGAGCAGGAATTGGAGTTCCCCAAGGAATGCGAAGCGGACATGGTGCTTCCGTTCAAGACGGTTGACGAGTTGATGCGCACCTTGCAGAGCGAGGGCAGCCTGAAGATTCAGGCGACGGACAACCAGATTGCCTTCGAATTCGGCAATATGTTGGTGGTATCGAAGCTGGTTGAGGGCGTATATCCCAATTTCCGGCAGGTAATTCCCTCGCAATGCGACGAGCGGGTGAGCATCGAGCGCGATGCGCTGCTGACCTCCCTGCGCCGCGTGGCGTTGCTGGCCAACGAAAAATCCAATTCCGTCAAACTCAGCTTCACGAAGAACAAGCTGGAGATCACCGTGGTGACTCCGGAAATCGGCGAAGCGCGGGAAACCCTGCCGATCAACTACGCCGGCAAGCAAATCACGATCGCGTTCAATCCGGAATTCATGATGGATCCCCTGAAAAATCTGGTTTCCGACGAAGTGTTTGTGGAATTGACCGACGATCTCAGTCCGGGCGTGGTGAAATCCAATATCCCGTTCCTCTACGTGCTGATGCCGATGCGGACGAGTTAAAGCGGGTAGGTAAAATCAAGTGGACGGCGAGGCCGCCGTCCCTCCCGGGGGTGTTGCGCATAGGCGTCAATCTATTTGCCATCCGTGGGGCTTATTCTGTGCAAAAGAAGATAACAGCGCAGAAGTGAAGGGCTGAATTCTGTAGGTGGGCCGCGTTCTCCCTGCCCGCAATATGGCATAGCCATGCAGGCGGGCGTAACGCGGCTTCAGGAGATCAAAAGAGCCCGCCTTCGGAGAAGCCGGGCCACCTTAAGGGATTTTGATTCCTTGACGGAATGGCTTATTTTTTAATCCACGCTTTGCAATATAACAGGGTTGGCCAGCGTATTGAAAATGGCATTAGCGGTGTCGTTGCCTTCAACGCTGACGACGTGGCCATCCAGATAAAGCACATTGCGATAGTCTGCGCCGTGGTTGTCGTTTGGTCCGATATCGGGCATGTCGGCCGGTGTAGCGGCGCCGTTTTCCTGAGCATTCGCCTCATCCGCTATAACAGGTGCAGACACAGATTTTTCCACGGTCTTGTTGATGTTGTAGCCGGCCACGTACATGTAACTGCAATTGCCGACAGAATTGAACGTGGAAAAATCGGTGGCAGGTCCCGCATTGCGCACCGACGTTGAACCATCGGTTTTATCGCTGGGGCACCACCATATGCGGGGATCTTTAATATAGCCGCGGGCCGCGAGATTGGTAATGTGCTGCCGAAAAGGCCACTGGTTTCCCAGAGTACCGTCTTCATAGGTCGGCGTCGTTGAGCCTGCCAGGACCAGCCAGCCTTTATGATCGTCGGCGTATTGGATGAGAGCCAGACCGATTTGGCGCAGGTTGCTGCGGCAACTGCTGCGACGGCTGCGTTCGACGGCGACGTTGACGGTGGGAAAGAGAATGGCCGCGAGTAGAGCGATGATGGCAATGACGACGAGCAGTTCGATTAAGGTGAACCCCAGGCGCTTGAGCGAACGAAGCTTATCCATGATGTTTTTCCTTTTTACTGCGGTTGGGCAATAAAGACGCGCCATTGCCGGCCGGCGATAGGACTGCCGCTTTCGCTGTCCCACACCGTGGCGGTTGCATTCGTATTGCCGTTAAACACGAAATTCACGCTGAGAGAATAGTTGGAAGGCACAGGAAAAGCCAGATCCCAAACAGTTCCTCCCAGGTTTGTCATGCGCCGTGTATTGGCGGCGGCCCAGTTTTCGTCGAAACCCACATAGGCATTGACGTTGGTGGCGCCCGCCAGAGGGCCGCCGTCCGCATCGTAGGAAACGTTCAACAACTGTCCATTGGTGGCCATGCTGGGGCTCCAGGAGGCGCGCAGGACTCCTTTGTAGGCCAGGTAGTTCGGCCGCCAGTTTTCGTCGCCGCCCATACCCAGCCAGGTTGAACCGCCAAGATTGCGAATCTTGAATTCGATATTGCTGCTGGCCGCTTCTCCGACGAGGGCATCGACATACCACAGTCCGTCGCCCAGGAAGGTCATGGGGGCGGGCGACCACCCATTGAAGGAGCCGGCGATTTGCACGTTTCGATCTCCGGCCAGGGCCCGGCTGTGCTGCGTGAAATATACTCGCAGGGTTCCGCCGGTAGGCGGCAGGGGGTTGGGTTCCCAGCGGACGCCGGTGTACGGTTTTGCAGGCCCGGCGAATGCCCGATAGGATTCCATGCCGGCGGCGCCTTGAATAATGGCCACCCATTCGCCGGCCGTATTGGTCGCGGCGCGCTGGCCGAAGTCGAGCCAGGGCGAGAGCAGGTTGGTTGAGATTTCCACTCCATGCTGGAGTTCGTTGGGGGTGTTCTCGAATAACAGCGTGGTTACGCCGCCCGTAAAGACCAGGCTGGACAGGATGGGGCTATTGGACGCCGGGGGCAGCGGCAGCGCTTCGTTGTCCCATACAAAGGTCGGCAACTCGATGGCGGTATTGGTGGTTTCGATATAGTACTCAAGGTTGTAGCCGGGGCTTTCGAGCGAATCGCCCGAGGAACGTACGACATAGTATTTGTAAATGAAGCTGCGCGGACTGCGTCGATCCACCCAATAGCTGTCGCCGTCATACGGCAGGGTTCCGTAGCCGCCGCCTACCAGGGAATAGGGAAAGGTCGTTTCGATCGCGCTGTCCAGGCCGTCGGGGGTAAAGCTCCAGAGGCGCGAATAAATCTTGTCGCCGGAAACTTGATCGCCGTGGGAGCCGTCGTCATAGAGCGAGACGCCGCCGCGCGACCAGCCGATGCCGGGAGCGCCTGCAAAATCCACAATGGCGTTGGGCTTTCCTCCATCGGAGTTGAAGCCGCGCAAAGGATCGGAGCCTTGCAGCAGCACACGGGTGAGGTTCCGGGTGTCGCGGCCGGAAAGATCCAGCTTAAAGAGCATAGTCCGGCGCTCGCGCACGCCGGCGTCGCCGCGGCGGGTATCGATGAAGAGATTGGCGTGGGCCGTCTGATTCGTGTTGTTGGGATCGCGCCAGGGATGGGCGGCGGCGCCGAGGCAATCGGTTATCGTCAGGGAAAGGAGGTTGGTTTGAAGCGTCAGCACGCGCGTGGCGCCGGCGAAGTCCGTCAGGCGGACGGCTTCATAGTTGTTTGTGCGCGTGTTGTAGAGAATGCCGCTGAATTTGTAATTCAACGTTTGGGGAGTCGTAGGCGGAAAAGTAACGTCGGCATAATACAGCGAGCCGCTCAGCCGCTGAAGCGGAGTGGAGGTGGACGGCGGATATCCCCAATCCAGCGGGAAGGCGGAGCCGTTCAGGAAAAAGTTGCTGGAACCGGGATTGGCGCCCAGGCCGGAGGCGGTTTGCAGTACGAAACGCACAGTGACGCTTTCGGGCAAGCCGTTGGAGGAGGGAAAAAGGCACAGGGTCGTCAGCTTGGCATTGCCGTTGTTGTCGTACACATGGTCAGCCGCGATCCGCACCAGGGCGCCTTCGGCGGGGAGGCTGTTGGTCAACTGAAGCAAGGCGGCGTTGGTGGCTACGAGGTTTACGGCGCCGGGCATTTCGCCGTCCACGCGCCAGTTGTTGGTGTCGGCGGCGCTGAAAGCGGTGACCGGCTCATTGAATTGTACGTAGACCGTAGGCTGGCCGGCGGCTCCGGCGACGTAGCGCAGAAACGGCGCGTTCACGTCGCCGACGGCCACATCCGGAATGCCGTCGTTGTCCTGGTCCACGGGAATTTCGAGATAAGTATCGGTCATCAGGATGCCGTTGGTATAAAACGCATGCGGGCTGGTCTGCATGGGAAGGGCATCCGGCGAGCTGTAGGAAATGGTCGGATCGTTGTTGTGGAGATTGGCAAACAGGCGAAGCGCCGCGCCGCGCGGAACGATTTCGCCGATTTCCACCTGGCCGAAGCGATTCAGATTGGTGTTGTAGAGTTCGAGCCAGGGAATTTTCGCCTCGAATCCTTTCAGGATGCAGGCGGTGGCGTCGGCTTTGACAACCATGTCCACCGGCGTGCCGAGGGGGACGTCGCCGTTGCCGCTGTCGAACAGGGTCACTACGGTATTGCTGTCCGGCGTGGCGTCGCCGTCGTAGAGAATGCGAAGGAAATTGTTGTAGAAGCCTTCGCTCGAGATCAGGTAATCCAGGCCGTAAGGCGTAGCGCCTTCGTTTGTGGAGGCCAACCAGCCGACATCGTTGTACCGAATGTAATCCGGCAGGACGCGGCTCCAATTGGTGGTGGCGCTGGCTCCGGTGCCGTGGCCGGGATCGACGTCCAGCAGGATCGTCAGCTTGTTGTTGTTCTCCCAGCCTTGCAGCGCCACGTAGAGATAGTTCGTGTCCCAGGTGACGTAAAAATTGGTGATCACGTTATCGATCCCCCACGCATTCGCGCCGCTGAACACGGCGCGAAGATCCGTGGAATCGTATTCTGTGGGCCGGCCATCCAGAAGGGCCTGATTGGCAGGGGCGCCGAAAGCGGCGAGAGACCAGAAAGAAAATAACCAGCCGACAAGAAGCTTATTCATGCAGTCCTCTTGGTGAAATTTAGACTTATCCTACCCAAAGGATCGTAAAACGTCCAGGTAAAACGCTTGACTTACGAGAAAATCTACGGTCTTTTTATGTAGAAAGAGCTGGGGAGAAGAGGTTCCGACGGAGCGGAACCCTCCAAGAGAGAAGACGAAGGGCTTTGTTGTTTGGAGGGCTTCGTCGCGACCGGAAGAAGAAGGTTCCGAAAGAGTGGTTGCCCGACTAGGATTTGAACCTAGACAAACTGCTCCAGAGGCAGTTGTGCTACCATTACACCATCGGGCATTCAATACGGGATGAATTTAGGGAATTCGGGCATAAAGTCAAGACAGAGCATGTAGGGAGAGCGGGGAAAGGGAAGGGGAAGGGGAAAGTAATCAGTGATCAGTTGTCAGTAATCAGTAAGAGAACTACTGTTTACTGATCACTGTTCACTGATCACTTCCTACTGCCCCCTGCTCACTTTCTGCCACACAGGAGGGTTGAGAAATGAAAATACTGTTTGTTCGACATGCGCGGGCCCAGACACGGGCGGAGTTCAAAGGGAAAAACGACTTATTGCGACCGTTGACGCCGGTCGGCAGCAAGGAAGCTCGCAAGGCCTTCAAGCGGGTAGCCAAAATGTATTCCAAGCCCGACGTTATTCTTTCTTCGCAAGCGGTTCGAGCGGTGGATACGGCGGAGCTTTTGGCGCAGGCTTGGGGGGTAAAAGGCGTTAAACAGACGGAGGAGTTGAATCCCGGCTGCAATATGGCTAAATTCCAGAAGATGCTCGGTCAATTGGATAACAAGATCGAATGGGTGGCGGTAGTGGGCCACGATCCCGATTTTAGCGACTTGGTTTCGGAAATCACGGCGAATGGCGCCTTGAAGTTGGATTTTAAAAAGGCGGCTTGCATGGAAGTCGACATCGTGTCGATGGAACCGTTGCGAGGCGAATTGAAGGCTTTCCTTCCGCCCCGGCTCGTGACCGCATTGTAAAGTTGAAGCTGTATGAAGAAAGAAAGCAACGTCGATTTGATTTGCAGCGTAGCCGAGTTGGCGGGGCTGTTTGAAAAAAGCACCAGTGTGGAGAGCTTTCTTCAAAAGGTAGTCAGTGTGGTCGCCTGGCATATGAAAGCGGCGGTCTGTTCGGTTTATCTGCTCGACGACTCCAGCCAGGAGCTGGTCCTGGTGGCCAATCAGGGCTTGAATCCCGAGCTGATCGGTAAACTCCGGCTGAAATTGGGCGAGGGCATCACCGGAAAGGCGTTGCAGGAATTGCGGGCCATTCGCGAAGCCTCGGGTCCTTCCAGCAAATTCTACAAGTTCATTCCCGGCAGTTTCGAGGATCGTTACCATGCTTTCCTGGCCGTGCCGATCCTTCGCGGGCTGACGCGGGTGGGCGTTCTGGTGGTGCAGGATGCCCAAAAGGACTATTTCGACGAGAACGACACCAAAGCCTTGCGGGCGATTGCCACCCAGTTGGGCAGCACGATCGAAAATGCGCGGCTCTTGATGGATTTGCACCGCATCCAAACCTCTGCGCAGCCGGACGAGATCCGGCTGGAACCGGAGCTGGGTTTTATCCGCGGCACGGCCGCTTCACAAGGCATCATTTTTGCCAAATCCACCTCGCTCGGCCATGTTCAAACCGATCGGTTGCTCGCCGAGGAATTGAAGGCGTTGCATCAAACCGAGGACGATTTCCGGCATGCGCTGGAACGGACGGAACTCCAGATCAACGATATTCAGAAGGAGATGGAAACCCGCCTGGAAGACGTGGCTTCGCTGATTTTTAGCGCCCACTTACTAATGCTGAAGGACGATGCCTTCTCGGGCGATATCCTTCGGCTGATCCGGAAGGGCCTGTCGCCCCAGACGGCGATCGTACAAGTGGTTGACCGGTTCATCGAGCTGTTTTCGAGAAGCGCCAATCCGATGTTGCGGGAAAAAGTGCAGGATGTAAAAGATTTGGGACATCGCCTGCTGCACAATTTGCATCCGAAGACCGATTCCGCCTCGGACTACAAAGGGCAGATCGTGATCGCCAAGGAATTGCTGCCCTCGGATATTTTCAAGCTGGCCGCCCAAAAGGCGCAGGGCTTGATCCTGATAGAAAGCGGCGTGAGTTCCCACGTAACGATACTGGCGCGCTCCCTGAAGATTCCGCTGGTCATCACGCGGGAGGAACGACTGCTGAAGCTGCCGGAGGATACGCCGGTGCTGCTCGACGCCTATCAGGGCCATGTGATCGTCAATCCCGCGGCCAATGTCGTTTGCAGCTATGAGGCCATCGAAGAGGCCAATCAAAAAGCGCACGACCTGGAGGCGCAAGTCAGGCCCACGACGGCGACCGACGACGGCCATACGATTCGTTTGATGGCGAACGTCAATTTGTTGAGCGACTTGCCGGTCGTTTTGCGGATGAAAGCTGAGGGCATCGGCCTTTATCGCAGCGAATTGCCGTTCATCGTAAGAAACGATTTCCCGTCGGAGGAAGAGCAGCATCGCATTTACCGGCGGATTCTCGAAACCATGGAAGGCCGGCCGGTAACTTTTCGTACGCTGGACATCGGCGGCGACAAGATGCTTTCCTATTTCCCGAGCGTCAACGAGGCCAATCCCTTTCTCGGGCTTCGCGCCATCCGGTTTTCGCTGCGAAACAAGGATATCTTCTGCCAGCAATTGCGCGCGTTGCTGCGCGCGGGGCATGGATATGAACTGAAAATCATGTTCCCCCTGGTGTCGTCGGTGGACGATTTTGTCGATGCCCGCCATGTGGTTCAGGAGTGCATCCGGCAGTTGACTCAGGAAGGCGTGCCGCACAACGGCCAGCCGTTGCTGGGCGTCATGGTCGAGTTGCCCTCCGCGGTCGAGGTGGCCGGCGAATTGGCTCAGGAGGCGGATTTTCTTAGTATCGGCACCAACGATCTGGTGCAGTATATCCTGGCCGTGGATCGGACCAATGCGCATGTGTCCGACATGTACCTGTCGCAGCATCCCGCCGTTCTGCGGTCCCTCAAGCGGGTGGCCGATGCGGTCCTGGCCCGAAAAAAGGAGCTGTCCCTGTGCGGCGACATGGCGCGCGACCCGCAAATGATCCCCTTTCTGCTGGGCATCGGCATCAACATCCTCAGTCTGGATGCCAGCCATATTCCGTCGGTGCAAACCATTGTCAGCGGCCTCAGCATGACCCAAGCCAAGGCCCAAGCCGACGCCATGTTGCGGTTGGGACGCATCAACGAAGTGAAGGCTTATTTGGCGAGTCAGCATGCGAGTTGATTGTTACCGAGTAAATTATTTGCTTATCGAAGCGGGCTTCGCTATAAGATGCATGTTTAGTTTGGGACCTCGTAGTCATAAAAAAAGAGCGTAATGATGATTTCTAAAACACGGCTGCCGATTTTATTTTGTGCTTTATTGGCCGCGGTTGCAGTGGCCACATTCTCTGCTGGATGCTCCAAGCAACCCAACGATCGAACGCCGGATGGACGCATCATTGTCCAATATTGGGAAAAGTGGACCGGCTTTGAAAGCGATGCCATGCAGGCGATTGTGGACGATTTTAACGCCTCGCAAGATAAGATTTGGGTTGAAAAGCTGACGGTCAGCGCGATCGACCGCAAGATGATGCTGGCCACCGCGGGCGGCAATCCGCCGGATATTGCGGGGCTCTGGGCTTTCAGCGTCAACAATTACGCCGAAAAAAGCGCCTTGACCCCGCTGGACAAGATGCTGGAAAAAGCGGGCATCACGCGCGATCACTACATTCCGGTCTATTGGGATTTGTGCGAAATGCACGGCCACATGTGGGCGCTTCCATCCACGCCGGCCTCCCTGGCCCTGCATTGGAACAAAAAGATGTTCCGCGACGCCGGCCTCGATCCCGAACGGCCTCCCCGCACGATCGCCGAACTTGACGCAATGGCCGAAAAACTGACGGTGGTCAGCGTAACTCGCAACGGCAAAAAGATCCGCGTTCACTATCCCGATTTGACCCCCGAAGAGAAGGAAAAGAAGGATTTCGACCTCCTGCAACTGGGTTACGTTCCCAGCGAGCCGGGATGGTGGAATGCCCTGTGGGGATATTGGTTCGGCGGCTCCATCTGGGACGGCGACCGCACCCTGACCGCCAACAGCCCCGAAAACGTGGCGGCCATGACTTGGTTTCAAAGCTATCCGTTGAAATACGGCCTGAATAACATCCAGACCTTCGGCTCGTCCTTCGGCAATCCCTCATCGCCCCAAAGTCCCTTCCTGGCCGGTCAGATTGCCATGGTGCTGCAAGGGGTGTGGATGTACAACTTCATCGATAAGTATTCGCCGGAAATGGAATGGGGCGCGGCCGCGTTTCCCTCCGTGGACGCCGAAAAATTGCCCAACGTGACCGTCGCGGAAGGCGACGTGCTGGTCATTCCCCGCGGCGCCCGGCATCCCGAGGAAGCCTTCGAATTCATCAAGTATGTCAATACGCAAGGGCCCATGGAAAAACTGTGCCTCGGCCAGCGCAAGTTCTCGCCGTTGGCGACCATGAGCGACGACTTCATCCGGAAGCATCCCAATCCCTACATCAAGACCTTTATCGAGCTGGCCAAAAGCCCCAACGCCCGGACCGTTCCCCGCATGTCGGTGTGGCTCATTTATTCCGACGAAATGGGCGTGGCCTTTGGACAGGTCGGGACCCTTTTAACGACCCCTCAGGCAGCGCTGGACGACGTGCAGCGACGCACCCAGTGGAAATTCGACCGCGTCATGCGGCGCTGGGACCTAGTGAAAGAAGACCGGATGAAGGAGTGGAGCCAATGACGCGCGGCGAACGAAAAACTTTATGGCTGGGCCTGGCCTTTATCAGCCCTTGGATCATCGGATTTTTGGTCTTTACCCTCTATCCGCTGGCCGCATCGATTTACTATTCGTTTTGCGACTACGACGTGATCTCCAAGCCCGTCTGGATCGGCGCCTTGAACTACAAGGACATGGTTACCGATTCGGTCTTCTGGAAATCTCTCGGCAATACGTTCTACTTTGCGGCGCTCTCCCTGCCGCTCTCCCTGATCGTGGCCTTGCTCATTGCCGTGCTGCTGAACAACCCCGTCGTCGGCCGGCCGGCCTTCCGGACTTTCTTCTTCCTGCCGTCGCTGGTGCCGCAGGTGGCCATTGCGATGATATGGCTCTGGATCTTCAACGGCAAGTTCGGCCTGCTCAACTACGCGTTGAAATGGTTCGGCCTCGACGGTCCCAACTGGCTGGCGGACGAAAACTGGACCAAACCTTCGCTGGTGCTGACCTCCCTCTGGGGCGTCGGCGGCTCGGTGGTCATCTATCTGGCCGCCCTGCAAGACGTCTCCCGGGAGCTGTACGAATCGGCCGAGATCGACGGCGCGTCGGCCTTCACCAAGCTGTGGCACATTACCATTCCGATGATATCCCCCGTGATTTATTTCAACCTGATCATGGGCATCATCGGCGCCCTGCAAGTGTTCTCCGGTCCCTACATCATGTTCGGCGGCGGCGGTCCCAACCGGTCCGCGCTGTTCTACGCGGTTTATCTTTATGAAAATGCCTTCAGCTACTTCCAGATGGGCTACGCCTGCGCGATGGCTTGGGTGCTCTTCCTGATCATCCTCTTCCTCACCTGGGCGGCCACGAGTTCAACCCGTAAACACGTTTACTACGCCGGAGAATAGACATGAAACACTTTTTAGGACGCATTGCCATATACCTTCTTTTAATCGGCGGCTCGGCCATTTTCCTGGTGCCCCTGTTGTGGATGCTCTCCACCGCCCTCAAACCGATCGACCAGACCATGTCCATGCCCCCCACCTGGCTCCCCTACCGGCTTTATCAACAACAAGCAGGCGGCCTGGTCGAAGTGAAGAGCCTCGAAGCCATCGAGTCGCCTTCGGCGCTGATCCAATTGCCGGACGCCGGCGCGCTAACCGTGATTCCCCTCCAACGCATGCAGGACGGCCAGCTGAAGTCCACCGATGCGCTCGGCGCGGAAATCCTCGTGCCCGTCAAAATCATCAAGGAAATCCCGGCCACCCGCGAAAATCCCTGGAGCCGGATTGCCGTGGTGGACGTCGCGGCGGACGACCATGAGGGCGAAACCCACGTTGCCGCCAAGGATTGGGACGTAGTGCCCGCCTCGACATTGATTCACAAGACTTCCTTCCGCTGGGACAACTTCACCAAGGCCGTCAAAGCCATGAAGTACTTCCCCATGTACCTCAAGAACACGCTGATCCTCTGCTTCCTGACGATCATCGGCACGGTCTCCTCCAGCGCACTGGCCGCCTACGGCTTTGCCCGCATTCCCTGGCGCGGCCGCAACAAGGTGTTTGTCATCGCCCTGGCTACCATGATGGTCCCCTTCCCCGTGGTCATGGTGCCCATTTATTCCCTCTTCCGCACCCTCGGCTGGATCGGCACGCTCAAGCCCCTCTGGGTCGGGTCCTTCTGCGCGGCGGCCTTCAACGTCTTTCTCCTGCGCCAGTTCTTCATGACCATTCCCAAGGACCTGTCGGATGCCGCCCGCATCGACGGCTGCGGCGAATTCCGGATCTTTTTGCAGATCATCCTGCCGTTGTGCAAACCCGCGCTGATGGTGATCGGCCTCTTCCAGTTCATGGCCTCCTGGAACGACTTCCTCGGCCCGTTGATCTACCTGACCAATCAAAAAGATTTTACCCTCGCGCTCGGCTTGCAGTTTTTCCAGAGCCAGCACGGCGGCACCGAATGGCATTACCTCATGGCCGCCAGTACGCTCGTCGTGCTGCCCGTCATCGTGTTGTTCTTCTTCACCCAAAAGACCTTCATCGAGGGCATCTCGATGACGGGCATCAAGGGCTAAAACGGATTTTTCCAATGATTGGAAAAAAATTACCCGGATTTTCCAACCATTGGAAAATAGTCGTCCCGATTTTCCAACCATTGGAAACCCTATGAAATCACTCTGTCCCGAACAGACCGCCTGGGTCGAAAAAACCCTGGCCAGCCTTACGCTGGAAGAGCGCGTCGGCCAGTTGCTCCTGCCGATGTGCGCCAACCCGGAACAATACGAAACGATCCGCCGGCTGCTGCCGGACCTTCGGCTGGGCGGCGTGTTTGTTTTTGGCGCGCGGCCGGAAGAGCATCGCGAACGCATCCATACCCTGCAGGGGCTTTCCCGCGTGCCGCTGGTGGTCGCGGCCGATTTGGAAGCCGGCGCCGGGCATGTCGTGCGCGGCGGCGTGCCGTTTCCCGATCCGCTGGCCGTGGCCGCAACCGACCGCGACGACCTCGCCTGGCAGATGGGCCGCGCGGCCGCGCTGCAAGGCCGGTCCGTCGGCATCCATTGGACGTTTGCGCCGGTTGTCGACGTGAATGTCAACCCCGACAACCCCATCGCCAATACACGCTCGCTCGGCGACGATCCGGAACGGGTCAGCCGTCTGGCCGCCGCCATCATTGAGGGCGCCCAGGAGCATGGCTTGGCCACCTGCGCGAAGCATTTTCCGGGCGACGGCATCGACGACTTTGACCAGCACGTCGTGACCTCGGTCAATTCGCTTTCGCTGGAGGACTGGAAGCGCATCTCGGCCCGGGCCTTCAGCGCGGCCTTTGCCGCCGATGTCATGAGCGTGATGATCGGGCATATCGCCCTGCCGGCCTGGGATCCGGCCACGGACCGTCGCGGCGCGTTTTGCCCGGCCTCCGTGAACCGGCGGATCGTCACCGACCTGCTGCGCC
This sequence comes from Lentisphaerae bacterium GWF2_57_35, assembly GCA_001804865.1. Classification (GTDB taxonomy): domain Bacteria; phylum Verrucomicrobiota; class Kiritimatiellia; order CAIQIC01; family GWF2-57-35; genus GWF2-57-35. The sequence goes on from MHBK01000029.1 coordinate 19,800, forward strand.
AGGAAATGGGGTACGAAGGGTTGATCGTCACCGACGACATGAACATGGGCGGCGTGGCCGGCTACATGAACCACGCGGATCGCACCGTCGCCTGCATCGCCGCCGGCTGCGACATGCTGCTCTTTCCCCAATTGCCCGAGGACTGCCACGTGCTGCTCGCCGCCGTAAAGAATGGCCGTCTTTCCGAGGAACGGCTTAACGACGCCGTCCGACGCATCCTGGAATTCAAGGCGCGGTTGAGCTTGCACGAAGGCCAACTGGAATACGAAGAGCCCTCCGACGTTCAAGTGAAGGAATTCCAACGGACCGCCAGGTTAATCGCCGAGGGCGCCCTGGTGAAAGTCCGGGACGTGGATTCGTTCTTGCCGCTGCGCAACCTCAAAGCCGGCGCCCGCGTCGCAACCGTCACCCTTTTCATCGAGCCGGTCGGACTGCCCCAAGTGGACGAGGCGCTCCGCGCCCGAGGTTTTCAAGTCGACCATTTCGACAATCCGGGTTTCGAATTTTCACAAATCGCCGCGGGCTACGACGCGATTTTTGTGAACTTTGCCTACAAAGCATCCTGGGGAGTCAATTCCGTCCGGTCGGTCGGAGTGCATAATCGAATGTTCATGTTCGGATTTTACATGGAACAACCGAACGTCGTCTTTACCTCGTTCGGCTCTCCGTACCATTTGCGTCAATTCAGCGCCCTGCCCAATTTGATCAACGCGCACTCCTCGTCGGACGACAGCCAGATCGCCGCCGTCGCCGCCTGGTTCGGGGACTTGCCCATGAATGGAAAAAGTCCAGTGGGGAATTTGACGAGAACCTTCAAGTAGAAATGAAAACCTCTGAACAACTCAAAGAAGACATTGTGTTCGACGCCGTTCTGCGTGGATGTCGGCTGACGTTTCACAGCACTTGGGGGCTCTTCAGTCCCCGCTGTATTGACGACGGGTCTTCCTTGCTGCTCGAGCACATCGACGTCAAAGACGGGCAAGATACGCTCGATCTCGGCTGCGGCTATGGCGCAATCGGCGTGGCGATTGCGAAGGCATGCCCCAGCGGCAAGGTACAGATGGTAGACACCAATTTTGTGGCGGTAGATTTTGCAAACAAGAATGCAGACGCGAACGGGTTGACCAACAGCAAAGCCTATCTCAGCAATGCGTTCAGCGCTGTGGGCAACGTCCTTTTTGACACGATCGTCGCGAATTTGCCGGCCAAGGTGGGAAAGGAATTGCTGTACATCATCCTAAGCGATGCCAAAGACCGCTTGCGGCCAGGGGGCCAACTGGTTGTCGTAACGATTTCGGGACTCAGGGAGTTCATCAAATGGAATTTCAAAGCGTCTTTCGGCAACTACGACAAGGTCAAGCAGGGCCGAGAGCATACCGTGGCAAGAGCGGTTAAGGAAAGTTCTTAAAGGACCGCGGCCATTCCTGGCCGCGATGGCGGGCAAGAAGGCCCGCCCTCCCCATACGAGCCCGTTTCAGTTCGCGGCTTCGACCTTGTCTTCCACTGCCGGTTTATCTAACCTGACCTCTTATATGCCCCTGATCACACAATTCAATCCTACGCTTGCCGCGCGACTCCCCAAGACACACGAACTGCTTCTTGCGTCACAGCTGGTGGCGCACGATTCCGTTAGCCGCATCGTACTTCATGGCTCACGCGGGCCGGCTAATCGCCCACGCCGCGATTCAGACATCGATCTTTCTCTCGTGGTGAACAGCGACGACCTGGCGAAGTCCTCAGACAAGGAAGCGTTGCTTGCGTCGGTCTTGCAGATGACGAGCGATCACTGGCAGGGCTCGGTTGAATGCGATCTGGCCGCCGTCTTCGATCAAAACGGTTGCGGTCTGAAATGCATGACGCGCGAGTCTTTTGACCCCATGCTGTGTTCCAACACCATCGACTGCATGGGTATCTTCAAGACCACTCATGGGTTCAATGGATTCGTGACCGGTTGCCAGATTGATTGCAGAAAGATGTATCCCCTGATGACGATCTGGACCAAGCAGGAATAGGGTGCAATCCTGGCATCCGGCGCTGTGAGTCACTGGAATCCGAAGGCGGCGCATCTTTGGCCGGGCGAGAAAGGGTTGAAGCCCCAGCGATAAAAGAGCATGAAGACGACGGGATCGACGATCGGGGTCGCATAGGCGGGCGGCGTCCATTCGGATATCCTTGCGGAGACGAAGTAGGGCAGGCCGGCGCAGTCGGGACCTTGGGGCAGGCTGAGCCTGGCCGTCTCACCCTCGATCCACGATAAATCGTCGTCCAGCTCCGATCGCCACAGGCTCCATGCGAGCAGGAGTTGCACCGTGATCTCTACGTTGATATTCGTCTCGTGCCCGGTGTCCCACTGCGAGTCGGCGAAACCCCGAACGATCGTGGTCCCGTCATACGCCCAGGTATTCGTCGCGGCAAACCGGTGCATCTGTCGGAATCCGGCGACGTCGCCAAACACAAGCGCGCCGCGCACGGTATGATCCAGAACGTTCGAGTAGCAAACGTCGTTGAGAAACGACTGACGATATTTCGACATGGCCTGCGAGATGCCGTCTTCCCCGGCATAGGGCTTGAGGGCGGCGTAGGCGTTGGCCGCGCCTTCGGCGATCATGTTCGTGACCGCGCGGTCCCGCAGCGACAGCTTGACCTTTTGCAGAAGGGACGTGCAGGCGGTCGACGCAGGATATTCCGTCATATAGCAGCTCAGCGCCAGCAGCAGAAACGAATCGTCGCCCACGTTGGACCCGGATGGAAACGGGCTCCCCGTACACGGATTCCAGCACTGGGGCAGTCCGGTGAAAGGCGTTGTCGCATCGGCATACGCCTGAAACACGCTGAAGATCCGCTCGGCGCGGTCGGGCTTCGCATAATGGATGAATACCAGGGCGGCAAGAGCGTTCTTGTACACCGTGGTATAGCACTCCCCCGGACGGCTGGCGACTAACCCGTACGGCGAAATCAGGCTTTCGACGAAACGATACTCCGAAAGCTCCGCGGAGCTATAGCAGACCCGGAAGAACATGGGGAGCAGGACTCCGCCGAAGCCGTTGGTTGTGACGACCCGACTAAGGCCGGCCCAGGAGCTGTGCCAGGTCGATGTAGGGCTCTCCGCCCACTCGATGGTGCAACTCGCGTTGCTTGGCGCTTGCCACTCCAATCTTCCGGCGCCCGCCTGCGTGATGACCGCCGACGATTGAGCCCGCGTCAGCGGCGAACCGAAAATGAACAAGATCAGAGCCCAGACGCATCCCGCACGAACCCCTCTGTCCGCGGCCCCGCGTGATGCGGAAGCCGAAAGCGATAAAATTCTTCCGCGCAAACCCACCCTCATATTCATCGTTGCCCTCTTCATCAGCGTGACCCTGGAAATCTTTATGTAACTAAATACTAGTTAATGCATCGCAAGTAAAGAAGAGTCTGCGGAGCGATGCTTCCCGCAGCCAACGGTCAAAAAATTGTCCGCAGGTCGGCATTCAATCAAGCTCCTATGTTTTGCCTGGGTGCATCCCGACAGTGCCGCAGAAAACAGGCGCCTGGGATAAGCGGGCCCATGACGGCTGGAGGCGGGGCCACATGGCCCCGCTGCCGGGGCGAGGTCGCCTGTCTTTTACACACACAATTTTCCAAGAGAGTTCGGCATCCAAACGAGTCATAATTCCTTATCCGTGGGACAACTCTTTCAGGAGAAGAAGGAGCCCCACGGATGGCAAAGCGGTCCCACGGATCGTCAAGTCTGAGCCTTAAGGGTCATGCAGCCGCCCACGGTCTTTTTATGTGAAACGATAATTTATTGTTTTGCCGGTAGATCCGCATTTTGGAGGGTCGCGCTCCGTCGCGACCGAAAGAAGACGGTTCCGACAGAGCGGAACCCTCCAGGAATCATGTACTTGGATGGCTCGAAGGCGTGCCGAACCCGTTTTGCCATCCAAAGGAGCTCGATAGCGATGAAAGGACGACTCTTCTGAACATTCTTTTATCCGTGGGACCGCTTTGCCATTTGAATAAGACAGGGATCATGGGCAACGAATAGGATAAGCAACAAATGAAAGACGCGGATGGAACGGCTCTTTATTCGTTGCCCAATCCGAAAAGATCTCAAAGCTTTTGGAGGGTTCCGCTCTGTCGGAACCGTCTTCTTTCGGTCGCGACGGAGCGCGCCCCTCCAAAACACAAGTCTTCTTGCAGCGGCAACGCTTTGCGGCAATCCTTCTTGGCCCAGCTCTACATGAAGGAGGATTTGCGTATAAGAGACAGGCGAGGTCGCCCCGGCTCCATTTCGCAAGCCCGATTCTTATTGAACGGAATGAATTTGCGGCCGTGTCGGGATGCGCCCGTTTCCCGTTCAGTGCATTCTGATCTTGATACGCGACCTTCATGGCAGCCATAGTGAACAAAAGTTAACCGGCTCAAGGGCGGCATATGCCATCAGGAATAGCGGCCAGGTCGATTAAGCGATTTAAAGAATGAAAGAAGCACCATCATGGCAATACAATGAGTTCAGGCAGGTGGGGACCGACTACGACGATCCGGCGCAAGTCGAAGCTTACGACACTCGTCACGCCCAATTCCGGGACATTGATGCCGAGTGCAGCGAGACGCTCGACAGACTCGGAGTCACGCCGCAGTCGGCGCTGATTGAGATGGGCACAGGCACGGGGACTCTTGCCATCCATGCGGCCCGCCGGTGTGCGACGGTGTATGCGATCGACGTTTCGCGACAAATGCTTGAGTTCGCCCGCCAAAAGGCGGTCGGCGCCGGACTGGGCAACATCGTGTTCTGCCACGGCGGCTTTCTTACTTATGATCATGCATACGGGCCCGTCGACGCCATGGCGACCGGCATGGCTTTCCATCATCTGCCGGACTTCTGGAAGGGAATCGCCCTTCGCCGCATGAACAACATGCTCAAGCTCGGCGGGCAGTTGTACATCAACGACGTCATATTCGAAGATACAAATGTCGCCGCCAACATCTCACGATGGATCACTCATCTTGCCGAAATAGGCGGAACGAAACTTGGAGACGAGGTCGCTACCCACGTTAGAGAAGAATACTCCACTTTCGACTGGATAATGGATGGCCTGCTCACCAGGGCAGGATTCAAGATCCAGTCAAAGGAGATACTCGAAGGCGTGATAGGCAAATACCTGTGTGTGAAGGAAAGTGAAGCGGCGCAACCATCGCCGGCAGCATATCCCGACAGACGCGCAAACGCGTCCTCCGGGTCTGCCTAGGCGCGTCGTCCACCGAAGATATCAAGATGAAGACGGGTATCCGAAAACTATGGTTGCGCGTGTTGATCTACGGAGGGCTGGTTTGCTGCATGGTGGATGCCTTCCTTATTGAACCCCATTGGATCAACATCACCCGGCTCTCCTTCGGCGACCATCCGTCCGTACGGGTTGTGCACATCAGCGACCTCCACCACAAGGGCAACCGGTCCTATCTCATGCGCATCGTCGCGACCATCAATCAACTGGCGCCGGATGTCGTGTGCTTCACGGGAGACCTTGTTGAGGATGTGCAATATCTCGATGAGGCACTTGACGCACTTGGCCATATCAACGTGCCGCTTTACGGAGTTCCTGGTAATCACGAATATTGGAGCGGGGCTTCATTCGACCGAATCGGCGACTGCTTCAGAAAGACGGGCGGGGAATGGCTTGTGGACCGCTCTGCCATCAGCTTAAAGGGAAGACTGCTGTTGGCAGGACGTTCAGGAAAAGACATTAATATTCGACATGCCGCCTCTGAGCTGGCCATGCCGGGTCAGAGGATAGAGTGGGATCTTGTGCCAGCCGCGATTTCAGCTCCTTCCGTTTTTCACAGCACGATAGACAACTCCATTGCCGAGAAGGGGAACTCCTCAACGATTGCGCCAAGGGCCAAACGCATTCTGCTGGCGCATTATCCCCTCGAGGTCAAAAACATCAAGAACGAGAAATACGATCTCATTCTATCCGGGCACGCACATGGAGGACAGGTGCGCCTGCCTTTTATTGGGTCGTTGATCGTGCCCTTTGGCGTCGATGGGTATCAAATGGGCGTCTACGCGACGCCGGCTGGACGACTCCATGTGAGTTCCGGCTTGGGAACGTTTTTCTTGCCGCTCCGATTTTTCTGCAGACCAGAGATTACACTCATCGAAATATAGCCCGTGAAAAAATGAGCATCCACCTGCTCAAGGGCGCTGCACGCCATCGGGAAAAGCAAATGAAGCGGCTGTAAGGGTGCATCTTGACACGGCCTCCGCGCATATGAATAAGAATCCACGTCCTTACGGACGCGGCTACGTAGCCGCCGGCGTAAGCCGGTGGTTTCTTTCCAGTGCCAGACGTTGAGGAGGGGCCGTGTCAAGGTGCACCCAGGCTGTAGTGAAGTGGGCGTTAGGTTAAGAGGCGCAATTCATCGCTCATACACGAAACCCACGATTGCATGGCTCTCACCGGATAGTCGCGAAGCCGAATGCCCACGCGATAACTGTCGCTCTCGTCTTTCGATGGCTTGCACCAGACCACATCGCCCCGCAGTACAAGATGACGTTTGTGCGAGCCGTTGTAGGGATTGATCCAAATCTTAAGGGCGGTGTCGACCGCCAAGGGGATCGTCGTTTGGACCTGTAACCCCACCATCGATTTATCACACACCTTGGCCTGAATTCGATGGAGTCCGAAAAGCCCTGACCATGCATTTCGAAGCACGACCACGTCGATCAGGGATCCGCTTAACAACCGCCTATTCTGCCGTTTTTCCGCCCATTGTCTTCCGTGAAACATAACGCCCCATATCATTATGCCGTGGGCGACCGGAAAAGCTTCCCACGGAAGCTTTCCGGCAAGCCGCCATTTGAAAATTCGTTGGTCTTCGTTTCGAAAAATCATGGGCAAGCCTCTTAGCCCTACGGGCTTGCCATGCTTGTTTCGCTAGGGAGCCTAGGGGAAGAGGCCGGAAGAGTCAACCGAGTTTCGCAGAGACCCAACCCATTGTAATTATGAGGAACAAGAACGGCCGCTTCGCAGCGGTGGAAGGAGTGGGTTGTGCATAGTCGCCTCGCAGGCGCAGCCATTGATAAGAGCAAAAACTGACTTATAATTAGAAATTGGTCATCTGCATAAATTAAAGGGCGAGGAATTCAACGAGAGATCGAAGGGAGGCTCATATGTTAATTGCTGCACTCGTCGTTAAGCCGGAGTGATTCAAATGCGAACTGCCTTACCGTCCAGGGTTGTCGGATGTTTGCTGGCCTGCTCGTATGCGCTGATAGCGACGGGCCCGTTTCTTCTCGCCTTGCTTATGAAGACTCACTCGTTTTCGCCGGCTCGGGAGATGGGCCTGGCCCTGGGCCTGCTTGGCTTTCCCGTCCTGGCCCTGCAGCCGGTTCTCGCAAGCCGGGTCCGCGCGGCTGACCGGGCCTTCGGCTTGAATACCCTCTACGTCTTTCACAAGACGATGGCGATGCTCGCCGGTTGCCTCTTGATCGCGCATCCGTTCCTTCTCGCGGCCGATCCCGCTATTGGATGGAATTTGCTGACGAGCGTCAAACACCCGTGGTTCATCCTCCTGGGCCAAGTCAGCCTGCTGGCGCTGGCGGCCCTCCTTGTGACATCGCTTCTTCGCAAGGAACTCCATCTAAGTTACGAGCGGTGGCGGTCGGCGCATAACGCACTGGCGGTCGTCGTTCTTGCCGGAGGATTTATCCACAGCTTCTACGCCGGTTCGGACCTTCAGCGTTGGCCCATGAGAACGCTCTGGATGCTGCTGGCCGTGCTGACGGCGGCGGCCTATGCCTGTCACAAGTTGATCGGTCCGCGGCAACGACGGGCCCATCCGTTCCGGATAGCCGGGGTTTCCCGCGAGAATCGCCAGGTCTGGACCTTGACGCTGGCTCCCGCGCCCGGCGTTGAGGGTTTGGACTATTTGCCCGGTCAGTTTCAGTTTCTGACCTTTCGATCCGAGGAGCACCCCTTCACCATCTCCTCCAGTCCTACAACGACGGGAGGGCACAGCGCCACCATCAAGGAATCCGGCGATTTCACTTCCGGAATCGGCCGGCTGCAGGTTGGCGATTCGGTTGGCGTGCAGGGTCCGTTCGGACGTTTTTCGTATCTCCTTTATCCCGACGAAGAGGATTTGGTCTTTATTGGCGGAGGCATTGGCATTACGCCGCTGATCGGCATGCTCCGGCACATGCGCGATACGGCCGCCCGTAAAAAGGCGATCCTGCTCTGGGGCAATAGAACCGAAGAGGACATCCTGTTTCGCGAGGAACTGGACGGCATGGCGGCCGCCGTGCAGCCCGCTTTACGCGTCGTTCACGTTCTGAGCCGGCCCGGCCCAGCCTGGAAAGGCGAGCGAGGCCGCGTAGATCTGGAGTTGATTCGTCGTTACGCGCCGTCATTCGCCGACGGTGCGGCCTTCTATATTTGCGGACCTCCCGCCATGATCGATAGTCTGGCGAGTCAACTGAATCGAGCCGGGACGCCGCCCGCAAAACTGCATACCGAACGCTTCGATTTGTAAGACCGCTTATTTCTTCAACATCGCCTGGTCCGAAATCGGGTCCGAAATCGGGGTCAGCCCTTAAGATAAAACTTAACGAGCCGCCCTCTTCCGGCTTTCTGTCGGCTTGAGCATCCCTTCCAGCCTTGTGCGGACCAGGCTCACCCGCCGGGCCAATTTCTTGTCGCCGGCCAACTTGGCAGACATCCGCCGAACATTCTGGCTAATCGCCGCACCGCTGCCGACCTTCAATAGGCCAGCCACTTCGCGCTGTGTCACGCCCGCATACTGCCCCAGGAGCTTCGCCGCCACTCCACGTAGAGCACAGTTCCGGCGGCGCTTCCTGAATTCCTCCTTCGGGACTTCCAGCACCTCCGCCAAGGTCCTTAATACGGTTTCCGGCTCCAATAGCCGGGTGGTTCGCCGAAAGGAGACATCCTCCGGCTTCTTGTGCTTCTTGAGCAGTTCGTCGTATCGCTCATTCACCCAGGTTCGAAAGCCCTCCCCTCCAATACAGCCTGGCGAAGCCTTCAAGACCGCCTTCAATTCCTCGTCGTCCTCGGCCAAATCGCTCTCCACATACTCGCGATAGCGCCGCGGCCATGCCCGCCGTTTCCCACTCATTTCAGAGAGCACCGGGCCATACTCGACATACTCCAAGGGCTTTTCCTTCCCCATGTAGCCGCCGTAACTGCTCCATCGGTACGAGCGCAGGTACTCGAGCTTCTCCTGTACCGGCAAATCCTTTACCGGCCCCACCCACACCGGATTCAAATGCACATATCGCGAGAGCTTCAGCAAATACTCCTCCCCATCAACCAGTTTGGCCTTGTACCTCCCATCCACCAAATGCCCATGCCGATGGTGACGTAAATTGAAGTAAACCGTGTAGGCCGTCGTCAACGATTGCATAAACCGGCCACAGTTTCCTTTCGGCGTCTCCAGGACCAGGTGGAAGTGATTGCTCATCAATACAAACAGGTACAACCGGATTCCAAACTGCTCCACCCGATCCGCCAGCACCCCCAAGAACCGCTCCCGATCCGCATCATCCTCGAAAAGCAGGTTCTCCTCTCGCTTCCAATCCCCCAGCATCCTCACCGTCACGTGATAGATCGCCCCCGCATATTCAATTCTCAGTTTTCGTGCCATGGATGGAATCTATCACAGGACGTGCCTTGCCGCTATCTTTTATCTTAAGGGCTGACCCTGGAATCCGCGCATGGCGGATCGAACGGAGTCGATCTGTGAGGGCCTGGCCCACGATCTTACGTTGCAGAAGCCCCTTCGATCAAGCCTTGCGCTACTTCAACTGGGCCTTAAGCGCGTCGAGCTCTTGTCGGAGTTCGGCATTTTCCGTCCGCAGTTCCTGGACCATTTCGTAAAGGCCCTGGATCGCGGAGAACGCCACGCCGTCGGCATCGACCGTGGCAATGCCCTTGGGATCTTCCCCCACGCCGAAGGCCGCGTGAAAATCCTGCGCGATGGGGCCGATATGTCGGATGGAGGCATCCTGCGCCTTGTAGCGCCAGGTGGCGACGGGCAAGGCCGCCACTTTCTCCAAAACCGCCCGGCTGTTCACGGGTTCGAACCCGGTCTTCATGTCGCGGTCGCTGAGCGTATTCCAGGACCCGGAACCGGAATGCAGCCGAACGCCCGCGGTGGCGTTGCCGGCGCCGTCTATGGCGGTCACGAAGCGGAAGCCGCCGGTAGCCCTGGCATTGAACTGATTATTGCTCTCGGAGGGGAAATCGAAGTCGTTGGAGTCGGCCCAAACGTGCGCGCCGGCGTGCATCGCATGCGCGCGACGGCCGGCGGCCGAGGCGTAGGCGGCATTGTCGCCAACGACATTTCCGAAACCGCCTCCGATGACCGCGTATTCCGCGTTATCCAGAATCCAACACCAACGACCGCCGCCAACGGTAGCGCAAATGCTATTTGTTCCAATGATGCCGTTGTGCCCACCGCCGATGGCGGCCCACGAAGAGTCGTCGCCGATCCTGGACATATTGCCTCCGCCAATCGTGGCATCGGAGGATCGAGCCCCAATGCGGTTGCCTTTGCCGCCGGCGATGACGGAGTTGGTGCTTGCCCTGCCGATCCAATTCGAGTCCCCGCCGCCCACGACGCAGGAATGGGCCCAATCGCCCACCCCATTTTTAATTCCTCCGCCGATAACGGAATAGTGAGCGTTCGTTCCCAGCTCGTTGCCAAGTCCGCCGCCAATGCTGCACTGCCACGAATCGGCGCCGATTTCGTTGGCATTGCCGCCGGCAATGGTACCGAACGAGGCTTCTTCTCGAATAGCGTTGTACAACCCTCCGCCGATGGTCGCGCTGACGGCATCCATGTAAATGATGTTGCCCTCTCCACCGGCAATGCTGCCGCACGCGTCGTCGTGAATCGCGTTCATGAAGCCGCCGGCAATGGTCGACCGCCAGACGTTTGCCCCCACCCGGTTGTCCCGACCGCCGCCGATGACCACATCCTGCGTGTTGGTGCCGATGGTGTTGTTGCGGCCGCCGGCGATGACGGCATAGAGAGCGACGTTTTCCACACGATTGCTATCGCCGCCGCCGATGGCCGAGGACTTTGCGGCCTCGGCGACGCAATTGTTTTGGCCGCCGGCGATGACGGAGTTGGTGGCCCCGTCGGCCACGCGATTCGCCATGCCGCCGCCAATGAAGCCGGCCCGAGAAAGCACCAGATTGCTTCGTCCGCCGGCGACCGTCGCATACGCGGGCTGCGCTTGATTGAATGCCCCGCCGCCGACGGCCGCCGCTTCGGCGTCCATTGCGTTGCCTGAGTCGTTGCCCGCCAGGTTACCCAAGCCACCGCCGATCGTTCCATAGTTGTCGGTGACCCGGTTGGGATTCTCGTCCCACAATCCGCCGCCGCCGGCGATCGTACCTCCCACGGCCAACGGGTTTACCTCGTTACTCCGGGCGCCGCCGGTAATGCTCGGCGAGGTATAGGTTCCATCCAGCCGAACGACACGTTGACTGTTCGCGTACAGGTCGAACGGCCTCAAGTCCGTGGTACCCACAAAATGCGCGCCGGGCGTCGTCCCCGCGTTGCCGTCGGTCGCCCAAAACGTGTTGGTCGCGACGTCCGCGTTGGAGATGGTCCCGTCGACAATCTTGTCGCCGGTGACCGCGTTCACGGCCAGCTCTGCGTTGGAGACCGCGTTATCGGCCAGCTTGGAGGCATCGATGACGTTGTTGGCGATATGCTGAGCCTGTACGATGCCCGCGCCGATCTTATTACCCGTCACGGAACCGTTGGCCAGTTTGCTCTCCGCCACCTCGCCGTCCACGATGTGATGGTCGTAGATTTGGTTGTCGGCAATGTGGATGGAGCGTATCGCGCCCTCGGGCACGCCCGACGCAAAGCGGGCGAAGCCCACGGTTGCAAGTCGCTCGCGAGGCGCAAGCGCATGGGCGCCGATGACGACTTCCACCCACACCTGCGTCTGAAAAAGCGCGTTGTCCAGCGAGCCCCAGGTCACGTTGTCTCCGATATAGGTGGAGTACAACCCATCCACGACGCTGACGGTCCCGGAGTCCTCGCAGAACGGCCAACCCGAGCCGCTCCCCGTGGGAGCATCCCACAAACGGAAGGTCATCTCGACCGTTCCGCTATACAGGTTGGTGCCGTTCACCAAGCGACCTTGGTAGTTGATCAGTTCCGGAATGGTCTGCCCCTGCCCATGGAGCGAGAGAAGAACGACAAGCGCGAAAACAAGAGACGACCCAGCGATGCGACACAGCTTCATGACCTATACCTCCTTGCGGCAACTCCAGGGGAAGCGCCGCGGTATTGCTAGTGCTTCTAGCGCTAAATCGTACGTAATCGAGATGCCGGTGGAAAGCCTAACTTGCACTTTTTGTCGGAGAGGTCGCGTTGGGAAAAGCGGGGTTAGTCCGAAAGCGCCGATGAAAGCCGGTGAAGCATAGAGAAAGGCAATTGGGGTCAATAGACAAATGGGGTCACGTCTCAAGATTCGATTCTGCTGAAAAAGTCGACGACACCCCCCTGACTATACTCACACGAGCGCGTCCGCGCGAAGAAGATTTATAGATGGATTCTGG
>MHBK01000030.1 GCA_001804865.1 Lentisphaerae bacterium GWF2_57_35
CGGAATGCCCAACGTCTGGGAACTGAGTCATGGGCTCAATCCCCACGAGGCCTCGGATGCAGCCGCCGATCTGGACGCCGATGGCTGGAGCAGCCTGCAGGAATACAAAAGTCATACGAACCCGCAAGATGTGGACGATAAGCCCGGCCTGGTGGCGCACTATGGGTTCAACGAGACGGCCTGGACCGGCATGGAAGGGGACGTGCTCGACGAGTCGGGCAAGGGCAATCATGGAGCGGCCATTGGGGGCTTGAGTCCGGTGGAATCGTGGTTTGGACGCCATGCGGATTTCTCGGGAACCGGTGACTACATCCGGGTGTCCAACAGTCCGAGCCTGCAAGTTAGCGGGGACTTGACGCTTTCGCTGTGGTACAAGCCGGCGACTAACCGGGCCTATTGCTTTGTGATTAACAAAAACAACTCCCGGGGTGAATTCGGTTTCTACCAATATATTAATTACGTTTTGTCCTTTTATCAGGGGAACGACATGAGTTCCTGGAACACCGATTTTGCATCAGCCACGTTGTTCCCCGCCGGTCAGTGGCAGCATCTGGTCATCACCCGCGATAGCGGCACGCGGACGGTGAAGTCCTATCGCAATGGGCAGTTACTCGGTACCGCGACCTATGCCGCCACGGCCAACCTTCAACCGACAGAGACCCTGTCCGCACTGCTGATCGGCTCGGGCTATGAAGGAGCGCTGGACGAAGTGAAGATCCTCAACTATCCCTGGAGCGCCGCCGAAGTGCTGGGAGATTACGACGCCGACGCCGACGGAATGCCCAACGTCTGGGAACTGAGTCATGGGCTCAATCCCCACGATGCCGCAGATGCCGCCGCCGATGCGGATGGGGATTCGTTTCTCAATTTAGCAGAGTATCAGGCCCGTACAAATCCTTCTGACCCCGCAAGTCATCCGTGATGTCATATCCTGATTATGATAAAGGATATACAATACGTATAACGTTCATCTGAGCAATCTCCAGGTTGCAGGAGAACGGCACTAAATCGGCAAGTTCTTGACCAACGATTTTTGCTTATTTTTAATACGTTTTTCCAATGTTTGGAAAAAGACTCGAAAAATTTTCCAATGTTTGGAAAACTAAAGCAGATTTTTTCCAAGCATTGGAAAATCCGTGGCGCCTGTAGCTCAGTTGGATAGAGCATGGGATTTCTAATCCCAGGGTCGCAGGTTCGAGCCCTGCCAGGCGCGCCATCGGTTTTTTGGTCGGGGCTGCGCTTGTCGCAGCCTGCGGGCGTCGGTCAGCGACGCTCTCGCAAAGAGAAGATTGGGGGCCGTGGCGAGAATGCACCCGTTGTTCTCCGTGAGACCGCGGCCATGACCATTATGCGTGAAATGAAGATTCCATTGATCATTCTCCTGGCCCTGTGCGTGTGCGCAATCGTGTTTCAGGCGCAATGGCGTCGGCCCATCATTGCTGTTATCCAGATTATGAAAGGCAAGAAAACAGTCGATGACCGCGTGGCCCAGTTTGGGGCGACGGTTTGCGCCCGGTTGGCCCCGGCTTTCGAGCAGGTTGACGTTGCCTATCCCCCAAAGAAAATGATGCTGGTCGGTCTTAAGGCGGAGCGGATGCTAGAGGTTTGGATCTCGGGTCCGGATGGAGAATGGAAACATCTTAAGAACTACCCGATCCTCGGCATGAGCGGAAAGCTTGGCCCAAAGCTCAAAGAGGGCGACATGCAAGTGCCGGAAGGAATCTACCGAGTGGAATCCTTGAATCCGAATAGCCTTTATCATTTGGCCTTACGGGTTAACTATCCGAATTTGGAAGATCTCAGGAGGGCGGGGGAGGATGGACGAACTGAACTCGGATCAGACATCATGATCCACGGAAAGAATTGCTCCATCGGTTGCCTTGCTATGGGCGATGAAGCTGCCGAAGATCTGTTTATCTTGGCTACTCAGACCGGAATCGATAACGTCTCAATCATTTTGAGCCCAGTGGATTTAAGATCTCGGCCGGCGCCACTTCAGATGACAGCCGCGCCCAAATGGATCGACGAGTTGTATTCGTCGATTAAGACGGAAATGGAGAAACTTGGAGAACTAACGACAAACGGTGCTTGTAAGCTACGGTGATGATATGACTCAAGAAATTAAAGCATCGTATAAGTGGACGGTTGGAGAACTGATTGGTGCGCGCGAAGCACACGATCGCGCGCAATGCAGGCCGTTTTTTAGAGTCATTCTGATTTTCCTTTCATGTCTGGCCATACTGGTCGGTTGGTGCGCCTTCAATACAAGAGGCTGGTCGGTGCCAGCAGTGTTACTCCCACTGGTTGGAATCTATTTTCTTTTCCTGAGAAAATATGATGTGCGATGGGCTGTTCGCCGGCATTTTAACAAGCGCCCTGATCGAAACACAAATGTCACATGCATTCTTGCTGAATACGGGCTGCATATCACGACAGATGGGGGAGAAGGGAAACAAAGCTGGGCGATGATATTGAAGGTTCGGAAGGGAACTAAAGGTTTTCTGATCTACCCCAATGACCGCATTTACTATTGGCTCCCATACATAGCATTTTCGAGTACGGATGAGAGAGGTCGGGCCGAAGTTCTGCTCAGGAACAAAATCAAAGACTTTAAGAAAATCCGGTGAGAAAGCGGATCCTTCAAGGGCCGTAAAGCATGAATAAGCTGAATATCCTCTTTGTATGCAGCCTAAATAAGTATCGGAGCCGAACAGCCGAAACCATCTTTCGTAATCAGCAGCAATACAATATACGATCAGCAGGAACGGATGATGGCGCTCGTAAAAAGCTCACAAAAGGGGATGTGGGATGGGCAGACTATATTTTTGTAATGGAGAAGAGCCATCGGAATAAGATACTCAAGAAATACAGGGAAGAATCGATCGGAAAACGTATCATTTGCCTGCACATCCCAGATGAATACGAATACATGGATCCTAGACTTGTGGCAGATTTGAAGGGCAAGCTCAGTCCTTGGTTAGAAATTCCAGAAGAAAGCCAAAAAGAACCGTACTGTGATTCCGCTGACACTTCGCCACAGCCGGTAAGCTAAGTCTTTCGGATGAAATCAAACATGGATTATAAAGATCCAAAGAATGGGATTCCGAGAGAAATACTCGTAGGCCCGACGTATACACGGGATTGTGGCTGCGACAGCATTTCGGTGAATGGACGAGGGACGCCACGCCAATCATGGAAAGAGCCATGTCCGCAACCAGAGGAATGAAGGAATGACTGATTGGAAAGCCATACAGAAGGCTGTCATTCACCCCAGCCTTTCTGTTTTGGTGGGTTTATAGCGCGGGGTGGTAAAGGGTGTCTATGAAAAACAGATGCTGCTTCGCTGGGAGGGAAAGGCTTAAGGAAAGAAGCTGTTTCAGCGTTAGCCTATCTTGAAACGGCTCGAACCACTATCGGCGTTCCACACCCAACTGGTTCACACGGTCAATTTTTCAAGGTTTGCCGGAAGGGTAAGGTGAACGCCAAATTTAAAGAGGCAATGCAGACTATTTTAAAGTCATCCGAAGCTCGTGCAGAATGGTTTGGGGTAAAGAAAGCGTAATATAGCCTTATCTCCAAGCTTGCATAATAGCTATAAATATTATAGTAATTGTGCAGAGGCGATATGAAGGATAACCGAACCAAACTGTATGAAATAGCCGAGGGTCAGCGTGGCTTCTTTACCACGAAGCAAGCGCGTTCATGTGGCTACGTGTCAGCCAATCATCCTTACCACGTCCGCACGGGCGCTTGGGTCCGTGAGCACCGAGGTGTCTATCGTCTCTCGGCTTTCCCTCGTTCTCCTGAAGATCAATATGTTCTGTGGTCGCTTTGGTCTCGTGGCCGGGATGATCGGCCTGTGGGGGTATACTCGCACCAGACGGCGCTCAGTCTGTATGAACTGTCCGATGTCATGCCGAGTAAACTCCATATGACGGTCCCGCCAGGGTTTCGGCGGAATACAGATATCCCGAAGGTGTCAGCGCCGGTGGAAAATGCGTCAAAAGTCACCGGTTTAAAAACCGCCAGCGCAGCGGGGGCTGGGCTGGCGGGGAGCCGCGCGGTCAGATTTTTTCTTTCATCCGGTAGCTGGAGCCTTCGATCAGGACGATCTCGGCATGGTGCAGGAGGCGGTCGAGCACGGCGGAGGCCAGGGTGGAGTCGTTGTTGAAGATGGCGGGCCATTGTTTGAAGGCTTTGTTGGTGGTCAGCACGATGGAGCCGCATTCGTAGCGCGCGCTGATGACCTGAAAGAGCAGGTCGGCGCCCTGCTTGTCGATGGGCAGGTAGCCGACTTCGTCCAGGACCAGCAACCGGGGGGCGGCATAGCGCTTGAGTTCGGCTTTCAGGCGGTGCTGGGTCTGGGCGGCGCCGAGGGTGTTGATCAGGTCCACGGCGGTGGCGAAGAGCACGCTCTGGCCTTCCAGGCAGGCGGCATAGCCCAAGGCGGTGGCCAGGTGGGTCTTTCCGAGGCCGACGCCTCCGAGCAGGATCACGTTGCCCGGCTCCTTCAGGAAGGCGAGCCGGAAGAGATTCTGGATCTGTTCGCGGTTGATTTTCTTGGGCCAGCTCCAGTTGAAGCCCGAGAGAGTTTTGACCACGGGGAATCGGGCGCTTTGAATGCGCCGCTGGATGCGGTTTTCCCTTCGCCGCAGGCATTCGCCTTCGAGCACGCGCCGCAGATAGTCGGCGTGCGGCCAATGGTTTTGAGCGGCTTCGCCGGCGAGCGCTTCGTACTCTTGGGCGGTCCAGGTCAGTTGCAGTTCCTTCAGGTAGGCGTCGAGTTCTTCGGTGGGTTTCATGGGGTTTCCTTTCTTTCGTATCCGTCGAGGTCGGCCGGGGGCAGGTCCAGGTCCAGCAGGTCGGCCCGCCGGGTCAGGTGCAAGGCGCCGGGTTCGGGCAGAACGCGGCGGCGCTGTTCGAGGATGTTGGCGATGTATTCGCTGCTGAAGGCTTCGAACTCCAGGGCGTCGCGCAGGGCGCGATCGACTTCGTCCACGCCGTAGATTTCGCTCAAGGCGACGATCTTGCGGGCGTGTTGCCTGGGGTTGAGCCGGCGGGTTTCCATCTGCCGGCAGTAGGTTTCCGCGCAGGAGGACAGGCGGAAAAACGCGCGCAGGAGGTTTTGCTCCCAGGCCCGCTTGCGGTGGTCGAGCAGTTCTTTGACATGCTCCGGGTTTTCGAGGTCGGCGCCCCGGTCGTAGGTGCGGACATGTTCGGCCACCAGCCGTTGCCGGCAATAGATCAGCAGTTTGTCGGGATAGACCTGTACGCTTAGCCGCGTCCCCGCGTATTCCGCGGGGACGGAATAGCGGTTGCCGTCGAGATGGACCCGGCATCGCCGGGTGGCGTGCGAGAGCCGCGCCACGCTCACGTCGTAGGGCGCGGCCGGCAACGGAGAGAGCCGTTCCTCTTTAAACAGGGCTTCCGGCGTTTTTTTCGTCTCGGCGTGCACGCGCACGTGGGCCACCTCATCGAGCCAGCGCCGGACCGAGAGGTTGGCCTCGGACAAGGAGGTGGGCGCATAGCCGGAAAGGAAGTTTTGCTTCACGTACCCCACCGCCCGCTCCACCCGGCCTTTCTCGTGCGGCGCCCTCGCGTTGCAGGCCCGCACCTCCAGCCCGAAAAAACGGGCGAAGTCCAGGTAGCGCGGATGATAGGTCGCCGGCTGCCCGGCCGGATGGGACAAGCCGGCCGTCTTGAGGTTGTCGATCATTAGCCGGCGGGGCGCGCCGCCAAAGTACCGAAAGGCGTTCTGCTGGCAGGCCAGGAACTGTTCCAGCGTCTCGGCGAGCGTGAACTCCACGTACATCTTGCGGCTGTAGCAGAGCGTCATCGCCAGGAAGCTCAAGCGCCGGCGCGTCGAGCCCACGGCCAGAGAGCCCGCGCAGCCCCAATCCACCTGCGCGCATTCCCCCGGCTCAAAGTGCAGCGTCAGATAAGCCGCCGGCCGTTTCGGGCGAACCTGCCGGACGTACTCGGTGAGGATCGAGTAGCCGCCGCGATAGCCCTGCTCCCGCAGGCGCGGCAGCAACTGCCGGGCGCTGAAGGGATGCTGGTTGAGCCAGCCCACGATCGCGCCCTTATACTCGTCGAGCTTGCTCGTTCGTTGCCCGGCTTTCTGGCGCCGGTACGCAGCGCTCGCCCAGTGCCGCACCGTGTCCCGGTGCAGGCCCAGCTCCCGCGCGATCTGGGAAAGACTCCAATGTTCTTTCTCCCGCAGCTGCCGCAGCCGGCAATAGAGTTCGTAGGCGATCATGAGGCGCCTCCCAGCGAGAGCGCCTGGTACAGCGGCCGCTCGTAGGCTATCAAGTCCGCCTCGATCAGTTGCCTGCGCGCTTCCCGCACGTCCGTTGCGCTTAAACTTAGCAGCGCCGCCGCCCGCTCGTCCGAATAGTAGGAGAGCCCCTGGGCGTCCGAGAACGTCAAGAGCAACAGATACAAAGCCAGCCCCCGCGCATCGCAGCGGCGGATATACTCCTGCCGCACCAGCCGCTGGTCCACCCAACTGAACTGCTCAGGGACCTTGCGCAACCGTGCCGGCGCCAACACTGGCTTTTCCGTCATTTCCTTTTCCTCCCAACGTCCCGGGCCTCATGCCCAGGATCGTCTGGCCGCGAGTGTGAAAGCGTTGGACGTTCCGAGCGATCTGCTCTTGTAACGCACTGCCGGTTAAGCTGGAGATAACTCCCAGCAACACCGAGGGTTGCATCAAGAACTCATCTTGTAACGCCGCCGGATTTAAGAAGGTGCTATCCCCTTGTACGTCAAGGTCTTGCGCGATTATCTTCTCTTGTAACGCCTTAGGCTTGCCCCGCTTTTTACGCGGGGGCCGGGCATGGTCCTGCCAATACTGCCGAACCCGAGCCACCTGCTCCGGACCCCGAAAGTAGCTCCGGTTCTCTGCTTTCCGCAGCCACTTCCGCTGGCTGGCCGCCTTGCTCGCTTTCCGGCAAGCCGGACAAGAACAATGCCGTTGGCGAGCCTTCGCCCGAGGATCGGGCCGATACAATGAACTGCAACTCGCACACTTGTGCCGTCGTTTCCGCTTCATCCCCTTAGCCTGCCCAACCCCGCCAAGTCCGCAATCCTGAACCGATCCAGCCCCGATGATTTAACCGGCAGAAGAAGATGGAAGAAGAGGTTTAAATGGAAACAGGGGGGAAGAAAATCAAGCCAACCCCTGCCCATTTTCAAACCGGTGGGTTTTGCCTAATTTCATTTCGGCGCTGACAACCCTCGGCATCGCGGATGCCTCCCTGATTCATCCAAGGGAAGTTTTTAGAACTGCCATTCAGGACGGAGCCGCCGCCATTGCCATCACGCACAATCATCCGTCGGGCGATCCGTCCCCAAGCGCGGAGGATATCCGCGTCACCCGCCAACTGATCGAAGCCGGGAAGATTCTCGATGTTCCCATTCTGGACCATGTGATCATCGGCAGGGGAGAGCACCCCTTTATCAGCCTCCGAGAGTCCGGATTAGTCAGCTTTGCAGAGTAGGGCAGTAACCAACAACAGAAAGGACCCATGCCCATGAAGAAGAACACGAACACGACGACCGCCCCGGCGGTCGATACGCCGACCCAGGAAAAGAAGCCGGACTTTTACGCCCGGTTGCTGACCAATACTCCCGCCGACAAAGCCGCCGGGATTCTTGCGGCTCTTTGCCGCCGGAAGGATTACGCGATCCGGCGCGTCATGGCCGACCACGAGCAGGGCATCAGCTTTGATGACGCTATCAAGGCTTTGGCCCAGGTCTACAAGCACCGCGAGGCCCGGTCATGAGTCCGTCCGAACGCGCGGAGATTGCCATTGAAGTCTTGCAGGAGGTTTTGAGCGCCCGGCAACGGGCGCTTGCTTTAAGCGTCGGCAGCTTGCCCGAAAGCTTCCTTTTCGACGAGCAAGCCGAACGGCTGGAAGCCCAAGGGCTGGACTTCGCCAGCCTGATTCAAGAAGCCATCGAAACAATTCAGGAGCATTTTCAGGAGGTTACCCTATGAAAGCATTGAACAAGAACACCCAAGCCATTCTGGACCGCCTCATAGCCATCGCCAAGGCAGGCGGCGGGCATACCAAGATCGACAATGCCCCCGGTCATTTCATGGCCGCTTGCGTGGAGATTATCGGCAAGGTTGATGGCCATAACGATTTGGTTAGCGTGGCCCACTACGGAGAGCAGAACGGGGACGCCATGCGAGATCCTGATATCGTTTTCGAGGTAAGCGAAATCCATGCATGGCCGATTAGCTACCGGAATGACTACATGGGGATCAATAACGAGGCGGTCGAATATGACGAGAACGGAATGTTCCACGGTTGCCGCCGGAAGATGCAGGCAGACATCACCGATTGCGCCAACATGCTTTTGAGGAACATAGCCGCCCAGCAAGGCATTTAAAATGATTTCGCCCCAGGGCTTAAAAACGCGGTTTGCTAAAATGCCTGCGGCCCTGGGGCGGGAAGCGTTCCGTTTGCCCCGTTTGGCCCTGGTGGGCCATCACGGGGCCGCTTCATCACGGCCAGCGTTTCGCTTGCCCCGTTTGGCCGGTAGGCCATCACGGGGTCGCTGGACCTCGACCAAAGGAAGCATCCTCTGGACTCCTGGCTTTTACCAAACATTACTCTATAATATGTGCATGTGTTTGGTAAGAGGTCCATATGGCTATCAGAGAACTCCTAAAAGAAGAACTGGCCAACTCGGTCCGCATGGAACGGGACTATCAACGCGAACTCGCCCGGCTGCCGCGCGGCTGCGTTGTGAAAAAACTTATACAGGGGAAGGCTTATTACTACCTGGCCTTTAGAGAAGAGGGGAAGGTCCGCTTCCAGTATCAAGGCCGGGATATGGATGTGAAGAAGATCGCCCTTCATCAGAAAGCCAAGAAGGATCGGGTTCAATACCGGAAACTGTTGTCGGAGGTCCGGAAGCAAATCAAATTCATGCGAAAGGCTCTCCGTGCAAAACAAGCAGTATGACCTTTGCCAAAATGTACTAAGCCGGTTGCATACGGCTGGAGTTCTCCGGCACTTGGTGCTGATCGGGAGCTGGTGTCTTGTTGTCTATCGCGAGTATTTTCGAGATGTGGGCGTCATTCACGCCGTTCGGACTCGAGATGTGGACTTTCTGGTTCCACAAACCCCGAAATTCCACGGGAAAGTTGACGTACCAGAATTGTTGAATGACTTGGGGTTTATCACAGGCTTTCGTGGGCAGCATGGAGTTATGATGCTGGAACATCCCGAAGTCATGATTGAGTTTTTGGTCCCGGAACACAGTCGCGGAAGCGATAAGCCAAAAGATTTGCCGCAATTCGGAGTCAATGCCCAGGCGCTTCGGTTCATGGATATTGCACTGATGATGATCATTCAGCTGCCTTTCGGGGCTATCCCTGTGAATGTTCCACACCCGGCCGCTTTTGCCCTTCACAAGCTGTTGATCGTCCCTCGACGGACGAATGCCGAAAAGAAGCAGAAGGATCTGGATTCTGCCGTCCAAGTTCTCAAGTTGCTCGACAAAAAGGGCGAGCTATCTATCGCTCAGGATTTATTGGCAAAATTTCCAAAGCCGTGGAGGAAGGTGATCCTCAAGACGCTAACCGATAACCGCCAGGGCGCAATAGCGGAACAACTCACGTAAACGAGCGATGTCTCGGCACCCCAGTCCTACCTTTTCTTTGCCGTGGGTAGGGCGCTCACTCCGCTGAGCGCCTTCTTTTTCTCATACGACCTGCGCAATGCCACGCTGCACCTCGCCGTCGCCGCCCGCCTCCGATATTCCTTGACAAAATCCATGTAAAAGAACTAAAGTTCAGTAACGCGAAGCGAGGTTTCATTCGGTATGGAAAACGGAAATCCAAATCTCTTTAAGCCCGGTTGCACGCCCGGTCCCGGACGCCCGAAAGGCGCCGTCGGAGGACGTGCCCGCATCCTTATGGCCTTGGACGAACTGCTGGGCGAGGCGGAAGAAGTCGAGGAGATGAAGGCCGCTCTCCGGACTTATCTGCATGAGGACCGCATCAAATTCTTCAAAACCATCATCATGCCGCTGTTGCCGCAGGAGACCAAACTACGGCTTGAGGCGGATGGAGTCATCCAATGGCAATCACTTTTAGTTACACACCCCATGCCGCCCAGCTCGCCATCCACCATGAAAGATCCAAGCGATTCCGCGCGGTCTGTTGCGGCCGACGTTTCGGCAAAACCCGCTTTGCCGCCGCCGAACTCCTCGACATAGGCTGCGAGCGCGGCGGCCTGTTCGCCTGGATCGCGCCCACGTACTTCATTGCTGAACGCGGCGAAAGAGCTCTGACCACCATCGGCGGGGACTTCGTCCAGTTCAAAGGCCAGAATCCACGCCGGGCTTTTTTCAAAGGGGCAGGGGAGCCATCCGAAGTCCTTTTCCTCTCCGCCGACAATCCCGACACCATCCTGGGCGAAGGCTATGACGGCGTCATAGTAGACGAGGCCGCCCGGATCGAGGGCCAAGTCTGGCAGCAGTACATCCGCCCGGCGCTGGCGGACAGGTTGGGCTGGGCTCTGTTCATCACAACGCCCAAAGGCCGTAACTGGTTTTTCGACATCCACACCCGGGGCCGCGATCCCTCCGAGACCGAATACGCCAGCTTCACGTTTCCGAGTAATTCAAACCCCTACTTCCCACAATCCGAATGGGACGAAGCGAAACGGACCACCCCCGCAGACATCTTCCGCCAAGAATACGAAGCCGAATTCCTGGAGGACAGCGCCGGCGTCTTCCACAACATCGAACGCTGCCTTATCCCCACTGATCACTGTTCACTGATTACTGGTCACTGCCTTATAGGTTGCGACATCGCCAAACACACCGACTTCACCGTCCTGATTGCCATGGACAGCCGCACCGGCCGCTGCTTCGACATGGACCGCTTCAACCATCTTGACTGGCCGATCCAGAAAGATCGCATCCTGGCCTTCGCCCGCAAGCACAATGGCCGCCTGATTCTTGACGCCACCGGCGCAGGGGATCCAATCTATGACGACCTGATTCGCGTCTATCCCAACATCACCCCCTTCAAGTTCACCAACCACAGCAAGACGGAATTGATCCAGCGCCTCATCGTCTCCGTGGAACAGGCTCAAACTTCATGGCCAGTGGTTTGGGAAGTTCTGACCAATGAGATGAAGCGTTTCGAATACGCCATCTCCTCCAACGGCAGCATCACGTACAACGCCCCATCCGGCTATCACGACGATTGTGTTATCGCTCTGGCCTTGGCAAATCGTTTCCGGACTGCGTACACGTTCACAGGATCCATGCTGCCGCTTGCACGCCAAAGCACTCAATGGCGAGGTTTTCATCGCGCCATATAATCCCCACTTGTTTCCTATGATAGAACGGGACTGTCCCAAGCATGCAAAGTAAACCAAGAGGAATTCTTCTGAGTAGGGAATTTTCTTAGCTTATAACAGCGTCTCAGGCAATTGCGTTGACCACGTCTTTCGTCAGTCTCATAATACATGGCCAAGAGGAGAGTCAATGTTATTACCGGAAGATAGAATCCTTGGCCAAGCTCGACTTGGGATTGCGATGTTTCTCCCATTCATGATGCTCCTGTTGACTTCCTGCGTTATCCCAGTCAAACGAAATGTGACTATTGGTGAACTGATGCGTGGGCAAGTTCTGGCCGCTGAAACAGGCCAGCCGATTCAAGGGGCTAGGATTCACTATGAGAATGTGAAGCCTTTTGAAGCCACCTCTGACACAAACGGATATTTCGTGTTACAGCCCATTCATCTTAACCGCATATACTGGATGCCCCCGGCACCGGTTGATCCTCCTCCGTGGACATGGGATGAGTGCAAATATCGCTTGATCATTTCAGCTTCTGGTTATTTACCTAATACGTTTGAGAGGGAAAGATATAAGCTCTTTGCTCGAACCCCGGAAGAGCTGCAGATAGGGCCGAAGGATCCTGAGTATTTTCTTTTCTACTTGAAGAAGGATAAATGACAAAAAGATGAGCGAGCTCAACGGTAAGAGGAGGTGCTGATTCACTACGGGTTTCGGCAAAAGGAACAGAATACTCGGAAATCATGAAATCTGATCGCAAGAAGCTAACCAGACATCGATTTCTTAAGATTACGGTGGTTGCTCTGTCCATTCTTCTTGTTGTGGGGGGATTGGTTCATTACTTCTTTCCTCGAGCAATTCCTATGGCCTTTTGCTCCGTCCCCATCGCCCTCGCTAAAATGGCCCCTCAGACAGCCTGGACATACGGGTCCCCAATACTGCAAGGGTTCGCCGCGAAAACGCTCGCCAGCAGAATTCAACCGGGGATGCCATATGATGAAGTTTATGCTGTGTTGGGTAATGGAGCATTGCATGGGGAACGATTAAAAGGACGAAAGCCTAGAGATGGCGAGATCATCTCGTTTAACGTGCGTTCCTGGTACAATAACGGATTGGATATCACATTTACAAATGGAGTTGTAGCGTCCGTGTTTTATTACGATTGAAGGGCCACGCAATTATTGTCATCGTGACAACAAGGAGATCAGGACTAAGTGAGCCGATTGGGGATACTCTTCAGCATCGTAGGAATAGCTCTCATCGTATGGGCTATCATGGAACGAGGTTCGGTATGGAGCAGCCGGAAGTGGCCGACAACCTCGGGAAAGATAATTTTCTCTGATATCCAGGAAACGGATCTTCTTGAGGAACACACTTACGCTGTTGAATACGTTTATGCGGTAGGCGCTAAAAACTATTCGAATGACACCGTATCTCTCCAAAAACGTACGGATCCATCTTATCTGCGTCAAAGATATCCCAAGGGCTCCTCTGTCACGGTCCACTATGACCCTAATGATCCACACCGCGCTCTTTTGGAAACCGGATTCCCGTGGGATAATGTGACGATCAACGGCATTGGAGTAGTCATGATTCTTCTTGGCGTGTCCATGTTGATGAACAAGGACGAGTGGGATTAAGTACGTATTTGGCAGAAGGAAGAGATGGCTACGGAGCAGAAATCTAATCTGGGATTTTGGAATAGGTTCTTTAGAGGGCCAGGGGTCATCCTTCTAGTCCCCTGGGCGATTGTGGTTTTGTTTGGTTTGCTCGTCTATTCTTTGATCATGACTTTGCTTGTCCGTGCTGTATGCCTGTTCCG
Organism: Lentisphaerae bacterium GWF2_57_35; assembly: GCA_001804865.1. Classification (GTDB taxonomy): domain Bacteria; phylum Verrucomicrobiota; class Kiritimatiellia; order CAIQIC01; family GWF2-57-35; genus GWF2-57-35. The sequence continues at coordinate 13,154 of MHBK01000030.1, forward strand.
TGGGCGTTACATCGTATTTGTTCATTCGAATAGTCCCGTCTGGCTCGATTTTATCGCCAACGATATTCTTCCTCACCTTCCCGCTGACACCGTCATTCTTAATTGGTCAGACCGTCTGAAATGGAAATGGTTCTCGTTTCCTGTCCGCCTTTTCAAGCTTTATGGCGGTGATACTAATTTCAATCCCATGGGGTTGGTTTGTACAACATTTCGTGGCGTGAAAACATTTCGTTTTTGGGATGCATTCAAGGAATGCAAGCATGGCAATGAAAAACCTCTGGAAGAATTGAAGACCAATTTTTTTGCTTATATCGAGAGGACAAAATGAACGTAATGGGTCGTTGCAGCAATACATAGAAAGGTGAAGGGGAGCCAAGATATGGCCAAAGCCGATTGACACCGGGGCGGAAAGCGCTTAAGAGGGAATAGGATGTTAAGAAAGCAGAGAATCAAAAACGAGTGGGCGGTGTATCATGCATGAGCCGAGGGGATCATGGGGAGGCGATTGTTGAAGGCGACGGGCCTGCGCCAGCTTAGTTCGCCCAGCGGCTGGAGGCTACAACACCAGATCAGAAACGGGGAATCTGCTAATTGTCATAAGTCGTAACAAGGCTCATCCATGAACGTGCGTCGCTTAGTGTTCATCATTGTCCTGATCGCAATCGTCCATTCTGCCGCCGCGGCAGATGCGTTGAGGCTCGCCATCGTGGCCGATCCCGGTCTCCGCAGTTTGCAGGATCTCCTGACGGCCAGTTGCTCGACAAATCCGGCAGTGACGCTGGTTGAGCGTGATGCCTTTTCCGTTGTTCTCGATGAACTTCAACTCCGGGATCGTATGGGTGCTCAGACCACGGCGTCGTCCGGCTATATGGGTGCCGACGCCGTGCTGATCGTCAGTTCGAATGCCGTCGGGAATGCCGCCTGGCTGCGCTTCCGGTGGATTGCGGTTGGGACCGGTGTAGTGATCGAGGACGATCTTTTGCCGTATCCTCTCCCGGCGTTGGAGCGGATCGCCGATGCGCAAGCCCACCGCCTCACGGCCCTGGCTTCCAAGTTCCGCCTGTCTCGTAGCGACGCGATTCGCATCTCACTGGACGGTATCCACGCGCTGATCGCAGGCCCCAAGTCCCATTTGATCGAGGACGCCTTTTCCTTCCTGCTCGCGCAGCAACTCATGCACGAGCCTCGCGTGCTAGTGCTCGAACGAGAGCGGATGCGATCGCTGGGCGAAGAGAAGCTACTTCCGAATCTGGCCAATGATGAGTTTTGGACCGGCAGCTACACGCTGGAGGGGTCGTTCCAGCCTGACGGAACCAACGTAGGCCGATGGGTTCTCACCGCTAGCTTAGGCTCACCTGGTGCCTCCTCTCCTCGCACGTGGGAGGAGAAGGCGGATGAAAGCCGCCTCGCCGAGGCTGTTGCTCGGTTGGTTGTGAACATCATGAGCGGCTTGGGCGAAGGGACTGCTAAGGGATGGAGCCCATCCGAGGAAGCGCAGCGCTATGTCGAGCTCGCAGCATGGCAGTTCCAGGCTGGGTCCTTCGAAGGGGCCCGCCGGTCGGCAGACGCAGCGTGGGCCTTGGGCGCGCCATCGGTATCCGCCCGCGGCATGAGGATGCGCATATACGCTGCGTGCGCGTATCCATCCATGTCGGTGAACTCATGGTATGATCCCACGCTGGTGACGCCGGGGCGGCTGAGCGAGATTCTTGATGGGGCCGTCATGGCGGCGAACCTCGGCGTTGACGAAATCCGCCACGGGGTCGGAGTGCTGTCGCCAGACTTGTCGTTCAACATCCTGTCGACGCTCGCCGCCGGTGCGAAGGTGCTCCGCTTCCTTGACGATTCGGCGACTGTCGTCGGACGTCCAGCCGACGTGGCGGAACTGAGAGACGCTCTTCGCGAAGTGTCCCTCGGCCTTCAAGCGAGGGGCCAATTGGGCAGCAGCCGGTACATTCTAGACGATCTGAACAAGAACTTCGGCGCGTTGTGGGGCAAGGCCCCAACGGCCTCACAACCCACAACAGGTCAGTCGGCGGAGCCTGCCGCTGTTGTGTTGCGAAATGAGTCACCGAAGGCCGGTGCGTACCTTGCGGTCACCAATCTTTGGAAGCCACAGCGGGTTGCGGCGCTGAAGGATCAAGAAGGGGGCGGCCTGCTGACCGGGATCCACTGGCACGAGGGGCGAATCTGGCTGGTGTGGGAGCATGGCGTGGTTGCCGGGAGCGAGAAGACTGTGTTCAGCATTGATCCGGATACCCAGCAAAGCACTTTCTGGCCGGTGCCGGCTCGACCGCATACCAGCGACGAGTCCGGAAGTTCCGCTGGTCGTCTAGGTGTGCTGTGTGTGGTGGGGAATCATTGCTACATGGTTGACGACACGTTGGTTCTAGAAGGGGACCAAGCGACGGGCGTGTGGCGATATCTGCCGGCGCCGGAGATCCGCTACGAGACGTTGGCGGTGGCGGACGGGAAGGTGTACGCGGGGTTTTCCGGCACATACTTGATAATTTCCGGGGTACCCAACGCGGAGATGCTTCGCCAATCGGGGATCGTCGAGATCGATCCGCGCGTCGGCTCTTGGCGTTTGATTGCCAGTAGTCGACGGAGCCCGCCCGAGGGGCCGCTCGATGGGTGCACACCCTATGCGGTCGAGGCTCTCTGGCCATGGCCCGCTTCGGGGCTGGGCGCCCTTGTTTTCAGGCCCCCGAGCGTTTGCGATATCCGGCGTTTCGCGGGCGGTGCGTGGGGCGATGCGGTGCTATCGAAATCGTCGATAGACGCCACGCCGGGTGCCAACGGGGCCTTCGTTGGGTTCAGTGAAGGACAAAAGAAGTTGTGGCAATGGCAACCGCGGGATGCCGACCCGGCGGCGCCGCTTGAGAGTGTCAACCGCGCCGGGATGGCCGACGTCCGTCCCGTCTGCTTGCCCGACGGTGTCGCCTTCGATGGGCATGACGCCATAGCCTTGGAAAACGAGCCGGACGAGCCTGCTTCGCGCCGACTGCGTTGGTGGAGGGAGGGCCGTGACGAGCCGGTGGTGATACCGCTGAGCTTGGAAGGATTAAGCATTCCGCCGGGGAGCGTCTATGTGGACCCGAAAGGAATCGTCCTCTCCGCGAGCTATGGATTTTGGTTTATCTCTTGGCAGGAGTTGGAGCGGTTTGTGGAGGGTTTGCCGGCTTGCGAGCGGGCTCGGCCATAGGAGCCGGACCACTGGTCATCGGTTTGAACGTCATGGTTCGTGCCGCTTGGGGCGTCTGCCGTTTGACGGTAGAGAGAAGGGAGTTGGTGCGCCCATCGTTGGTGTTGATGCGATCTAAGATTCGAGGATCTAGAATCTCCTGCCCATCCACATGGAACCGATAGCCGAAGAACTTGTCCTCTGGGAGTTTGAGCGTCACTCGCCACACGCCGTCTGCGGCCTTCTTCATTGGGTCGAGCGCCGGATTCCATCCGTTGAAATCTCCTACGACTGACACGAATGTCGCGTCGGGGTTCACATATTCCAGCGAGGCCTCCACCGTTTCCGGTGCAGCTGCTGTAATCTGCGAACCTTCGAGTTTCAGGGCGGCCAGCAATTCAGACTTTGGGGGTTTGAAGGGAAGGGGCGTTGCCATCTGCCGTTCGAAGGCTTCCCCGACTTCTTTTGCCATCCGTCGCGCAGTATCGAAATCCTTCATCCGGTACGAGGCAACCATGTACTGAGCCCGGATCATGTTGTAGGAGGATCGTCGCCCGCTGTCGGCCAGCACGCCCTCGAAGTACTTCTTGCAATCGTCATAGACGCTGGGTTCGGCGAGGATCCTCCAGGACGGGTCAAACGAGTCGCTGCCTACCTGTACGACGGTCTGCCAGAAATAGTCGGGGATGACGGTGTCGAAGCGCTTCGTTGCCAGGCATTCCCGCCCGAACGATAACGCGCCCTCGACTGTACCACCCCACCTCGGAAGGACATGCATCATGTAAGCCGAGTAGGCCCGCTCATAGTCGAATTGGGCCTGAAGGGATCGTTCGAACCATCGGCGGCAATCGTCTTCAGCGTCTCCGAACCCCGCGTTCACCGCTGCGACCATTTCCGCTGCTGCCTCGGGATAGTCGGGCCGGAGTTCGCAGGCCTTCCGATAGAACGATACGGCCTGTGGATACTGTTGCCGGAAGGTCGCCCAACCCTTGTCCGTCACCGTATTGGCGAAGCCGGATCCCCGCGCTGTCCATGCGGCAGTGTAGTGATAATCCGCCTGTAGCATCGCCAGGAGCCAAGGGCTTCCGGCGTGGTGCTCGCGCAGCCGCCGCTCCAGTTCTGGCCAGAGCTGCTCAGCGGGGAAGATCTTGTAGTCAGCCCAAGTCTGGAATTGGTCCTTGACCAAGTCGAAGAAGTGGCGCTCCTCGATCCCGGTGAACTCTCCCGCAGTGATCGCTTCGGTCATGCCGGAAAGGTAGGCATCAAGCAAGTGCTGTTCGTCCGCCGCCGCGACCGGGCCGAGTTCCAGCTTGTTGCCGAGGAGCCGCATGGCTGCGAAAGCTTTCCGCACAGCCGGATATCTCGAGTCTTGCAGTCCCTCGAATGCTTTCTCGAGCACTGGCTCCGCCTTGTCATTGAGCCCGGAAGATTGCAGGCACCAGCCTTGGACGTAGAGTACGAGTGGGTCGTCGCAACCGGCGTCGATAGCTGCCTGGGCCTGTTTCCGCAACGTGGGCAAGTTGGGCGACGGGGTCGTGTGGGAGATGAACTGGGCGAGTCCGTCCAGCAGTCCGATCGCAAGCGCGTCCCAAACCTTGTTGGTCCGGCCCACATCCAGGTAGGCCTGCTGCAGGGTGCGGTGGTTCCAGGCTAGAACCATGGCTACATACTGCTTCTCCCCGAACGTTCCGTCAGAAGGAATTCCCGCGTCTGACGCAGCGAGAGCAACTCGCGTAACGGCCGCCCACCCGGTCGTACCGGTCTCCGCGATCACGGTCAGCGTCAGGAGGGCTGCTAAAAGCTTGGTAGGGCGTGTTGTCATCTTGTTCTCTCAGTCTGTGGTGCGTTTTGCCGATCCCGGAGCGTCCGTCTTTACCCCGGATTGTTCTGGGTTGACGGGCACGCGGTATACGAGGCCGCGCGGGTCGGGCGACATGCCGTTCGATCTTCTACATGCCACGAGAACGTAAACCACGTCCCGCTGTGGAAATACTTGCTTTATGTAGAAATCGCTCCTGTTCACTGAGCAGGCGATCACATCTTTGTCAGCCTTGGTGGCCGCAAGACGAACAAGTTGCACCGTATGGATTTGGCCACTTATATTCCATTTAAGAGTCCAGCCGTGGACGCCATCGGCATCTCCCACCCGGCCGCGTACGTTTCTGAGCGAGTAGTCGTTCACATTCAGAAACCACGCTTTTTCTCTTGCGGAGAAGGTGAATACATTCGTAGCGATGAAACGCGAGAAGAGACGGCTCTTGCCAAAGTTTTCTTCGCGCACAAGCTCTAGATTTCCGGAACTGGAATTGTAAGTCCAAAGGCCTGCGAGCGGTTTGGTCTGGATTGTCGCGGAAGGGGTGCTAACAATCAGGCAAAGCGTGTCATTCCCCACAGGGCATCCCGCTGTGATCGTATACGGCATGCAATCGTTCAGCGGGCCGGGCAAAAGAGCATCCGAGGCGGCAACGACCTCGCAATCGTCCATGCCGGGTTTCCACCGAAGAAGAGCACCAGGATCGACCGCCATGTAGATCGAATTTCCGCAATCCGCCATCATGGATATAGACTTCGTATCCCTGAGTTCTTCATCGTAACCTAAGCGAATACCGGCTATGACTGGGCCCAGCACATGGGCCTCTTTCGTAATAAGGTATGGTTTGTGATCCTGTACTGGCACCAAGCTGATGATCTTGGAGTTGGCGATACAAAGCCACGAACCGACCCGGGCGAGGAGCATCGGGTCGCAGCCTCCCTGACAGCCCGAGGGACTGGAAGGCACTTCGAATAAGTCTGTCGCACCATCCGCGATACTGATACGGGCGATCCGGACTCCGGCGCCAACTGGCCAGGCGACCCACAACGCCTTCTCGTCCAGTACACCTCCGAAGACGTCGAATACCGGGTCAGACCCGGCGTCGGTTTCGGCCGAGTCGAACAAGAGGGTTGCACCGGGAAACGAGGGATAAAGTGGCCGTGTCGGAACATTGGTCTCGCCGGTCAGCGCGGAGAACCACGGTTCAGAGCCATGATGCGTCACGATTTCAGCGCGGGAAGCCTTGTCCAACACTTCGGGATCGTCCAGCACTTCGCGAAGCAGGCCTGCCAAGGTGTTGCGCTCGGTAGCTGTCATGTGCTCCGCTCCGCGCTTTACGTACTCTTCCTGCAGGTGTCTCAGACAGCTTTGAAACTGATCCTTGTGCTTTCGCACGACAGGAATCATGACGTTGCGAAAAGCCGGGCGGAGCTCGTCCACGGGGAGAAAATACAATGTGGTCCAGATACGGAACAAGATGCTTGAGTCTGCCTTCTCCAACATCCAACCCAAGTTCTCAGGCCTCGCATACAGCCATGCAAATAGTTCACGCGCGCACTTCCGAGCCCCTTCGGCATGCGTACTCGACAATGAACGCCCATTGAAAGCCCCGGATGTGAAACACTTCGAGGCGAGACTGGCGAACTGCCGTTCTGGGTCGCCGGTTGCTAGGAGCTCATCCATGTAGCGCAGCCATAAGCGGGCAGCCTCATCCTCATTCCAGTACCGGATCTTGTGAAACTCGCTTTCGTACAGAGTTTCCCAGGGGAATCCAGGACGGGTGGACAGGCTGCGCAGGAAGGTCAGCGCAGACGCGGGGTCGTCAAACATGTAGGGAAAGAAAGTCGCAAGATACTCCATCTGGAACTTGTCAGGTGACCCGGAGGGGTAGGAGCAAAGCCACTCCATCGCTCGCCTGAATGCAGCTCGAGCCTGCCTGACGCGAATCATGTCTTCGTCATCCAGAGTCTTCGGCACATTCGCAAGCAACCAATACGCCAACTGCTCCTGGGAAACGATGCGAAACCCATCAGGCGGCAGTCGTAACGCAGCGTTCATGGCTTCTTCGAACCACGCTAGATCGCGCAGATATTCCTTGGCCGGTATACCTTCAGCAAAGGATCGCTCCGACATCTGTCGGACCAACTGCCACGCATCATCCGCCATCTGCCGGGTGGTTGCTTCGATGAAGGCGCGAATACAGGGTTCATTCGTGGACGAGAGTAGCGTGGCCACATGCAGCGTGCGCACAGCTTGCAACAGGTTCATATGGGCGAGGTAGTTTTGTCCATTTCGGGAATACAGATCAGCTTCCTGCCTGAGGTTGCCAGTCAGGTTGGCGGCCGATGCTCCCAGCACGCGCAGGATGCGATCAGCCAGTTCGATGGCCAAGGCTTCGCGATCCTTCGGATCCCCGCTCGCCTCGACAACCACCGGCTCGTCGTTGCCATGCCGGACCTGCACTTCGACTCGCACCTTTCCACCGTCGGCGGGCCGGATGCGGCCGCGGATCGTGTGTGTTGCGCTTCGCAACATGTCCATTTCGACCTGCTTAAGATCCTGTTCTTCGAGCACATTTTCGAGCTGGTCGCGTTCGACAAGCAGTACGTTGTCTGCGGCTGCCAACCGTATTGCGACGATCGTGTGCAGGCTATCGAGGCTGCCAATTCCTGTGTTCGTGGAGCCAGCCGTATCAAAGGGCAGAACGCCGAGGTATATGCGACGGCTGTCCTCCATGCGCAGTTTTGGCATAACTCGATCAATCTGTGCCAGTACTTGGTCCTTCACGCCATCAAAGGAAGCGCTACCCGTCTCCGTCACGAGGTCAAATAGTCGCACGCCTCTGTCTGTCTCGACGAAACGGACGTGCAGCATGTCTGCTTCGTCGTTTAGGACGATCAGTCCGTCCGCCCCAACCATCTTGCCTAAATGCACTGCATCCTGTGTGCCGGATAGGGACTGCTCTTCCAGGATACGCGCCATCTGGTCGCGCTCAACGAGTCGAAACGCCTCGCACCTCGTCAGGGCATCGAACAGGAGATCCCCCAACGCTTTGTTGGTGCTCAGGTTGGCCAGGCCAACCGTCGGTGTGTCGCATCTACTCACCGCCGCGCTGGTGCTACTCGCGAAAAGCATGCAGGCGAGCCAGCAGCTCAACGGGCCGCAGATATGGGATATCCTTCGATTCTTCAATACTCCAAACTCCTGTTGGATGCCCAGGGCTCGTCTACTTCACAAGCTTCGGTAGCAGTCGCTCGGCGATTGACGCGGCGGCGTCCTGGAGAGCCGCTTTACCCGCAATCTGCTCGGTCAGGTCCACGATGATCGCGTTCTGGCGATCCACCGCCAGTATCTTGCCGCTCGCGACGTCCACCGCCTTGACTTCGAGGCGCGCCTTGACGCTGACGAGATTCCCACGCCGCATGCCAAACTCGCTGAACCCTTCGCCCTCGATGCGTACCGCTGCCTGGCGGGCGGAGCCCTGAACCGGATCAATCACGTCGAAGCCAGTCTCCTTGCAGAACATCGTGAGCTCGGTCTGCGCCGCTGGATCGATCGCCGGCAGGCCCACATGCTGCTCGGTGACGCTGATCACCACTGTGGGCCGTTTGGCCTCGCCGAGTTGCGTGCTCAACGCAGCGATGCGGTCCTCCGTCTTCACGGTTTTCGACACAAGCTCTCCCGCCTTAGAGGACACGGTCGCGGCGACCCGCTTCGCCAAGTCCTCAACCAACGGCGCCAGCTCGCCGCTCATGTTGCCCTTCACCGACTCGCCCAGCACGCGGCTCGTTTCCGTGCCGATGATCTTCGCGACGATATACAATGTCTTGTCGGCCTCAATCACTGATCCTGTCACTAGGATTTTCGCGCCAGTCAGTTGTCCAATCTTCGTCTCCTGCCCGGGCGTAACCATGCCCGACAGGTTCAACTCATGCTCCTCGAGCAGCTTCTGGATGTCAGCCCGGTCCACGAGGTACATGTCGGGGTTCGCCGAGAGCGACGCGAACAGGATGTCGCTGATCTTTTCCCCGTAACCTTTCACGCCAGCACCGCGCTCTTGGAACGGGAATACTGCGGCGGGATAAGCCGCTGGTGCGTCCTGGCCACCGAACACCAGCAGCGGTACCAGCGCGAGAATGAACATCAATACTTTCTTCATGGTTGCGTTTCCTTTTCTTCCCGATTCGGGAACAAGTTTTCTATTACTCGCGCCAACAGAAACCGCGGCGCAGGACCCTCGGCCCACTTCTCCATCACGGCAAACCCGCAGATCACAAGCTGGCCCCCGCCCGGGAACTTCGCCTCGAACCACGGCCAACCCTCGCCCTCGGCGAGGAATTCGCCGGCGACGATCTGCCGCTCGCTTTTCAATACAAGTTCTCGGGCAGTCACGCGCCCATCCGCTGGCCAAGCTTCTGCATCCAGCCGCTTGTCAAGTTCGGTGATGACGGCGTTCTGCAAGAACCGCATGCTGACCGGCCTCGGGCCTTGAAAGCCCTGGGTCCCGGGGAGGGCAAGCGATCCGTCGGATGGCGCTAGGCACAATACGGCGTGTCCCGCCTGCGTCGCCCGGAGCATCTCGTCGAAGAGCCCGGGGTAATTCCCGAGCGACACACCCTCGCCAATCAGGAGAAGTCGACTCGTGCTGTCTGCGAAGGCGGCAGGATTCCTGACTGCTGTGAATGGCACCTCCAGTTTCGTCAGGGCGTCGGCCGTGGTGTTCTCGGGATCGAACAGGCTGATGCCCACTTTCTTCAGCCATTCTGTCCGCCCGGCGAAGGGATTCTCCGGGAATAGCCAAAGGACTTTGTTCGCGGCGGCCTGTTCAGTCCGATCCACGGCACTCATCGAAAGCACCGCATCCATTACGACACCTTCCTTGACCTCGGGGATCGTGACGGTGATCGAGGTGCCTGCAGGTCCTGCCGAAGACCCCTCGCCACGGGCAACAGTCCGTCCGGCAACCGATAGGCTCCATCCGAGCCGGTCGACGGTACCGCCCGCCGGCGACGCAATGACATGAAAGGTAGCCTCACGACCTCCGAAGAAGTTGGACCAGGTCTCCTGAATCTTGAGAGGGGCGTCTTCGCCCCGCGCCGCGCCGATGACCAAAGCAAGGAATAGCGTGATGCTGGCGGTTTGCAGGAGGTTGCGCATGCTCATCCCTTTTCCAGTCGGCCCCCAAATGTTTAATGTTAGGCATACAAACGCCTACGGAATTCCGTTTCCAGCTTGCCCCGCCTCGCGTTCAGCTTCCGATCTTCTCTCCGTCGTTCGCTGTTCTTTTATATACATGCCGCTACACCTGACTTCAAACCAAATAGTTGGGATGTCGTGAAGGTGCCAAGCTGGTGGAGGTAGACGCTTCTCTGTTTAGGCTTGCTTACACGCTAAATCTATTTGAATCCTGTAAAGACCAAAGCCATGAAGCGCAAGTCTCTGGAGGAAAATCTGTCTGTGCTGGAAAGCTGGGTCTGGAGTAGTTATCGGGGATATGTCAGCGCTCATATGCAATACCTGCACATAGATTCCTCCAGACGGCTATATCTGTATATATTTCTTGACAAAACGCCCATTGTTTGTTAACAAAACTCTGGGAGTTTGATCTCCCGGCGGCGGTGAGGAGTCGCGCTTCTCACCGATCGTTTTAGGCCAAGCCATGCAGGGCTGCATTCCTGTACGGCTTGGCTTTTTTTATTTGGAGGGACGCATGCGGCTCACAAAACAACAGACATGGCGGGATTTCTATAACCCGATCCGAGGCCTGACCATGGCCCGGCTCATTTCCATGGAGGACCAGGCGGAGCGGGGACAATATGCGGATCTCCAGTGGTTCTACTACTTCATGGAGAAGTCGGATGTCACCATCATGTCGGCCATCGCCCGGCGGCTTTCGTTTCTCGATTCCCTCGACTGGGAAATCCGGATTGCGGAGAATGCCGATCCGGTTCTGGGGCAGGAACAGTCCGACTTTTTGCGCTATGCCTATGACCGCATCGCCAACTTCAAACAGGCGACATACTTTCTGGCGCTCTCGCTCTTTCGCGGGTTCTCCCATGTGGAAAAGGTCTATACTGGCTACGGGGATCTGGTTTCCCGGCTGGAGCCGATCGAGCCGTGGTTCTGGATCAAGAAGGGCATGTTTGGGGAGTGGCGATTCAATGCTGACAGCCGGTCTTCGGAGCTTCAAGGTCAGTCCATTGAGCGGAATAATTTCTGTATTCTGGAATCCGGCCCTTTGCATCGGGCCATCGGTCGGCACTTCTTTAGCAAACAATTGGCCATGGCCGATTGGGATGTGGCTCTGGAAACCAGTGCCAATCCCTCGATCTTCTTTGTCGGGCCACCGGGGTCCACGCCGGAAAAGGAACTCGAATACAAGAGCGTGGCAGAGCAACTCGCCTCCAATGGGCGCGGGTATTTGCCCAACGGCACCGAGGTAAAGACGGTGGATCCCGCTCAACGTTCTCGGATGCCGTTTCAGGATCGGATCAGCTATTGCGATCAGCAGATCGTTATGGCGGCCACCGGCGGGCTGCTCACCATGCTGACCGAAGCCGGTAGCGGGACGCTGGCTGGCGGGGCGCACTCGGACAGTTTGCTGGCCTTGGCCAAGAGTGACGCGGCCCGGCTTTCCGAGGTGTATCAACGGGATCTCGACAACGAATGGCTCAACACCTTCTTTCCACACCAGCCGCATGTCGCGTACTTCAGCTTCGAGATTCCGCAGAAGGAAGACGTGAATGCCCTGCTGGCGAGCGTAGGCAATCTCTCGTGGGCCGGGTATCGCGTCGACATGGCCCAGCTTGAAGAAAAGACCGGTTTGAAGCTTAACGAAATTCCCGTACCTGGAGGCAACTAATGAAAATTCTGTGTAATCGCATCGCGTTCACTCGGGCCATTGCCAATGTAGCGGCTCCCACCATGGGTGGTCCCATGCAGGAGGATCAACGCAAGGCCATGTTTGCCAAGATGAGCCGCGGAGGCGGCGGGGGGTCTCGTGGCGGAGGCGGTCGCAGCTCCGGCGGTAACGACCGGAAAGTGGGCGGCGGCATGGTGGTGGCCAAAGCGCCTATTGAGAGCGTTCCGGGGCATGGTTCTGGTTCCATTCAGGTTCCATCCGTTCCGGTTTTTCGCAAGCCCAACCCTGATCCGAATTGGGGACCCAAGGATGGCCGAGGAAACACGATCAAACCGCCGGAAGGCAGCCACTGGGAAACGCGCGATGGAAAGAATTTCTATCCGGTTCCCGATGACCCCCGGTTAATCATGCATCCGATGTCGGAAAGTCCAGGCGCTGGATCGCCGGCGGACTCCAATCTTCCGCCGCCGACCACGGTTAATCCGGCGGGACAAGTCTCGTTGCCTATGAGCGGAGCGCTCACGCCGGAGATCCTCAGAGCGGCTGGGGGCTTATCTTTTCAGCAGAACCTGGATGTTCGCCCGAATCCGTCCTCTTTGCCGGAGGTTAAGGATGGCCCGGTGAGCTTTCCGGAAATGTCCCGCTTTGCCAACGATGCTCTCAACGCGGTCAATGGGAATTGGGAATACCCGGATAATGCGAAGAAATACTTCGGCCAACTCTTGCAGCACTACGGCAATCCCACGGATGCCCAAGTTCAGCGGGCGCTGCAGCTGACTGATGACGCGTTTGATATTGGTCGAGGGCGGGCATTCGTACGTTCAGCATTAACCCAACGCGTAATGTGGATATTCCGGCACTCGTGAAGCAATTCCGTTTCGGGACGCTTCCTGCGCCCAAGAAATTTAGTGACTTCGGTTCGAATGGCTAAGGAGATTCCATGCATGTATTATTGACCAACAGCTTTGAACTGCCTCCCGACAACTGGTACCAGATTTCCAGCTTGGGGGAGTTCAAGCACAACCCGACCGGGTTCTTGCAGATCATTGATGAGGACAGTTGCCGGGCGATGGTGGAGCGATTCAATGCGGAATCCGCCCAGCCCAATTTTCCCGGCATCCTGATCGACTTCGATCACTTCTCCCTAGATCACGACAAGCCCAGCGAGGCCGCCGGGTGGATCGCGGCCCTGCAGCAACGGCCGGATGGGTTGTGGGCTCAGATCCGCTGGACGGACAAGGGTGAGGAAGCGGTCCGGGGCGGGCGGTATCGGTTCATCTCGCCGGTCTTCCGGCAGGATGAGTGCCTGAATCTGGGTAACAACCGCATCAAGCCCCAGCACCTGGTCAATGCGGCGGTGACCAACGATCCGAACATTTCCGGCATGGTGCCGCTCTCAAATAAGAAGGCCGATCCTCCGGTGCAGGTACAGGTGCCGAGGGTGGTCGCCATGAAGCCGGTGGACCGATTCCTGTTTAACCGGGCCTTGGCCCTCATCGCCAATGGAGGGCGGTCGGTTTCGCAGATGGATGACGATCAGCGCAAAGCCGCCTTTGCCCACATGCGGGGTGGCGGTGGAGGCGGTGACGGCGGTTATCGCAACGGTGATGCGGGTGAAGTGCCGGGCGAATGGTCCGGGCCGGATTACAGCAGCTCGCGCAACACCGCGGCGCGCATCGAGGCGTTGCAGAAAGAGCGCAAGGAAATCGAGTCGAAAGCCCCCGGTGAACCGCCGGTGCGAACGTTCGATAAGATCAATACCCGAGAGCTGGAGAGGCAATTGCTCAAGGAGGGGGCGAGCTTTGCCGACATCAACAAGCGGGTCGCCGCCGCCGAGGAGCACAACAAGGCCGTGCAGCAGGACCTGCACAAGATCAAGGCTTCGATCAAGGCCAAGTACAAGGACCCCAACAAGCAGAAGGCCGCGCTCGATGCGTATCTCGACAAGATCGCCGAGCAGAACAGCCGGGCGTATTCGGATTACGCGCAGAAGAAAGCCGCCCATGACGATAGACTCTCCGAGGTCGATCGGCAGATTGAAGAAGAGCGCATCCGAGAGAGCGAAGCCAAGGCACAAGAAGAGCAACGGCACTACAACGATGACGTGAAGGCCCAGGAACAGAAGCGGCAACAGGCCATTCGCGACCAGGTCGCCGTCGACAAGGCCCGGATGGCTCAGCAGAAGAAACTCGAAGCTCAGCAGCAAAAGGAGGCATCGCCGGAGTACCAGCTCCAAAAGGAAAAGGCGTATGTGCAAAGCTTGAAGTCGCTTTGGCAGAATGCCGCCAACGGCGACGAGCAAAGTGTGCTGCGAGATCTTCGCAAGCTGGGGGTCGATCCGGCCCAGGTGGATATGCCGGCTTTTATCAAGGAGGCGTCGTCCGTGGGCGTGGTGGGACGCGACGCCAGTTATCAGCAACGCCAGCGAGCGCGGCAGGACAAGGCCAATGCTTACAACCGGCCCATTCCGACCGTCGATGGCGAGTCTCTGCAGGTCGTGCCCCGGAGCACGCTTTACGCAGCTACCAAACCTTCGACATCGAAGAACGAAATCACCGAAGCGACTCCGGTCCAGGCCAAGGAAGTAGAATCGTTTCAACGGTACCAAAAGGAATACGACGAGATAAAAGCCTCGAATCAACGGGGGGCGATGGCCGACTGGCAGGCCAAGAAAGAAATCCAAACCGCGTGGGATCGGCATCAACGGAGGATCGGAAATGAAATCCGTCCTGAAAAATAGAATGCCCTTGTCGCAGATGGACGATGACCAGCGCAAGGCGGCGTTTGCCCATATGCGGGGCGGTGGCGGCTGGGGCGGGGGACGATCCTCGGATAGCTCCGACAGCTCAAGCACGTCCTACGACCAGCGCGTGACCATGCACAATGTAGATGTCGGCCCCACTCCGGCTGATCGGGAAGCGGAACGGGTGGAACGATCCAGCCGGCTTAGTCAGCAAATCGAGCGTGAGAATGAAGAGACAAAAGCCTTGCTCAAAGAGATGGGCGTGTGGGGGGGCTGTGCCCGGCGTGGGCTCCATGGGCGCCAAGGGTGTCGGCGCGGTGTCAGAACAAGCTCCTGAAGCCCTTGCTGACCGCTCTGGCAAGCGGGGGCACGGCCTACGGCATCGGCAAGTATCGGGACTTGAATCCTACCCTCGATCCGAAGCTGGATCATTATCTGGCTATAGGCGAAGACGTTTCCAAGACCATCGCGGCCTTGTCCGGCTTGGTGGCGGCGAAGCGGGGCATATCGAAGATTCCGGGCATGGACAAGGTCGGACAATTCTTCGGGGTTGTCGGGGACCAGATGAAGGCCTTGCAAGAGGCGGCGTTTAATAAGCTGCCCGGCGCCGTGCGTGATCCGTTGAGCCTGCTGGCCAAAGCCTACAATGCCGTAGCCGGATTCACTGGATCGGAAATCAAAGCCATTCCGGAGGCGCTGAAGGCCCCTGCCAGACTGCGACACGCAAAAGATTTGGCGGAGCGAAGCGCCCAGTATTCTGCCCGTGAAGCCCAAGCCTTGGGGGAGGTCGATTCGTTCAAAATCATCGCTGGCGCCTCAGCGGATAATCCAGCTAAGGCGGCGAAGTATTTGGCAGAGGTTGCCCTCCGACAAGCCGAGGCTAAAACTCTTGGTGAAAAGGCGGCGAAGGTTGCCGCCAAAGCGGACCAGACGAAATCCAAAGCCCTGATGGATTTGGCAAAAGCCTCCTACGTAGTCGGGGGCATTGCTGCTGTTGAGGGGGCCGAGCAAGGGATCAAAGAAAACTACCGACAGGCTATGGAGAAGAGCTTTGCGGAAGGAAAGCCATACATTCTTAAACCCGATGCCGACCTGACCTCGACGCCATTGAAGAAGGCGGCAATGTTCACCGTCGGCACGCTGGGCAATCCGGTCGAGAAGCAAACTCGCGATTATGTCGGCGGCAAGTGGACCAAGGACCTGGCCGAGCGGGCCTATCAGGAGTACCAGTACGACAAGATCGAAGCCGCGCGCAAGGCCGGTACTATTTCGTCCGCGACGGCGGACCAGATGCAGATTGAGCGAGCCAAGGAGAAGCCTTTCAACATGAGCGGCAAGGCTGTCTACAGCTTCACGCCGGCTGTGGCCGGGTTCACCAAGTTTGCGGCAACTCAAGTAGCGAAGGCCGTAAAATACCAGGATTCGTCCGAGGTGAAGAAGCTCTACAACCCGCAGCATCTCGCCGGGGTAGGGCTCATGGCTTACGGCAACACAGTCGGCTCGAAACTGCCGTCCTCCATTCCCGTGGCATGGAATGCCGCTTTGGCGGCCCAAGGTGTCATCCAGGCGGAAAAGAAGGGGCCGAAGAATAGCCGTGGCAAGGTGTACCGGCCACTGGCGATTAAGTAACGGCCCAGGGACTTTGGGCAAGTCCGAAAGGGGTGCAGCCTGACACCCACAACAGCGGACGGCGACGGAGCGCCGTCCCTACCTTTCTTTGCTGTGGGTAGGGCGCTCACTCCGCTGAGCGCCGTGTTTTCTCCATAGCCCTGCGGCAGTGTCGAGATGTCCCCGGCCCCCGGTAGGCGACGCCGGATCGTTGGTTGACATTATACGCCATTGGCGTACTATCATGGTATGATCTTTATTGAGACCCCTGTATTCACGAAGCGCATAAAAGAGATTTTGTCGGATGATGAATATCATGCGCTTCAGGTCTTTTTAGCCGCCACTCCGGATGCGGGCGATGTGATTCCGGGCAGCCGCGGATTGCGAAAATTGAGGTGGCAGGCCAGCGGACGAGGCAAACGCGGAGGGATGAGGCTGATCTACTATTGGTATGTGCCCGATGAATTGTTCATGCTCTATCCCTTCGAGAAAGCTGAAACAGAGGATTTAACTCGGGACCAAATTAAGAAACTGAGCGCGATGGTGGAGGAATGGTTATGAAAGAATCGGCATTCAACGAATTGGTTGAAAGTATTAAACAGGCCGGCGAAATACGGCGCGGTCAGAAAAAGCCCAGCCGTGTTTTTCGGCTGAATCCGCCGAACGTGAAGACCATCCGGAAAAAACTGCATGTGACGCAAAGCGAGTTTGCGCGCTTGATCGGCGTAAGCGTCGATACATTGCAGAATTGGGAACAGGGACGACGGGAGCCGGAAGGTCCGGCTCGGGCGCTGCTCACGGTAGCGGCAAAGAACCCGAAGGCGGTTTTAGAAGCGTTACACGCATGATATTCCTTGACAAACGGCTTGCTATTTGATAATCAGAAGATCGTCGTAACAACTGAATAAATAAGAGGCAACGGCGCGGCCTAATTACCCGCGACGTACTTCAGAGAAGGCGGCAATCGTGGTGCCACGACACCAGATTGCCGCCTTTTCTTTTGCCCAGGAGAACAACACATGGCAGAACAACCCGCAGCAGCTCCGGCCCCCGAGAAGGTGGACATTGGCCAAGTAAAGTCGATGCTCAACCTGCCCGAGACGGCCCAGGACATCGAAGTCATTACCAAGCTGATCGAACTCATCGCCGGCCTTCAGCAAAAATACGACGCACTCCTTTCGGATGCCGTCGAACTCGAAGACACCGTCGCCAACCGCGATCTACAGGACTTCGAGGACATGATCACCCCCGAGAGCCAGGTTTTCTGGAAGGAACAGCTTCTGAGAAACCGGGATGGGGCCATCAACATTCTGGTTGAGTTGCGCAATGCCAAGGCGGTCACGCCGGCGGCTCCGGTCAAAGAGCCCGAGCCGGAAAAGCGTCCCTTGTTCCGAAACCGCCTGATCAAGCCCGTCCGGACGATGTCGGAGCTTGCCGAGGAAGCCCCGGCGCTCAGCACCCAGCGGGCCGTGAAGATTCGCAATCGGGCGCAGGAGATTCGCACGCAGGAAAAGATTCCGTATGCCCTGGCCTTCACCCGGGCGGAAAAGGAGATCGAATAATGAGTCAGACCAATGTTTTGCAGGGGGATTTTCCCGTAGTGGCCGGTGAAGACCTGACCGGCAAAGAAGATTTGCTGGTCAAGCTGGTCAATGACGCCGGTACGCTCAAGGCGCGGTTGCCTGCGGCTAATGGCGATTATGCCTTCTTCGTTCTGATTGAAGGCAACGCGGCGGACAAGAATGCCGCGGTGCGTCCACTGGAGCCGAAACGAAACCTTCGTTTGCGCCTCAAGGGCGCCTGTAACCCCGGCGATGTCCTGGTCCTGGCCGACGTGGCCACGGCGGCCGACAAGGGGAAGGTCCGGGTTTTGCCCGCAACGGCCGGGACCTATCGAGGATTGGCCATCGCCGAAGAAGTGGCCGTCGACGGCCAGTTGGTCCGGTGCCGCCCGGCCATGATCGGAAGCATCACCGTTTAGTAATCCAAGGAGAACAAAATGAGTCGTCTTTCATCCATCAGTAATGATGCCGTCCTGAAAGAGTTCGCGCAGGGCGTTGCCCAGGATGCCGTCATGCCGGTGGCCGACTTCCTGGCCCCGACCGTGGCGGTCTCGAAGTCCGTTGGCCGGTACAAGAAGTACACCGAGAAGAATCGCTTCCACATCCCCGACACGTTGCGCACCCTGGGCGGGCGCGCCACGGAACTGAAGTTCGAAGTCGCGGATGAGACCTACAACTGCGAGCCGCACGCCCTGGATTATCCGGTGGATAATCTGGAGCAGCTCGAGGCCGATGACGTCATGAACATGCTTCGCTAAGGCGCGGTGGCCATCGCGCAGGTCGCGGCGCTCTCCCACGAGAAGCGCGTCATCGACGCAGCCCTGGGGGCGGTCGGCGCGGGCACGAACAAGGTGTGGAATGCCGTTTCCGATCCCGTCGCCGATGTCGATGCCGAGATCTTGAACGTGATCAAGGCTTGTGCCTTTGGTTCGGTGATGGGCGTGGGCGTTCTGTTCGGGGCCTCGGCCTGGAATATCTTCAAGAACGCGGCATCCGTTCGCGGGCGCTTTGTAGTCGGCGCGGGCGGCAAGTCCGGCGTGGGCCTCGCAGTCCCCACCGAGCAATCCGCCAACCAGTTGTTCATCGGCTCCCCGGAGGTCCGGACCTCGTACATGGTCTACGACGCCCAGCCCGAAGGCAAGGCGGCTGCCTACAGCTTCCTGCTGGATGCCTCCGTGCTGATCTTTACACGCATGGCTCAGCCGTCGCGCCTGGATCCGAGCTTCATGAAGACGTTCCGTCTCATGAACAACTACATGGTGCCGAGTTCCTATATGAGGGACGACGGCCGGGTGGAAGTGGCCAAGTTCGATTGGTCGGAGGATGTGAAGGTGACCAACAGCGCCGCCGCGGTTCGGTTGAACATTTCCGCGACGTAAGGAGATAGGAGGACCGCCATGCAGTGGGTTGCGTTTGATGCGAGCTTGCTCATGGCGGACTTCCCAACCGACTTGAAGCCTCTATTCGAAGCCTGGATCAACCAGTTTCCGGAGAAGGTGGGGCGGCTGGCCCAGATCATCGATCGCATCCGTTCCGAGTTTCGAGACGCCATTTTAACCAATCCGGAAAACACGCTTGTCTCGGATGAAATCGCCCTCCCGGAGAGCTGTATTCGAAGCGCGGAGACGATGGTGTTCTACAACCTGATGATGGAGATGGGGCTCTCGATCAAGGATGAAGCCCAGGAGAGCATGACCTGAGCGGAGATCTTTCTGCGACAGATCAGTTACAAACATTTCCGGACCTCGGGGGCCTCCGCCGATGAGCGCGCCCCTCATTATACGGTTCCGGATTCAACCAAGGAGCGAGCGTTGCCATGAAATATTTGCCCTTCATTCTTCCAGTGTTTTTTTGCATGGGGTGTCATGCCGGGTGGGTCGAAAACGACAGTTGGTACAAATACGAGTCCGATCCGGTGGCCCTCACTTCCTGTGTTCTGCGCACGGGCAGCGTAATGAATGGGAATCTGACTCTTAATTTCAAGCCGTGGGGAACCCGCACCCTTTCCCTTACACGCAGCAATGTGGCTAACCTAGAGTTAGGCCTCGAATACTGGGTGGGACTCGATCCCTTCCTGCGCCCCACGCTCACGCTGCAGGCCGGTCGGATGGATACCTCAAACCGTCAATCGGTGACCAACGTTATCACGTACGGCGTGGATGAAGTGATGGAAACGCTCTCCGGCACGCTTTACCTGAACGGGTTGATCTTGCGCGACGGAGTTTACCGGGGCAATGGGGCAGGGCTGTCCAATCTGGTAGAGCGCGATCCGTACTGGGAAGCCGCCCGAACCGGCGGCACGACCTTTGGCGGCGAAGTGCATCTTCCGATGCTCACGGTAACCGACAGCGGCATTCGCCGCAGTACGATTTCGGCCGCTCTTTCTTTGATGGGCGGCGACGCCTGGAACACCGGCGCCCTGCTGGAACTCGGCGGCGATGGGCTTGCCGGCAGCGACGTGCAGAACGGCGGAGGCCAAATCCTTTTGAAGGATAATGGATCCCGTTTCCGCATTCGCGACCGGGAAGGGTGGTCCGACATTGCGGATTTCCGGGGCGATGGGTCGAGTTACTTCGACGGCCCTCTGACCGTGCGATCGGATTTGATCGTCGCCAACGGAGGCCGCGTTGTCGTAGCCGGAAAGACCCTTCAACCCAAGGCCTACACGGCCAAAGGCTCCATTGCGCTCTATAGCACAATCCCTACAAATGGCATTGCGGGCTCGACTCTCTCGGACATTCCTCCATGGGCTAAAACAGTGACCCGGGTGGGCGGTCGCCTGGGGTTCGCGACCAACTTTCCCCAGGCCGTTGTGACCAATATCCATTTCTATATGGGGCAGTATCTGTTCAATAACCCGGTCACGCTCACCAATCAGCAATACATTTTCTCTCTTCAGACCAATCATGATGCCGGAGTTCTTACGGGGATTTTGTCCGCCACGCCTTTGCGGCAATACGTCTTCGATATCCCGACCTCCGTCACGCTCTCCAACTACCTCAATATGTGCTGGTATGGCTATTTTCATAACACCTCGAGCAACGCGATCCTGCCCATGGGTGGGTACAACTGGGATTACTGGATCGAGATGACGGAGTAAAACCCATGCAAGATTTCATCACCACCGCCCAGTGCAGCGAAAGCACCGACAAGATCCTCGAAAAGCTCGAGTCCATCGAGAAGCGGCTCTTCCGCGACAACGGAACGATTTCCATTCAGACCCGCATCGACCGGCATGAGCAGGTGATCCGGGCCTTGCTCTGGGCCGTGTCGGTAGTGGGTGGCGCCATTCTGATATCCGCGGTGTCCGTCGTCGTGATGTTGGTTCGTTACGTTTTAACCCATGGAGGATGAATGAAGAAGTTACTCATAGCCATTCCGTTGATCGCCTTGGCCGCCGGTTGTACGAGCACGAAGCCTTTGGACATGAACCGGGTCGCCCAGCAGTTCTATAACCAGCAACGAAGCGCCAAGCTCCTGGAGATGCAGAACGTCTCCGAGTTCACGATCAAGGGCACCAACATGACCATCGCCATCAGCACCGAGCTGCAGCCGCTGTCCATCATCCCGCGCGATCCCTCCACGATCCAGGTTTTAGCGGAAACCGCCGGGCGGGTGCTGGTCTCCGGCGCGGGCATCTACACAGCCGGCCAGGTCATGTCCAAGCTCTCCGACCGGCCTCAAGTCATTTCCCAGCAGGTCGTCCGGCCCGAGGTCATCATGCCGGCTTCCCCATGATAGCCCTCTACAAAGGCAAGAGCACTCTGTCGCGGGCCATCCGCTGGCGGACGTGGAGCGAATACTCCCACGCCGCCTGGGTGCTCGATGACGGCTCGGTCATTGAAGCGTGGAAGGGTGGGGTGCGGCACGTACGGAACATGGCGACGCAGCATACGCCCGGGACGGACGTGGATCTCTTCACCCTGAACCTTACGGTCGCCCAGAAATGGGCCATACAAGACTTCCTGATCCGCCAGGTTGGCAAGCCCTACGACTACGGCGCCATCCTGGGCTTCATGACCCGTGCTAAGTCCGAGAACTCGGAGAAATGGTTCTGCAGTGAATTGATCTTCGCCGCTTGCCAGTCGGCTGGGGTGGAACTCTTGAAGCGGATTCCGGCGTGGAAGGTGTCGCCGGGGCTCCTTTCAGTTTCTGCCTGTTTGTCCGATGCACCCAGCCAAGGCCCATTGCCCCAAAGACGTGGCCCACTCACGTGGGATGCTAGCACCGTCGAATTTTTCGTATAGGGAATATTCTTAGTCGTTGTCTGCTAATGCTTTCCTTCGGCCATTTGCTTGACAATCAATTCTATCTCCCTAATCTACCTTTAAGGGAGTTTGATATTGGCATCTGCCAAGTTCATCAAATCATTGTGTTGATATCTAGTTATCAGGTCAAAAGGACCTGATAATCAATGGTTTAGTGAGGAGAACATGAAATGACGCGAACTCGGAAAGTCTTGCTGTCGGCTTTTCTTACCCTAATATCATTCTCATGCTTCATCTACATGCCTCCTTCCCTGTCGCAGACTGTGACTAAGTCGATAGCGGTCTCTTCTATTGAGCAGCATACGGAGGAACTTACAACAGAGGCTTCTGGAGTCTCCAAACTTCTTGAATGGATTGGGATCGGGGCAATCGTTCTCGCCGCATGGCTTTGGCGAGCCGAATTCGGGGTGACACAGCTAGGACCGCTTGGGGGCCCAGAACTCGTGATCCAGCAGAAAGCCGGTGCACCATCAAAGCCTTCGGAGGAATCTGGACCGCCTCGGATTGTCGACCTGGCCAGAGTCTCTGCCGAGATGAATGACGCCGAAGCGAAGCATCGGTTGGACCACATAATGCAGATGTTCCAGAAGGTTCATTCGATCAGCGCGTCCTACGTGGCCCGAGATCTCGGAGTCACTACTGACACAGCGAGAACCTACCTGTATTCCCTCGTAAAGGCAGGACAGTTGCGGGCGGACGGCTTCCCCAAGCACACCATCTACACGCCTGCCAAGTCTCTCGAAAATCGGATTCTAGATGTCGCAAGACAGAAGCTTTCCCAAACACACGGAGTCCTTTCGGAAAGACGCTACGTTCGGATTGGGAAAATGCATGACATCGATGCTATCCTGGAGTCGGAAGACATCACTTTCATAGTCGAAGCGAAGATCCTGCGAAGCGCAGACCTCATATCTCGACTCGATTCCTGGGTGCTGCAGATGCTGAACGTTGCTAAGGACTTGCACGCTGAAAAAATCGCCTGTGTTCTTGCGGTCGCCTGCCTCGACGAGGCGACTGCCGATACTGTGAAGAAACAGGCCTCCGGCTTCACCTTCGATTCCGGCTCCGTGCCCGTGGAGATCATGGTGTTCTCCGAATCTGACCTTCCGTCATGACGACTCACAACAAAAGAAATTCTGCGTACGCTGAGAAGCTCAGCGTCGCAGATTTTGATCGTTCGCAGAATGAAGATGAGCATATACAAGAACGCAATTGACTCGATCATCCTCGGTATTGAGGACTTCAACGCCGCTGACCCTCGGCGTCTTATCTCCGCTACGCGGAATTTAGTTGCAGGTGTCCTTCTACTTATCAAGTACAAGCTGGCGGTTCTGAGCCCTCCGGGAACTGATGAGGTACTCCTTAAGGAGCGCGTATTGCCAGAAGCTGACGGCATGGGAGGAATCACTTGGAAGGGGAAGGGCCACAAAACGGTTGACGTGCGCAACATGGAAGAGCGATGTGTCGCACTTGGGGTTGTGGTGGACTGGAATCTCGTTCGCAAAATCGTGGCGCACCGCAACGACATTGAACACTATTTCCCCTCTCTTACTCAGTCGGCGCTGCGAACACTCGTTGCCGATTCGTTCATCATCATCCGCGATTTCCTGAGGACCCAGTTGAATCTGGATCCATTGACCGAGTTGGGATCAGCAACGTGGACGACTCTGACTAGCGTGGCAGAGGTTTATGACAAAGAGAAGAAGGAATGCCTAGCGAACATTGAGTCCATCGATTGGACGTTTGACCCATTACAGTGTGCATTAAGTGAATGGCAATGTCCGAACTGTGGCTCGGGACTTATGGATGTCAAAATAACCGGTGCGGACAAGTGGGACGCGCAGTTCAAGTGTCGTGCATGTGCGGCGGAGTTTGGCTTTGAGGAGGCTGGCGAACAGGCTGTTGTCGACTTTTTTGCTAGCGAGAACCACCTGGCTGTCAAGGACGGAGGAGAAGAGGCCACAATTACCTGCCCCAATTGCTCGCGTGATACATACGATTTAGAGGAAGATGTCTGTTTGATCTGTGAGGAATCTGTAGAACGTGAATGTCAGCGCTGCAATTGCCCTATCCCAGCCTCTGAACTTGATGGCAGCGGATATTGCTCATGGTGCAGTCATATGATGTCAAAGGATGACTAGGATGCGAACCAACGGATGGAACGACAACTTTTCGCTGGCGCGAAAAGTTGAGTTTCATCCGGGTCGTTTGCGGAATGGGAGTCAGATACATGCCACACTGCGAGTCATGCAACAATGATTGATCTAGGCACAACCCACTTTTGCATTCGCGTGCCGAGTGTATCGCGGACGGAATTTGAACGATATTCGACACAGCTATTCGATGAGTGGGAAAAGGACGTCAGCGGAATATTGGCACTTCCTGATTACTCCCTTGCACTTGAGGTGGAAGAGGGTTCCGTCAAGGGCCACGGAGTAATTGCGGTTGTTCTCGCAGCGCTGTACCTGGGCATCGGGAACTATGGCGACTTTGTCTCCGGCCTTCAAACTATCCGTAGTCAGATCAACTCCGTTGGCGACTTTTTGGCAGAACGCGCTGCCAATCCGTTTGTGTCGAGCGGGTACAAGGCGACCGTCCGGAAGCATGGGGGCTCGTTGGCTCGGCTTCAGCGGCTGTTCGTGAAAGTTCAACGTCAGGAAATGACTGTTGAACAGGCAATGCTTGAGGCTGAGGCACTCTTGGGTGATCAAGTGACAACGGCTCCAGAATTTATGCAACAATTGCACATGGCGCTTCGACAAACACCGCGTCTCCCGCAACAACTATCGCTATTCTTGGACACCCCAGAAGAGCTGTTGGCCGCACCGGATAGCGAGGAAGATCGAAGCCCGCGCCCCTCTCGCCCAATGCCAATCATTCCGCCACCAGAGAAACTTCGCGTTGAAATACGGCGCGAGTCGAAAAAGGGGAAACGGGAGGTCCGTGTAATTCAGCTGTAGATTAAGGCAATTAGAAGGCAATTAGGATCACATCTTAAAAATTAACAATATGCATGGGGTAAAGAAGCGAGCATGCCATGACCCTTACAAGTTAACGTGGGAATGAAAAACTTAAATGTCAATATGTAAGATGTGATCCTAATAATCATGCGTGCTCTTCTTAACTACATATTCCAAAAGAAAACAGGCAATATTGTTCTGAAAAAAGCGAGTGAGTCGGTTCGCACTGAGGATCGTGGTGAGCAATGGGCTCTCGATGGTTTGAACTTTGAGAAGTACATCATCACTCGCTTCAGTAGAGACGGCAATCGCTTGCTGGATTGGCGAGGTGATAAGTATATTCAAGGCTATGGAGGGCCTGAATCATCTGGCGATCCCGACATATTATTCATGACGCGAAATGAGAGAGACCGGTTTGCAATTGAGTGCAAATATCGAAGCCACTGGTGGAATAGCCCCGAGCATGGCCCTTGCATCGAATGGGCAAGAGAAGATCAATTTAAGAGGTATGTTGGGTTTGAACGACGACGGGCGATTACTGTTTATATAGCAATTGGAGTCGGGGGCAACCCATCTGATCCAAATGAACTGTTCATTGGCCGGATTGAAAACATCAAGTACCGAGTGGCACGAAAATATCATTTGGAAAAATTTCGGATGAAACTTCCGATCCCAATTGGCGGTCTTGAGTTTGCATAAATAGGAATGATTGCCAAGAATTCCCAGTGTTCGGCGTTAGCACCACCAATGAAATTTGGCGTTGGCGACAAGAAATGAAAAAGAACTACAAGAACATCGGAACGATTCTCCTCGGCGTCACATCCGTCTGCGCAATCGCCTTGCTCGTTTCTCAACAAGTCGCCATTCACAGAGCGGACGCCATTATGCACCCAACCCTTGCACACGGCTGGTTTCGCTTCGCAGCTCGACCCGTTCTTTGGGGCAATAACGAATTCAAACCACGGTGGATGATTCGTTACACACACCAAGCGACTGAGGTGGATTTTCCTCCTGATGTACAAGTGTCTTTCGGTGGAAGGGTCATCTCAACTACTGCGTCTAACTTGTTAGACAAAATTGCAGTAAATGAAGACAACGGCGATCAAATAAAATGAGTGTATTTCACGAAACGCGCCATCACGGACTTGATGCGTTGGACTCAATGAAATGCGAACATACCTGACAATCATACTGCTTCTAGCTGGCATCGCCTATGGAGAGACCATCTCCATGATCCAGGTGGACAATGAGTATTTCACCATGGTCGTTCCGTCGTCATGGATACTCGAAGTGGCCGGAGGCAAAGAAGGTCAGATGCAGCTGTCCCTACGATTTGGAGATCAAGGTGTAAAACGGACCGTCTCGCTGTTTGCACACTGGGACGGGCTCGATCCAAGACGATGGGTTGGCACGAATGTCCTCTCACACTACTCGATCGCCAAGCGGGAATACTTCCTCAAGCAGGTGCACGAAAAAAGAGAACTGGAGATTATCGTGCTGGGGACGAATTTCATCGTCTCCGCGACAATTCCCTTTGACCTAAAAGACGAAACCTTTGCCTTGCTTCTAAATTCAGTAAACACAATGGAAGCGAAATGAGACTCATGCAGAATGGTTTGGGGTAAAGAAAGCATAAGGCGTGAGCGATCTCTAGGCTTGCACAATAGCTATAAATATTATAGCCATTGTGCAGAGGCGATATGAAAGATAACCGAACAAAGCTGTATGAAATAGCTGAGGCACAACGTGGTCTCTTTACCACGAAACAGGCTCGTTCGTGTGGCTACGTGTCAGCCAATCATCCATACCATGTTCGCACGGGTGCGTGGATCCGTGAATACCGCGGCATTTATCGTCTGTCTGCATTTCCTCGTTCTCCCGAAGATCAATATGCTCTGTGGTCGCTTTGGTCTCGTGGCCGGGATGATCGGCCGGTGGGGGTATACTCGCACCAGACGGCGCTCAGTCTGCATGAACTATCCGATGTTATGCCAGGCAAGCTTCATATGACGGTCCCGCCAGGGTTTCGGCGGAATACAGATATTCCGAAGGTGCTTGTCCTTCACAAAGCGATCCTTCAACACCAAGAGATCGAGGAACGAGATGGGTATTGCATCGTGACGCCTCTGCGCGCAATCCTTGATCTACTGAAGGAAGAGACGGAAGACCGAACACAACTTCGGAAGGCACTTCGCGAATCCGTCGATCGTGGGCTGATCACAAGGCGTCAGATTGAGCTTCATCCTGATAAGAAGTCATTGCTGGCGCTAATGGGGGTGGGGAGCAAGTGAATGTTCCCAATCGCTATGCGAATCCCGCCGCTTTTCGGCAAGCGCTGGAAACGAGATTGATGAACATCGCGCAACGCGATGGCGTGGATATTCAACGTCTGCGAAGACAAGTCGCCTTTGATCGATTGCTTTGCCGATTGTTTGCGTTTCCTGAGCCACAATGGGCACTAAAGGGTGGGTATGCGATGGAATTGCGGCTGCATGCCACAAGAACCACAAAAGACATCGACCTGACGTGGCGTGGCCGGATGGAGAGGCAAGATCCGGAGTTTCTACGTCAAGCACTTCAGGATGCCGCTGAGGCCGACATGAATGATTATTTCTCGTTCAGCATCGGCTCCGCGATTATGGACCTGGATGCCGCACCATACGGAGGTGGACGATTCCCGGTCGAGGCGCGCATGGCCGGTCGTGTCTTTGTAAAATTTCACCTGGATATTGGCATAGGGGATTGTCTCCTAGAACCACTGGAGATGATTACTGCTCCTGACTGGCTCGATTTTGCCGGGATCCCAGCCCAGTCATTTCCTGCCATTAGCCGCGAACAGCAGTTTGCCGAGAAAATTCACGCCTACACGTTGCCGAGGCCAGGGGCGCAGAACACGCGCGTACGCGATTTGGTTGATATGGTTCTTCTCATTCGGTTGGGGCTTGATTCCACTCAAGCCACCGGAGCCATTATCGCCACGTTTAAACGACGCGCCACGCATCCTATCCCCTTAGATCTTATGCCGCCGCCCGCTGACTGGGTTAGGCTGTATGGAACATTGGCCGCTGAATGCAGGCTGACGGAGAATTTGGAGCAGGCTTTTAAAACGGTTGAGGAATTCTACAGACAAACCATACGGGAGCACCAAGAAAGGGAAAAATGAAAGTTCGTCTCAAATCTGAATCCTTGTGGCATGGCCTTGCTACTGCCATTGTTAATGACGGCGTTGTAGATAATGACGAGATTTCTCTGCTCTACAAAATGCTGTGCCAATACAAGGACTTGAAGTCTGGGCCGTTGAAGGATTTAAAGCTCCTGATCGAACGGATTTGCAGCGACAGTGTTGTGAACTCGGACGAAAGACTCGAACTGCTTCAATTCCTTCAGGCGTTTATCGACACAAAGACCCCTAGTGAAAAGGGCACGGCTTTTGAGATGTATGTCATCACCTGTTTCGACAATAAACAGTTTCGCCTAATCGAATGGCGAAGTGACAAGTATATCCCGAACTGGGGTGGACCTGTCTCGTGTCGATGGCCAGATCTCGTGATGGAACACATATCAACTGGGAAGAGATTCGCTATCGAATGTAAGTTCCGTTCTAGTCCGAGAGCTGGCAAAGTTGAATGGGCTCGACCTGAGCAGATCAATAACTACATTCAGTACGAAGCACGCGAACAAATTCCTGTATATGTAGCCTTGGGTTTGGGAGGAGCTCCAAATTCTCCTCAAGCCCTGTACGTAATGCGTCTTCGTCACATGAATGAACCGATTATATTAATGCAGGACCTGGATCGATTCGCGGTTCATTCATCGGTTGTGGAGCTAGATTTGAATGAGAAATAGACGCCCTATCGGCTGTCAGCCTTTGTTAGGCTTTAGATGATATGAAGTTTCTTCTTATAGTGTTGGTTGTCGCGTCTCCAGCCATTCTTTACGGCATTGCTCTACTCGGGATTGCTATTCGGAATCGATGCTTTCCCAAACGATGTCCGGTATGTCGCATAGGGGTTCTTCAAGCTGTAAATGGGATCCGCGAAACCTACCCAACAGGAAAAGGGACAGGAACTTTTTATATTTGTAGCGATTGTGCCAAACGGTTCTTCTGGTCGAACGATGGCCAAGAATATCAAGATAGCTCGGGCCATGAATTCGATCATTGGTACAACAAGAGCATCGGACGGAATTCTTAGAACTTCACCCCTGCACTAATTGATTTCCGATCAGCGCCAGCAGCTCTTCTTTGATCTTCAATCCATTCTTTGCCGTCAGCTTCTCTGCCAACTCGCGTACGGCGTCGGCTGGTATCATGCGGGGTTCCGGCAGGGAAGGGGGAGGGTTTGCATCGCCCAGGATAAGGGGCAAGGCTTGTGCGGTGCTGCGGGCGGTGCTCTCGCTGATGTGGGTGTAGTGTTCGCTCATCATGGGGTTGCCGTGGCCGGCCAGTTTCATCAGGACGGCTTGAGGAGTTCCCGCTTGTGCGTGCATGGAAACGAAGCTGTGGCGCAAGGAATGAAAGCCGGCTTCCGTGACCGCCCGGCGCTTTTCGATTTTCGTACTCGTTATGATCCCGCATTTTTGGAAGTGCTGTTGGATTTGTTTGCACACGGCCGACTGATCGTGGACATAGAGCTTGGCCATTTCCGGCATGACGAGCGGAGTTTGCCGCTCCAGGCTGGCGAGGTGATTGCTCAGGATGGCGGGAATCCCGATGATGACGGCTTGTCCAGTTCGGCGCGTTTTGTTGGGGATGCGTCGGATGATCCCCCGGTCTATATCCACTTCTCCCCATTTCAGGCCGGCGCAATCGCCCAGGCGCAGGCCGGTGAAGGTTCCCAGCATGAAAAGAGTTCGCCATTCGCCCGTGGCATTCTCAATGATGGTTCGCAACTCCTGAACGGTTAGTGGCCGCTTCCAGCAATTGTAATTATGAACCAAAAGGTGGCCCGGCTTCTCCGAAGACGGGCTCTTTTTCACGCCAAACCGCGTTCGGAGAACGCGGTCCACCTGTGGAATTTGTCATAATTACAATTGCTGGGCCGCTTCGTATGGGCAATGTGTTCGCGGCGGGAGATGTCGTAAAATGAGTTGATGGTCAGCGAGCCGGCTTCGCCAATACGCGGAAAAGGGTCTTCAGGAACTGCAGGTATTTATTAATTCGATTGCCGGAACGTTTCTTGCCGTCCAGAAATTCGATAGCCAATAGATATTTCCTCTTTTTGTAGAGGGATCCCCAACGATATTTCTTGGTTACGTTTTCCATTTGCTTATTATTGCGGGGTCGTGCGCGTTAGGAGAGAACAACAGGATTGTTTTATGAGCGGACCATGGGTTGAGATTGATCTGAAGGTGCTGGAGGCCAATATCCGGCAGGTTCGTTCTGTCCTGCGGCCGGAGACGTCCATTGTTTTTGTGGTCAAGGCCAATGCGTATGGACATGGGTTGAAGGCCGTGGCCGAACGCGCTTTTTCGGCGGGAGTGGGGGGCTTTGCCGTGGCGTATGTTCGGGAGGCCTTGGAGCTTCGGCGCTCGCTGTCCGCTTTGCCTATTTTTCTGATCGGCGTGGCCGAGCCGGTGGATGTGTCGGCCTTGATTGAGCATCGCATCGTCCCGGTTTTAACGAGCTTGGAACAGGCGAGGGCGCTCGATCGTGCGGCGGCGCTGCATGGCCGCCCTCTCCCAGTTCATGTGAAGGTCGATACGGGCATGGGGCGGTTGGGCTTTCCCTGGCACGAAATAGCCTCGGTAATTCCTGAATTGCAGCGCTTGACTCATCTGGACGCGGCGGGGATTTGCACTCACTTTGCGTCGATCGAACCCGCTCAGCCGGATCCGGCTTTCACCCAATACGCGAGGTTTTGCACGGCGCGCGAATTGTTGGAAGAGGCGTGGGGAAAGCCGCTATTCAGTCATGTCTCCAGCAGCCTCCCGTTCCTGTTCAAGCATGAATGGGATTTCAATGCCGTCCGTCCCGGCATTTTGCTGTATGGTTACGAAGCGGGCGGCGCCTTGGATCGAGTGACGACAGAGCCTATTCTGCAATGGAAGACTCATGTCATACAGGTGAAGACGGTCCCGGCAGGCGCCACCATAGGCTATGGGGGAACTCATGTGACGAATCAAGCCACGGATATCGCGACGATCAGCGCGGGGTATGCCGATGGCTATCCCCGGGCATTAAGCAACAAGGGGATTGTATTGATCGGCGGCAAACGATGCCCCGTAGTCGGGCGGGTGAGCATGAATTGGATTACAGTGGATGTGGGGCCTTCAAGTGGAACCAAGCCGGGCGACGAGGTTGTGCTGATCGGTCGGCAGGGCTCGGCATCCATTTGGGCTGATGAGGTCGCCGAACGATGCGACACGATTTCCTACGAGATTCTCACGGGCATTCATGCGTCGGTAGAGCGACGGTACGTAGGCTAAGAGCTTATTTCAGCAGCCCGCCTCTTCTGATTCCCAATCTTAATCTCTCTTGGGTATCGAGGCGTCGCGAAGCGTATCGAAGTTGAAGACAGCCAGTGCGTTGGTGGTCGGCGCCCAGCCGGTTTGTCGATCGTACTCAATCAGAACCCAATTCCCTCTATTCTCTTTCATCCGGGTCAGCGCGCCCTGCGGCAAGGCAAACAAGGCCACCGACTCGGCGAGGGGGCCGGACAGCGCTTTCTGGCCGGCATTTTGTATGACGAACTCCGGCATTCGATACAGATTCAGCCATAGCGCAATGCCCGCGATGGAGACCCCGAGAACGATCAGCGCAGTCAACAGGGCTCGACGCCAGCCGTCCTGGAATCTGGGGAAGAGGATCATGAGGCAAAACAGAAGGGCTCCGATCCAGTACGCCGCGCAGGCGATGGCAACCCATTCGCCCAGGCTCATTTTTTGAAGGAAATAGACCGGCAGGGCCGGCGCGGGCGGTGTTACGCCGGCGGTTTGCATGGCAAAGCGAAGATTGGCTTGGATATCCGGATCGCGCGGCGATAGATACCAGGCCCGGCGATAAAACAGAACGGCATCGGCCAAACGACCGCTCTTGAAATAGGCGTTGCCCAGGTTAAAGAGCAATTCTTTCGAAAGATAGCCTTGGTCGAGGATTTGGCGGTAAAGCCCAATGGCGTCCAAGGACCGTCCTTCGTTGTAGGCTTTTCCGGCGGAAACAAAATCTTCCTGAAGCTTGGAAACGGGATCGACGTTGCTGGCCCAGGCGTAGAGCGCGTAAGTCAACAGCACGCCGACGGCGAACACGGCCGCCAGGATGCGGTGCTGGGCGCGCTTTAAGAAATTTGTATGTTGGATTGTCGTCTGGCTCATATCCGCACTCTTTCACAAGATTTGAGCGTTTCGTTCAATAAATCGAGCTGC
The DNA here is from genome assembly GCA_001804865.1 of Lentisphaerae bacterium GWF2_57_35. Taxonomy (GTDB): domain Bacteria; phylum Verrucomicrobiota; class Kiritimatiellia; order CAIQIC01; family GWF2-57-35; genus GWF2-57-35. Next base: position 45,516 of record MHBK01000030.1, read on the forward strand.
CTGGACAGTTCCGATTTCTCCTCTTCCGAGATGGACATGTTGGCGGCGCCTGCGCCGAATCGCTCTTGCTCGCAACGCATGAACAGCTCCCGAAGAATGGCGATTTTAGCCGGATCGAGCCTTCCGCGCGTCATGGCCGCGCCGATCGATTCGATCGAGACGGCGCCGGGGAGGAGGTTCAGTCGATGCCCAAAGTAGGAGGCCATCGCTTCCCACAAGGCCTCGAAGAAAGCTTTGCGTTGGCCTTGAGCCAAAGCCAATTCTGCTTTCTTTACCGCTGCCTGGGCGCTGCGGGGCGCTTTTTGACGGCGGGCTTTGGCCACATTGACGGTCAACTCGTCCCGGCGGCGAACGATAAAGAAGAGTGCCGTGGCGAGCAGCGCCGGCAATGCCTGAACGGCAAGAAAGCCGGGCTGCAAAAACCAAGACAGACTATTCGTTTTCGTCCAGCGGGCCGGCGTCGGTTTGAGATAAACAATATCGGCGCCCAGAACCTGTGTCTGAGGTTGAAGGATATCGGCCGAGGCTTGCATCATTTGGGCATTTCCGTTGGCCGAAGGATGCACGTTCAGTGGGAAAGGGCCTCTCGTGATGGTTTGATACTGTTCACGGGCCGGATCGAAATAGCTGAAGGTCAGCGGCGGGAATTCCTTGATCGTGTCCGCTTTGGGAATGACGACTTGTTCGAACACCTTGCGGCCGCTGGATTCGTCGCCTTCCTTGCCCAGCAACTTGGATTCATAAACCTTGAAGGATTCTCCACCGGCAAAAACGGGTGCGCCAATGGCGTCGATATTGCCGTTTCCGGCAATTTGCATCGTGAGGGTGATGGGATCTCCCACGTTAAGATCCAGAGGCTTGGCCTGCACATCGAAAGTGAATTGCCCCACGGCGCCGGCAAACCCGGGCGGTTGTCCCTGGGTTGGCAGGGGACGGGCGTGTATATCGACGGGATCGGGCTTGACGTTCACCGGCTGGGTCTGGACGTTGCCGAAAAACGGATTGTCGAAAATGCTTTCGTCAAACATGCCGAACGGATCGCGGGATTTTCGTCGCTCGCGGGGGACGACCAAATGCACCTGAAGAACCGGCTCCAGTTTGAAGATGCCGGAGCCCAAGGCCTGGGCCTTGGTGCGGAAGCGGCGCACGTCATAAACCTGGTTGTCGACGACTTCGCGTCCTGCCTGCACTTCATGGAACGACCCGATGCCCAAGCCGGAAGGGGGCATGTTTTGCAGCCCGATATCGCGAGCCATATTCAGACCTCGCGAATAAATGGAAAAGGTGACGTCGAAAAGCTGCTGGTTGTAGACATTGGTTTGGGCGAGGTCGATGCGCGCAAACAAAAATTCCGAGACTTGCTGGGCTTGTTTGTCCGGCGACGTATCGCCATCCGGCGCGACCACCTCGATTTCAACCGCGGGAATGGCGAGCGTTTGTCCCTCGGCGGAGTACGTGAAAGGCCCGATCGCGATCTTTCCGGTTTTGGTCGGCAGGAGTTGGTACCGATAAGCCACGGAGCTGCTGCCGCCGCCAGAGCCAAACGAAAGACTTCTCTGCGTGCCGGCCTGTGCTATTTGGACGCCATCAATGGGCGGGAACTGGAGGGGAGGAGGATCGTTGATGCCCATCACCGTGAACGTGCAGATCGCGGCTTCGCCCAGGCGCAGAACGCGCGGTTGGACATCGAAGCCGGCATCGAAAGCCCTGGCCGTACAGGAAAGCAACAGGACGCTCAAGAGTGTAAGAGCGTGCAATTGAACGAAGCGGCTGGCGTTCGCCTTCTTTGAAGTTAGATGTAATCCCCTGTTCATGGCATCGATGGTCGTTTTACCAGTCTTTTTCCACTGGAACCGGTTGGCCTATAACCCTGCGCATTTGATCGCGCTTGGCTTGTTCTTCCTGCTTCATGCTGTCGAGGACCATCTTCGCTTCTTCCGGCGTCATTTCCTCGAATTGCTTCGGCTGGCCTTCCTTGGGTTCTTCTTGCGGGTCTTCTTGCTGAGAGGATTGCTCCTGCTCCTGCGCTTGCTTCTTTTCGTCTTCCTTTTGCTGTTCCTGCTGTTGGTCTTGTTTTTGTTGATCCTGTTGCTGGTCTTGCTGATTCTGCGGGTCCTGCGGCTGATCTTTTTTGTCCTGATCCTTCTTGTCCTGATCCTGCTTTTGTTGCTTTTGCTGTTCCTGCTGCTTTTGCTTCAGCTCCTCTTTTTTCTTCAGGGCCAGCTCGTAATTGACCTTGGGGTCGGCATCCTTCGGAGCCAAGGCCATCGCATTTTCATACATGGCCATGGCTTCGTCAACGGATTTGATGGCTTCATCCGTTTTCTGCTGTTGCTCCTGGTCGGACGACAGGCTCATGAGGGCATTTCCGCGATTATAAAATGCATGTTCCTGCAGGGTAAGATCGCTGGTCTTTAACGCGGACATGTAGCGTTCCGCCGCCTCGCCGAAGCGGCCCGCTTTATATAAGGCGTCGGCCTCGTTAAAAAGCGCCACGGCCGGATCGAGTTGTTCCGTCTGCGCCTTTTGCGTTGCCTGGCTGAAGGCTTCCGCCGCCGCCGTGTAATTGGTTTGCCGATACAGCTTCGTGCCTTTGCTCAGCTCCTGGCGGGCGGATTCGGCCCGGGCGCTTAATATTCCTGCGCATAAAACAATTACAACGTTCAGGATTTTTTTCATGCCGCCTCCTGCCTGCGTTTGGCCAAATCGCCGAGCAGGGCTTCCAGCAGCAGCAGTCCGGCCGCGAGCGCCAACACCCACATGAATCGTTCCTCGTACATTTTGGCCATGGTCGATTCCCGTTCGTCGCGTTTGAGATTGGCGATGCTTTCCTTAAACACTCGTTCCAGGCCGAGGTCGCCGGGCGCCGACCGTACGTAAGCCCCGCCGGTTCCCATAGCCAGCTTTTGCAGGACATCCTCATGAAGCGCCGATTTGATCACCTGGCCGGCGCGATCTTTCAGGAAGCCGGCGGCCTGCCCGGATTCCGCTTCGGAGGGGACCAGATCGCCTTCCAGGGTTCCGACGCCAATGCAGTAGAGTCGGATGTTGTTTTTTTTCAGATCGTCGAGCAAGGAAAGAGGGTTGCCTTCATGATCTTCGCCGTCGGTAATCAGGACAATGGCCCGGTCCGCCTCGCCGGAATTCTCGAAGCTTTCCATGGCTTTTTTCAGCGCCTGGGTAATGGCCGTTCCGCCGCGTGGAATAATGCCGGCATAAACATCGTCCAGCGTCATGGCGAGAGCGGCGTAATCGATGGTCAGCGGGCACTGGAGAAAACTGCTTCCCGCAAACGGCATCAAGCCGAGCCGATCGCCCTTCAATTGCCGCATCAAATCCCGTATGCCCCACTTGGCTTGTTGAAGGCGGTTGGGTTTGATGTCTTCGGCCAGCATGCTGCGAGAGGTGTCCAACACCACCATGATGTCCAGTCCCCGCCGACGGACTTCCTCCCACTGAAAGCCCCATTGCGGTCGGGCCAGGGCTGTCAGGCTCAAGGCCACTGCTCCGAGCCAAAGCCATTGCCGGGTTCGATATCGCTTGGGCAGCCGGCCTGGAATCAGGACGGGAAGAATCTTTTCGTCCGCAATTTGACGAAGCCGGGCTTCACGCCGTCGGGCCAGGAACAGGACCAGCCACGTGAGTGGAATCATTGCCCATAACGCATACAACCATTCTGGATGTCCCCAGTTCATGGCGCCCTCCCGAAGCGTGATACGGAAAGAAGCTTTTCCAATCCCAGCAACGCGAGCGCCAGCAACAGGAAGGGCTGGAAACGCTCTTCGAAACGCGTGAATTGCTCCACTTCAATGTCCGTTTTTTCCATTTTATCGATGTCGTCGTAAATCTTGTGCAGCGACTTGAGATCGGTGGCCCGGAAATAGCGGGCGCCGGTAATTTCCGCGATGCGCTTGAGCGTGGTCTCGTCGATTTCGGAACGGGTCTGAACATATTGTTCGCCGCCGAACGGGCTGGGAACCGGGACGTTCACGATCCCGTCGCTGCCGGCGCCGATGGTGTAGAGCTTGATGTTCAGCGCTTTCGCCGCCTGGGCGGCGTTGTCCGGCGAGAGCCGTCCGGCGTTGCTCATGCCGTCGGTCAGCAAGACCACGACCTTGCTGACGGCCTTGCTGTCGCGCAGGCGGTTGACCGCCGAAGCGATCGCATCGCCGATGGCCGTGCCATCTTCCAGCATGCCGGTTTGCAGGCGCTCGGACGCTTGCTGCATCAACCAGGCATGATCCAACGTCAGGGGCGCCACGGTATAGGGCATCGCCGAAAAAGCCACCAGGCCGATGCGATCCGCGGGCCGCTTCTTGATGAATTCCTCCATCACGGTTTTGGCGGCATCCAGGCGGTTGATCCGTTTGGTGGCCGTGGAAAAATCGATCGCCCGCATGGAGGTGGACACGTCCGCCAACAGAACGATATCCACCGCTTCGGTATTCACGCGGCTTTCTTCCAAACCGCGTTGCGGCCGGGCCAGGGCCACGATCAGCAGCAGCAAGGCCAAGGCATAGATCCAGAGGAGCCCACGCGAAACCAAGACGCCCCAACCGTGAGGCAATCGGGAAAGAATTCTTCCGTCGCTGAACCGCAGGGCCGGTTTTCGCATCCGCCCGTATCGAAAATAGAGGAGGAGTGGAATCAGCAACAGGAGCAGAAGCATCCAGGGATAATGCAGCGTCATGAGCCGGCCTCCTTCACGGGATCAATAGTGACGGGGATGGTTTCGCGAACCAGCCGCTCCGCCGCGGCGCCCGCGTTCCGCATGTCGTCCGATTCCGGTTGATGCCGGGCAAACTTCACCAGGTCGCATTGCTCCAGAAAACCATACGTTAACGATTGGTGGGCGGGCGAGAGCACTCGGGAATTAGCGGCCTCGCGAATGAATTCTTCCGTCGTGCGCTCGGGCGCCTTGAGATGGAATCGATCCTCGATATAGCGGCGCACGATACCCGAAAGTTCCACATAGAAGGGTTCGATATTACGCGATTCGATCCAGCCTTTTGACAGCAACTGTTGCAAGGCGGCCAGCGCAATTTCATGCGGCGGCGGGGGCGGCGGCATCTGAAGAATCGTCCGGGGCTTGGACAAAAAGTTCTTTGCCAGGAAGCCCGCCGCCGCGGCAATCAGGGCGATCAACAAGAAAACAAGAAGCCAACGAGGAAAGACGCCGGGCCAGCGGGCCAGCCCTTTGATGTCGCGGGGATTCGTCTGTTCGCCGCTGAGCGTCGACGCCACTTCCAAGGTAAGGAAGGGGAATGGCTGGCTCAGCGTTTGTCCGTCCGATTGGGCAAAGCTTACGAAGCCGGTCGATAGCGTATGGATTCCGACGGCAAACGACGTCAGCTTCAGGTCCAGCACCGTTCGTACCGAATCGTCGGAAATCGCTTCCTCGCGCGATTGACGGTCGCGAACGATCACTTCTTTTCCGTGCGCCAGCTCGGGAATTTGCACCTGTCCCTCGCGCGGATGGACAATCTGGATCGTGAGGTTCGCTACATCGCCGATATGGATGGAATTGGTGCTTAACGAAGCGGAGACGGTTAATGGACCTGTCTGCTCGGGTACGGGTTGGGGCTGACGGCTGCACGAGACGGCCAGCAGGGCTGAAATGACCATTACGGAAGCGGTCCAGGCGCGAAGACCAAGACCTGAAAGAGGCCACCGGCTCACGCCGGCGGCTACAGGTGAGGAAATCGTGCTGGAAAGAGGCCGCCGGCTTACGCCGGCGGCTACGTAGGAGGGGGAGAATCTTCGTTTCATACCCGCAGTCTCCTTTCCCGCTGGCGGAAGAACCGGATGAGCGCTTTTTCGTACGGCTCGCCGGCGAAGACCTCCACGGAATCCACGCCCGCGCTGCGAAACATGGAGAGCAACTCCTTGCGGCGTTGGGCTTGCAGGGTCTCCAGGACGCGCCGCGTTTGCGCATCGGAAGTATCGATCAAATGGCGGGCGCCCGTTTCGGCGTCCTCCCATTCGATCACGCCCGCGGAAGGCCAAGAGGACTCGCGCCGGTCGGCAACCGTTACGCCGATCAAATCGTGCCGCTTGGCCGTGACCATCAGCGAACGCTCGAATCCGACATCCTGAAAGTCGCTGATCAAAAACGCAACCGTTTTACGGTTGGTCACATGATTCAGGAAATCCAGGGCCGGAAGAATCTTGGTGCCCTTGCGCCGGGGCTGGAAATACAGAGTTTCCCGGATGACGCGCAGGACGTGGCTGGCGCCTTTGCGCGGAGCGATGTAGCACTCGATTTCGTCGCTGAACAGGATCAGTCCGACGCGATCGTTGTTCTTGATCGCCGAGAACGCCAGGATGGCGGCGAGTTCCGCGGCCAGATCCTTTTTCAACTGCGGCGTGCTGCCGAATTGATTCGATCCGCTGATGTCGACCAGCAGCATGACCGTCAGTTCGCGTTCCTCGACAAACTTTTTCACGAACGGATGCCCGGTGCGCGCCGTCACGTTCCAATCGATGGTGCGGATTTCGTCGCCGGGGACGTACTCGCGCACCTCGTGGAATTCCATGCCCTGACCCTTGAAAACGCTCTGATACTGGCCGGCAAAGACATCGCTGACCATGTGGCGCGTCCGGATCTGGATCTGGCGGACCTTTTTAAGTATCTCTTTGGGGATCATATTACCCAAACCTGAAACCTGAGACCTGAAACCTGAAATTTCTGAAAAATCTCTGATTACTGATCACTGGTTACTGTTTACTGGTTTTCTGTCTACGGCACCGGAAGTTCGTTGAGGATTCTCGTCACGATGTCGTCGGAAGTCAGTTCCTCCGCCTCTGCTTCATAGGTGACGATCACGCGATGACGCAGAACATCCGGTGCTATAGACTTAACATCTTGCGGCGTTACATACCCGCGGCCCTGCAGGAAGGCATGGGCGCGGGAGGCCAGCGTCAGATAAATCGTGGCGCGCGGGGAAGCTCCGTAATGGATGTAGTCCTTGATGGCGAGCTTGTAGTTGTCGGGCTCGCGGGTGGCGAACACGATGCTCAGGATGTAGTCCTTGATCTTGTCGTCGATGTAAATTTCGTCGACGACTTTTCGAGCGCGCATGATCGCGTCCGCCGAGACGGTCGGCCGGACGTCGAATTTTTTGTTGGTTACCGACATCGCATCCAGAATGCGTCGTTCTTCTTCGAGCGACGGATAAGTGATCTTCAATTTCAGCATGAAGCGATCCACCTGGGCTTCGGGCAGGGGATAGGTGCCTTCCTGCTCGATCGGGTTTTCCGTGGCCAGCACGAGGAAAGGCTCCGGGAGCTTGAAGGTTTCCTGCCCGATGGTGACCTGACGTTCCTGCATGGCTTCCAGCAAGGCGCTTTGAACCTTGGCCGGGGCGCGGTTGATTTCGTCGGCCAGGATGATGTTGGTGAAGATGGGGCCCTTGCGGGTCGTGAAGACGCCTTCCTTCGGGTTGTAGACCAAGGTTCCGATCAAGTCCGCCGGCAAAAGATCCGGTGTGAATTGAATGCGTTGGAAACCGGTGTTCAGCGCCGCGGCCAGCGTTTTGACGGCCAGCGTCTTGGCCAGGCCCGGTACGCCTTCGAGCAGGACGTGCCCATTGGCCAGCAGCCCGACGATGAGCCGGTCGATCAGGTACTTCTGGCCGACGATTACCTTTTCCATTTCCGCCTTGAGGCTGGCGACGAAGACGCTCTCTTCCTTAACCTTGTCGTTAATCAATCCAATCCCGGTATTCATTCTGCTTCCTTTCTGTGAATCACATCAATTTGACGGGCTGAGCAAGTTGTTCCTGGCCGGTCGCCCGCGGTACGGAGACTTTCAAGACGCCGTTGGTGAAGTCGGCGTTGGCCTCGCGGGGATCGCCCACGGGACCCGGCAACTGCACCCGGCTTTCAAACTGGTTGTAGGCGCCGCGAGGATTTGACGAATCCTGGCCGGAGGAGGAGACCGTCAGCAGGCGCCCCTCCAACATGACCTGCAACTCGGCGGCATTCAGGCCCGGCAGGCTGTAAATGACCTCGTAGCGATCGTCTAATTCCCTCATGTCCATCGTGGGCGAAGCCGACAGGGCCTCCCAGCCGGCATCAAAATTCATCAAGGACGACATCCGTTCGAAGTTTTCGAAAGCATCCGCCATCATGTGATGAAGGTGAGCCTGCACGTTGTCTTCGGGGAAGGCGTACGGATTCGAAAGCGGGTGAGGCTGGTTCGGGCGCCGCGCGCCCAAGGGAAAGATGTTCAAGGGCGCCGGGCGGACGATATCCGTTCGCAGGAGCCGGGGATTGGTTTCTTCCAGACGGACCAGACTCTGCTTGATGTCCTGCTGGAGCCGATGTTGTTGATATAACCAGGCCATGATAATTACCTGAAGGGCCAGCGTGACGGCTAACAGCACGCGTTCCAGGCGCACGCCATTTCCGTTTGCCGCTTTCATCTGTTCGTTTACGTCCACTGGCCGTTCCTTTCCCGTTAGGGCGCCGTTCCCTATTGCAACAATCGTGCCAAGTTGGCGGAAATCGGAATAACTGCAAAACAGGCCGTATTGACGGAGCTTGTTCGCGGAATGGGCGGGCCTCTGCGACATTATAGCGTGAGTCTGCGACAATTTGCCGCAGGAGGGGCTCCAATAATCCACGTCCTTATTCGTGGAGCTACTTGTCTTTTGCGCAGAATAGGCCCCACGGATAAAGGAAGTCATGTACAGCTCGACGGCCCTTCATGCTCATTGCAGAGTTTCGTAAATGGAAGTCAGCTCGCGAACTCCCAAGCATTCTGCCTTGTCATGCAGTGAATAGCGGTTCTGGCCCGGGTGCACCACCAATATGCATAATTGTAAATTAGACGTAAGCCGTCTAATATGAAAGGACAAATATTTCAGGGCAAACAAAGAACAAAGCTCGATTGGCAAACTGAATGCGCCCCCGGCGGAGCCGGGTAGGCGCATTCAGTCTGCCAAGGGATGAGGGCGCAATAACCGTGTCGT
>MHBK01000031.1 GCA_001804865.1 Lentisphaerae bacterium GWF2_57_35
TGCCTCCGTATGTTGTGTATCTCATTTGTGATAAACGAGTTGTACAACAACGCGCAACCCTCGTCAACTATCTTTGTGAGAAATGCGGGCTAAGCGCTGCATTGCGGCAGGTTGCAGGCGTGCGTCAAAAAAGCCGCCCCCCTACTGGAAACCCCGAAAAACAGCCGTATATTGAACTCCCTGGAGACAAGTAAAATAGATAAGATATGGAGGCAATACAATGATACACAAACTACCTGAGTTGCCGTATCCGTTCGAAGCGCTCGAACCGCACATCGATACGACAACCATGCAAATCCATCACGGCAAGCATCACGCCGCCTATGTCGCGAATTTGAATGCCGCCTTGGACAAACATCCCACGCTGCACGCCAAAACACTCGAAGAGCTTCTAAGAAATTTAGCCGACGTTCCTGGAGATATTCGAACCGCGGTCCGGAACAATGGGGGCGGACATGCCAATCACTCCCTGTTCTGGCAATGGATGACGCCCAACGGCGGGGGAAAACCCGGCGGCCAACTCGCCCAAGCCATCGACAGCACGTTTGGCGGCTTTGACGCGTTCAAAGAGCAATTCGGCAAGGCGGGGGCCACCCGATTCGGCTCCGGCTGGGCCTGGCTGACGGTGAAGGACGGAAAACTCTGCATCTGTTCGACCCCCAACCAGGACAGCCCGATCATGAACGGGGTCGCCGAATGCCCCGGCGAGCCGATCCTGGGCGTGGATGTCTGGGAACACGCCTATTATCTGAAATATCAGAATCGCCGGGCCGATTATCTGGAGGCTTGGTGGAACGTGGTCAACTGGCCGAAAGTCGAAGCCTTTTACCAAGCTTCCATCAAATAACAAATACGCCCTGCGTAATGCCCAACAGGCCATTCCGAAATAACGGAATGGCCTGTTTTCTTTCGGCCTACTGGACAGGACAAGTTCTTGGAACTATATTCTCCCGAACGAAAAGCATAAAAAAAGGAGAATTTCCCATGTCACACACGTTACCCGCACTTCCGTATCCGATGGATGCACTCGAACCGCACCTGGATGCTCGAACGGTCGAGATCCATCACGACAAACACCACGCAACCTACGTGAACAATCTCAATGCCGCGCTTGAAAAGCATCCGGAACTTTCCAACAAGAGCATAGAAGCCTTGCTGGCCGACCTGAAAAGCGTGCCCGAGGATATTCGTACCGCCGTTCGCAACAACGGCGGCGGCGTCCTCAATCACAATCTCTATTGGGAAATTATGGGCCCGGGAGGCGGAGAAAAACCTTCCGGCAAACTTGCGGAAGCCATCGACCAAACCTTCGGCAGCTTCGATGCCTTTAAAGAGAAATTCTCCAAGACGGCCGTCGGGCAATTCGCCTCTGGCTGGGGTTGGCTTTATGTCGATGCCGCCGGCAAACTGAGCATAGCTTCAACGCCCGGCCATGACACGCCCTTGATGAAAGGGACGGTCTCGTGCGAAGGAAGGCCTGTTCTCGTCGTCGACGTCTGGGAGCACGCGTATTATCTTAAATTCCAAAACCGGCGTCCGGATTTCGTTTCCACCTGGTGGAATGTCGTGAATTGGAAGAAAGCGGAAGAGCTGTTTGTTTCAGCCACGTAGTGCGCGTGACAGTTCAAGCATTGGCCCTGCCTCAGATTTCTCTGGCAGGGCCTTTTTCTGGTGAAATCTTCTTTTGGAGGGTCGCGCTCCGTCGAGACCGAAAGGAAGACGGTCGCGACGGAGCGCGACCCTCCAAAAAAAGGACCTACATTAAACCAGCCTATTCACCTGCATGCCGTAGAGCCATGAACAACCGGACGGCATCGGCGAAGAAATATGCGCCCAGCAGAATCAGCATCAAGCCACAGGCCGTGATCAAGATCCGATAAACCAGCGGCGGGCAAATCCGCCGGCCCGAATGGATTGCGGCCGCCACGAGGCTGTACCATGCCAAATCGGAAAAAATGTGACCGAGATAAAAGCTGATCAACCCGGCCCAGCCGGCGCTCAGCGCGAGCGCAGCGTAATATAAACCGGTCGTCGCCCACCAAACCCACCAGTAGGGATTCGACACCGAAGTTAAAACTCCGGTCAAGACAGGTCCACGAACTGACGAGACCGTCACATGCGCCGCCCCCGTCATTTCCGCCACCGCGCGTTTGGCCGTCCACGCCATTTGCAGGCCCATGACGGCCAGCAGCAACCCTCCGGCCAAGCCCAAGCTGCCTTTCACGGGCGCCAGCGTAATCCAGGCGCCCAACCCCAGAACGACCATCAGCAAGACCGCCATTTCCAAGACCGCGTGCCCCAGCACAATCAAGGGTCCGGCTCGGAACCCGCGTTTAAGCGTCTCGCCGATCGTCGCCGTCAAAACCGGCCCCGGCATCATGGCGCCGGACAAACCGACGACAAACGCGCTCCAGAACAAGAAGATCAATTGGGTCATAACAGGCATCTCTGGAGTGTTGGAGTAATGGAGAACTGGAGTAATGCGGGAATAGAAATTCCTCCTTTTTCAACACTCCATCACTCCCGTACTCCAGCTTAGCAACTCCTCGAGTTGTACTTCCGTGAAATCCCGCGCCAGGCCGGTGGCCTTGGCAAGCGCCGCCGCTTCGTGCGTCGAAAGAATGCCCACTACTTTCATGCCAGCCGCGCGCGCAGCTTCGACTCCGGCTGGCGCGTCTTCAAAAACGATGCACTGCTCCGGTTTAAGCCCCATCGAGGCTGCTGCTTTTAGAAAGATATCGGGCGCGGGCTTGCCATGAATTACATCTTCCCCCGCCACAATGGCTTGAAAATTGTTTTCCAATTTTAGGGCTTTCATACCCGCGTCGATGTTCAATCGCGGAGCGGAAGAGCCGACCGCATGAGGGATGTTGCGTTTTTTCAACAACCGCAGAAATTCCATCACGCCGACAATGGATTCGATCCCCTGCTCCGCCACCAACTTTCGGAAAAGTTCTTCCTTTCGGAAAGATAGTCGATCCATATCCGACGGCGAGATTTCCCACTTTAGAAGACGGGTCAGGACCGCATCCGTCTTCATGCCGCAATTGCCGAGATTAGTGGCTGTGGGACGCGGCTTGCCCTCCTCTTCGGCCAGCCGAAACCAGGTCCGTTCGTGCAGATCGTTCGAGTGAACCACCACGCCGTCCCAATCGAAAATGAAACCAATTTTTACGCTCATCCGCCGCTCCGATTTTTTTGCCTAGTTTTTGTTTTTCGCACAGGGGTTTTAGCAGCCTTTTTTTTCCGAACGTTTTTATTCCGAAGAGCAGGTTTCTTTTTCCCGTTCGAGGCAACTTTCTTGGCCGGGGCTGGTTTCGCAACGACCGGCGTTGCGCTGTCCAATTCGATGCCAAACACCGCCGCGACATCGAACGAATCGACCGTAGCGACGCCGGACGCCGACGCGCCCGCGAGTTGGGCGGACGAGGCCTGCTCGACCAATTGGGTATGGTCCACATGCCGCAACAGAAACAACAGTTCGGGCTTCTCGTCCAGGCGGGAGCCTACGCCATACATGACCGCCGCCAAGTGCTTGCACATGTCCGCCCAGTCCGGACAGGAGCACTCCATCGAAATTTCGTCCGGCGACGGGAAAAGGCCCAGCTCGCGGCGCGTCATCACTTCCATGACGCTTCCGGACAACCGGCCCTGCAGCAATTCGATCAGGGACCCGATCTGACCCGAGCATTCGGCGCACAACTTTTTCCAACGATCCGGTTGGCAGGGTTTGATGGCAATCTTAATCTTGTATAAGTCGCTGCCGCTGACCAGGGCTTCAATTTCACCCTGCTTGATATCGAGGTGAATCACCATGCCGCCGCGCACGTACGTGCGGCCGCGCGGGAGCCGGTTTTCGTAATCGCTGTACGATTCGAGATTGTCGCACCAGGCCTTGCCCCAAAACGATTTGGCGATGGTCTTGCCCTCCAGAACGATCGGCGAAAGCGCCTGGCCTTTCTTCAACGCCTTTTGCGCCGCGCGCAAGCCCTTTGCCCGTCGTTCCGCCACCGGCACATACGGCCGCCATCCATATCCACTCCACGACATGGTCATCTTCCTTTCATTCTTTTTCCGTCGCCCGTCGAATGTCGAGCGACACAAAACGAATCAATTCGTCGTTGTTCATTTCCGTCAGCAAAGCTTCCTGCGCTCCGCCCGCAATCACTTCATCGGCCAATTGCGTCTTGGCGGCGATCATCTCGTCGATGCGCTCTTCGATGGTGCCCCGGCACACGAACTTGTGAACCAGAACGTTTTTCTTTTGTCCGATGCGAAAGGCCCGGTCGGTGGCCTGGTTTTCGACGGCCGGATTCCACCAGCGATCGAAATGTATCACATGCGAGGCTTCCGTCAGATTTAATCCGGCGCCCCCCGCCTTGGTGGTCAGGATAAAGAACGGCGGCCCGTCTTCGCGTTGAAAGGCCTCCACCAGCGGCCGGCGATTCTTCACGGAGATGCCCCCATGCAAGATCAACCCCGGGCGTCCGAACAGCCCCGCCAGAAAAACCGCCAGGGGCTCCGTCATTTCCTGAAACTGCGTGAAAATTAGCGCCTTCTCCTGGCGTTCGGCGATTTCCTCCACCAATCCGCGCAGGCGTTCGAATTTGCCGCTTTCTTCCGGATCGAAACCACCGTCGTGAAGCCATTGCGACGGATGATTGCAGATTTGCTTGAAGCGCACGATAAACGCCAGCACGAGCCCTTTGCGCTGGATGCCCTCGGCGTTTTTCACCGCCTCGGCCAATTCGCGCACGGACTGCTCGTAGAGAGCGGCCTGTTTTTTCGAAAGCCCGCAAAAGGCCCGAACCTCGGTTTTGTCCGGCAGGTCGGAAATCACATTCTTGTCGGTTTTGAGGCGGCGCAGAATGTACGGTCGAACCAGCGTTCGCAAGGCGGCCAGACTTCCGCCCCTCTCGCCGGCGTTTTTGACGAACGACCGAAATTCGCCCGCCGATCCCAGCAAGCCCGGATTGAGAAAATCGAAGAGGGACCACAGATCGGACAGGCGATTTTCGATGGGCGTTCCCGTCAAGACGAGCCGCCGGCGGCCGCGCAATTCCTTGACGGCCCGGGCCTGCCGCGTTTCCGCGTTCTTAATGGCCTGCGCCTCGTCCAGGATAACGGCCTCCCATTCCACGCCCTTCAACTCGTTCCAGCGCGCCGTCATCCCGTAGGTAGTCAAGGCCAGATCGCAATCCTTGAGAGCAGCCTCGGGCCGGCTCTGCATGCGTTTCCATTCGTCGGGAGGCACTTCGGACGGATGCAGAATTTTGTAGGTCAGCGAGGGTGCGAATTGTTCGATTTCGGCGCGCCAGTTCGAGAGCAAGGAAGCGGGCGCCACCAGCAGGCTGGGCCGGAAAGAGCTTTTGCCGCGTCCAGACTTCAGACGCAGCAGCATCGCAAGAACCTGAATGGTTTTGCCCAGACCCATATCGTCGGCCAGGCAGGCGCCCAGGCCCAGGGAACTCATAAAGTCCAGCCATTGGACGCCGCTCTGTTGATAAGGACGCAAAGTCGCGCGAAGATCCTTCGCTTCAGCGCCGGGACCCAGGCGCGCCGGTTCGCGCAACGCGGCCAGCGCCTCCTCCAGCCAAGGCCCAGACTCCAGGCCTACCCACTCCCGAACCGCTTCCGGCGCTTCCGGACGCAAGTCCTCCCGTCCGAGCCCTGCCAGCAGGCGCATGCCTTCGATAAAAGATAGGCCCTCGCCGGCCTGTGTTTCGACCCGCTTCCAATGCGCCATCGCTTCGCGCAATTTTTCGCCGTCGACCTCGACCCACTTGCCGCGAATCAGCGCCAATCCATGCGTGGATTCCATCAAGGCTTTCCACTCGGCGGTCGTAAGCGGCTCGCCATCCAGGGTCGCCGACACCGAAAAACCCATCAGGGCGTCCAAGCCCAGGCTGCTTTGCTTCTGGCCGCCGATGCGCACGCTTACTTTAGGACGGGACGGACGATGCCCCTTCCACCAGTCCGGCAGCCGCACCACCACGCCGCTTGCGTCGAGCGCCGGCACGTCCTGAAGAAATTCGAACGCCTGCGCGGGCCTCCAGGCCAGCGGCTTGAACAGATCGCCGCTTTCCAGCAGGCGCTTCACCCAGGCGCTTTTTTCCGAAGCCGCATGCACGGGCGTCAACAATTTGAGCAGCGCGGCGCGATTCTTATCCCCGGCGTACTCCTGAAGCGCCTGGCCCAGTGGACGATGCTGAACGCGCCCGCCCGCCGACACCCCGAAGGAATACGTCGCCAAAAAAGCAAACGGATAAGACTCGTTCTTGCGATTCTCCGCCAAATGAAAACACACGCGGCCCACCATTCGCCAAATAGGGTTCAGCGAACGAAGATACTCGTCCACCCCTTCCTGAAAGGCCGCAGCTTGGGCTCGAACATGATCGTCCAGCAGAACCCAAAGCTTCCGCAGCGTTTCGACCGAAAGATACTCGCCGCCGCGCATCGGCGGCGCGCGGCCGGCCAGAGCCTCCAACTCGGTCCAGTCGGGAGGTTCCACCGGCGAAAGACCGGAGTGAGCCGCGTCCTGCGGATGGCGACAAAACGCCGCCAGATAGCGCTTGGCAAACTCCGCCCAATAGGAGACGGCCGGCGGCAAAGGGGCGCCGGCTTCGCGGGCGCCCAGATGCAGCAGGACCTCCGCGCTGCCTTGCGCGGCCGCCTCGGCGACGCGTCCGACAGCAGCCGGAATCGGCCAAGGCGGCGCCCCTTCCGATTCGGCCTCCCAAACCAGGTGGCCGTGCGGATTCAAAACCAAAGCCGAGTGATATAATGTCTGGCTTGTCATGGCGTCTCGTCGCTTCAAATGAGAGCAGCACCTAATACTGGATTTCGTTTCCGGAGTCCAGCCTCCCCATGAACCAGCCCAGTCATGGGCATGCTGACGACGATCCCACGCACGGGCCGCGTGGCGATTAAGCACAAGACGGGGAGGAAGATTTAGCCCCACGGATGACAAAGCGGTCCCACGGATTCGCGGGATTTGCACCCATATTGCTCCGACCCTTGCAGGGCAATCATCCGGAGGAAGAACGACCGAATGGGTGCAAGGGGTTGCGAATTGTCTCCTTCTTTATCCGTGGGGCTGCCCGCTTTTTCGATCGTCACATCGTCCCGGGCCGCACAAATTACGATCGACCTCTTCGCGGCCTCGAACATCACACTCTGCGAAGTGTGATCATGGAATCCGCTCTTGACGTTATGCATATATTTGCATATCGTCAAATTTCATGAACTATCAACAAGCCAAGACCCGATCCGATATCCTGAAGGCGCTGGCCCACCCGGTGAGGGTGATGATCGTCGACGCGTTGACGGACGGCGACCGGTGCGGATGCGAATTCAATCAACTCGCCGGCATCGACCAATCCGGCATTTCGCGGCATCTGGCCATCCTGAAAAAGGCCGGCATTCTCACCGACCGGCGCGAGGGCATGAAGGTGTTTTACCATCTGCAAACGCCCTGCATCTTGAAGGCGTTCGAGTGCGCGGTGGAGGTGGTGCGGGAAGATGTCCAACGGCGAAATCGCGTATTGAAGGTCATATGAACAAAGAACTCAAGATCCTGCTCTGGCTGGCAGCCGGATTCCTCATCGCCTTTTTTCTTCCGATGGACTCCCTGCGTTTTCAGAACGCTCTGCTGGAATCGTTGCGCCTGGTGAAATGGTATGCGAGGGAGCATGTCCTGCTCTGCCTGGTCCCGGCGTTTTTCATCGCGGGCGCCATCGGCGTGTTCGTCAGTCAAAATGCAGTGATGAAATACTTCGGGCCCAAGGCCAGCAAATGGCTTTCTTATTCGGTGGCCTCGGTGTCGGGCACGATTCTGGCGGTCTGCTCCTGCACGGTGCTGCCGCTCTTCGGCGGCATCTACCTGCGCGGCGCGGGTCTCGGACCGGCGATTGCCTTTCTCTATTCCGGGCCCGCGATCAACGTCTTGGCGATCGTGCTGACGGCGCGAATCCTAGGCTGGCAGCTCGGCGTGGCGCGGGCGGTGGGCGCCATCGCGTTCAGCGTCATCATCGGTTTGCTGATGCATCTGATCTTTTTGAAGGAAGAACGCGCCAAGGCGGCGCATGTCCAGGACGTGTACCTGGGCGACGACGACGGCAAGGACCGTCCGCTTTGGCAGGTGGCGCTCTATTTCTTTGCGATGGTCGGCATCCTGGTCTTCGCCAATTGGGCGCGGCCGCAGGAAGCGACCGGCCTCTGGTTCGCGATCTTCAAAGCCAAATGGCTCGTTACCGGGCTCTTTACCGCGCTTCTGGGCGTGTGTCTGCGGCGATTCTTCAAGGTGAAGCTGCTCTACATTGTGCTGGCGGCGCTCCCGGCGGGCGTGCTGGCGCTGGCCTTTCCGGACCATCCCGTCGTCGCCTTCGCGGCAGGTTCCGCCGGCTTGGCGGGACTGACCTTCTTCGGCGGCGCGGAACTAAAAGACTGGCGCGAGCAATCCTGGGGCTTTGCCAAACAGATCCTGCCGCTGCTGTTCATGGGGGTTCTCGCGGCAGGGTTCTTCCTGGGCAGCCCGGACAGCAAAGACGCGGGCATCGTTCCGAATATCTGGATTCAGGCGTTGGTCGGCGATTCGCCATCCGCCCTCCTTTCCATCCTTGGACAACCCTCCGGCGTTCGTTTCCAATGGTTGGAAACGATTTGGCCCTTGTGGACCAATTTCTTTGCGTCGGTCACCGGCGCGTTGATGTACTTCGCGACGCTGACCGAAGTGCCGATCCTGCGCGGCCTGCTCGACAGCGGCATGGGCCAGGGCCCGGCGCTGGCGCTGCTGCTGGCCGGACCGGCGCTTTCGCTGCCCAATATGCTCGTGATCAATTCCATTCTCGGGCCAAAAAAAACGCTGACGTTCGTGGGCTTGGTGGTGGTCATGGCGACCGTAACGGGAATGATCTTTGGAGCACTCGTAGAATGAAACGATATACAACCCTAAGCTGGTTGCTGGGAATTTGCCTGTGGACGTGGCCGAGCCCAAGCCCCGCCGGGGAAGCGTCCCGCGTTCTGTCGCTGGACGTCGCGCTGGCCATCGCGCTGGAACAGAATCCCGATGTGGCGGAGGCGCAAAGCCGGCTGGCGGAAGCCGAGGCGCGGCTGCAAACCGCCAAAGCGGGCGGCCGCCCCACTCTCAAGGCGCGCGGCGCTTACGACTACTGGACGGAAGATCAACGGCTTTTCCCTGCCACGCAGAATGGCGAGCCCGGCGCCTTCGGGCCTCAAATCCTGGGCGCGGATCTGGTCGCGAGCTTCCCGCTCTATACCGGCGGGCGCGTGTCCGGCGAGACGGACGCGGCAGACTGGAACCGCAAGACGGCGGAGGAGCAGTTGACCCGCACGCGGGAAACGCTGGTTTATCAAGTGACGGCGCTTTTCTATGGCTTGCTGGCGCAGGACGAAGTGCTGCAGTCGCTGGAAACGGCCGTGCTCTCCATGGACGAACAACGACGAACGATCCAAGCTTTGGTGGACGCGGAGAAGTCGGCCCGGGTAGACCTGCTGCGCGCCAACGTGCGGCGCGCGGAACTTTATGAGCGCCAGATTCGCGAGCAGAACAACCGCGCCGTTCAGCAACGGGCGTGGGCGGCGTTGCTGGGGTTGGACCACGCGACCGCGCCGGTCGCGCAGGGAAAGCTGGAACTCCGTGAAACGCCGGTTTGCCCCGAGGCGGAGGACTGCATGAAGAAAGCCCTCGCCCAACGCTCCGATTACCGCGCCACACAGGCCACGGTCTACGCTGCCGACGCCGCCGTGCGAGCGGCCCGCGCGGGCTACCGTCCCACCCTCGCCGCGCAAGCTTCGTATGGAGGTCGCTGGATGCCGGAGGCCTCCGATCGACCGGAAGGAACGGACGAGCAGGCGGAGGTCGGCCGGGTCGGGTTGGCGGCGGAACTGCCGCTGTTCGACGGTCGCTTGACCGCTGCCCGGGTCGCCGAGAAAACGGCTCGCCGGCGCGGCGCGCAGGAGCGCCGGCGCAAGCTGGAATTGCAGATTCGCTTCGAGGTGGAGACCGCGCTGTCGGATATCGCCGCCGCGCGCGAACGGGTGCAGACCTCCAAACAAGCCGTCGGTCAGGCCGAGGAAAGCTTTCGCATTGTGACGGAGAAATACGATTTGGGCAAAGGCACCATGACGGATGTGCTGGATGCGCAAACCGCCCTGGTCACGACCCAGACCAGCCATGCGCGCGCGCTGGCCGATCTGGCGGTTGCGGACGCGCGACGAAAACTTGCCGTGGGAGAAATATTACCATGAAGACATACCTCGGATGGATCGGTTGCTCGCTGGCGCTTCTGCTCGCCGCCGGATGCGGTAAAGGAACAGACGCCGGAGCCACGGCCGCGGCCAAACCCGCCGCGCCGGTGCAGGTCAGGAAAGCGGAAGCCCGCGATTTGACGCGCCGGACGATGTACACCGGCTCGGTCGAACCGGTGCGGGTCGCCCGCATGGCCTCGCCGGCGGAGGGCCCGATTGTCGAGTGCGCAGTGCGGGAAGGCGACCGCGTGGCCAAGGATCAACGCCTGGTGCGCGTGGGCCGCCGTCATATGGCGGAATCCGGGCTGGAGGCCGCGCGCGAGGAATTGAAGCGCCAGGAAGCGGATTTCAAGCGCGTCGAACAATTGGTGACCAGCGGCTCCCTGCCGGGCGAGCAACTGGAAATGGGCCGCTCCGCTTTGAAGCGCGCGGAAGCGCAGGTCGCGGCGGCGGAAACCGGCGCGGGCGATTATGACGTCCGCGCGCCCTGGGACGGCGTTGTTTCCAAGGTTTGGATCTCCGAGGGCAACTACGTCGCCCCCCGCGCGCCGCTGGTCGAAGTCTACGACCCCGCCAGTTTGCGCGTTCGCTTCTCCGTGCCGGAACAGGATGTGCGGCTGTTGAAGACGGGAGTTGCGGTGAACGTCACGCTGGACGCCTGGCCGAAGCAGTCATTCTCGGGAACGGTTGAACGGATCTATCCCCAACTGGAACCGGCGACGCGAACGCTCACCGTCGAGGCGGGGATGGAGGCGGATGTTCCGTTGCTCAGCGGCTTGTTTGCGCGCGTCGAGGCGCCGATGGAAACCGCGGCGGGCGCGGTAGTCATTCCGAACGGGGCCTTGCTGGCCCTGCCCAACGGCGCGGCGGTCGTCTTCATAGCGCAGGACGAAAAAGCCGTGCGCCGACCCGTCAAAACGGGGCTGGAAGCCGGCGGCTGGGTCCAGATCTTGGAAGGGGTCGCCCCAGGCGAAGAGGTCATCGTGCGCGGCCAGGAGAATCTGAAGGACGGCGCCGGCATCAAGGTCATGGGCCGGAAAAAGGAAATGGCCAAGCCATGAAGATCACGGAGCTATCCCTGCAGCGTTCGGTGGCGGTGGTGGTTCTGTCCGTCGCCGCCATGGCCCTCGGCTGGTTCGCGCTCCTGCGCCTGGATGTGGATTACCTGCCGGACATCAAATATCCGATGGTGAAAATCCATATCTACTGGCGCGGCGCGACGCCGGAGGAAATCGAGACCAATATCGCCGATCCCGTGGAGCGCGGCATGGCCACGGTGGACAACCTCGACTACCTCGACGCTTCCTGCATCGAGGGCATGTACACGTTGCTCGTGAACTTCCGCTACGGCGTGGATGTGGACGTGGCCTACCAGGACGTGCTGGCGGTCATGGGTCGCGTGAACCGGCAGTTGCCCCCCGACATGGACCCGCCCTTGGTCATCAAGGCCGACCCTTCGCAGTTGCCCGTCATGGAAATCGCGCTGGCTTCCGACAAGCACAGCCTGGTGTGGTTGCGCGACTGGGCCGACAACTGGCTGGTGGATCGCCTGTCCGCCGTGCAGGGCACGGCGGGCGCCGAAGTGGTCGGCGGCCTGCAGCGGGAAATCCGAGTTCACCTGGACCCCGTGCGCATGACGGCTTATAACCTGTCGGCCGACAAAGTGGCCGCGGCGCTGCGCGAAGAGAACCGGCAGATTTTCGCCGGACGCGTTACGGTGGAAACGCGGGAAATCATCGCGCGCACGATGGGAGAATTCGAGAATCTCGACGAGCTGCGCAACACGGCGGCGGCGCACGGCCCCAACGGCGAGTTGGTCTATATCCGCGACATCGCCCGGGTCGAGGACGCTCACGAGGAAATGCGGGTCAATACACGCTTCAACGGCCGGCCTTGCGTGAAGGTCAACGTGCTCAAGCAGGCCGAAGCCAACACGGTGCGCGTCGCGCAAGGGGTCAAGGCGAAGCTGGAACAGTTGCGCCCCGAAATCCCGGACGGCATCGAGTTCGGCGTCGTGGAGAATCAAGGCGATTACGTGATGGGCGCGATCTTAAGCGTTCGCGATTCAGCCCTCCTGGCCGCTCTCCTGGTCATTCTGGTAGTGTATCTCTTCCTGGGACACTGGCGTCAGGTCGCCGTGATGGTCATCGCGCTGCCGTTGACCCTGCTGGCCAATTTCTTCGTCATGAAGCTGGCGGGCTTCTCCCTCAACATTTTTTCGCTCGGCGGTTTGGTGGTGGCGCTGGGCGTCATCCTCGACAATTCGATCGTGGTGCTGGAGAACATCACCCGCCTCAAGCATGAGGCGGAAACCCGGCGGCAAAGCAATTTGGAAGGACTCGTACAGACGGGCGTCGCGCAGGTCGGTCCGGCGATCGTCGCCTCGACGCTGACCTTTCTCGGCATCTTCCTGCCGTTCCTGATCGTGCCCGGCATGGCTTCCCTGCTGTTCAAGGAGCTGGTGCTGGTGGTCGCGTCCATCGTCCTTCTCTCCCTGCTGGCGGCGACCACCGTGACGCCCCTGCTGACGGAGTGGCTGGTGATCCGGGCGCGCGTTCATCGGCTCACGGGCCTGGCCGCGGCCTTCGACCGGCTCGTGGACCGGATGATGGCCGGCTACGGGCGATTGCTGGAATACGCTTTGCGCGCGCGCTGGCTGGTCATCGCGGCGTTTGTCGCGCTCTTTTTTCTAGGCCTTCACTGGGCGAAACAGACCGGCTCGGAATTCCTGCCCGAACTGGATGACGGACGGGTGATGGTGAAGCTCAAGATGCCGGCCGGAACGGCCGTCGTCGAAACGGACCGGATTCTCGGGCTGGTCGAACAGCAGGTGCAGGGCCTGCCGGAAATCGAAAGCATTTTCACCATGGCGGGCGGGCGCGTCTGGGGGCTGGCCACGTACGAGATCGCCCAGGAGGGCGAGGTGAACATCCAACTGGTCCCCAAATCCAAGCGCGACATCGGCACCGCGCAATTTGTCGAGAAAATCGCGCCGCTGGTGAAGAAAGCCATGATCCCCGGCGCCAAACTGCCCGTGATGCAGATGAAGCCCAAGGGCATTCGTAAAATCGGCGAACAGACCGTCGAGATCAAGGTACAGGGCTCCGAAATCCAGCCGATTTTCGATTTCGCCCAACAGGCCGCCCGCGCGCTCAACGAAACGCCGGGCATGGTCAATGTGAACATCTCGATGGACATGACCAAGCCGGAGTACCGGGTGTACGTGGACCGCGCGCGCGCATCGGCGCTGGGCATCCCGGTTAACAAGGTCGCCTCCACCTTGCGCACCCTGATCGGGGGGCTCGTCTCCACCGAGTATCGCGAAGGCAGCGAATACTATGACATTCGCGTGATGGTTCCGGAACCGAGTTTGCGCGGAAAAGAGGACGTGGAGAATTTGATTCTGGAAACTCGTCAGGGCCGGCCCATTTTCGTGCGGGACGTGGCGGAGGTGCGCCGGGCGGTCGGTCCCGTGGAAATCACGCGCGAAAACCAGATCAAGCAAGTCATCGTCCGCGCCGACGGCGCGCCGGGCGTCAGCGTCGGCGAGGCGTTGTCGCGCGCGGAGCAGGCTGTGGCGGCATTGTCCCGTCCGGACGGGGTGAGCTTCGCGATGGGCGGCCAGGCGGAAATGATGGCCGAAAACAGCCGGACCATGCGCACGATTTTGTTCTTTGCCGTGCTGTTCGCCTACGTCGTGCTCGCCATTCAATTTAATTCTTATGTCCTGCCGGTGCTGGCGATGCTGGGCATTCCCTTCGCGCTCACCGGCGCGTTCGGCGCGCTTTACGCCTTTGGCGAACCCATCGGCGTAACGGTTATGATCGGCCTGGTGATCATGATGGGCGGCATCGCTTCGCAAGGCGTCGTCCTGTTGTCGCTCGCGGAGGAAATCCGCGCGAGCGGGAAGACGCCGCGAGAAGCCATCCGCCAGGCCGCCCCACTGCGCCTGCGCCCGATCCTGATGACGCAACTCACCACCGTGCTGGGCTTGCTGCCGCTGGCGCTGAACCTGGGCGAAGGCGGCGATATGCTGAAGCCCATGGCCATCGCCGTCATCGGCGGGTTGCTCTATTCGTTGTTGCTGACGTTGTTTTTCCTGCCCGCGGCGTACGGGTTGGCGATGAAAAAGAAACCCCAAAGGAGCCCTACATGAAGAAGATCCAGATCCTCGGGACCGGTTGTCCCAAGTGCAAGTTGCTCGCTGAAAATACCGAGAAAGCCGTGAAAGAGGCCGGCATCGAGGCGGAGATCGTCAAGGTGACGGCCATCAAGGACATCATGCAATTCGGCGTCATGACCACCCCGGCATTGGCCATCGACGGCGCCGTGAAAAGCGCCGGAAAAGTATTGAGCTCAGAAGACATCAAAAAATTGTTGGTATAAAATAAGGAGAATTAGCCATGAGCGAAAAAGCGCCCTGCGCATGTGGAGAAGCCCCCAAACTCATATTTGCCTGTTCCGGCGCGGCGGATGCGGGAGCGCTGGCCGATCAGGCGGCGCGAAAAATGACGCGTGACGGCGTCGGCAAAATGTACTGCCTGGCCGGCCTCGGCGGGCATCTTCCGGGCATCATCAGCACCACCCAAAAAGCTTGCAAGATTCTGGCGATCGATGGTTGTCCATTGAATTGCGTCCACCACACCTTGGAGCAAGCCGGGTTCAAGGATTTCTTGCATT
Source organism: Lentisphaerae bacterium GWF2_57_35 (assembly GCA_001804865.1). GTDB lineage: Bacteria > Verrucomicrobiota > Kiritimatiellia > CAIQIC01 > GWF2-57-35 > GWF2-57-35. Next base: position 14,950 of record MHBK01000031.1, read on the forward strand.
TGCAATTGGCCGATCTGGGATTGATCAAAGGGCAATCGCCCCTGACCGATGAAAACATTCGACGGGTTACAACACCCGCAACGGAATTATTGGCGAAAGGAACGACTCCATGAATAAAGGCGTAAGACTAGCGGTGATTATCGGTTTGGCCGCGGCGGTGATGGCGGTCTTGGCGGTGAAGCGATCGAACCAGACAGAGGAGCTGGCTCAACCCGTCGTTTCAACCCCCGTTTCGACGACCGTGCAGCCTCAAGCCGCACCCCTTCCCCGCCTGGTGGATCTTGGCGCGGACAAATGCATTCCCTGCAAAATGATGGCGCCGATCCTGGAAGATTTGAAGAAGACGTATGAGGGGAAGCTGAACGTTGAATTCATCGATGTCTGGAAGAATGAAGGAGCGGGCGAGAAATATGGAGTACGCGTCATCCCCACCCAGATATTCTATTCGTCCGACGGCAAAGAATTGTTCCGCCACGAGGGATTCTTCTCGAAGGAAGATATCCTGGCCAAGTGCGATGAGCTAAAATTGTTTTCCAACGAATAGAAAAAAGCAACGAATGGGGAGGGGAAGCCGTGAAAAGCAAAGACCTTCTACACAAGCAGCTTTCATACAATATTATTGGAGCTGCCATGGAGATTCACAATGAGGTGAGCCCAGGATGGGATGAGGAAATGTATCACAAAGCTCTCCTACAAGCTTTACAATCGAAAGGAATTAAAGCTGAAAGCAAATTGCGAGGCTATTTAAGGCAACGGCACCTTATTGCCGATGAGTTTGAATTGGATATCCTCGTTGACAATAAAATCATCATAGAACTTAAACATGTATCAGCTCCCTTCGCACCCGCACATTATTTGCAGATGATTAACTACCTTAAGTTCTGGAACCGTGATTTGGGATTACTGATTAACTTTGGGTTAGATAAACTACAATATAAACGCATTCCGTTTACACCTACAGTCGGTGAAATCTCGGTTTGCGGTCCATGGACCTCTTACCACGAAAACTGTGCTGAAACAGCAGCCGAATTGACTTCTATCCTTCAGGAGGTGCTTAACGTACACGGCCTTGGGTATAACTCTCAAGTCTACAAGAATCTCTTCAAAGCCGAATGTGCTTATCGCGGGCTTGCTATTGATCCTCCCCCTGTCGAACTCTTATACGATAAGACTGCGCTTGGCCTAGGCTGCATGGATGCTTTTTGCATTCATAACCATTTGCTAATCCTAATTACTGCTCTCGAAGAAGATTCATCAGCAACGGACTTGAAACGCATGCTAGGCTATTTACGCCATGCGGAGCTATCCTATGGCGTCATCATCAACTTCGGAAAAACACATCTCACTCTTAAACTGGCAACGTGTTAATGACAGCTCTCTGTATTTGTTCTCCATTCGTTGCTTTTTTCCATTCGTTGGAAAAATCACTTTATAGGAAAACATCATGGAAATCATCTTCACCGAACTAACCCGGGCTGTTTCTGGCTCGCCTCTGCTTGCGCTCAGTGCGGCGTTGATCTGGGGCATCCTCAGCATCCTGCTTAGCCCTTGCCATCTGGCCAGCATTCCGCTCGTGATTGGCTTCATCGACGAACAAGGCTCCATCACCACGCGGCGCGCCTTCACCATTTCTTTGCTCTTTTCGGTGGGCATCCTCGTCACCATCGGCTTGCTGGGCGTGGCCACTGCGCTGGCGGGACGCATGATGGGCGATGTGGGGAAATATGGAAATTACTTCGTGGCCGCGATCTTTTTTGTGGTCGGGTTGCACCTGTTGGACGTTATTCCCCTGAACTTCGGCGGCCCGGGTCAGGTCAACATGAAGCGAAAGGGCTTGCTGGCCGCTTTTATCCTTGGTTTGGTTTTCGGCATTGCGCTGGGCCCCTGCACGTTTGCCTACATGGCCCCCATGCTGGCCATGGCCTTCAAAATGTCGGCGAGCCATGCGTTCTATGGCACCGTCCTGCTGTTGATGTACGGCGTGGGCCATTGCGGCGTGATCGTGTTCGCCGGAACATCTTATGAATGGGTCGAGCATTATCTGAAGTGGAGCGAAGCCTCCAAGGGCGCGGTGCGGATCAAGAAGGTCTGCGGCGCGCTGGTCATCCTCGGCGGCCTCTGGCTGCTCTACACGGCGCCATAGACCGGCTGTCTTTTATACATAAATCCTACGGATCTATCGTTTGTAAAAAACGCGATCTCAAAGTCTTCTGGAGGGTTCCGCTCTGTCGGAACCTTCTTTTTTCGGTCGCGACGGAGCGCGACCCTCCAAAAACAAGTCTTCGTGCAACGGCAACTCTTTGCGGCGCCCCTTCTTGGCCCAACTCTTCATGAAGGTAATTTTGTGTATAAGAGACAGGGCGTAAGCCGGTGGTTTCTTTCCAGTGCCAGACGTTGAGGAGTGGCAGCGTCAAGATGCACCCCCCCCGCGTTCAACTCCAAACCGTTCCTTGCATAAACCGGATCACATGCTAGCATGTTTCGTCATCGCTCGTCTGCGCTGACGCGATCTGTCTTGCATAAAGAGGAGCTTATAAACATGTTGCATGAACCGGCTGTTCCTGTTGGGAAAGATCCCGCCCAAAGTTACAAAATGCGTCTCGGGGTCTGGATGGTGCTGTCGTATTCTTTATTTTATGCGGGGTTTGTGGCGATCAACCTGCTGAAGCCCCTGGTCATGGAAAAAACGGTTTTGGCCGGTCTGAACCTGGCCACCGTTTATGGTTTTGCGCTCATCCTGGTCGCCTTCCTGCAGGCCATGATCTATAACGCCATGTGCAGCGCGCAGGAGCGTAAACTCGATATCCCAAAAAATCCGATGGAGACCCGCTGACATGGCCATTACCATTTTCCTCTTCTTCGTTCTGTTTGTCCTTGGCCTTTCCTTCTATCTGGGCGGAAAAACCAAAACGTCCAGCGGCTACTATGCCGCCGGCGGGCAGATCCATTGGTCGGTCAACGGCATCGCCTTTGCCGGCGACTATCTTTCCGCCGCTTCCTTCCTCGGCATCTGCGGCATGATCGCCACGACGGGCTACGACGGCTTTCTTTATTCCATCGGCTATCTGGCCGGCTGGATCGTGGCGCTTTTTGTGGTGGCCGAACCCATGAAGCGGCTGGGCAAATATACGTTCACCGATGCGATCGATTCCAAGTATAATTCGCGCGGCATCAAGCTGGCGGCCGCCATCAGCACGCTGATCGTTTCTATCTGCTACCTGATCCCGCAAATGGTGGGCGCCGGCGTACTGGTCCAGCCCCTCCTGGGCCTCGCTCACTACTGGGGCGTCATCATGGTCGGCGCCATCGTGATCACCATCGTCGCCACGGCCGGCATGGCCTCCACGACCTACGTCCAGTTCCTCAAGGGCGCCCTGTTGATCGTATTCTCCACCGTCCTCGTCGTGGCGGTATGCATCCGCGGCTTCAATCCCCGCCCGGATCAAGGCGGACGCGTGCCGTTCCACGAACCCATCGTCCTCGCCGCCCAGGGCCAGGGCGCGCAACTCGCCGTGACCGAGCCCGGCTGGAGCGTGGTGGAGGTGAAGGAGGTCCCTTCTGCCCAGCATGCCTTCGCCCGGCTGAACCGGGACGGCCAGGAAACGTGGTGGATGGTCGAAGCCGGATCGGAAAGCACGCGCCTGGTGGAAATCCAATCGGACGTGACCACGCCCGACGGTCGCCGCCTGATCAACGGCGCACCCGCCTCAAAGGACAACACCCTCCGCCAAGTCGGCAACCTGGAATCTCTGCGCGGCTCCAAGGAAATGCCGCGGGGCGCGGTTTCCCCCGTCGGCCTGCTGTCGGCCCTGTCCGACCGGGACACGAAAATCCGGCGCTGGAAAGAAACTCGCTTCAGCGATTCGGACGGCGCCAAGGTTACGGCCTATTATCCCGTCGTCACGCCCGGCAATCGTTTCATGCGCCCCGGCCTGAAATTCAAAGTGCAGGGCACGCCTCTCGAGAAATTCGATTTCATCTCGCTGATGCTTGCGCTTTTCCTCGGCACCGCCGCGTTGCCGCATATTCTGATCCGGTACTACACGGTACCCAGTCCCGCCAGCGCCCGCAAATCCACGATCGTGGCGATTGCATCGATTGGTTTCTTCTACATCCTGACGCTGTTCATGGGCGCCGGCGCCGCCATCAACGGCGTGCTCAATCCCGCCGACAGCAACATGGCCGCCCCCCTGCTGGCCCGCTCCTTCGGCGAGTTGCTCTTTGCCGTCATTTCAGCCATCGCGTTTGCCACCGTACTCGGTACGGTCAGCGGTTTGATCGTGGCCGCTTCCGGCGCCGTGGCCCACGATTTCTGCGACCGCTTCCTGAATCTCAAGATGGATGACCGCGCCAAGATCCGCGCCGGCAAGATCTCGGCCTTCGTTATCGGCGCCATCGCCATTGTGCTGGGCATTCTCTTCCAAGGAATCAACGTGACGTTCCTTGTGGGTCTGGCTTTTGCCGTGGCGGCTTCCGCCAACCTGCCGGCCATCCTGATGCTCCTGTTCTGGAAGCGCACTACGGCCAAAGGCATCGTGGCGTCGATCTTTATCGGCATTGCATCCTCTCTGCTGTTAATTCTCTTCTCGCCGGAACTTTATAAGCTCTACGGCCTCGACCCCGCCGCCGCGCCTGTTCCCTTCAGCAACCCCGGCATCGTCTCCATTCCGCTCAGTTTCATCGCCCTGGTGGTCGTGTCGCTGATGACGCAACCCCGGACCCCGGTGACGCCGGCGCGCGGAGGCGGAAGCTGACGAAGAAATTCGAGAACCGGCGGAGAACCGATGAGTACAACGATCCGCGTCGATTTGCATTGCCATTCGAGCCATAGCGACGGCGCGCTGAAGCCCGAGGCCGTCGCCGACCGGATCGCGAACGACAAGGCGGTCTGCGCCGCCCTGGTGGATCACGACACCCTGGCCGGGCTGCCCGCTTTCCGCAAGCGGCTCGCGCGCCGCGGCATCGGATTCATCACGGGCGTGGAGATCACGTGCCAGTACGCGGGCCGGGCGGTTCACTTGCTGGGCTACGGGTTCGATCCCGATCACGCGGAACTGCGCGCCAATTTGGATGCCATCTGGCTGAGCCGCGAGGAGGGCATGGAAAGCATTGCCGGCTCGCTTCGTCGCAAGCGCATCCACGGCACGCGTTCGGAAATGCCCCTCCTGCCGGGCGCCGAGGCCGGACGCCTCGAACTGGCGGATGCCATCGCTCTCGTCCACCGCGCCGGCGGCCGAGCCTTCCTGGCCCATCCTCTTTTCCTGGAACCCAACGCCGATAAGCTGGAGGCGCTTCTGCCCACGTTCCAGGCCATGGGTCTCGACGGCCTCGAGGCGCTCTATCCGGCCTTCTCCCCCGAGGCGCAGGCCCGGCTTATCGAGATGGCCCGCCGACTCCGGCTCCTGGTTTGCGCCGGCAGCGACTTCCACCATAGCGGCACGCACACCGGCATCGAAATGCCCATGAATCTATGGAAGGCGTTTCGCGACGCGATCTTGTCGGGACCCAAAGGCTCCAGCCAACCACCCGACGAAGGACCTCGCCTTGCCGCGCCCCACCGTCTGAAATTCGTTTTACGCATCGTGCTGCCGACCGTCGCCGCCATGCTCCTGTTCGGATTCGTGCTGTTGGACATCATTCTGCCCGCCATCGAGGAATCACTCCTCGAGCAAAAGCGCGAGACGATCCGGGAACTGGTCAGTTCCGCCTGGGGCATCCTGGCCGAGGCCGAGCAAGAGGTGCAAAATGGGGTCGCCTCCCTCGAACAAGCCCAGCAACTGGCCAAAAAACGGATTGAAACCCTCCGCTACGGACACGAGGACAAAGACTATTTTTGGCTACAAGACATGCAGCCTCGCATGTTGATGCACCCCTATCGGCCCGAGCTGAATGGACAGGACGTCAGCGAGTTCCGGGATCCGCGCGGCGTCCGCATCTTTGTGGAATTCTCCAATCTGGTCCGCCAGGAGAGCGAAGGCTTTGTCGACTACGTTTGGCAGTGGAAAGACGATCCGCACCGGCTGGTTCCCAAAGAGTCCTACATTCGCGGTTTCAAGCCGTGGGGCTGGATCATCGGGACCGGCATGTACACGGAGGATGTGAAAGCGGAAATTGCCCGCTTCGAGCGGCATCTGGCCCGGATCTCGGCGGGCATGGCGGTCCTGATTTCCTTGCTGCTGCTTTACGTGATTAGGCAAAGTCTCCTCATCGAACGCAAACGGCGGGAGGCCGAGGAGAGTCTCCACGAATCCACGGAACGCTATCGAGCCCTGGTCGAAGCGGCCACCGAAGGCACGCTCCTCATCGTCGAAGGCCATTGCCGTTATGCCAATCCCACCCTGTTGCAAGGCCTCGGTTATGCCGCTCCGGAAATCGAACTGCTCGAACTCTCCGACATCCTGCCGCACCTGCCGGGCAATGAGCGGATCTGGGAGACCCTGGAGCGGGTCCGTCCCGGCGAAGAACGGTCTGAGGCCGTCGAAGCCGTGCTCCGCAGCCGGGAAGGCCGCCTGCTCGATGGCCTGCTGACCTTCAGCCGCATCTCCATCGCGGGCCAGGAGGGCTTGATCGTCCAGACCCGCGACCTGTCCTCCCGTCAGCCTGCGGTTGCCGCTTTGGCGCCGACCGGGACCTTCGAACCCGGAAATGTCCTCGCGGAGACGGCGGGGAACGTCCCTCTTGGCCTTTTCCGGGCTCGCGCGCTCCGGCGCGGCGCCGTGATGGCCGTCAACCGCGCAGCCCTCGAACTTCTGCCCGCGCTCGGTGCGGGCGCCGCCGATAAACCGGCCGAACTGGCCTCCGCCTTTCCCGCCCCCGCCGCGTTCGACGATTTCATGCGCCGGCTCGAACGCGATGGGCACGCCCGTCAGCGCCTGCACCTCGCAACCCCCGACGGGCAGGGACGAACCCTCACTCTCGACGCCCGGCTGCTTCGCGATGCCGGCGGCGTTGCGCGTTTCATGGATGGCTTCATTGAAGACGCCACCGCCGATGCGCGCCGGGAGTTGGAACGCGAATCTCTGATCGAACGCCTCCAGGCTTCGTTGCTCTACTTGCACGAATCCGTGGAACGACTTTGCCATCCCGCTACCTTCTGTTCCCCCGACATGCCCATTCATCAAGTCGCGGCGCTCATGACCGCCCAGGATTCGGAGGCGGCGCTGGTCCGTGCGGAAAACAACCATTCCGCGGGCCTGGTCACCGATCGCCTCCTGCGCGCCCGAATCCTTGCCGAGGAGGTGCACCCGGATAAACCGATTCGCCAGATCGTCCGGGAGTCGGTCGTCACCATTCCTCGCCACGCCCAAGTGTATGAAGCCCTGCTTCTGATGCAAGAAAAGGGGGTCGAACATCTGGCGGTGACGGACGATGGAGACCGCATCACCGGCCTGATTCATGGTCGCGACATCCTGCGCCTGCACCGCAGCGAGGCGGCCATGCTCACCGACAAAATAGCCCATGCGGCCACGGAAGAGGAAGCGATCCGGTGGACCCGCCGGGCGCCCATGCTGGTCAAAGCCCTGCTGGATAGCGGCGCCCATGCCCGCCAGGCCACCCGCCTGATCTCCGCCATCTGCGATGCCGCCACGATCCGATTCATCGAGCTGGCGATCCGCGAACTGGGACCCGCGCCCTGCCCCTTTGCTTTTCTTGCGCTGGGAAGCCAGGGCCGCCAGGAGATGTCTTTCTTTGCCGATCAAGACAATGCCCTGATCTATGACCCGCCGAATCGAGAACCCCCGAACGAAAAGACCTCCCTCTATTTTCGCGAAATGGCCGGCAAGATCTGCGACGGACTCAAGCAGGCCGGCTTTTTCTTCTGCCCGGGAGGCACAATGGCGAAAAATCCGAAATGGTGCGCCTCCCTCGTGGAATGGGAAAGCATTACCACGGACTGGATTCGCAAAGCCGAGCCCCAGCAACTGCTGGAATTCAATGTCTTCCTGGATTTCAGAGCGGTGGCCGGCGAAGCGGAACTCGCCCGCCGGTTGCGGCTCCATGTGCACGAGATGCTCCGGATACATCCCGCTTTCCTTCCCTTCCTCGCGCAGGACCTGATGCGCTTCCGTCCTCCGCCGCACGGCATGGCCCTCTGGCTGTCCCCGCCCCGCAAACGCGCCCAGGCCGCACGGCTCGATCTCAAGGAAGCCATGTTGCCGCTGATCGGGTCCGCGCGCCTCTACGCCTTGCGGCATCGGCTGGACGAAACCCACACCCTGGACCGGCTCGATGCCCTGGCCCGTCGCAATCTGATCGCTGAATCCGATTTGCAGAAAACCGCCATCGCCTATGACGCCCTGCTGCGCCTGCGGCTCCTCCATCAGGCGAAATGCCTCCAGGAAAACCGGCCCCTCGACAACACGATCGACTGGCGACGACTCGATTCCGTGCAACAGGCCCTTCTCCAGGAAGCCTTCGCCCGCATCGCCGTCATCCAGAAAATGATTCGTTATGACTTCCTGGGCGGCGCCTAAACGGGGAAGGATGCCGTTCTGATTCCTACTCATAATCGTAATCCTAACCCGCATTTCTCACAATGCCCCGCAGTCTGCGACTGCGGGGCATTGTGAGAAGGAAAAATGTGACCGGCG
>MHBK01000032.1 GCA_001804865.1 Lentisphaerae bacterium GWF2_57_35
ACCGCCATTGCCAGCAGCGTCGGGGTGAATCATACCAACACGGTTTCAACGACGCCGACCGTTCCCGCCGGCGAGCCGTCTGTTTGGCCGCAGACTAATGTGGCGAGCTACTCGTCGTCCGCGCCGGGCTACACGCTGGGCAAGACGCTGATCTCGCCCGTAGGCCGCGCCGCGCAAGTGGGCGAATTGGTGGAGTTCAATCTCGCCGTCGTCAACACGGGCGACGTGGCGCTGGCGACTTTGCCGATTCGCGATCTATTTGACGGCGCGCTGCTGTCGTATCAGAGCGCGATTCCTGCCGTCAGCAGCAATGCGGCTGGCATTCTGTATTGGAACGACGTCGGGGCCTTGGCGGCCGGATCGAGCACGACGCTCGTAGTGAATTTCACCGCGACAACCAGCACGTTGGGCTTGCTGCGAACGAATACCGTGGTGGCCGCGCCTACTATCGCCGGGCCCTATCCGACGGTTCCTTCGCTGACGAATACGGCTGCTTTCTCCGTGAGCCGGGCGGGCTATCGCTTGCTGAAGACGCTCGTCAGCCCAACCAATCGGCCGGCGCTGGTGGGTGAGCCCCTGCAATTCCGCCTCGATGTCGTCAATACCGGCGATGTCGCCTTGGTCAGCGTGGACGTGACAGATTCCTATGAAACCACGTATCTGGCCTTTGTCGGCGCCGTGCCCGCATCGGATGACCTGGTGGATGACGGCGTGATCCGTTGGATCGACGCCGGCGCCCTGCCGGCGGGTTCCGTGACCAGCATCCTGGTGAACTTCACGGCGCAGTCCGGTACGGTACTTGCCGATCGGACGAACTGGGTGACGGCAATTCCGCAGACGCCGCCGCAAGCGCCGACCGTTTCGGCCGAGACCAATCTGGCGGCTTATCGCGTCGATGCGCCGGCCCGGATAGGGCATTTGGTGTGGGATGACCGCAACGGAAACGGCCTGTTCGATGCCGGCGAGCAAGGCTTGACCAACGTCGTGGTCCGCCTGTACGACGCGCAAACGAACGAATTGGCGCAGACCGCGACGGATACCAGCGGGCTGTATGCCTTCACCAACCTGGCGCCGGGAACTTATCTGGCCGGGTTTACAAAGCCGGCGGGCTACTTCTTCACCTCGGCCCATGTGGGTTCGGATCCGACGATCGACAGCAAGGCCGATCCCATGACCGGTCTCACCGATCCATTCACGCTGCCCTATGCCGGCAACAACAACGACGCGAATGCCGGTTTGTACCGTCTGGCCGAAATGATCGGGTGGGCCTGGAGCGATACCAATCACAACGGCATTTACGAAGCCGGCGAAGCAGCCATGAGCAATGTCACGGTGCAATTGCGCGCCGCCAACCATGCTGTGTTGAACGTGGCGACGACCGGCGTTAGCGGCATCTATACGTTTACGGGCTTGCTCCCGAGTTCGTATTACATTGCCGCATCGATTGAGACTAACTTCTACTTCTCGCCGGCCAAGCAGGGCGGGGACGACCAGATCGACAGCGATGTCAATCCGACCAACGGATTCTCGGATGTCTTCCCGCTGGTATCCGGCGAGAGCAAGAGCAATATCAACATCGGCGTTTTCTACGTCCAAAACATTCCGACGCTGGCCTTGATCGCCGGCGTGAGGTCTGTGCTCAACGATGGTGTTGCGATGTTGGAATGGGAGACGGCGTCCGAAGTGGGGTCCATCGGCTTCGAGGCTTACCGGCTTACGCCAAGCGGCCGCGTCAAACTGAACAAATCGATGGTGTGCGCCCTGAATAATCCGCGCGGCGGCACGTATCGAGTGCTGGACGCCAAGGCGAAGAAAGGGACCCGGCAGTCGTATGTTATTGAGGAACTGTCCGAGTCGGGCGATAGAAGCGCCTATGGTCCGTATTCCCTGATCGTCGGCGCCGACGACGTTGCCGCGACCGGCCTTGAAGAAGGGTCTGTGCCTCATGAAGAAGATGCCGCGCCCCTGGCTCGGAAAGCCCAATCGTCCAGTGCCGGCGAACTGGCCTACGGAAATTCCATCCGCATTCCGGTGCGTAGTTCAGGCATGAAATTCCTGCGCTCCTCGATCGTTGCCCAACAGTTGAATCTGCCGGAATCGTATGCCAAGCGCATGATCCAGTTGGGGCAATTGGCTCTGCGGAATAACGGCAAGCCGGTGGTGTATATGCCCGAGCGAAACGGGTTGGGGATATACTTCTACGGCCAGGCGCCCGACAGCCGCTTTACGACCGAAAACGTGTACTGGCTGAGCGCCGGCTTCAACCCGGCGGTCGCCAAGGTGGATGGCGGGGCTCCTGCACCGGTGGCGGGCGGAGTCTTCAAAGCGGAATCGTTCTTCGAGGAAGATCGTCAGGCCTTGCCCTCGCTGGTCCGAGATTTATCGCAGGATATGTGGACTTGGGCGCAATTGGTGGCGGCCAATCCGGTGTTCGCCTCACGGACCTTCCAGTTCGACGCTCCGGGCATGGTGGGGACCGGGCCGGCTAAGCTTACGCTGAGTCTTGTCGGCGGCAATGTCGATCCGACGGCCTCGACCAATCATCATGTGTCGGCAGTTCTGAATGGCACGACGGTGGGCGAAGGCCGATGGGGCGGACAAGCCTCCTTCACGCTTGAACTGGAATTTGCCGCCTCGCTGCTGCTGGAGCAGGGCAATCAGTTCCAATTGACGGATGTGCTCGACGCCGGCGTCAGCATGAGCGTGGTTCATCTGGATCGGTTCGAATTGTCTTATCCTCGCCGTTATCACGCGAACGACGACCACTTCCAGTTTGCGGCGGACAACAACGAGGTCATCACGGTCGATGGCTTGTCCACCGAAGGGATCAGCGTGATGGACATCACCGATCCGATGCAGCCGCGCGTGGTCTCGCGTCCGAACATTACGAAAGTGAACGGCGGGGTGGAAATCAGCTTCCGTCCGTCTGCCCCCGACCGCCGCTATGTGGCCTTTTCGGCAGAGAGCGTCGAGGAAATTGTCGAGACAACGCCTTCCTTGGCCGCCACGCTGACGCAGCCGGAAAACGAGGCCGATTATGTCATCGTCACTATTTCGGAATTCATCGAAGGCGCGCAACAATTGGCGGATTATCGCGAAGCTCAGGGGCTGCGGACGATGGTGGTGGACTTGAACGACGTCTATCAGTCGTTCAGCTTTGGGCAAGCCGATCCCGGCGCGATCCAGCGATTCCTGGCGTTTGCCTGGACTCATTGGGCGTCCGCTCCGCAGTACGTTGTCCTGCTCGGAGGCGGCACCTACGATTATCGCGACTATCTGCACAAGGGCGACAATCTGTTGCCGCCGATGTTGACGGTTACCCCGCACGGCGCGTTCGCCTCCGATACGATGCTGGGCGATGTGGAAGGCGACGACGGGGCGCCGGAGATGGCCGTGGGCCGCCTGCCTATCCGCAGTTCGACGGATATGCAGGGCCTGCTCGCCAAGATGAGCGCGTTCGAGTCCCTGGCCGCTGGAAGCGGGGCGGCGGACGTACTCCTGCTGGCGGACAATCCGGATGCAGGCGGCAACTTCCCGGCGGGCAGCGACGCCTTGTTTTCCTTGATTCCCGACGGATGCCGTGCGGTTCGCTCTTATCTGGGCGAAAAGAGCCTGGCCGGCGCCCGCGCTCAAATTCTCGGCACGCTGAACGGAGGCGTTTGTTTGGTGAACTATATCGGCCACGGCGGCATGGATCGGCTGGCGGCGGAAGGCTTGCTGACCAGCGCCGACTTGAATGTGCTGACCAACGCCGGCCATGCGCCGGTCTTGCTCGCCATGACTTGCGTCGTGGGACAGTACGCCGTTCCGGGCTACGATGCGCTGGCCGAGAAGCTGGTGTGCGATGCCCGCGGCGGGGCGGTCGCGGTTTGGAGCCCGAGCGGCTTGTCGATGAATAACGCCGCCTCGATCCTTAATCGCGAGATCCTGAAAGCGATTTGGAGCGGCGCCGAAACGTTGGGCGAGGCTGTCAATACGGCCTTGGCGGCTGGTGCGGTCGAAGGAGTCGATCCATATCTGCTCAAGATTTACAATTTGCTCGGCGACCCGGCCCTGCGGCTGGGATCCCAAGCTCCATAAAGGGAGAAATCGAATGAAGAAACGTCTTTTGACCTGGCTCGGATGTGCGGCGGTCTTGGCGGTTGTGGCGGCAGCGCCCGTCCGGGCCGAATTCGTACAGCAGAATTTTCAAATCACGACCCAGTCGTTCAACATCAACTACTCGTTCGACGTGAACCAATTCGATGCGGCGTTGGGCACGCTGACCGGCATGCAAGTGCGGCTGGTTTCCTTGCTAACGACCGATCTGGGCATTGAAAACACCACGGTGGGCGCTTCGAATTACATCAGCGCCTATCTGCCCAGCGATTGGACCGTGCGCCGGACATCGGACAATTACCTGTTCACGGATTGCAGTCCGACCGTCAGCGTGGTCAGCGTTGGCTTGCCGCCCTATGACGGCAACACCGACTACCAGCCGCCCTCCGGCCAGACCTTTCTCGGTTTGACCAACTCGGCGGGCGGTCTGTTCTTCAGCAGTAATGCGGGCCTGCTCACCGACTTTACCGGGGTGGGGGCGGTCAGCCTGCGTCTGGATGCCCAATTGGGCGCATTGGATGTGGTGGGCGAATCCGGCAAGACGGAAAGCGGAATCACGGCCAACGAAATGGGATCGGCCTTGATCGAAGTGAGCTATTGGTACAATGCGATTCCCGAGCCGGCCACGGCGCTATTGCTCTTGATGGGTGTTATTGGATTGGGTGGGCGTCGATTCCTCAAGAAAGGCTGAGTGGAAGCAACATGATGCGGTGGGTATGTATAGGGTTCTTGTTGTCGAGCTTGTGGCCGGTCTGGGCGGACGAGCCTGCATTTTATCGGATCGCACGGCAATCCAATGGCGTGGAGCTGAGTTGGGGGCCTGATGCGCAGCCTTGCATCGTGGAACAGGCCGCTTCGCTGACGGACGCTTACGTGTTCGCGTCCTCAGTCGTTACCACCCGGTCCAGCTTTCTATCGGCTCCCCAAGCGGCGGCCTTTTTTCGCTTGGAAGCCGTCGCCCCGGCGGGCTTTGAAGATCTTGCCTTGGAGCGGATGGTCCGGGAGGCCTTGGGATCGGCGAAATTGTGGCCGACCGGTTCGGTCTACGATGTGGAGTTGCGGCTGTTAACGAACCTGACCGCCGACAGCCTGGCCATCACCAATCTCGCAGGACTTCAATATGCCACCAGCTTGCGCAGCCTGTCCGTCAGAGAAAATTCCCTATCCGATTTCTCGCCGATCAGCGGTCTGCGGTCCTTGCAGGAACTGTATGCGAACGGCAATCAGATTGCCGAGACCTGGTTCTTCACAAATCTGGTGGATCTGACCGTCCTGGATGTCGGGCATAATAATCTTCGCGATCTGTCTCCCTTGGCGCGGCTGACTCAATTGCAGTACCTGTACGTAGACGATAACGTGCTGACCCATTTCAATGGCCTGAATTCCTTGAGCGGCCTGCGGGAGTTATTTGGACAGAACAATCAAGTCGTTGACTTGAGCGCCTTGGCCGGATTGAACCAGCTTACCTGGCTGGTTCTGGGCGGCAATCAACTTTCAAGCTTGGACCCGTTGGCGGGGTTGCTGGCCTTGAATCACCTGGACTTGGGAAACAATCCGGGGGTTACGAATATCGAAGCGCTTCTTTTAAATGCCGCGGACGGCGGTTTGGGCAGCAACGATGAAGTCGGTTTGTTTGGGAATACCGGCATTCCACCTGCGCAAGTGCAGAGCTTAAAGGATTTCGGGGTGACCGTGTACGGTCCGTAAAGTGACGCCGTGTCAGCGTTGGATCGGCATCGTGTATCGGGAGGTCACTTCCTGGCGGAAACTGTCGTAGGCCTTTTTATACCGTTCCCGTTCCCCGTCGTTCATGGTCTCGTAGTTGGCCTTTTGAAGAGAACGGTAGGGGGCATGGGCCAGTTGCAGGACGTGCCAGAGGCCTTGAAGAATGTCTTCCGCCCGGCGCTGATAGTGCATGGCCGGCAAGGCGCATTGTTCCGCGGTGGCCCCTAGAAACTGGCAGAGAAATCCTTCTTCGCCTTCCAGATGCGACTGCTGCTGCATCATGGCGTGAATCGATTGCACGTTGTCCGCAATCAGTTTCAAGAATCGCAAAAAATCGTGTTCCTGTAGCGACGCCGACGAGCGAGTGGCAAAAAAAGCGTGCGATTCGGATGTTTTCAGCAAAGACAGGATCATTTCCGCATGCTTGATGCGCAACAGAATATCCAATTCCTGTAGCGGCATATTCAGCATTTCCACCGCGCGTTCGAAGAAAACGTCGCGGCGAGCCAAGTGAATGGGCCTATTTAAGTTAAAGTGACTTTTGTTCACAGGATTTTTGCCTTCATCATCCTGTAGCAAATTCGGCGTTTCGATGCAATATTGTCGTTCAAGCTTCTGCAAAAAGAATGCATCGATGAGCTTTTTGCGTGCATTTTGGGCTTTGGGACCGATGAATCTTGATTGTTTTTCGCAAACTAGATAAGTTTCTCGCGATTAACAATCTTTTGACAAAAAAATAACAAGGGAGTTTGTGATGGCAGATAACAAAGAAGACCTGATTCAAGTGGATGGCACGGTAATTAAAGTCTTACCGGCCACCATGTACCGGGTCAAACTGGCCAATGGCCACGAGATCCTGGCTCATATTTCGGGAAAGATGCGCAAACATTTTATCAAAATTACGACGGGCGACCGGGTGACGGTTGAAATGTCCCCGTACGATCTGACCAAGGGACGCATCACGTTCCGTCATCGCGTTTAGCTTCTTCCCACAGGCTTCTCTTCAGCCTGTCTTCGACTCGGCGCTCCAGAACGATTCTTCCTCGGGTTTGCAGCGTCGAGTCTCACGTGAGGCGCAACCGCCTCAATACCGCCATAAAGTCTTCCGGCAGAGGAGCTGTCGTATGAATGACTTCGCCGGTTCGCGGATGTTCGAACACCAGCCGGAACGCATGCAGCATCTGCCGGGGAATCTGGCGGAATTCCTCTGGAATCTCCTGCCGGGCGGAATAAACTTTTTCGCCGAGAACCGGATGATGAATCGACTGCAAATGAATCCGGATTTGATGGGTACGGCCTGTGTCGATGGCAATTTTCAGATGGGTCGCCAGCCCCCGCGACGAAAGAATCTGCAGCCGGGTGCGGGCGGGCTGATGCTCGATGGGGGTATTGATTTCCTTGGTTCGAGTGGAGACTTTGCCTTCCACGATCGCGTGATAAACTTTGGTGATCCGGCGGTTCTTGAATAAGGGGATGACCGCATCGAACGCCGCTTGATTTCGCGCTATCAGCAGGCAGCCCGTTGTATCCTTGTCGAGCCGATGCACCGCCTGCAAGGCCGCGTTGCTCTCCTGTTTTTGAAGCTGCTCTTCCACGCTGTCCTCGCCCGTGGAGACGATTCCCGCCGGTTTGTTGACGATCAGATAATCGGAGTCCTCAAAAAGGCGGCGAAACTGGCGCGGCGCGCTGGAGGCTTTTTGCGCTTGCACATGAAAGACTTCCACCACGTCTCCGATTACCAACGGATGCCGGGCCATCCAGACTCGTTGTCCGTTTACAATGACCATGCGGTCGTCACAAAGTTGTTTGGCTCTTCGGCGCGATACCGACAGTTGGTGCGCCAAAAAATCGATCAGCTGCATCCGGTTCTGCGGTTTAGTAACAGTATATCTTGGGCTTTGCATGGGGGGATCATAACAAAGAGAGTCCAAAGTCCAAAGAGAGAAAGAGTCCAAAGTCCAAGGTCCAAAACGAGTCCAAGGTCCAAAGTCCAAGAAGTCCAAAGTCGGAAGAGCAACGGGATCCTGTTCCTTATTAACCTTGGACTTTGGACTTTTTGGACTTTGGACTTCTGCCGTTCGCTCTCTTGACATTCGTAAAATTGTCGCCAATCTATAGAAGCATGTCGATCATCACCAAAGTGCTGTCGTTGCCCGGGTTGATTCGGGGACTCAACGAAACCACCATCGATCCCGATCCCATTGTGCAGTTCAAGAAATGGTATCGCTTTGCCCAGCGCGCGGGTTGTTACTGGCCCAATTCCATGGCGGTAGCCACGGTGACGCCGGAAGGGCGGCCGGCCGTGCGTTTGATGCTGCTGAAAACGGTCGATGCCCGGGGCTTTGTTTTTTACACCCATTACAACGGGCGCAAGGGTTTGGAGTTGGAGAAAACGCCCTATGCCGCGTTGTCGTTTCATTGGAACGAACTGATTCGCCAGGTGCGGGTGGAAGGCCGGGTGGAGAAGGTGTCGTGGGAGGAATCCAACGCGTATTTCCAGAGCCGCCTGCGGGGCAGTCGAATCGGCGCTTGGGCTTCCAAGCAAAGCAAGGTGCTATCCAGCCGGCAGGAATTTGAGCAGGCTCTGAGGGACTACGAACAGAAATTCCAGGGGCAGGAGGCGCCCTTGCCGCCGCATTGGGGCGGCTATTTGGTGATTCCCGACCGGATCGAATTCTGGCAGGGGCGGCCTTATCGCCTCCATGATCGCCTGTGTTATCTGCGGAAAGAAACCGGATGGATGTTGGTGCGTTTGGCGCCGTGACGAATTTCATGGGAGAAAGCAGTATGAACAATAAGCAGCGTATTCGAACGAAAGCCGTTACCGCCGCCAACATCCTTAAACGAGTGGATTTCCACTTGAAGTATTCCCGCTGCAAGGACATGCGGACGGCCACCGAATACGACAAGCTGAATAGTTTGTCCCATGCCGTGAGGGATTTTGCAGTGGACAAGATGATTGCCACGCAACGCGAGTATCTGGATCGCGACGTCAAACGGGTCTATTACCTTTCCATGGAATTTTTGATCGGCCGGCTGCTGTCCAGCAATATGCTTTCGCTGGGCATCATGGACGCCACGCTCGAAGCGGTGAAACAACTCGGCTTGAATTTCGACCGGCTTTGCTGTGAGGAACCCGATGCCGGATTGGGCAACGGCGGCTTGGGCCGGTTGGCGGCCTGCTATCTGGATTCGATGGCCTCGTTGGAATATCCCGGTTATGGCTATGGCATCCGCTACGAACACGGCATCTTCGTGCAGGAATTTACCGACGGCTGGCAGGTGGAACGGCCGGACGACTGGCTGGATTTCGGCTCGCCTTGGGAGATGATCCGGCCCGAATACAAAGTGCCCGTATTGGTTTACGGGCGTTTGGAAAACGTCTCGGACGGCAAGGGCGGCACGAAATCGGTTTGGGTCGATTGGCAGATGTTCGAAGGCGTTCCCTACGACCTGCCCGTGATTGGGTTTGGGGTCGACAACGTCAACATTCTGCGCCTTTGGAGTTCGCGCGCCGCGGAGGGGTTCCGGCTGGATGTCTTCAACCAGGGCGAATACACGAAAGCAGTCGAGGAAAAAAATTGGGCCGAGACGGTGACCAAGGTGCTGTACCCCTCCGAAAACACGCACGCGGGCAAAGCCCTGCGCCTGATCCAGGAGTATTTCCTGGTGGCCTGTACGGTGCGGGACATCGTTCGCCGGTATCGCAAGAATCACCTCGATTTCGACGACTTTGCCGAAAAGAACGCGATTCAAATGAACGACACGCATCCGGCTCTGACCGTGGCCGAGTTGATGCGTTACTTTGTCGATGAAGCCGATATGCCGTGGGACGCGGCCTGGACGATCGTCCAGCGTACGCTGGGTTACACCAATCACACCCTGCTGCCCGAGGCCCTGGAAAAATGGCCGGTGCCGCTGCTGGAACGGGTGCTGCCGCGCCATCTTCAAATCATCTATGAAATCAACCAGCGTTTTCTGCGGGAAGTCATTGAGCTTTATCCCGGCGACGGAGATCGCGTACGCCGCATGTCGCTGATCGAGGAGGGCGATACGAAGTTTGTCCGCATGGCCAATCTGGCGATGGTGGGCAGTCATGCGGTCAATGGCGTGGCGAAGCTTCACACCGAGCTGCTGAAGAAAAATGTCGTGCCCGACTTCGCGCATATGTGGCCCGACCGCTTCGTCAACATTACCAACGGCGTCACGCAACGCCGCTGGCTGCTGCAATGCAATCCCGGCCTGGCGGAACTGATCACGGAAGCGATCGGCGACGGCTGGATTACCGATTTAGGCGAACTGCATAAACTCGAAAAGCAAGCCCGGAACAAGGCCTTTTGCCGGAAGTTCATGAACGTGAAGCAGTCGAACAAGAACCGCCTGGCGGAATTGATTCTCGAAAAAACCGGTCTGGAAGTGAATCCGAAATCCTTGTTCGACGTACAGATCAAGCGCCTGCACGAGTACAAGCGGCAACTGCTGAATGCGATGCATATCGTCACGCTGTATCGTCGCTTGAAGGCGCAGCCGTCGCTGGAGATTGTGCCCCGGACCTTTATTTTCGGCGCCAAGGCGGCGCCCGGCTACCACATCGCCAAAGTGATCATCAAATTCATCAATACCTTGAGCGAGGCTATTGACCGCGATCCTGTGGTCAAGGGGCGGTTGAAAGTCGTTTTCCTGCCGGATTACAACGTGTCGCTGGCCGAGCAAATCGTGCCGGCGGCCGATCTATCCGAGCAGATTTCGACGGCCGGCAAGGAAGCTTCCGGCACGGGCAACATGAAGCTGGCTCTCAACGGCGCGCTGACGATCGGCACGTGGGACGGAGCCAACATCGAAATTGCCGAGGAAGTTGGACTCGACCATATTTTCATCTTCGGCTTGCACTCGGAGAACATCGAAAGAATGCGGACGTCCGGCCATTATAGCCCGTGGGATTTCTACCAGCGCGACGACGAATTGCGGGGCGTGGTCAACGCGATTCGGGACAACGAATTCATGTTCGATCAAAAGGATCTTTTTGGCGATATTTATCGCTT
The DNA here is from genome assembly GCA_001804865.1 of Lentisphaerae bacterium GWF2_57_35. Lineage (GTDB taxonomy): Bacteria > Verrucomicrobiota > Kiritimatiellia > CAIQIC01 > GWF2-57-35 > GWF2-57-35. The sequence goes on from MHBK01000032.1 coordinate 10,866, forward strand.
GTTGACGGAGTGGGGGGATTATTATTTGCATCTGGCGGATTATCGCTCTTATGTGGATGCGCAGGAGCGGGTGTCCCAGTTGTATGAGCAACCCGATTTGTGGGCGGAAAAAGCGGTTTTGAATGTGGCGCGCATGGGCTATTTTTCCAGCGACCGGGCCGTCCGGGACTATGCGCAGAAAATTTGGGCGGTCAAGCCGCTGCATATCCGAATGAACGGACACCCGCTCGACGAGTTGGATTAGTCGGTTCCATCGCGGTTATTGAGGGTTTTGGGCACAACAAGGAGGTTAGCCTTAAATGAAAATATTCATTGCCGGGTCGAGGGGGCAGTTGGGGTACGATTGCATGCAGGTGCTGGAAGGAAAGCACGAACTTCGCTCGATGGACTTGCCTGAGCTGGACATTGCCAGTGCGTCGTCCGTGGAAGCCGCGCTAGGCGCCTTTCAACCCGATGTGGTGATCAATTGCGCCGCCTACACAAAAGTGGATGCTTGCGAAGAACACCGGGAAGAAGCGCGGAATGCCAATGCCCTGGGGCCGAAGCTGCTGGCCCAATATACCGACCGGCATAATGCCGCCTTAGTCCATATCTCCACCGATTACGTCTTTGACGGACAACAGACGCCTCCGCAGCCGTACACGGAAGATGATCCCACCCTGCCTTCTTCGTTTTATGGCATTTCCAAGTTGGAAGGCGAGCAGGCCATCAAAATGACGACGGACCGGTATGTCATTCTGCGCACGGCCTGGTTGTATGGAATAAACGGGCATAATTTTATGAAAACGATGCTCCGCCTGGCGTTAAAACAGCCCGACAAGACTCTGCGCGTAGTCAACGATCAATTTGGGACGCCGACGTGGTCGTATCGTCTGGCGCTTCAGATCGAGAAGATCATCGAGGCCGGCGCCCAGGGGCTTTATCACGCCACGGATGAAGGCTGGTGTTCCTGGTACGACCTGGCAGCCTACTTCCTTAAAACGATGCAGGCGCCGCATCGCATACAGCCCTGCACCACCGCCGAGTATCCGACCCCGGCCCGGCGTCCGGCCAATTCGATTTTGGAAAATAAGCGTTTAAAAGAGCAGGGCCTGAATATAATGGCGGCCTGGAAAAGCGATGTGAACGAATTTGTCAGAAAGTATCAGCAACAATTGATTCAGGAAGTCAGCGGAAAATGAACAACCTGCTTGTGACCGGCGGCTGCGGATTTATCGGGGCGAATTTCATCAGATACCTGCTGGAGGAATCGGATTTTAAAGGCCGCGTGATCAACGTCGATAAACTGACGTATGCCGGCAATCCGCTCAGCCTTACGGATATTGAAAAGCGGTTTGGAGTTCGTTATGTGTTCGTCAAGGAAGACATCTGCGAACGCCGGCGCATGGGGGAGGTGCTGGATCGGTACCAGGTGGACTCGATCTGCCATTTTGCCGCCGAATCGCATGTCGATCGATCCATTGCGAGTCCCGACGAGTTTATTCGCACGAATATTCTCGGCACGCACACGTTGCTGGAACTCATGCGGGAACGCGCTAAGACCATTGCTCTTTTCCATCACATCAGTACCGACGAAGTCTTTGGCAGTCTGGGCGCCGACGGCTTTTTTACGGAAGATACTCCTTATCGTCCGAACAGCCCGTATTCCGCTTCCAAGGCGGCCTCGGATCATTTGGTGCGGGCCTATCACGAAACCTATGGACTGCCGGTGACGATATCGAACTGCTCGAACAATTATGGGCCGTTTCAGTTTCCCGAGAAATTAATCCCGTTGATGATTTTGAACGCCAGGGAGGGCAAGCCCCTGCCGGTTTACGGCGACGGCCTGAACGTTCGCGACTGGCTCTACGTTCGCGACCATTGCACCGCCATTTGGACCATCATGAAACACGGACGGCGTGGCTCGACCTATAATGTCGGCGGTCGTAATGAAATGCCGAATCTGGAAGTCGTTCAGTTGATTTGCGGCATGGTGGACGAGCTGGACGACCGGCTGTCGTCGGGCGGTCTGCGCAAGGGCTTGATCGCCTTTGTAAAAGACCGTCCCGGACACGACCGGCGTTACGCCATCGATTGCAGCCGCATGGAGTCCACGCTAGGCTGGAAACCCGAGGAATCCTTCGAATCCGGCCTGCGAAAGACTATCCGCTGGTATCTCGAAAACAACGAATGGGTCAGCCAAGTCCGCAGCGGCGCATATCAAGCCTGGATACAGGCCCACTACGGGTGAGTTGCCTTTCACCTGCTCCCTCATAATCTTAATCATAATCGTAATCTTAATCTCTCTTTACTTTATCGCGGGGAGGTAGAGGCCGGTTTTGAACTCCAACGCAAGTCCCGCTTGGCGCATGGGGCAAAACGGGGGCGCGCCATCTTGGTCCATCCGGTGCGTTGGCGCAGGCCGGGCGGACAAAAGTCCTGCCCGGCCTGCGCCGCCTTCCGGCTTCGTCCCGTAGCGGGACTACGCCGGACAGGTCCGGCTGAACCAAGCTGACGCACCCCCGTTTTGGGCTCACTTCGTTCGCCGACCCCATGCGCCAAGCGACAGCACCCCCATGCCGCTGAAGCGGACATGGGGTTCCATTGCGGTAGTGTGTTTTATTGGAGCCAGGGCGACCTCGCCCCGGCCAGCGGGGCCATGTGGCCCCGCCTCCAGCAGTCACTGGCCAGTTTCTCCCCAGGTACGTATTTTCTGCGGCAGTATAAAGATGCACCCGAGGCGACATGCCTGAAAAGATTGGCCCCGCGGATGACAAAGCGTCTCACGGATTGTCAAGTCCGAGGCATAAAGGTCATGCCACCGCCCCGAAGTGGACCTGAAGGTGGCCCGGCTTCTCCCTGCCCGCAACGCTTCGCGTAGGGACCCGCCTGCAACGCTATGCGTAGCATTGCGGGCAGGTGCGCAGGCGGGCGAAGACGGGCTCTTCGGCTTTCTGAAGCCGCGTTGCGGGAAGGAAAACCGCGGCTCGCTGAGACAGCGGGCCCGGCCTGTAGCGATACGTTTCTCCATTATTATTTCTCCAAAAGGTCTTGAGCCATTCCGGCGTTCGTGTTATCGGAGAAAAAACTGAATATCGATTTAGCTTCGTTCGCGAAGCCCTGGCTGGAAATTGCGACAAAGGGACTCGGAGTCTCTTTATAAAGCAGGGAATCGTGCGCCGGAGCGCTCCATAGGGAGCGCTATCCGCATGCCGATCCTGCTTTAGCCCCGTCGCAAGGGCCCAGTCGGGAAAGGTCATGAGATAGTTGCTCCCCTGTATATCGGGGGAGATAAAAAGGGGAGGTTCAGCATGAGGAGGTCGTGTTCATTGGGTTTATATCGACTCATGGATTCTTTTGTGGCTGAATGGCCGCAGAACAAAGGGGAGGGGTTATGGTTCAGAAACTAAAGCGCCTTATGGGGCGTGTGGACGTGCGCTTGTTGGTTCTGTTGGCGATGGGGGTTCTGCTGGGCACTTTGGCTTGGGCGGCCGTGCAGTTGACGAAGGAACAGACGGACGACTTCGATGCCCGGACGCTCAACACCTGGCGAGATTTGATCGGTGAATTCACCCGCTTCCGCGAAAGTTCTTATCCGTTGGTCATTCCGGCCCTGCTGCCCGACGAGTCCTCGATAGATTGGGCTGCCCTCCAAAACGACGACCCCGAATGGTATTGGGATTTTGATGCGGGGACCTATTATTTCGACCCGGGCAGCGAACTCTCCAAGCAGATCCCGCACGATACCGACTTGCTGGTCTACGAAGACATTGTCGAAGAAGAGCTGCTTGTTTTGAACGTCCCCAAGACTGCGGACGCGCCCTACAAAGAAGAAATGGTTTTCCGCGCGATGGCCTGGCCCCAGCCGTCGAAGTTCGAGCGTTACCAACGTTACCTCGACCGCGAACTCTGCAAGCGCCGGATCGTCTGGCACATCACGATGAAATCCCGCCGCCTGGCCGAAAAGGAAGAAACGCAGCCAAGAATGGCCGCGATTCTTGAAGGACCGCAGGCATTCCTGCCTGCGAATTCTTCCTCCATGCAGATGATGTCGATGGAGTCTTTAACCGAATTGAAAATCACCGGCATCAGGAAGGCGACTAACAGCCTGCTCATCGAGGTGTCTTACCCAGCGTCGTACTCAGGAACTTCGTGGTCTGTTTTCTCCTATGACATGCCCGCGTGCGTCTACACTAACGAGAGCGGCGGGAGCGGTGGAAATCCCCAACCCCCCACCAACGATGCGCCCTGCGAAGGCTGCTCGACCTGTTACACCGACCCGGAAAGAAGCTTCGCCGGATTGGATCGGGTCTGGATGCTCTCCGAAAGCAACCTCGTCTTGACCGGCGAGACCAGTACGCTCTGGCTCGACACACGGGCTTTGGGCCTGGACACCAACGGCGAGCCCTGCCACCGCATCTATGCGTTGGGAGCCAATTCCGTCGATGAGGACAACGATCAAATCAATTCCGCTTTTGAACTTTTCGCTCTCAAAACCGATCCTGCCGTTTGGGATTCGGACGGCGACGGGGTGGGGGACGGCGCGGAACTTGCCAACGACACCAGCCCGACCAATCCCAATGACCCGCCTAACGCCAATGGCGCGATTCTTTACAGTGGCGCCCAAACCGGAGTCGTCCGTGTGCTGGCCGTGACAATTTCCAACAGTTGGACCAGCGCCTACACGGACACCTTGAACGAGCCGGGCAGCTATCAGATTGCCAATTTGTTGGGTTCTAATCTTTGGCTGAAAGCCTTCCGCGATTTGGATGGCGACGGAGTGCTCGACGAGATCGAAGCGCGAGGCGAATACACGGGCAATCCTGCCGAGATCGGGCAGCAAGTCAACGGCATAGACATTACCCTGTCCGATCCCGACACCGACGGCGACGGGTTCTCCGATTTCGAAGAACTTTATCACCTGGGTACAAACCCCAGCGACCCGGCTGACGGTGCGGTGAAATTGCAGGAGACGAAAGACCAAGTGTCCGCATACTGGAATATTTTCTTCAGGGATTCGTTGAGCTTTACCAACACCCCCGGATCGGCGGCGGACCTCAATGACCTGCGCAACGCGCTCAACACTCTCTCAGAACAATTTCATGAAGCGGGGATGCAATGACCTTGAAGCGAATACTTCTCCTTATCGGGCTGATCGGTTGCGTGTCGGGCGCTCAGGCGGCGGTGACCAATCTTTATCACACCAACCGAGTCTTCCGGCCCATTACCTTCAACATCAACGGCACCCCGAGCGCCTACGAGGTTTATTCGATGGTCGGGCGGCTGACCACCGTAGTGGGGCCGACCAACATCATCGTTAATACGAACAATACCTTCGCGACGGAATATGAGGCCATGGCCTGGGGTTATCCTTCAGCGACGGGGGCTTGGGCGGCAGTGTCGACCAATTACGTCAATTATACCAACAACTACCCCGCCGCGACCTATGACAACGTGGGCTGGGTCAAAGGAACCCACCAAGCTTATGGAGATTGGGGCGCTTTCCTCTGGCTGATGCAGAACCAAGTGGGCTTTAAAACTTCGGATACAAACGTCTGGATCAGTCCCAATGGGAAAACAAACTTCATAGTAAAAGTCCTGGTCGGTTCCATCGGGGATTATGCCCCGATGGCTAATGTCGTGGATCGCGGCCCAACCAATTGGGCAATGATCACTAATTACCCCGGCACGGAAAGCTCAACGGACGTTGTCTGCCGGGGCGATTATACCGCGTACTATGAGCTTCTCCTTCTGGGCATGACAGCCTACCGACCGACGACAGAAGGGCCGCAATATGGATACCCAATCAGGATGCACGATGTTCCCGAGAACCTTGAAGAAGCTCCGGGAGCAGGCATCCGAGTTAACGGCGATGACGACAACAATAACAGCATGGAAGATCGCAACGACACAACGGTTGCCGACGAAAATGACTTGGTTGAAGTGATCCTTCGGGCGACTCCAAATCCCTTGGGTCTAAAATACGTCCTCAAGAGAAACAACAGCAATATCAAGGTGTGGAGCAGCCAGACCAAGGGGACGGCAATCCTCGACGTCAACAACGAGACCAATTTGGTCTTCGATACTCCGGTGAAGGTCGTTTGGGTGGAGAATCCAAACGGCGGAACCTCGGACTTGGAATTTGAGGCGCGCACCGTGCCAGGGGATGTCTTGGTTGGTTCGGATAAGATTCACTTTTACCCTTTTTCAAGTGTTGTTGTTTTCTTCGAGGGTGAATTTGGGGTTCCATCTGATCCACCGGCGAGTGGGATTAGTGCTTTAGCCCTTTCAGTCTATATGAATGGGTACGATATACACATTTATGATGAGCCGGATATAGGCGAGTCACCCAATGCAGAAGATGTGGCATTCACCGAAATCGATAGTGCCGTAGAGAATCGCGGAGTCACAGCTGTTGCTGTCATTGGTTACAGTCACGGGGGCGGTTCAACCTTCAGAATTTCCGACCGGATGGCCGCCGACCAGACCGCCTTTAATCTGGTATTTACAGCGTATATTGATGCAATCACGCAACCGCTTCTGAATGCTACAGCAGAAAACCGTCGTCCAGTTGGTTCCTCTTTTCATGCCAACTATTATCAAGTGGCTCAGATGAATGACTCGCCGCTGTTCTTGGACGGAACGCCCAGCACACCGCCAGGCGCAGGCTTCGAAGACAATGTTGACGATCCGACGGTTACGGAAGGTCACACGACGATTGACGACGCTCAAATCGTCCATGATGGAATTCGTACTCGACTGTTTCAGCAAGTTAATCGCTAAAGAAGGGGTATCATGAACTATCGCTCGTTGGTTAATACATTAGTTGTTGGACTCTGCATTGCTTTGACAAATTCACCGACAATGCTTTCTCTGGGGGCTGGTATCTATTCCGATAATCAGCAGGCAGATGCTATTGCGCTTGATCCAGAGGTTCAGCAAGAGATCAGTCGTACAGTTGCGATGCTTTCATCAGGAACCATTCCAGAAGAAACTGTTCAAAATGTTGTGCAGGAATTCAAGGGCTTCAAGAATAGAACTTCCCAGGAACTTCTTCTGCAGGTTCTAGCGGTCTATGGTGGAAAGGACGAGTATCGCAGCAATCCAAAGGCAGAAATGTCAAAACGCCTTTTGCTCTCAAGTCTGCTTCAAGATATGACTTCCTTCGACATCGTTGCCTCCGTAGGTCCAAAGTACGAGCAAGCGATTAACCCGAAATTGCAGAAGAGTCTTCGCCATGCCTTAGATACGGTGGCATTCAAAAATGGCAACGTCGATCCTGACTTCGATGCGTTTTCCTCCTACATTGAGCAGAACAAAAATCGACCCCCGCAGAAACTCGTTGCGTACATGTATGGTTGCAATCCGCAGGCAGCGGCTTTATCAATGGCTCGTATTTACGGAGACAAGGATGCCGAAGCCGATCTCGCCAATAAGCTGAAGAATGATCCGAAGGCTGTGTTGCAGACCTTTGCTTCCCGTTCTGAGTGGTGGGCTCGTCTTTACGTGGCCGAGATGATGAAAAAGAATCCTCAGCTACGCGATGTCTCTCTGATCGAGAAACTGACGCAAGATCCTCATCCCCTCATTCGGAAAACCATCGTCGAATTGAACGCTAAGCGATAATGATCATGACAATAAAAAGAACCATTCGACCGTCAATCATCGGTTTGGCAACCGCCGTCCTGGTTACGGCGATTGCGTCTTTGTTTTGGGCTGTCGGGTTAAAGAACATCCTCTCCATTGTTCTTTGGCCCGGTGGGATGTTGGGTTGGATGTTTATCTTTGGCGACAATATCAATAGTTACGACGAGGTCCTGGGCATTATCACGGCAATCAGTCTCGTTGTGAATGGGGGCGTTGGTCTGGCCCTTGGGTCTCTAATCGGATTCATCATCAGGCTTTTGAAGCGTGCGCTCCGAAGCAAAGAAATATTGCTTTTATAACAAAGAGGACGTGAAGAAATGACAAAAAAAAGTAAGCCGAATTACGTTTTGTCGAGCCTACGGTTGAAGCTGTCCGCAAAGCCTTGCAGAAACAGGAGCCTCAAAAATGATCAAAATAGCTTGGGTTCTGTTTGTAATTATTTCATTGGGACTGCTGACTCCCACTGTTAATGCTGATGAATCTTCTTGTCAGATCAATATGGCAACGCTGACAGAAACGTACTTTAATTTCGTCGAGGCTACGCCAACGAACATTACAGTCCAGTTCAAGACTCAAGGGTTTCGATATGTATATTCCATCGATGGATCAGAGCCTAAAGTGAACCAATATGGTGAATTTTTATCGGTGCCTGTTGGTTCAACATTGACGCTTATTGAACGCGACTTCCGTATTACCTTTTCAGCGCTACCCGATCCAATAAAAAACAAGGGTTTTCGCGTTTCAGAAATCCAAGATAACCGGTTTAGAAGAAAAGGAATTGCTACGAATAGCGCCTTTATGGTCATCACTCCTGCTCGAAATCAAAATCAGAAAACAGGGGATAGAGCCGAATTACGTTTTGTCGAGCCTACGGTTGAAGCTGTCCATCAGGTGTTACAAGAACAGGAGGTTGATAAATGACTAGGGTTTTTTTTGCGGTGGTATGTGTCGGACTTCTTTTGCCGATTGGGCCTTCGTTTTCCATGAGTTTTTCCGAGCGGCCCGAGGAAAGCAAATGCGTTCTGTCGTTGGAAATGGGGGCGTGGTGCATGAACGCTTCTGATGAGAGGTCGGAAGCATTGTTTTCATGCACGAACAACATTGATTTCTACTGTGGTCATGAAAATCTTTTCATCAACCGAATAAAGGATGTCGTGCAAGAAATGAGCGATGAATTTGCCGATTCTAGCCAGGCAACGAATGCTTCATTTGACGAATGGTTTGCCGCAACCAATATAGACCTACCAAGATTAACGCCAGAACGATTAATTAACCTTGGCGGTCTTCCTGCGAGCTTCTTTTCCAATACGGAATTGAATGGGCGCGATGCTCTTCAGGGGGAGGATGGATGGGCAGGTGTTAGAACATGCATGAGCAACCTGACGTGGGTCGCATACGATAATGATGTATCTATCTCAGGATACTATGAGCCAGAATCCACTTATGGAACGACAGAATGCAATCTTTATGAGTCTGCCGAAGAACGAGCCATTGGTTACCGTTTATTCTATGACACGTATAACAAATGGAGGAATGAAGGTAAGATTTTTGAAGACATAATTCATGAATTGACATCGGATACGGTCCCGTATTCTTCGCATCATGGCGTTCTTATAACAGCCGACTTGGAATTTGAATCTTTTATCGCAATGATCCCGCTAGACGGCATAGGGGATCAAGGGTTTGTAGCTCTAGCGGTTGTTAAGGGGACAAGATTATCGGATGGGTATGCGCCGGCATCTTTACCCATCCTGCTTGTAAACAACATTCGCCCTGTGTCTATCGATCTATATGCTTATCGTGGTAAACTCTTCGGAGAATGTTTTACATCAGAAAGTCTTGTAGAAGCAAATAGGACAAACGGCGTTTATAAGAAATACTCTGTCACTCAGGTATCAAGCAATTCGTATTCGGTACCTAGCGACATTTATAGAGGATGCTCGATAGGTTCTAATACTAGCTTTTACATTGGCGAGTGGGTATCTCCCGTAAAAGATGCGGCATCGACTCTACGGATAGCCAGCAATAATGATTGCTACGAAGACAGCGACGGCTGTCCGTGCCTTTACTTTCATTCTTGTTGTCCTGATGTTTTAACAAATTATACGTGCTCAAGTGGTGATGTGCCTGAATGGGATATCGCCTACGAAGTAAATTTATATACCTGTATCGATCGAGATGCTTCCGACAATTTGGCTCAGAAGGGATATTATGCAGTTCTTAAATACGATTTTGAGTATAAATAGGGGGTTAGCTTCTTGCAATTGCTGGAAAAGCGAGCGCGTAATATTTTACATAAAACGATGGCCTGAACCGGTTGTCGGACGGTCGGCCATAACGCGATAAGCTTGGAGGATCTCCTTGGCTTTTTGCGGTATTTATTTTTTGGAGCCGGGGCGACTCGCTTGTCTTTTATTCGCAAATGAATGTCATGAAAATTGACCGTAAGCTGGATGCGAGACGTATAGGGCTTAATTCTGCAGGTGGGCCGCGTTCTCCGTAACGCGGCTTCAGGAGAATAAGAAGCCCGTCTTCGCCCGCCTGCGCATCGCTACGCGAAGCGTTGCGGGCAGGGAGAAGCCGGGCCACCTGTTGTTTCATCAGAATGGTTTCATCCGAAGGTCTTGCAGAAGCGGGCACTCCCCGCATTGAAAAAAAAGGCCAGGTCGAACGGTGGTATTGCCGTCTGACCTGGCCTGCTGCGAAATGTTTGCTACTGATACTGCGAGGTGTTTTCGCGCGACTGGGCTGGGGCGTCGTCCACCGGTTCTTCGTCGATGGGCTCTTCCTCGGAGCCGGCTTTCGCGGCCAATCGATCCTCGAAGCCTGCGGCTTTGAGCAGGTGAGTCTTCCATTCCTCGAACAAGGTCTGGCCGCGTTGGCGTTTGATAGATTCTGAAATCTGGGGACGCAACGCCGCGAACGACGACGCTTCGCTCGGAGTCCGTTTGGCGACATAGGCGAGGACCACGGCTTCCGGCGTCGACAGCAGCTCGGAAAGCTCGCCCTGGCTCTTGGAAATCACGCCGCGGACGATGACATTGGAGAATTCGTTGGTCTCCTTCATGCCGGTCGTGACGCTGAATTCCTTGAACGTCGCCGGCTTCAGATCGAAGGGTTTGACGGCCTGCGCAAAGGTCTTCCCGTCGGCCAAGTCTTTGACGGCCGCTTCACGAACTTGCTGGGCCTTCTTGGCCAGCGCTTCGTTCAGCGCATTTTCCTTGGCGCGCTCCAGAGCCAGGGTTTCGACTTCCTTGAATTCGGGAATGCGCGGTTCGATTTTTTGTTCGAGCGAGAGCACGTAGACGGTGTTGCTGCCGGGAACAGCGTCGCTGAAATATTCTTCGGGAAGTTTGTTCAGACGGAATGCCGCGACATTGAATTCTGAGGCCGCATCGATGCCCGGGATCTCGTCGGTCATGCTGAAAGGACCGGCTTTTTTAACGGTCAGATTCTGTTTGGCGGCCATGTCGTCGAAGGGCGTTTGGTTTCCATCGCGGTCGGGGGCCAGGCTCACAACGAAATCCGTGGCCGCTTCGGCCGCCTTGTTGCGGGCGACTTCTTCCTGCAAGGCTTCGACAATATTGGTTTTAACCTGTTCGAAGGGGGTGGCCAACGAGTCCTGGGCGGACGCCACGTTGTTGGTTTCCACGGGGGCATTCGTGGTTGAGGTCATGTACTCGTCGATGTGTTCGTTATAGTAATCCAAGGCTTCTTCCTCGGTCACGCTGTTCGTCGCGAGATATTGGCTGACCGGGAACTCCACATAGTTGACCGCGACTTGCGCGGGAATCTGAAAGGCTGATGGATCGGCCAAATAAAGTTTGTGGGCGTCTTCGGCGGTGATTTTGACTTCCTTTTCGACATCGGCGGCGCTCAGGGCGACATAATCCACTGTAAACACGTCCGTGAGAATGTCGTAGGTGCGCTTCAGTTCCGCAGGCGAAACCATGACGTTTTGTTGGATGACGTGCCGCAATTTCTGCAAAATAATTTCTTCGCGGACGTGATCTTCAAACTGAGGTTCGCTGAAGCCCATGCCGGCAAGTACATTTTGCACAAAGCCTTGATATTGATTTGAATTGAATCGGCCTTCGGTCATGAAGCCGGGATTGTTTTGGATGGCCGCGATGACTTCCTGGTCGGAAGCCGTGACGCCCATTTTCCTGGCTTCGCGAAGGGCCGCCAAGCGTCCCCAGGCGGAGGCTCGGAGTTCCAGGTCCATGCGTTCGTTGATGTTGACCTGACGGCCCACCATCAGCATGACGGACATGTACACGTTGAAATAGGCCTGACGGAATTCTTCCTGGGAAACATGTTTGCCGTTCAGCTTGCCGGCGGAATTGGCTTCCTCCGCGCGGTTGGATTCGCTGGGCCATTGAACGCCCCAGATAACGAATGAAAAAACGATGATGACCAGGAAAACACCCCAGAGCAATCGGGATTGAATCAGACGATGAAACTTCGATATCAGCATGGCCATTTGTAGGGGCCCTTTCCGTTATTTATTTAAAAATCCATTTAAAGACAGGCGTGAAAGATAACTTTCCGTCATGTGGGGGTCAACATGAAATCATGGGAGGGCGCGACTTGGGTGAATATGAACCTGCGATTTTTGGCGTTAACGGGAATTTTTTCTCCGTCGCTCCGCCCACCAGCGGCCCAGATTGATGGGGACGTTGAAGAACAGGTCAAACAGGCGGTGTTCGAGGCGTCCGCCCGGTTGGCCCCAAACCGGCACGATATGGACGGCCTCGGTTGCCCAACGGGCGGCCAGGAAGCGGGCCAGGCTGGGGAAGGTGCTGACCATTTGGAGCGGAAAGGCCATGTAGCCCACATAGCGCCAGAAGGACAGGATCAAGGCCACTTTGAAGCGGTGCAGCCGGCGGCGGCGAATGACCACGGCCAGCACAAACAAGCCGCGTAGGATCGAGCCGGGCGACGCAGGAAACACGTAGAAGAAGGCCAAGGCCAGGACCACAATCTTAATGCTTTCCTGCAGCGGAAGGCGATGGGCCATGGCGTAAAGGATGCCTCCGATAATTACGATGATATTGGTGGTGGGCAGCATGCAGAGATGTATGGCCATGCACTTGAGATAGGTTTGAATGAAAGGATCGTGGATTTGCTCCCGTATGTGCGCCGCCTCTTCGGAGGTCAGCATGCCTTCGCTTTGGCCGGCTTCCAACTGAGCCTGTAACCACTGGGTGCGCAAGGATGGGTTGAAGAGCAGTCGAAGCGGTTGGAGCAGTTCCTCCCGAAGGCTGATGGGTTCATCCGGTTTCATGGGCGTGCGGGAGATCAAACCCAAGTCCGGTTCAAAAGGGGGAAGTTCTGAAGGAATGGAGGCGGTTAGAGACATCGTGAAATGCGCCCTGTCGTCTGGCCGGCACTCGAAATCGATCGCCGCCAACCCGGCGTAAGGTTTATTCTCGGCCGCGCGGCGCATGACGACCCGGGTTGGGCCCAGCCATGAATTCCATCGATAATGCTTTGCCAGCGATTCCAGGCCCAGGTCCTTGAGCAGTCGGGAAAGCCTCGCCAGTAGAAATTCTTTGGCCGCGTATTCGTCAGGGAAGGAGTTCGGTTGACGGTAATCGGGATGCTCGCCGGGATGTTGGCGGGCGTTGAGGCGACGGTCGATTTCGAGCTTCCAAGGGCGGCCGTCGATCCATTCTTGCACGCGCGCCTGAAAACCCGGAGCTTCGCAGGCGCCATATATTTCAGCCACAAAAGATTCCGAGCCCAACCAACGACCCGCCGCGCCGCGAACAGTTTGTTGAATGAAGGCCGATTCGAGGGCGCCCTCCCTTTGAGGAAACAGCGCGCAGATGGATTCTGGCTTCAAGTTCGATAGACCGCGGGGCGGAAGCTCGACCACCTGGGCTTTGGCGTAGGCTTGATGTCGACCGAAGGGATGGACGGACAGAATTCTGAATACGGCCCGAGCCGTGGCGGCGCCGTCCACAGAACTCAGTCGGACGGCTATAACGTCGCCGGTTTGAAGATGAGCAGGAATCTTTTGCAGCGGACAATCTCCGTGGACGCCCATATTCAATCCGGCTGGTCGGTCAGAAAATCTTCAGCTTGGGCAAATCCTGGATATCCACCATGCCCATCAGTCGTCCTTCGTGATCGACAATCACCAAATCGTCGATGTTGTGCTTTTCGTACAGCGCCAACACATCGACGGCCAGATGATCCTTGGTCAGGCTGATTGGATCGGCGGTCATGACGTCGGTGACCTTCATGCCCGGCAGGCTGGCCGCATTGGTGATATGGCGGCGCAGATCGCCGTCCGTGAAAATCCCGAGGACCAGATCTTTTTCGTCCACGACAGCCACCGAACCGGCCCGGGCGCTGGTCATGGCCAGCACGGCATCCTTGACGGTGGCCTCCTGGCCTACCTTGGCCAAATGGTCGCCCGTTCGCATGATGTCTTCCACTCTCAACAGCAGGGTGCGTCCAATGGCTCCGCCGGGATGCAGCTTGGCGTAGTCTTCCTTCTTAAAGCCGCGCGCTTCCAGCAATACCATCGCCAAAGCGTCGCAGATGGCCAAAGCCGCCGTCGTACTGGCGGTTGGGGCCATGTTGAATGGGCAGGCCTCCCGGTCGACCCTCGCCAGAAGAACCACATCGCTATACCGCGCCAGCGTGCTCTTGGGTTCGCCGGTCAGGGCGATGATGGATACGCCGTTACGTTTGACGATCGGCAGCAGCTCGATCAATTCTTCGGATTCGCCGCTATAACTGATGGACAATAATACGTCGCCCGGCTGGAATATCCCCAGATCGCCGTGCATGGCTTCCGAGGGATGCAGCAACACCGATGGCGTCCCCGTACTGCGAAGCGTTCCCACCAGTTTGTGGCCAATGTGCAGGCTTTTTCCCAAGCCCGTCACGACCACTTTGCCGCCTCGTCCGACGTGTTCCAGGATCAGGTCCACCGCCTGATCGAATTGGCCGTCGAGTTGATCGCGAACCTTGTGCAGGGCGGCGATTTCGATGTCGATAATTTCCTTGGCTTGTGCGACGTATTTCACGATCAAAACTCCTTTGTTCGACGAGACGATTCGTTCCGCATCAAATGCGGGGCTCGTGAGAAATCAACTCCAGGAACTCGTTGCGTGTGGCAATCGATTCGTGAAAACTGCCGAGCATTGCGGAAGTGACCATGCTGGAGTTTTGCTTTTCCACGCCGCGCATCATCATGCAGAGGTGCCGGGCCTCTATGATCACGCCGACTCCTTCCGGGTTCAATTTGTCCATGATGACCCTCGCAATCTGGTCGGTCAGGCGCTCCTGGATCTGGAGGCGCCGGGCGAAGAGATCGGCCAGGCGCGCGAGTTTGCTGACGCCGAAAACTTTGCCCTTGGGGATATAGCCGACGTGACATCGTCCAAAAAAGGGAAGCATGTGGTGCTCGCAAAGGCTGTAGATCTCGATGTCCTTCACAATCACCATGTGATTGGCTTCCACCGAGAAAATGGCGGAATTGATGACCTCGTTAATGTCCTGGGTATAGCCCCGGGTCATGTACTCCCACGCCTCGCTTACGCGTTGAGGCGTATTCTTTAATCCCTCCCGCTCCGGGTTTTCTCCGATTTTGACCAACCATTGGCGAACTAAATCTTCCATACAAAATCTCCTAAACAATCCACCTTACCCGATTCTGCTCCCGGACAAAACGAAAAAATCAGACCGAAAAAAATCGTCCAAGGTCCAAGGAGTCCAAAGTCCAAAGTCCAAGAAGTCCAAAGTTAATTAGGAAAATCAGTGAATTCTGAGACTTTGGACCTTGGACTCCTTGGACTTTGGACTCTTTGGACCTTGGACTCTTTGGACTTTGGACTCCTTGGACCTTGGACTCTTTCTTCCTCAGGTCTTTGTCATCCGGCTTAGTTCTTCAAGTTTGGCGCGTGCGGCGCCGGAATCGATGGCTTGCCCGGCGAGGGCGAGGGCGGTTTTCAAGTCGGCGGCTTTTTGTCCGGCAACGATGACGGCGGCGGCATTCAGCAATACGATATCGCGGCGGGGGCCTTTTTCGCCGTCGAAGATGCGCCGGACGATGGCGGCATTTTCCTGGGCGTCGCCGCCGGCGAGGTCGCTGGGATGGGCGCGCGGGATACCGAGCAATTCGGGTTCCAATTCGTATTGAGTTACTTGGCCCCGTTTGACTTCGGCTACCAGCGTAGGGGCGGTGGTCGTGATTTCGTCGAGTCCGTCGCGTCCATGTACGACAAACAGATGGACGGCGCCCAAAGCGGCGGCGGCTTCTGCCAGGACCGGGACCAGGGCTGCGTTGTACACGCCCAACACGCCATGACGTGTGCCGGCCGGGTTGGAGAGCGGGCCGAGGATGTTGAAAATGCTGCGAATGCCGATTTCGCGACGGGGGCCGATGGCGAATTTCATGGCCGGATGCAGGCTGGGGGCGAAGAGGAAGGCCATGCCAATTTCGTTGAGGCAGCCGGCCATGATTTCGGGCGTGGCTTCGATGTTGATGCCCAGCGCGGTCAGTACGTCGGCGCTGCCGCATTTGCTCGAGACGCTTCGGTTGCCGTGTTTGGCGATCACAACGCCGGCCGCGGCGGCGACAAAGGCCGAGGCGGTGGAGATGTTGAAGGTGTGTGCGCCGTCGCCGCCGGTGCCGCAGGTGTCCGCCACAATGGTTTCGGGCGCCCGCACCGCGGTGAACTTGCTCCGCATGGCTTCCGCGCTGCCTGCAATGATGTCGGGCGTTTCGCCGCGAATGCGCAGGGCTGTGATGTAGGAGGCGATTTGCGCCGGCGTGGCCTCGCCGTTCATGATTTCGAGCATGGCGGCCCGGGCGTCGTCGCGGGTTAGTATGCTTCCGTCCACCAGCAGGGCAATGGATTCTTTGATCATATGTTGAGT
Source organism: Lentisphaerae bacterium GWF2_57_35 (assembly GCA_001804865.1). Taxonomy (GTDB): domain Bacteria; phylum Verrucomicrobiota; class Kiritimatiellia; order CAIQIC01; family GWF2-57-35; genus GWF2-57-35. The sequence goes on from MHBK01000032.1 coordinate 27,390, forward strand.
CCTTTCGCCGGCCCTTCCGCCGGTTCCTTGTCGAGGCCGAACCGCAGATATTCCTCGAACGCGTAGCGGTCGGTCATGCCGGAAATGTAATCGCAGGCCGCTCTCCAGAGCCCATCCGTCGGAATGCGGGCTTTGGCTTTACGGCCCATCACGTCGGGATGGTCTATATAGTAGAGGAAGAGTTTGCGCATCATGCGCACGGCTTCCTGGCTATCGTCGCTGACGGCCGGGTGGTAATAGACGTTGCGAAACAGGAACGATTTGAAGGCGGCCAGCATGCGGTGCATTTCCGGGCTGAAGGTTGCGAGCCGTTCGGGTGCGCGCATCACTTCCGCGGGCGATTGGGGGTTGAGCCGGGAGAGCAGGGCATCGCTGGTACGGAGCACATCTTCCACCTGTAAATCGAGTAGAGCCCGAATGGTAATGGCCATCCGCTGGCTGGCGGGGACATGCGGATATTGAAGCCGGGCGCGCTCGGCGGCCAGCCGCCAGATTTCATGGTCCTGTAGTTGCTCCTCGGTCAGCAGGCCGGCTTCGTAGCCGTCGTCGACGTCGTGGGCGTAATAAGTCATGTCGTCGGCGACATCCGCAATCTGGGCTTCCACATATTGGAAGGGTCCGATGGCATGGCCATCGACCTCGACGCCGCTGATTTGGGCCTGATGCTTGCGCAGGCCGGCTCGGACTTCCCAGGTCAGGTTGAGGCCGGGAAAATCGGGATATTGCTTTTCGAGCACTTCGATCCAGCGGCAACTTTGTTCGTTGTGGTCGAAGCCTTTCTCGTTTTTCATCAAGTCGTCGAGGGCGGCTTCGCCGCAATGGCCGAAGGGGCTGTGGCCGATGTCGTGGGCAAGGGCGATGGCCTCGGTAAGGTCTTCGTTGGCCCGGAGCGCGCGGGCGATGGTGCGGCCGACGGCGGTCATCTCCATCGTATGGGTCAGCCGGGTGCGATAGTGATCCGCGGTGCCGTTGACGAAGACCTGGGTCTTGTATTCCAGGCGCCGGAAACAGCGGCTGTGGAGAACTCGGTCGCGGTCGCGCTGGAACTCGGTCCGGTAATCGTGCTGGGATTCAGGATATTTCCGGCCGCGGCTGGCCGCGCTGCGGGCGGCGTAGGGGGCCAGAAAAGATTCCTCCTGCTTTTCGCTTTCTTTTCTCGAATGGATCATGGGCAATATAATAAAGTGCGATGGCCGACAGGGCAATGCCGGAAATGCGGCGAGAATAAAATGCGGGAAGAGACGCAAAACGTTACCGGGTGGTTTTGCTTGCTAGCGAGGAAATAATCGGCAAAATCCGGAGTCATTAGAGCAGTGATCAGTGAGCAGTAATCAGTGAGCAGTGATCAGTGAGCAGTGATCAGTGAACAGTGATCAGTGAACAGTGATCAGTGAACAGTGATCAGTGAACAGTGAAAAGTGGAGAGATGGATGACGGACGGATGGGTGGAAAAACTGAAGAAGCTTCAGCAGTTCGTGCTCCACGATGTGTGGGATATCGATCTGGCATCGCTTTCGTTCAAGCGTAGTTTCCTGGTTCGCGGCGTGCGGGTGGGGCAGTTGGTGATCAAGGGCTTTCAGGAGGACGATCTGGCGGTTTATGCTTCCTCCATGACGTTTGTCACGCTGACCTCCCTGGTGCCTATTCTGGCGGTTGCGTTTGCCCTCTTGAAAGGTTTCGGGTTCGGGCAGGAGCAGATCACTAATCTTCTGGATTGGCGACAATCCATGCCGGTGGAGTTCCAAACCTTTATCGATCAGGTGCTGTCGATCGTCAATACGACGAATTTTTCGGCGCTGGGTTGGATCGGTTTGGTGTTTTTTGTCTTCACGGCGATCATGGTGTTGGCCAGCGTGGAAAATTCCTTCAACCGGATTTGGGGCGTGTCCAAATCGCGAACGTACCTGCGGCAAATGGCCAATTACATCAGCGTGCTTGTGTTGGTGCCCATTTTGGTGGGTATTGCCAGCACCATCGGCGCCTACTTAAGGGGAGGGGAATCTCTGCTTCCCGAATCGATGGGTTGGTTGGTTCGCATGGTCTTGCGGGTGGCTTCGCTCTTTACCGCCTGGCTGGCCTTTTGGTTTTTGTATGTGTTTGTGCCCAACACGCGCGTTCAGGCCGTGCCGGCGTTAATCAGTAGTTTATTTGGAGCGCTGACCTTTCTGGCGTGGCAAAAAGTATATATCGCCTTGCAAGTGGGCGTGGCTCGCTATAACGCCATCTACGGAACGTTTGCCTCGGTACCGATTTTCCTGGCGTGGCTCTATGTCAGTTGGGTCATCGTCTTGCTTGGAACGGAACTGGCGTTTGCCATTCAGAACTCGGCCACTTTCAAGATGGAGAGTTCCGCGGATACCGCGAGCTGCCGGTCGCGCATTCTATTGGCCCTGGCGGTGGTCCGGCAGGCGGCCGGGGCCTTGGTGAGCAATGGGCCGTCTTTCGAAACCAGCCAATTTGCCCGGGACCAGCGGGTGCCCATCCGGTTGTTGAACAGCATCGTGAGAATCCTGGTGAAGGCTCATTTTCTGGCGGAAATTGCCGAGCGGCAAGGTTGTTATGTTCTGTTGAAATCGCCGGACTCCATTCAAGTGAAAGACCTCGTCGATTTGGTGATGCAGGAAGGCTCCCAACCCGAGAAATTGGGTTTGATCCACCTGGATTCCTCCATTGGAAATGTTCTGGGTACATTGGATCGAGGCTTGAACGAATCGTTGACGCACCTGACTGTGCAGGATCTACTGAAGACCCATGAGCCAAATTGATTTTGAAAAAGCGTTAAATGCCGAACAACTGGCCGCCGTTCAGGCGCCCGATGGACCGGTCTTGGTGATCGCTGCGGCGGGCACGGGTAAAACCCGGACGCTGACCTATCGCGTGGCCTGGCTGGTCGAACACCAGATCGATGCCAGCCAGATTTTGTTGCTGACCTTTACCAACCGCGCGGCCCGCGAGATGCTGGAACGCGCCCAGGCGTTGGTGGGCGCGGCGGTCGGCGGCCTGTGGGGCGGAACGTTTCATCACATGGCCAACCGCATGCTGCGACGTCATGCCCAGGCAATCGGCTATAAATCCGATTATACGATTCTCGATCAGGACGATTCCCGAACCCTGGTCCGGACCTGCGCCGACGAATTGGATTTGCTCGGAAAACACTTTCCCAAGCCGGATGTCTTGCAGAGCGTTTTCAGCCTGTCGGTAAACCGGGAGGAGCCGGTGGAGAAAACCGCGACCGGCCATTTTGAGGACAGCCTAGTTGCCATCGAAGACATCGTCAAGGTGCACGAGGCCTATCAGGCGCGGAAAAAGACGCTGAATGCGATGGACTTCGACGATTTACTGGCCAATGGGTTGAAGCTGTTTCGCGATCATCCGTCGATCCTGGAGCAATACCAGCACCGGTTTCTCTATACCCTGGTGGACGAATATCAGGACACCAACACGATTCAGGCGGAATGGGTGGATCGCATTGCCGCGCATCATCGGAATTTGCTGGTCGTCGGCGACGATTTCCAGAGCATCTACTCGTGGCGCGGGGCCGATTTTCGAAACATCATGTCGTTTCCGAAGCGGTATGCCGATGCCTCCGTGTTCAAGCTCGAAACGAATTATCGCAGCGTGCCCGGCATTCTGGAAGTCGCCAATGCCTGCATTGCCGGCAACCCGGAACAGTTCCAAAAGAACCTGAAGGCGGTTCGCGAAGCGACTGTCAAACCGGTTTGCGTTCAGCTTCACGACGGAGGGCAGCAGGCCCGATACGTGGTGGACCGCATTCGCCGTCTTCTGCGAAAGGGCGTGTCCATGAAGGACATGGTCGTGCTGTATCGTTCGCATTTCCATGCCATGGAATTGCAGATGGAGCTGGCGCGCGAGGGCATGCCCTATGAAGTTACCTCCGGCGTACGCTTTTTCGAGCAGGCGCACATCAAGGATGTCTGCACCTTGCTGCGGCTCTTCTTTAACGCCGAAGACGAACTGGCCTTTATGCGGCTGTTGAAGTTGTTTCCCAAGGTCGGCGAAAAGACCTGCATCAAGTTGTGGGAGAAGCTGGGCCGGCAGGTTAATCTGCGAAACGCGGAGCAGCTCAAATGGATACGGGAGCACCTGCCCGCCGCTGCGGCCCGAATCTGGGAGACGCTGGAGCCCGTTATCATCGCTTACGAAACGGAACACCTTCGCAACGATCCGGGCGAGTTTATTTTTCGGTTCGTGAAGACCTTTTACCGCGAATATGCCATCGAAACTTTCGATAATCATGACCGCCGTCTGGACGACATCGACGAACTGATGAATTTTACGGCGCGCTTCGAGTCAGCCGAACAATTCTTGAGCGAAATCGCGCTCCAGACCAATCTGGACGCCGAAATCGACGAAATGGATGCGGCCGAGCAGAATCGCATCCGGCTGACGACCGTTCACCAGGCCAAAGGGTTGGAATGGAAAGTGGTCTTTGTGTTGTGGATGTCCGACGGCATGTTCCCGTCCAGCCGTTCGTTAAGCGACAGCGGCGCCGAGGCCGAGGAACGCCGCTTGTTTTATGTGGCCTCCACTCGGGCAAAAGACGAACTGTACCTCTGCGTGCCTGAAATGCGTCGCATGCGCGACGGCGGCGTAATGAACTATCCTCCTTCGCGATTTATCCGGGAAATTAATCCGGATTTGCTCCAAAACGATTTCGTCGGCTATATTTGAAATCTGAAATCGGATATTCGAAATTCAACTCGGAGAATCTCCTTGGACTTGTGAACGGGCTGTGATAGCTTGCGCACACTTTCATTTTTTGTAAAAAAGGAGTCGGGGCCTTGTGAGAAAACTACTCTTTATGCTGGCAGTTTATGCCGTCGTCTGCACCGGGACCTGGGTGAATACCTGCCGGGCGCAGGCGATGTTCAATCCCTTGAACGAGGGTTTGGGGCGTCGGGAAGCCGGCGCGACCGTGGGCGGCATCGATGTGCGGGCCGACCGGTTGGAATACATGACCGACCGGAAAACCCTGATGGGTCGCGGCAACGTAGTGGTTAGCCAGGGGCAGGACGTTTTACGGGCGGACATGATGGACGTCAACACCGAGACCCGCGAAGTTCATGCGAAGGGCCATGTGGTTTTCGAAAGCGAAGGCCGGCGTTGGGAAGGGGAGGAACTCCGGTACAATTTCAAGACCGGGCAGGGCGATTTCGGGGCTTTCCAGGCCTACACCGATCCCTTTTTCATCACGGCTTCCGATTCGAAACGCACCGAAGGCAATCAATTCATCCTGCACGACGTAACGATTTCGACCTGCGAAGGGAAGAGTCCCGAGTTTTACATCAAGACCCGCAAGGCCACCTTCACCGATGGGCGTATCCTGCGGGCCTACGGGGCGGTGGTGTACATGTCCGGCATTCCGGTGTTCTATTTTCCCTACTGGAAGCACGACCTGAACCGCGACACGCAAATCGATATTGTCCCCGGCTACAGCGCACGCATGGGCGGCTTTCTGCTGACCTCCTACACCTATCCGTTCAACGCCTACGTGAGCGGCTCCACCCATCTGGATTATCGGACCAAGCGCGGCGTGGCCGTCGGCCAGGATTTCCTGTGGGCCGCCACCAATCAAGTGGATTGGCACGGCAGCCTGCAAACCTACTATCTGCAGGATCAGAAGCCCTCCAAGGACGACGAGGAAGAGGCCCAGCGCGGGGATCTCATCGACAAGAGCCGATATCGCTTGCGCCTTTCGGACGTGCATAATCTTTCCGAGCGCGACTACGTCATTTCCGAATTCAACTACTTGAGCGACCCGTGGGTGATCAGCGATTTCTTCGACCAGGAAAACCGCTACAATGCCCAACCCGAAAACCGGATCAATCTGGCGCATCGGGGCGATAAATACACCGCCGGCCTGTTGATCAACAAGCGGGTGAACGATTTCTTCGAAAACGTGGACCGCGTGCCGGAAGCCTATTTGGACATGACCCGCCAGCAAATCGGCGACACGCCGTTCTATTATGAAGGAAGCCACCACGCCACGAGGTTGGAACGCCTTTTCCCCGAGCAGCAGGAGGGGGCGGAAAACTACGACGCCATCCGGATCGATTCCGCCAACAAGGTGTTCTATCCTACCCGCCATTTCGGTTTTTTGAATATTATTCCCGACGCCGGCTATCGTGGGACGTATTATTCCAGGACCGTGATCCGGGAAACGGTGACGAATACCGTGACCATCACCGACACCAACGGGGCCGTGATCGGCGTGACCAACGAAGTCGAGAATGTCGTTCGGGAAGGCAATGGCAAGCTCAGGAGCATCTACGAACTCGGCTTCGAGACCTCGTTCAAGGCGTTCAAGGTTTTGTCCGACGGACCGACCGGGCTCGATCGGGACGAGGGCTTGCGGCATGTGGCGGAGCCGTATGCCGTTTATACTTATATCCCGGAGCCGAACCTTCGGCCTCCCGAGCTGCCCCAGTTCGACGAGATCGACCGGCTCGATCGGCGCAACGACGTTCAGTTGGGCATGCGAAACAAGCTGCAAACCAAGCGGTATAAAAATATTCACGACTTGACCGATTTGAACGTTTACACCTATTACCGCTTCCAGCCGGAGGCCAACGAAAACGACTTTACGGATATCTTTTTTGACAATCGGCTGCGCCTGATCGATTGGTGGATGGTCGATTTCCGGGGCGGTTTCGATCCCTACGAGGGAGATTTCTCGTTTTTCAACACGCAGTGGGCCTTTATCTCCAGGGATCAGAGCCGGTTGAGTCTGGAGTATCGATACCGTCGGGACAACCAGGATTTGATGACGGGCGCCATTGACCTCTTTCCGGAGAGCCGGTGGAGTTTTCAGACCTACGCGCGGTATAATATCGAGACGGCGGAATTGGAAGAACAGTCCTTTGGCGTCGAACATCGTTCGAATTGTACGGGAAAGGGTATATATTTCCGACAAGTGGACGACGAGCCTCAGGTGTGGATCCAATTTTGGTTGCTGGCATTTCCGAGCTCGTATCTGTCCATTGGACGTTAACAAAGAGGGCACTATGGGCTCAGAATATCTGGTAACAGGCGGAGCAGGTTTTATCGGTTCGAATATCGTCGGACGGTTGGTGGAGGACCGCAAAACAGTGCGGGTCCTCGATAATTTCTCCACGGGTTCGCGCGATAACCTGAAGATGTATAACGGAAATCTCGACGTCTTGGAGGGAGACCTTCGCGATGTGCGCGCCGTGGCCGATGCCGTGAAAGGCGTCCGGTGCGTCGTTCATTTGGGCGCGCTGCCTTCGGTGAGCCGTTCCATCAACGATCCCCAATCGACGCATGACGTGAATTTCAGCGGGACGCTCAATCTGCTGCTTCAGGCCCGGGAAGCCGGCGTGGAACGGCTGGTTTTTTCTTCCTCGTCGTCGGTTTACGGCGATACGCTCGTGTTGCCGAAACGCGAGGATATGTTGCCTGTGCCGAAATCGCCGTATGCGCTTTCCAAGCTCGCCGGCGAACATTATTGCCGGTTGTTTTACGAGCTCTACGGGCTGAAGACTTATGCCCTGCGCTATTTCAATGTGTTCGGTCCGCGCCAGAGTCCCCAGTCCCAGTACGCGGCCGTGATTCCGTTGTTTGTCGATGCCTTGCGTAAAGGCGAAAAACTGACCATCTACGGCGACGGCGAGCAAACCCGCGATTTCACCTATATCGACGACGTGGTGTCCGCCAATCTGGCTTGCTGCGAAGCGCCGGAATCGGCCGCCGGCGATGTATACAACGTGGCGCACGGATTCCGGATTTCGGTGAATCAACTGGCCGACCGATTGGAAGCGCTGGTCGGAGTCCGGCCCGGACGCGATTACGTGCCTGCTCGTGCGGGGGATGTCCGCGATTCGCAGGCCGATTCCTCGAAGGCGCGCGAAAAGCTCAAATGGGAACCGAAATGTCCGTTTGAAGACGGATTGAAGCGGACGGTCGACTGGTTTATGCGCGGTTGACCGCGGACGGAAGAGGGGTGGTTCGTGAGCGCTGATTTTACCCTGTGGCAGGAAGTGGCCAACGAGGCCGCTCGTGAGGCCGGCCTGCATGCCTTGAACCAACTCCACCGCCGAACCGAACTGGCTCAAAAGCTCGAGTATGACGTCAAACTGCAGCTCGACTTGGAATGCCAGGCCCGCGCCGAAGAGGTGATCCGGAATCGATTTCCCGAGCACGGCATCCTGGGCGAAGAAGGCCGGCGGGCCTCGGCGGCGAATAGTCCCCGTTGGATCATCGATCCGATTGACGGCACGGTGAATTTTTTCCACGGCCTGCCGCTTTGGTGTTCCAGCGTGGCGGTGCAATGGGAGGGGCAAGTCATGGCCGGCGCCGTATTCATGCCGGAGCTGGAGGATTTTTATACCGCTCGTATCGATGGCCCGGCATTGTGCAACGATCGGCCCATTGCTCCTTCCGCCACGGCAAGCCTGGCCGATTCCATGATCCTGACGGGCCTCAGCAAACATATTCACGAAAACCCCGTCGCGTTCGATTTATTGAAGGAGTTGACGCTCCTCTCCCAGAAGGTTCGCGTGATGGGCGCGGCGGCGGTGGATATCTGTCATGTGGCCTGCGGCAAGGCCGATGGCTATGTCGAGACCGGCATTTATATATGGGATGTGGCCGCGGCGGGACTCATCGCCGACCGGGCCGGCGCCCGCGCGGAGATCGTCGAAGAACTGTCCGAATACCGCTACCGCTACATCTGCACCAACGGAAAAATCGACGGCGAAATCAAAGCGTTGCTGAACCGGTTTCCGGCGGGGGTTGAGGGAGTCCAAGGTCCAAAATAAAAAGAGTCCAAAGTCCAAGAAGTCCAAAGTCCAAAGAGTCCAAAGTCTCGGAATTCACTGATCTTCCTTATTAACTTTGGACTCCTTGGACCTTGGACTTTGGACTCTTTCCTCTCACAACCCATTCGTCCTGGCCAGTTCGTGCAGGCAAAGCCGGATGTTCAGCGATGGGCGATCGTTGGGCATAAGGTTCCAAACTTTCCAGACCAAGGTGGTTTCGTCCGATTTTTGGCGGATGAACTCTTCGGTGATGCTCCAATCCCCGGAGGCGCGCGAAAGCAGGTTGGTCGGCGATTCGCCCCGGTAATAGTGAGCCGCCACTTCGGAATTCATCCGTTCGGCCTCGCGAAGCCATGAGGCCATTTGTTCGGCTTTCAGGGCGACGATCAAGGCGGTGCAGATGGCCGAGACCATGATGGAGCACATCACCAGGGCCACCAGGACCTCGACAAAGGTGAACGCGCGGGCGTTACTCATGGGCGCTGGAGAGATCTGCCGCATCGCCCTCTCCGCCGGGTTCGCTGTCGCTGCCGTAGCTGACGATTTCGAAGACCTCGCCGTTGCGCCCGGGAATCAGATAAATGTATTCGCTGCCCCAAGGGTCCTTCGGAAGCGTCCGGCTTTCGAGATAGCCTTCCTCGGGATAACGGGCCGGCATGGGGTCGGTGGAGGGGAGCTTCACAAGCGCTTCGAGGCCTTGAAGCTGGGTAGGCAGGCGCCCTTGCTCCGTGCGGTACATTTGCAGGGCGGTTTGTAGTTGCTTGATCTGCATGCGGGCGGCGGAGACCCGCGCCTCAGCCGGTTTGCTTAGGACATTGATGCTGACGATGCCGGCCAGGATGGCGATGATCATGACGACCACCAGGATTTCAATCAGGGTAAATCCTTCCGCTGTAGGACGGCGGTATTCGGTGTATGTACGGCGCTTCATTCCTCAACCTCTTCCTTCGTTCATCCAAAATCGAGTTCCAGGTTTTGCTGGCTGGATTCCGTTGTCGGCGCATTAGAATCGAATTTTTTGAGCAGAGCGTCAAGCTTGGCCAGGTAGTAGGGAATGTTTTCGTCGCGGCGTTCCGGGTTCCAATCCGAAACCAATTTGGCGCTGGTGTGTACGGCTACGCGCTTGGAATTACCGGCGACGTAGTAGGAAATCTGGTCGCCGGCCCGGTAATCTCGACCCGACTTCAACGCCAACTCGTAAGCGGCATTGCGGCCCCGGTCGCCGCCCTGGATCTTGTTTTGATAGGTACTCGGCGAATCCTGGAGCGTTTCGGATTTGGCCAGCAAGGCAATGGGCCATTCCCGCCGACCGATCGCATCCCGGTAGGATTGGTACAGCTTGGGAATTTCATCGGCTTTGTTCAGCAGCGTCAGTCGAAGCCATTCGCGGAGGAAATTCCGTTGGAAGGGTTCCAGGCCGCGCGATTTCAAGGCGGCCCCTTTGATAACGATTTCGTCGTGCTCGGCCAGCAGGGCGTAGTTCTTCATTTTATAGCTGAACATGGCCCGGTATTCGCCGTCGAACTCCACGTCGATGCCTTCCGGGAGGGAAGCCTGGAATTTTTTCCGAAAGGCGTCCAGTTCGGCTTCGGTCTTGAAGGCCGGCGGCGTGAAATAAATTCCGTCGGTATCGATTTCGATCGGCTCGGCGCCCAGTTTTTTAAGCTTCTCGATCATCCGGCGCAGCAAGTCGCGTCCTTCCCGTGTGATTTGTTCGGCGAGGCTGTAATCGCTGAAATGCGCCTGGGCGAAAGCGAGGTAGCCGTAAAACGAGTTGATCAAAATTTTAAAGGAGCTTTGGAAGGCGTCGAGGTTGATTCGCTCCTCGTTGGTCTTGCTGGCGTTCATCCGGGCTTTGGTTTCAAGCCGCAAACGGCGCAGGAATTCCAGCAACTTCAGGAAGATTCCGAGTTCGTCGAAACGCGGCGTGAGGCCGTCCTTGAGAATGATGGAAGGATACAGCGAGCGTACATCGCAATGGTGGACATTGGCCATGACGCCGAATTTGAAGATGTCCGTATAGCCTCCCTCGTAGGGACGGGGCATGTCCGGTGCGGGGATGGACGCCCGTTGGTTTAGATACTCGCGCAGCAGCAATGCATCGACCTTGGTTCCATTCCCGCGGACGCAGATGTTTTGATAGCCGAACGGCAGGATTTGCGCCTGCGCAAAATAGCTGGGAGAAAGCAGGCGGCCGATCGCTTCCGTTTCGAGAATGTCGTCGCGCGCATATTTCATGAGCGTGGCCGGCTCGCGCTCGTAGATGCGGGCGATATCCGCCCCTTCGATGTAGGTTCGCTCCGGAGCGGCCACGCCGAAATGGACGGCAATGTCCTTCAGCCCGAAACTTTCGAGCGAGCGGTGGCTGACATCGTAGGCTTGCGCCAGAAAGTAGGTGTCGACAATATGACGGCCAAAGCATTCGGCCCTGGGGTAAGAAATCGTGCGGTCGGCGATGGAGAACCGGCTGGGATACGAGGTCGGAACCGAGCCGTCGCGGCCCAGGGCCAACTTGACCTTATGCCGTTTCGCCCGAAGGGACAGATACGGCAAATCGAATTTGAAGAGATTGTGGCCCTCGATGACGTCGGGATCTTTTTCCCGGACGATCTCGACGAACCGTTCGAGCATCTCCTTTTCGTTCAAGCCGTCTCCGGGAATTACTTCCGTCCAGCCGGTTTGATCGGCCAGGGCAATGGCAATGATGCGGTCGCCTTCGCGTTCAGGATTCGAAAATTCAAAGGGCGGGGTGGTATAGGTTTCGATATCCACTTGAAGCCGGCGGAGGTCGGCAAAGACCATGCCTTTGAAAAGCGTCCGCCCGGTCCACATCAAGTGCTGTTGGATGGGATCGTTTAACAAGAACACCGGACTGGAAGGGTCGCCGGGACGAATTCCTTTGCTCTTTTTCAGCCACGCCATGCACTTATCCAGGGCTTTCCACGAATCGAAAGAGCATAACCAGGCATACGAATTCTTTCCCTGAAGCGAAACGATTTCTGCCTGGATCGGGGAATCGGTCATCAAGGCGGGGTTGTTCAGCCAAAAGAACGGCTTGAAGGGCTCCCGTTGTTGAAGGGTCTTTCCATCCTGCCGGATGAAAAGAAGCATTTCGTCGCGGCCCTCGTCGCCGGCGAGCGATTCCAGAGCGACCAAGCCGGGCTCCTCGTTGCGTCCAAAAATCAATTGTTTGGATTCGTTGTCCATAAGTAGGATTAATGTAGTTCGCTTGGGCGCGGATGCCAAGGCGGATATTCATCGCGCCTCTTTGTCCTCACTTGAGTCTTGCAACTTGAATCGCGAAATTCGAAACTGACTTCATGGATGGCAACTTATGAAAGCTAAAAGACAAAAAAAGACGACGGTGGGCGTGATCGATTCCGAGGTGCTCGCGTTTACGGCCGGCCGGGATTGTATTCTGGACCGGGCTCTGATCGAAGCCGATTGCATGGGTTCCGCCGCGCATGTAACGATGCTTTCGCGGATGCCCTTGAAGCCGAGGCTCTTTTCCGAAAAGGAGCGGCGACAGGTCATCGCGGGGTTGGTGGAGATTATGCAGCGGGCCGCACAGGGCAAATTCGAAATTACCCTGGACGATCAGGATGTACATCTGGCGGTCGAGCGGACGTTGACCGAGCAACTCGGCGACTTGGGCAAGAAAGTGCACACCGGACGCAGCCGGAACGACCAGGTCGCGCTCGATCTGCGGCTGTACGGCAAGGATCAGTTGCTCGGGACTATTCTGGAAGCGGCGGAACTGGCGGACGGCTTGACGAGGGTGGCGCGTCGGCATGCCGCGGACCCGATGGTGGGTCGCACGCACATGCAGCCGGCGATGCCCAGCTCGGTGGGGTTGTGGGCGGCCGCCTTTTCGGAGAGCTTGCTCGACGATATCGCCCTGCTCATCAATGCCTTTGAGTTGAACGATCAAAGCCCGTTGGGTTCTGCCGCCAGTTATGGCGTGCCGCTGCCGCTCGACCGGCAATTGGTTTCAGATCTGCTCGGGTTCAGCCGGCCGGTTCATAATGTGCTGTATGCCAACAATGCGCGGGGCAAGCTCGAATCGATCGTCCTGAACGCCATGTCGCAGGTCATGCTGACTCTCTCGCGGTTGGCGCAGGACCTGATCTTGTTCAGCATGCCGGAATTCGCCTACTTTTCGTTGCCGGATTCCTGCTGCACCGGCAGCAGCATCATGCCCCAGAAGAAAAACCCCGATGTGCTGGAGTTGATCCGGGCCAAGACGTCCAAGGTCATTGCCTTCTCGCTGGCCGTGCAGGAGATCGTCAAGGCTTCTCCATCCGGTTACAACCGGGATATCCAGGAAGCCAAGGAACCGTTCATGGATGGCATCTCGACCGCCCGGTCCAGCCTGCGCATCATGTCGCAGCTCGTCGAAGGCCTGAAGGTCAACCGGGAAAAACTTCTGGCCGGCTTCACTCCGGATGTGTTTGCCACCGATTACGCCCTGGAACGGGTTGCCGGCGGTATGCCGTTTCGGGATGCCTATCATTACGTCAAGGAGCACTTGGACGAATTGGAAGCCCTCGATCCCTACAAGGCCATCGCGCAGAAAACCCATTTGGGTGGAACGGCAGGCATGGACTTCGATCTGCTCGACCGGCGTATTTCCGGCGCCATTCTTTTTGTGGCAGAAGAGCGCAATAGCTTTTATGGAGCCGTTTCGAAGCTGATGGGCATTCCGTACCCGTTGGCACGAAAATAGCTTTAAATTCTTTCGAAAAGTTTTCCAATGATTGGAAAAACGGCGTATAAATTTTCCAATCGTTGGAAAAAAATGTGAACCCGCCCGGCGGGGATTCCAACGATTGGAAAGCGAGAGGGAATGACACATCCGGCGATTGCCATTGAGAATCTATCGGTATCGTTCACCGAGCGTGGCCAAAAGGTGGACGCCCTCAGAGGCCTGAGCCTGACCGTAAAAGAGGGGACGGTCTTCGGATTCCTGGGTCCGAACGGCGCCGGCAAAACGACGACGATGCATGCCCTGCTTGGGTTTGTCGCCTTCAACGCAGGAACGGCGCAAATTTTCGGGCGGGATGTCCGCGAAGCGATAGCGCGTACGCGCATAGGCTACCTGCCTGAAAACCCCCAGACGTATCCCTTTCTCACCGGCCGCGAATTGCTGTCGATGGCCGGCCGGTTGTTCCATCTCGATGCCAAGTCTTTGCATGACCGCGTGGAGGAACTGCTCGACCGGGTTAACCTGCGGCAGGCTGCCAATCGGCGGATCGCCACCTATTCGCGCGGCATGATGCAGCGTATTGGCTTGGCTCAGGCCTTGATCAACGATCCGGATTTGGTGATTCTGGACGAGCCCACCGGGGGCATGGACCCCTTGGGCCGGATGGAAATCCGCCGGATCATCGCGCAATTGCGGGAGCGGGGAAAGACGGTGTTCTTCTCGTCGCACGAGCTTTCCGAGGTCGAACTGGTCTGCGATCACGTCGCGATTCTCTCGCAGGGCCGCGTGATGGTGGAAGGCGCCGCTGCCGACCTGGTGAAAAAAGACGAGAGCCTGGAGCAATATTTCCTGCGCGTCGTGGCGGGAAAGGGAGGGGGCTCATGAGTCGCGTGTTGACGATCGCCCGCGTGGTCTGGCTGGAAATGATCCGCCGAAAAGATTTGTACGTGCTGCTGATTCTGCTGGCGGCCTTGTTGATGGTGCTGATTTCGGTCAACGTGTACGGCTTGGGTTCGGTGGCCCGTTATGTGAAGGATGTGGGGTTCCTGCTCACCTGGCTCTGCGCCTGGTTTTTTGCCATTGGCGCGGCCGGTCGACAGTTGCCGCAGGAGGAGGCCCGGGGCACCATATACAGCTTGCTGGCCAAGCCGGTAACGAGGATTGAATTGCTGTTGGGAAAATGGTTCGGCGCCTGGACCATAGCGGTGGCCGCCACCGCCGTTTTTTACTTGCTCGTGATGGGCGTCACTCATTTGCGGGGCGGTCATTTTGTGTCCGGCTCTTTGATTCAGGCGTTTCTCCTTCACGCGGTTAATCTGGGAATGGTCACGGCCCTGGCCCTGGCGTTTTCCACGCGCACCACGTACGGCGCTGCGGCCTCGTTGACATATGTGACCACCCTGGCCTCCTTCGTACTGGCGCCGCAAATTCCCGTTTTGCTGACGCAGGAAACAGGGATTCGAGCCCAGGCTTTGCTGGTCCTTTATTATGCGCTTCCTCATTTCGAGTTGTTCGATCTGCGCCAGCGCGTGGTGCATGATTGGGGCGCAGCCCCGTGGTCGATGGTGTCCGTCATCGTGGTGTATGGCATTTTGTGGATCGTTGTTTTTCTTGGGCTTGCCTGGTTTGGGTATCGGCGAAAACGTTTTTCGCGGGGCGCTCAACTGTAAACAGGCACGATGAAATAACGCCGGCAGTAAAGAGAGTCGAATTATGGAAGCGATAACCTCAATGGAAATTGACTCTTGCGCGCGAAGATCTTCCGGGTTTTGGCCGACGATTATGATCCTGGCGTGTTGGGTGGCCTGCTTCATCCTGTTCTGTCGCTTGAGTGCTTCTTCGTCGGTGCTTCTGCCGGATGCCGATTCCGTATTGGGGCGGCTTTTGGGTTCCAGCCGTGTGGCGTTAGGACAAAGCCTTTATTTGGAGGCCGATAATTATTTCCACCAGGGCGTTAAGCATCCCCAGAAAAAGGCATTTATAGATTTCTTTCAACGGTGGGATGCCATTATTGCTCCCAATCTGCATACGCATCCGAAAGGAACGTCCATTTATGAGCTGATGCCCTGGTTCCGATTTGCAACGGAGATGGACCCTCACAATGTGGAAGCTTATCTTACGGCTTCCTATTGGTTGGCGAGCGAAGGAGCTCGTCCGGATTTAGCTGAAAATATTCTGTTTGAAGCGCAGCGCAACAATCCGGGCGATTATCGCGTCTTGCAGCAAAAGGGACGTTTGTATATCCGCGCTCAAAAAGAGAAACAAGCCGAACTGGCGCTGGATATGGGTATACGCCTCTGGCCTGGACAGTTGGATCCAGAGGACGAGCAGTCCCGGCTCGATCTTGCGCAAATGTTGACGTTGCGGGCGTTCCTCTTTGAATATCGCGGCCATCGAGCCGATGCTTTGACTCTCTTGCGTAAAGCCTCCAGCCTTTTCCCTGGGAATAAGGCTTTGGCCGCCCGTATTCAAGCATTGACTGATGGAGAGGATACCCAAAAATGGGCGCGCGAAATGTGGACGGAGGTTTTTCCTCGGAAGTCAACCTGTTCCAGGGAAGAACACGACCATGACGACCACGACGACCACGATGACCACGACGACGAATAATAACCGGGTTGTAAAATCGACCTGAGCAAGACGGATAGCTTTTTTATGTATCTTGAATTTTTCGGCCTGACGGAAATGCCGTTCAATATCACGCCTGATCCGAGGTTTCTGTTTTTTTCGACGCGACATCGCGAAGCCTTCGATCACCTGATGTATGGAATCCATAATCGAAAGGGCTTCATTGAACTGACCGGCGAAGTGGGGTCGGGAAAGACGACGCTTTGCCGTGCGCTTCTTTCCAGCTTGCCCTCGAATGTACGGACAGCGTTGGTGTTAAATCCTTCGCTCACGGAAACCCAGCTTTTGCGCGCGATCCTGAACGATTTTGGTCTTCAGGTTAAGGGGCGCGACCGACTTGCCTATATCGAACGGCTTAACGAATTCCTGCTGGAACAGATCAAAGAAGGCAATAATGTGCTCTTGATCATCGATGAAGCACAGGATCTGATCCCGGAAGTGATGGAACAAATTCGTTTGTTGTCCAATCTTGAAACCGACCAGCATAAGTTGATGCAGATCATCCTGGCCGGACAGCCCGAGCTTCACGAACGGTTGGCCCGGCCTGAATTTCGCCAATTGCGACAAAGAATCATCGTGACCTGCAAGCTTCAACCGCTTGACGAAAACGATACGGCGGCCTATATCGTTCATCGATTGAGCGTTGCCGGCGCATCGTCGGAAGTCGTTTTTGACGAAGGAGCCATCAGGATGATATATAAATTTACAGTAGGTACGCCGCGGTTGATCAACAATGTTTGTGACAGTGCTTTATTGGCCGGATATGTTGCAGGTACACGAATTATTCGCGTTCATGAAATAAAGAAAGCCATTGCTCACATGGAGTCCGCTCTATGAGTCTGATCCAGGAAGCCTTGAAACGGCAGCAGCAGGAATTTGAAGGCACGGCGAAGCCGCCCGACGCCGTAGGTGCGACAACCCCGACCGAAATCGCGCCGACCTCGGAACAACCCCCGGCCATCCCCCCTCCGTCCAAGGAGAAAGCGATAAAGAAAAAAGAACCGAAAGCCTGGGGCATGCTGGTCGGGTCTCTAGTCGTGCTCGTTGTTCTTGCGGGATCAGCCATCTTCTTTTTCATGGTAGCCGCCAAATCCTGGAAAAAGCCCGGCGCTCCCACGCCTGCTGCGGTCGTAAAACCCGAGGCCTCCGCATCGGCGTCGACGGCGCAAAGCACTTTAATCCAGCCGATTCGAAAAGCGGAAGAAGTCGTCCGCAAGGTTCAGGACGCCCGTTCGATGGCCGTACCCGCCGAAGCGTCATCGGCGGCCGCTCCAATAACCTCGGCGCCCAATTCGTCCGCGACGGCGAAAGCTCCGGCCAATAAGGAATCGCCCGAGCCCGCCAAAAAGGCGACGCTCGTCCTCGGGATGGGGAACGCCAGGAACTCGGCCGATGCTGCACAGGAATCTTCTTCGTCCTCCGATTCATCCGGGCAAGCGATTTGGCCGAAGCTGACGCTTACCGGCGTGATGCTGCGATCGACTGAAAAAGACAGCACCGCCTTGATCAACAAAGCGATGGTGAGTGTCGACGAAACGGTCGAGGGCGCACGGCTGCTTGAAGTGCATTCCGGAAGCGTTGAATTGGAATACGAAGGCGAAACCAGAACCCTTTTCGTAGGCCAGAGCACCTTCTAACCGCGGAGCTCGCTTTATTTGGAGGCCGGAGGCTGCGATTTCTTAAGCTTTTCCAGGGCGATATCGTATTCAGATGCCGTGGAAAGGTAGAAATGACAGGCTTTTCCCGTGATTCGTTTGACGTCTGCCTGCAGGACCGCATCGTAAGGATTCAGCACCGCCACCAGCAAATCGCGACTTATCTGATCGAAGACCATGGCGCCGCGATGCATGGTATAGTTGATCGGCAAGAGTGCGGCGGCTTCTTTGGGGATTTCGAACGAAGTCAAACTGACGACCGGCATGCCGCTGTCCTTGACGAGAAACTTCAGCACCTTTTCCATGTTCTTGAACGCGCGATCCTGCAAGACGTGCAGCACGGAGACGGGGACTTGCACGTTCTTGGACGAGTTTTCCGAAAGGTCGTGGACCACATTCGAATAATCTTCCTGGCTGAGTTCGCCGGCCTGAAGAAGGTTCCACGCCAGGGCCAGCTCGTTGGTGATGTCGATGTTTTTCCGCTTTCCGGCATCTGAGCCGCCGGGCGAGGTCATTTTCTTTTGGACCAGCAACTGCTCGAGTTGCTGCACCAGCGGTTTGACCGACGGATTGTCCTGCACATGCTTGTTCAGCTTTTTGATCAGGTCCGGGGCGGCCTCGGCATCCTCCTCCTCGGCGATCGTCTGGGCAAGCTGGGCCAGATAATCCAGCGCGCGGGATTTGTCGCCAATCTGCTCATAGGCTTCGAACAACGTCTCCAAGGCGACGCGATCGTTGGGGATGGCTTCGAGGATTTGTTCGAAGGCCGCGATGGCATTCCATACATCGGACTCGATATTTTTCGGCGCTACCGGTTCTTTATCCATGACTCATTGCTTTTTTTTCTGGCCGTCGGATCGTTCGTATCGGCCGCCTGCTGCTGAGACAATGCTTGATGATCGTTTAATGCAGGTAATATGCCAACAAAAAAGGAAAGAAGTCAAAATTTCGAACAAGTCAAATCTTTCAGTTTCTCAAAACCTTGACTATAAGCGCTTTTTTCACTGCCATTTCGAGTTATTTTCCGTTAAAACAGGAGCTGGCATCTATTTTGCTTTTAGAAACCGGCAATTATGCAACAGCAAGGTGGCAGATGGATACAGCGTCATTAGGCGAGAAAGTCATCGATATCCTCATCAAGCGGCGCGCGATCAATCCCGAAATTCTTCAGGAAGTCAAGGAAGGCGCCAAGGCATCGGGCATTCGTCTCGAGAAAATGCTGGTGCAAAAGAATCTGGTGGCCGGAGCCGACATGGCATTGGCGTTGGCTGAATACTTGAACATGCCGCCGATCAGTCTGGCTCATTTCACGCCGGATAATCAGTTGCTCGATCTGGTGCCGCGCGAAACGCTGACCCGGCATATGATGGTGCCCATCGCCCGAATCGGCAACATGTTGACGGTCGCCTTGGGCGATCCCTTCGATGTCGTGGGACTCGAGGAGCTTCATGCGCTGGCAGGGCTGGACGTGGTGCCGGTCGTGGCGCCAGAAAAAGAATTAACCGATCTGCTCCAGCGATTCACCAAGGAACCGACCCAGGGCTTGGAAGACATTCTCAAGGACGTTAGCGACAGCGACGTCGAACTCGGTCATGAGGAAAAAGAGGATGTCAGTCTCGACGAGATGTTGGAAAGCGCCGAGGATGCCCCGGTTATTCGCATCGTCAATTCGATCATGGTGGAAGCGATTCGACGGCGCGCCAGCGACGTGCATCTGGAGCCTATGGAGCGGTCTTTGCGCTTGCGGTACCGCATCGACGGCATTCTGTACGAAAGTCCAAGCCCCCCGAAATCCCTCCAGTCGGCCATCATCTCGCGCATCAAGATCATGTCGAACTTGAACATCGCCGAACGGCGTGTTCCGCAGGACGGACGTTTCAAGATCAAGGCGCTCGGCAAAGAGGCCGACATCCGTGTGAGCATCCTGCCCACGGTTCACGGCGAAAAAATCGTCATGCGTATTCTCGATAAGAGCGCCCTGGCGCCCAACTTATCCGCCTTGGGGCTGGATCAAAAGGCCTACGAGAATCTCAAATATTCGATCGATCAGCCTCATGGCATGATCCTGGTGACCGGCCCGACCGGCAGCGGAAAAACCACAACGCTTTACTCCGCCCTCCAAGAGTTGAATACGACCGACGTCAACATTATCACGGTGGAAGACCCCGTCGAGTATCAGTTGGTGGGCATCAATCAGGTGCAAGCTCACTCGGAGGTCGGCCTGACCTTTGCCGCGGGCTTGCGCTCAATTCTGCGTCAAGATCCGGATATCGTCATGGTCGGCGAAATCCGCGACGGCGAAACGGCGTCGATCGCCGTACAAGCGGCGCTGACGGGGCACTTGGTTTTGAGCACGCTGCACACCAACGATGCCGCCGGCGCCATCGCCCGCTTGTTGTACATGGGCATCGAAGCCTTCCTGTTGTCCTCTTCGCTGATCATGACCCAGGCCCAACGCCTTTATCGCAAACTTTGCCCCGCGTGCAAAAAGCAGCGCGAATTGCCGTCTGAAATACTGAGGCTGAACAAAATCGATCCCGAGATTTTCAGCGGCGCGACGCTGTACGAAGCACATGGCTGTCCCAAGTGCGGCAACACGGGCTACAAGGGCCGCGGCGCGCTCATGGAAATTCTTATGGTGGGCGATGAGGTTAAAGCCTTGATGTTAAAAGAGGCCAGTTCCGGAGAAATTCGTGATGTAGCGGTCAAGAACGGGATGTTGACCTTGCGGGATGTCGGATTGCTTCGCGTTCGCGACGGGGTCACCAGCGTGGAAGAAGTCTTGCTTGTAACGAGTGGAGAATAAGGAGCTATTTACATGGCAGCAACGATCAGCCCTAGTCAAGCCCAAGCCCCTCAAGTCAAAAAGCCGACCGGTTCGGATCCCAAGTCGCGGAAGAAGAAAAAAGTCCCCGGCGCGCGAAAGATCATTGCCAAGGATTTGCCCTCCTTTACGCGGCAGCTCTCCGCGATGCTGTCCTCCGGGCTTCCGGTCGTGCAAACACTCGACGCTTTGCAGGAACAGACGCAGAACAAGGTTTTCAAGACCGTCATTACCGGCGTCAGGGCACAGATTGAAGGCGGCGCATCGTTTTCCGAAGCCTTGGGACAGTATCCTGATATCTTTGACGATCTGTATATCAGCATGCTTAAAGCCGGTGAGGCCGGAGGTCTTTTGGCTGAAACCACCACGCGTATCGCCTCCTATCTGGAAGCAACGGCAAGACTGAAGCGCAAGGTCAAAGCCGCGATGATGTATCCGTCCATCGTTATGACGGTTGCCCTTGCTTTAGCGGCAGCCATGATCATCTGGATTGTGCCGGTGTTTGCCAGTATTTACACCGACTTTGGCTCCAAACTGCCGGCGCCTACTCAGTTCCTGGTCGATGTGAGCGATGGCGTCCGGCACAACATTGTCTTTGTCATTGTGGGGGTGGTGGCCTTGGGCATTTCTTTCGGCAAATTCAAGAAGACGGAAAAAGGCGCGTATATGATGGACAACATCAAACTCAATTTCCCCGTCTTCGGCGAATTGACGCGTAAAGTAGCCCTCAGTCGGTTCGCGTCCACCTTTGCCCAATTGACTCGAAGCGGCGTGCCTATTCTTCAAACCATGGAAATCGTGGCCTTCGCCACGGGCAACAAAGTGCTTTCCAAGATCATTCTCGACGCCCGCAGTACTGTCGAGCAGGGTGAACCGCTTTCCAAAGCGTTGGAAAAGAGCAAAACTTATCCCCGGATGCTGATCCATATGTTATCGGCAGGCGAAAAGACCGGCAAGGTCGACGAAATGCTTCAAAAAATCTCGGAGTTCTATGACGACGAAGTCGAGGCCATGCTGGCCGGACTCACATCGTTGATCGAGCCTTTGCTGATGGTGTTTTTGGGCGTAATCATTGGCGGAATCGTTGTTTGTATGTTTTTGCCGATCTTCAAGATGTCCGAAATTGTCGGAATGTAAGGTGGGCTCACGATGAGGGAACAGGTCCAGAAAGGCCAGGAAAAGCCATTGGCTGGGACATGGCTCGCCGCCGTAAGCGTGATGTGCATAAGGCTGGTGCTGATGACCGGCCTTATGGCGGCGCTGGCCTTCGTTTTGCCTCATGACAACGCTGCTTTTTTTGCCTTGATGGCCATCGCCTACGTGATCAGCATTCCCTATGCGCTCTGGTTGAAGAACCGGGAGCGGATCTCGCAACTGATGCCCTTGCAGTTTCTGGTGGATTTGGTGCTGGTGACGGGCGTTGTCTATTTCACCGGCGGCGTGGCGAGCGATCTGGCCCTTTTGTATCCCTTGGTGATTCTTTCTGCCGGTATGATCACCACGCCCTTGAGGGCTATTCAGGTTACGGTATTGTGCATTCTTTCCTATGTGACGCTAGTGCTGTTGATTCAGCAAGGCGTGCTCATGTCCTATGGCAATCCCATCCGTAGCTACGATTGGATCTCTCTGCTCCGGACGTTGTTGATGAATGTGCTTATCTTTTCCTGTTTCGGCGCGGCGGGCGTTTATGTCTCCAAGCGCTGCAACTTTGCCGACAAACGGATAGAACGCTTTCGGGAAATGGCGGAGTTGATTTTTCGAAAGGTGGGGGCCGGGTTGATCCTATTTGACGAAAAAGGCGTCATTCTCATGGCCAATGAGCACGCTTGTAAGAGCCTGGGGCTTACGGATGAGGTTCTGATTGGATCGCATTTGAACAATTATATGGCAGCCGATTGGGTTCAGGAATCGGTTCAAGGGGCGGAGGATGTCTCTCAATGCTATTTCAAACGCTCCGATGGGAAAACGTTTCCCGTTAGCTTCGAGATTGCCACCGTTTCTTTGCCGGCAGAAGCGATTCCTGGATATGAAGGAAAAGGGAACTTGGAAGCGGTTATCATGGCCTTTAACGACATTTCTCCGATTTTGGAGATGCAACAACAGGTCAAACATGCTGAACGGGTTCGCGCCGCCAATCAGATGGCGGCTGAAATAGCCCATGAGATCCGCAATCCGCTGGCCGCCATATCGGGTTCTGTTCAAGTCTTGCAACTCTTGGAGCGCAGGGCTCATCTAGGCGACGAAAAGAGTGCGGAAATTCTGCTTAAGGAGCGGAACAGCACCTATAATCGAATTGTAGCGGAATCGTCCAGGCTGGATATTGTCATCGAGCGCTTCATCGATTTCACGGAATTTTCCCCCGAAGCGTTTGCCAAGTTGCAGGAATACCTCGCAGAGACGGATTTCACCAAATCCAACCGGCAATAGTCTCAGCAAAACACTGCCGTTGGTCTTCTATAACAAGCTGATGATCAGTGCCTATGCGGCATTTCTTGAAGTGGATACGAAAAACATTTCGATACTATTTGAAAAAATGAGAATATTATATTAACTTTTCGATGTGGATTGTCTATTTATTGATTCTCGCGGGTCTGATGCTTCAAAAAAACGGGGTTGTTACACATGTCTCGTATACTTTTGGTTGATGATGAGCCCAGCATTCTTAGTGTTCTAAGCACGCTTCTTCGCGCGGAAAGTCACGATGTCGTTCCGGTTCTCGGTGGTGAGAAAGCCCAGGACGTCATCCGCAACGAAACCTTCGATCTGATGATTTCCGATATTCGCATGAGTCCCGTTGACGGAATGCAATTGCTCAAATTTGCCCGCAAAGAAAAACCCGGCATGGCGGTTATTATGATCACCGCCTACGGTTCGGTTGAGACAGCCGTCGAGGCCATGAAAGAAGGGGCTTTCGATTACGTTACCAAGCCATTCAAAGTGGATGAGTTGCTGATTACCGTGCAAAGAGCTTTGGAGTATCACAGCGCCTTGGCGGAAAACGTGGATCTCAAAGCCCAATTGGAAGCCAAGTATCGTTTCGAAAATATTGTTGCGGAAAGTCCCGCCATGCGGCAGGTCTGCGAGATGATCGAGCGCGTAGGCCCGACGGATACAACCGTTTTGATTCTGGGCGAAAGTGGAACCGGCAAGGAATTGGTGGCCAAGGCCATTCATGCTCACAGCCGACGCAAGAACAAGCGTTTTCTTCCCATCAACTGCGCCGCCATGCCCGAACCGTTGCTGGAATCCGAGATGTTCGGCCATGTCAAAGGCGCTTTCACAGGCGCCGCTACCAACAAAGAGGGGCTCTTTGAAGCCGCAGGTGGTGGGACGATATTCATGGATGAAGTCGGCAGCATGCCCATGAGCATTCAAAGCAAACTCTTGCGAGTGCTTCAAGAGCGCGAAATTCGCAAGGTAGGCGGGACCGAAACCGTAGCCGTCGATGTCCGGGTTCTGGCGGCTACCAATGACCGGTTGGAGCGCCTTATTGAGGAAGGCCGGTTCCGTGAAGATTTGTATTATCGTCTCAGCGTGATTCCCATCGAAATCAAACCCTTGCGAGAGCGCCCTGAAGATATCCTGCCGCTTGTTTCCCACTTTATGCGTCAGGAGCTGGGTCCCGGCAAGGAATTGCTGACCATTGATCCGGAAGCCCAATTGGTGCTTGAGCAATATCCTTGGCCTGGAAACGTCCGGGAGCTGGATAATGCCATTCGCCACGCCATGACCTTTACCAAGACTGGCATCATCTCCAAGGACGTTCTGCCGGCTAAAATCGTCAGCTCAGTCGATACAGGCAGCTTTACGGGCGCTATAGGGGGCGGTATCCGTGCTGAGATCTATCGAGGGAAGTCTTTGAAAGCATTCCTACGCGCAAAAGAGAAGGAATACCTCTCTCAAGTGCTTCAGCATGTCGACGGCGATAAGGAAAAAGCCGCCAAGGCCCTGCGTATCAGCTTGGCTACCCTTTACCGCAAGCTGCCTGACCCAAAAGAGTAGATTTGTAGCTCGGGCTGTGCCTATCGACTAAATCCCTTGCGACTCACGGCTCAGGAATAACTGCGATCCTCTAATTCCAGGCTATAACGTGACGAGAGCTTCTTCCCTGCAAAATAAAGGAATAATAGGGGAGAAATACCAATCAACGTTACTTACCTTAGTCTGCAACCGATAACAACGTGTGAACAGCATCGAAATCGCAAAATCTAAAAAGTGAATCATTATACCGATCATATATGCAAATTTGCAATTGTGCGTATCGTTCTGCTTTTTGTCTTGTATTCAAAATATTAGCCGCTATTAATGATTTCCTAAGCAATGGGATGTTCTACAGGGCAGAGTCCGCAGTATTTGTAAAGTTGGCACGTTGCCTGCTATATAAATCTGGCGGTTCGGAGGTGGGCTATCGCAGCCTAAACAAACGAAAGGAGAATGCGATGAGAAAGAATAGTAAAGCTGGTTTCACCCTGGTGGAAATTATGATCGTGGTGGCGATTATCGGTCTGTTGGCCGCCATAGCGATTCCGTCGTTCCTGCGAGCGCGGCAGAGTACGCAAACCAATACTTGTATTAATAATCTTCGGTTGGTCGACGCCGGCAAAGATCAATGGGCTTTGGAAAATAATGCAACGACCGGCGATCCGACGGCCGTAGCTGATATTGCTCCTTATATTAAGAATGGGTATCCGACATGCCCGTTGGGACAACAGCCTACTCCTAATGCGGTCGGCACCGATCCGACATGCCCGGATGCTACGGCGGTTGGTGGAACGCATCCTGCGATCCTGTAGCTCTAGACTTGCATGTAGTTAATGCATGAATGGCCCCGCTGAAAAGCGGGGCCATTTTTTTTATCTTCGATGTCGGTCTCCTTCATAAGGGTCGAAGTCTGGGCTGGTCCATAAACCATGCTTGTTCTTGTTGACGCTTGAATCCCGATTGGTACGGCCTGTGCTATATAAGGAACGAGCCTGTTATTTTCATCGAGAGATGAAAAATCAAGGAGACGTTGAAATGAAAATACAATCGAAACATGGATTCACATTAGTAGAGATCATGATTGTTGTGGCGATCATTGGTCTTTTGGCAGCCATCGCGCTTCCGTCGTTTATGAGGTCTAGGCAGAGTACGCAGACCAATACATGCTTGAATAATCTTCGTTTAATTTCCTGGGCCAAAGACCAGTTGGCTTTGGAAACGGGTCTTCCGTTTGGGCAGGCCGTTGTAAATGCTCAGCTTGCGCCCTATCTGAAGAAAGGCATCCCAACTTGCCCGATCGGCGCCGTTGTTTACGATCTTCGAACGATTGGCGAGAATCCTTTGTGTCCTAACGCTCCCATGGGCGGCATTCATCTGGCGATATTATAAGCGAACGACATCCGCGATAACCGTCTCACAAGAGCTTCCAATCTGACCCATTAAGGCTTGTAGTAGATGTCGCGACAAAAGGAAACAATGGTTTGACGGCGGCGGGAGATGGGCGCGGTGACCTTGATGGTGCGGAGGGTCGCGCCGGACCAGCTTTTGAAAACCACGTCGAATTTCTTCAAGTCGGGAGGGCAGGGGATGCGGGCGACCTGAAGCCAGCGGGGCATGGTTTCCCAGCGGCGCGTATCGGGGCGTTCCATGAGGCCAATCAAGACTAAGCGAGTTAGTGCTCCTAATGCGCCGTTGGAATTATGCTCCACGGCTTGGGCAAGGCCTTCCTTCAGGGCAATACGGGATGCTGTTTTAATGGCTTTCATGGCGGCATCGATTTGTTGGGTACGCAAAGCGAGGTTTCCCGTGTCGGCCAGCGCATAGCTTCGTCCGACCGTCTTCCCGTTGATGACGATTTCGGCGTATTCCGGCGTACCCAGGGAAAGATAACCGTTCAGAAGTTCTTCGCCGGAGGGGGATCGACCGCTGAGAACAAAGCAAACCAGCTCGTGCGACCAATTTTCGTCGGTCGAATACAAAGTCGACAGGTTGTTGGTTGTTGTCAGCAATTGATTGGTATTGACCCTTGTTTGAAGGCGTCCGGTATTTTCGTCGATTTGAACCAAGCCTGAAATTTCGGAGGCCTTTCGATATTGCATGGAGGCATTGGAGGGATCGTCGATCATTTCAAAAGCAAAGCCTGCTACGTATCGCGCGAAGGCATCGTCCGGATATTTTCCCAGAACGCCGGGGTCGAGGGTTTTGAGGATGCGCCGAGCTTCCACCGCCGCGCTATCCCAATCGGCCAGGGCAAAATGGTCGAGCGCGGCAAACGAATGCAGAGCCGTCCGCTCGAAAGGCATGCCCCGGAAGTTTTGGACGGTATCGTTAACGACCATGCTGGCGCCGCCCTTGGAAACGCTGTAGGTCTCGAGTTGATCGAGCAGATCGGAGGCGGCAATGAAGTCCTTCGCGCTTTTATCGTATTGCCCCATCGCCTGGCGAACGGTACCGCGCTCCATGAAGAAAAGCACCCGATCGCGTTCGGAAACCTTGGTCTCGTCTCCGAGTGCTTGTTCGGATTGCTGGAAATGTCCGCTGAAAAAATCGTAACGAGCCGTTTCGATGACCGGGGTCGCGCAGCCGAAAAAGCCGGGGAGCGCAAAGCCCAACAGGAAGCAAAGGGCCAGGCTTTTCCACAATTTTTGAGCCGGTGAAGGTTGTTGTCGAACCAAATTCATAGCCGCAGAACTCCGGGGCAGGGAGTGCCGATTCCGAGAGTAACCCACGAAATAGGACACTCCACTGCGGTTTCGCTAACGGCCACCGGTGGCCTCTTCGACTTACCAACCGATCAAAGGCTGGCTTTCCTGGCGCGCAAATTCCTCTTCGGTGGTCCACGCAAGAAGACCGGACTCAAGATCCGTAACTTCGATGGTTAGTTTATAATACTTAAGGACTTGCTTTGACACTCGCACCTGCCGGCCGGATTTGGTTTCCATTTCCACCAGCGAGCCGCTGACCATGAATTTGGCGCCGAGCTGTCGGCCGACGGAAACCTGGGTTTCCGGTGTGGCGTTGGCCGCTTGGTAGCCTTGTTCCTTGAGCAGATCTTCGCGGCGTGCTTCATTGATGAATTGGGCCTTGCCGGTTCTGAAGAGGAGGGTTCTCATTTGATCCGTCAGATTCTTTGTATCGACATACGCTGAAGTGCGGTTTTGAACCCCGGCAATCATCATGATCGGTGGGGTTGCCTGGTCGTTCAGGAATGGGCTGGAGACCATTTCGTTGACCACTTTTTGCGTTATGTTCCGCATGTCAGAGTAGTTGTAATCGGCGCGCTCAACGGGACTTTTTCCGCTGGTCACATCGACGTCGCTCGTGGAGCCTCGAAACGCTGCGCAACCATTCAAAAGGACGATTGAAACACCCAGCATACCCACACCAGCAACCCGAATAAATTGTCTGCTCATAACCGATTTCTCCTTTCAACCTGAGAATGCAAAGATCAATACTCGTTTCTCTACATTTTTTCAAGAACCAAGCCGGTTCCTTGGGCAATAGGACGTTCGTAGGGCTGGTTTATTCATTGCAAATGCACGTCTTCGGATGTTTTATTTTTCAAGTCTGGCTGCGGCAAAATGGCGGGCCTGTCGTTGCAGCCCGGGGCGGCTGGGTGTTGGCGTATGGTGTAACATGTTATTGGCATATTCTTTGAGGAAACTAGGCGGTCTGGGCCTTCCGCTGTGAAAATAGTCGCGAGCCATGCGAGACCCAATGATTTCGGGACTGTGCGGCGAAGCGACGGTCAGATGTCTGTAGAGTGCCGCCGCCAAATCGTCCAAGGCAATACCATGCTCGCGTTGGAATTCCGCATAAAGGGCCTCGCTGAAGTACATGAAACGCTGGAAAGGGGAGCCTTCCTGCCAGAGGAGAGAAGCGGCGCCGACAAAATTGCCGCTATTATATATTGAGTCCCAATAGTGGGCAAAACGACGAATTTTATCCATTTCGCCTTCGGTAAGAAGCTTGTTGCTGAGCAGGCCATAAGGCGGGGTGGTTTGATAATGCATGGCCCATTCTTTGTCGTGGCGTCCGATGGCTGTGCCTCTCAGGCGCTTGAGCAGGCCCACTTGAATTTCGTGAGGTTGCAGAGCTGCCAGCCGATCGAAACCTTCGGCGAAACTATCCAATGATTCTCCAGGCAAGCCGGCAATGAGATCGGCATGAAGATAAACCCCCGTTTCCTGGCGTAGAAAATGCAGATTTTCCGCGATGAGCGCATTGTCCTGAATGCGTTGGATTCGACGCGCGACCTCGGGGTTCCACGTCTGAATGCCGATCTCGAATTGAAGAGTTTCCGGGGGAAAGGCCTGAATCAAGGCTCTAAGTTCGGCCGGAAAACGATCGGGAATCATTTCACAGTGCAGAAACAGGCCCGGCCGGTACTCGCGAAGAAAAAACCGTAGAACTTCCATGCAGTGTGGAAGATTTAAATTGAAGGTCCGATCGGCAAATTTGAAATGTCGCGCGCCGCGATCCAGCAGCTTTTTGAAACTTGAGAGCAATGGTTGGAGGGGGAAAAAGCGTACGCTTCGTTCGACGGAAGACAGGCAATATTCGCAGGAAAACGGGCAACCGCGGGAGGTTTCGACATATAAAGTACGGTGCGCCAGATCCTGGTCGGTATAGAGCTCGTAGGGGAGGGCCAGGTCGCACGGTTCGGGCGGCTGGGAATGGAGCGTTTTCTCCTGGAGCGACCGGCCTCCCAGCCGGCGCCGGCACAATTTGGCGAATTCCAAGTCCGCCTCGCCGGAGATGACGACATCGCTAAGTTCCAGCAGTTCAGGGCTGATCTCGTAGCTGACTTCCGGGCCGCCCAGAACAATCAGTGCCTTCGCCATTTGCGCGCGGAGTTGACGGATGAGGTCGGCGATCAAACGGCTATTCCAGATGTAGACCCCGATGCCGACGATGGCCGGGTTGACCGATGCGATGTGCGAGGCCATCTCCTGGGGTGATTTTTGAAGATCGAATTCCATGATGACCGAGCGCTCGGCCAATTCCCCAAGGTTGGCTTGCAGATAGCGCAAGCCGAAGGCGGTATGCCCGTAACGGGCGTTCAGTGTCGTTAAAACGATGTCGGCCATGAATGTAACCACGAATTGCTTTAATCCGTCCTCGAATCGGCTATACTGGTTTTAAATATGCAAGGACGGCCCCTATGATACTCGATCGTTTAGAGCAAGCAAGCCGATGGATAGATCTTCATCCCCGATTCGAATCTGCGTTCAATTTCTTACTTCGCAGCAATCTGGAAAACATGGCCCCCGGAAGATATGAAATCGAAAGCGACCGAATTTATGCGATGGTCGGACAGGATATGGGCCGCGGCCGTGAAGCTTCTCCATTGGAAACCCATCAGGACTACATCGACATTCAATATGTCATCGAAGGGGACGAATGGATCGGATGGGATTGCGTGGGGCCTCATCTTCAAGTGCGTGAGTCGTACGATCCTTCCCGGGACATCATGTTTTTCAAGAATGCGCCGGCCAGTTGGGTGCATGTGCCTCCCGGTTGCTTTGCCTTGTTGTTTCCGGAAGATGCCCACGCCCCCTTGGCCGGCCAGGGGCCTGTTCGAAAAGTCGTTGTTAAGGTTGCCTTGAAATGAGCTGTCAGGCTCGATGTCTCAGGACATATACTTTCCAATGATGGGCTTCAACGCTTCTTTGCGCTCCAGCGGCACGGCATCCGGCGTCGTAACAATCGAATTCTTCAAGGCGGTTCCGCATGTACATGTTCTCTGTTCGGACGCGCTCTGGAGAAAATGCCGAAGGATGTCCTGGGAAAGCTTGGTGTTGGCAACGAGATTGCCGATGATCATCTCCAGGCTGACCGATTCGAACTCTTCGTGCCAGCAATCGTAGTCGGTAATCATGGCCAAGGTGGTATAACACATTTCGGCCTCGCGGCAGAGTTTCGCTTCAGTCAGGCTGGTCATGCCGATGACGTCGAATTTGCATTGCCGGTAAAAGTATGACTCGGCTTTGGTGGAAAAGGCCGGCCCTTCCATATTCACATACGTGCCGTCTTTGTGGACGAGAATGCCATTATATTCCGTGCCTTTCGCAATGACTTTTTCGGCGCATTGAACGAGTTCGTTTTTCAGTTGGGGGCATATCGGTTCGGCAAACGGCACGTGCGCCACAATGCCGCGACCAAAAAAGGTGTGATCTTCGTAGCGTTTGGTGCGGTCGAAATACTGATCGGGGAATACGATGTCGCGTGGACGCAATTCTTCGCGCAGACTTCCCACCGCCGATATGGAAATCACCCGATCGACCCCGAGGGCTTTGAAGCCGAAGATATTGGCCCGGTAGTTGATTTCCGAAGGCAGGAGCGTGTGCCCTCGGGCATGGCGGGGGAGAAAATATACTTCCTGCCCCTCCAGAATGCCGTGCAGATAGCTGTCGGAAGGACTTCCGAAGGGGGTATTGACCTGTACCCAGTTGGGATTTTGGATGCCATCCACGCTGTACAAGCCGCTTCCTCCAATGATACCTGTTTTCATGCTCATCACTCCTATGGTTGTAACGCAGGCTTAAGCGGCGCTTCTACATGCTCATCGGCGCCTTCAGTGGTCTGAAGGACTTTTACGAACGAGGCAAAACCGGATTTCCGAACTTCCAGACGATAGGAACCGGGCTGTAAAACCAAGTTGAGAGGAACCCTTCCGACACGCGTGCCGTCCACCAGCACCTCGGCCTCGTTTTCGTTGGAGGTGACGAGAATGCGGCTCATATCCGCGCCGGTATTATCCCGTGCAATCACCACGGTGCCGGCCCGATATTTTTGAGTGGAGGTCTGCGCCGATTCACCCGTCATCGACTCCCGCTCGTCCTGCAGCTCTAAGTGAACCGTACTTTTCAAGGGCCAATCCTCGCGGCCGGACCAGAAAAAGCCCGGGCTTTCCAGCGTGGCGGCTTGCACCACAAAACGCTGCGGCTGAAATCCGTTTTTGGCGGCTGTCAAATCTAGGATGAGATGGACGTTCCCTTCTTTATCGAATTCAGCGCGGCAGGCATTTCCGGGCGATTGAACCTTAAGGGTTCGCCAATGCATCCCGTTCCATTTCTTTTCCCAGGACAAGTTCAATACGATCACACAAGGCGTCTGACCGATCGTTTCTCCGGACAAATCGGTTGAAGAGGCCAGCGTCACGCCGTGGGGCGCACTGCTGACAGCTACAAACAAGGTGTAGTTCGTGCCCGGGGGTTCCGCCGCCCATACAAGAGAAACAGGCGAAAGTCCGAGCGTTGTCATCGCAAGAAGCGCGTATAGTGCATATCTAATCATGATGAGGTGGACGATGGCAAAATTCCGATGGAATGGCCAGCAGGATATCCGTAAAGCGCGTTTTTTGTCGCACGTCAGCGCTTGGGATTCATGGCGAAGAAAAAGTATTTTGTATCGGGTCTTACTCGTGCTATAAGAAGAACCTGGTTTTTTGTATAAAAAGAGGGGACTTTACTCATGGTTGAAGCGACTTTGGATGTCAAAATCGAACAAGACGGGAAAGTTAAAATCGTGACGCTGGCGGGGCCGGTGGATTCGGCGACGCACGATCAATTTAAAGCCGCCATGGATCCTTTATTTATGGTTTCCGGTTCTTGCGTTTTAATCGACTGTCTGGGCTTGACCTATATCAACAGCAAGGGGTTGTCGTTGTTGGCCCGTTACCATCGGAATTGTTTCGCCAGTCATGGGTGGATGGCCGTTTGCAACGTCAATCGGAAGCTGGTTCGAACCATGGATTTGTTGGGCTTGGGCAAGATTTTGAAGTTTTATGAAAACAGGGATGAAGCGTTGGCTTCAATGCATTGAAGCCGTTGTATATCGGGTGGGCAAAGCTGAGCTGATTTCGGTTGGCGCGGCCATCCTCGCGGCTTTGTCGCTGGGCGCCGTTTTGCTTTTTCCCCAAGTCGGAGCGGGTGAAGGGAGTCGTTCTTCCTTTGCTTCCGTTGCCGACTTCAAATCTTACGCCATGGAAGAGCGCTCTCTCGATTCCTCAACGTTATCATTCCGCCCAAAAACCGCGGCAGCCGCTCCCGTAACGCCGACGGCGCCGGACGAAGAGGCCTTGGACTTGGCGGAAGAAAACCGGGCCTTGCAAACGCGCTTAAACGACCTCTGCAAATGGATTTTAACCAATTTCAAAGGCAAATATCCGCTATCCGAAAAATTCATGACGCATCTGCGCATGGCGCCGATCACGGACGACTACATGCTGAGTTCGGAGGTGGCGGAGTTCCTGAAGGTCACGCCTTCGGAAGTGACCCGGATTAACGATGCCTTCCTGTCGGCGGCCGACACGCTTCACCAGATTGAAGCCGCAACGATTACCGTCAAGAATCCCCGGCCTGACAAAGTCATTCTGAGCATACCCGCCTTCGAAGAAGCGGGTCTCGTTATGAAAGAGGATTTGTACGCCGCGCTGGAAGTCACCTTGGGCGGAGCGCGCTTCGATCGTTTTCTGGAAGTTTCCGAAAAGGATCTGGCCGGCAATTTTTATCAATTTGGCGCGGCCTCGCGCACCATGATATTTGAGCTGGCGTATACCAGCGAAACCGAGATGCCTCAACTGGTCATTCGTGATGCTTGGATTATGCCCGGCGAGCATAATACCCGGACCATCGAGGCGGTGGAATCGACCGTTACCAATCTGCCCGCGCGCTATCAAAGCTATCAGGCCTGGCTGCCGGATTATGTCTCGGCGTATGCCGCCACCCCATAAGCAAGGTTCGCGAGGTCGCGGACCCGCCCTTTAATGGGTGTATTGCTGGGAGTGCCCGGAGGCGGCCTCGCCGTCCGATGGAAAACCGGATCAACCCATCAGGTTTCTTCCGGCGATACAACGGGTTCGGGAGTCTCGGTTGGTTCCTGCTGATCGACAACGGGGGCTTCTTCTTTGACTTCTGCCGGCTGTTCTTCAGTCTTCTTTTCGTGTTTGGAGAATTTGACGGAAACAATTTTCGAAACTCCGTGCTGCTCCATGGTCACGCCGTACAGCACATCGGCGGCGCCGATGGTTTGACGGTTGTGGGTGATCATGATGAACTGGGATTTGCCCTGGAATTCTTTGAGCATCTTGACGAAGCGCCCGATGTTGGATTCGTCCAGGGCGGCGTCCAATTCGTCCAGCACGCAAAAGGCGCTGGGCTTGACCATGTAGAGGGAGAACAACAGGGCCACGGCCGTCATGGTGCGCTCTCCGCCCGAAAGCAGCGATACGGTCTGGAGCTTTTTGCCGGGAGGCCTGGCGATAATTTCGATGCCGGAATCGAGGACGTTTTCTTCGTCGATTAAGACCAGCTTGGCCGAGCCGCCGCCGAACATCTTCTTAAAGAGTTCCTGGAAGTTGAGATTCACCTGATTGAAGGTGTTGGAAAACAGTTCTGTGGTGGTCTGGTTGATCTTGCGGATCAGGTCCAGCAACTGCTGCTTGGCATTGACCAAATCGTCCTGCTGCTGGGTCAGGAACGCAAAGCGTTCTTCCAATTCCTGGTGTTCTTCGATGGCGACGAGGTTGACCGGTCCGATGGATTCCAACTTGGCATGAATTTCCGCCACCTCGGTTTCCAACGCGTCGCGTTCGGGTTTAACGCCGTTTTCCCATTCGGGTTCCGGTTCCTGGCCGATCTGATCGGCTTGAATGTGATAATCGGCCGTAATTCGGTCAACCAGGTTCTGGCGGCGCATCCGCTGCTCCGCCAATTCGACGTCCATTTGCGATTTGCGGCGGTGCATTTCGTCCATGGTGGAACGCTTGGTTCTGAGGGCCGCATCGCACACGGCCAGGGCGGCGGTCTTTTCTTCGCGGTGGCGGCGGGCCCGGTCCAGTCGTTCGGCGCAAAGGAACATTTTTTCCTGGAGCGGCTTGATGCGCGCTTCTGCTTCCCTCGTGGCTTGCTCCAAATCGCGGATGCGGACTTTGTAAGAATTCACGCCTTCGGCGCGTTCACGAATCAACGCGTCCAATTCCCGGATACGGGCGGCGGTCGGTTCCTTGCGGCTGAGCAAATGCTCGGCATGTTGACGGTGCTCGGCATACGAAACGCGATGTTCCGTAACGGCCGACATCATCTCCGTCCGCTTTTCTTCCATCACATGCAATTCTTCGGTCTTGGCTCCCAGGGTGGATCGGATATCCGACTGCCGTGTCCGAAGGGTTTCCAAATCGTGCTGGATTTGACTCCGCCGATTGCCGCCCGAATCGGTTTGTTTTTGGATGGCGTCCAGTTCCCACATGACCGTTTCCGCGCGTTCCTGCGCTTGTTTGGCCTGCTGGGTCACCATCTGTTTTTCGCCATCGCCGAGGGCTAGTTCCCGTTGCACTTCCTCCAGCCGGATACGTGCTTCATCGAGCTGTTCTTCATGCGTTCTTTCGTCCGAAATCAGGGCAGCGTGGCGGGCCTCCATTTCGCGGAGTTCTGTTTGCAGGTTTTCCAGTTCGGAGCGCCATTCGTTGATGGTTTGCTGGCGGGCGAGGGGATTGTTGGCTTGTTCCCCGGGCTTCAAATATTCGAACGAACCGGAGCCGCGGATCAGGGCGCCTGACGGCGTTACGAATACCGCTTCGGCCGGCACTTGCGGAGGTAGATCCTCCATGCGGTCGACGATACGGACATTCCACAGCAGCCGCTCGATCAAGGGGCGGACGGCGTCCGGGCATTTCACTTGATCCAGCAGGGAAACTCCCGCTCCTTCAAAACGGGGCTGCAGCTCGTTCGCGGGCGTCATCATGCACAGCAAGCGAGCCGAACCATCCGCCTTTTTCTGGAGCAGCGTCACCCACTCGACGGCGGCCTTGAAATCGGACACGATAATGGCGTCCAACCACGCTCGTAACGAAGCCTCCAGGGCGACGCGGTAATTGGGGGGCACCTGTATTTGTTCCGCCAAAGAGCCCAATAAAAAGGAGCGATCGATACCCAGGGGATTGTCGGCATCCAACAGCATCCGGGCGCCGCCGGGAAAGCCTTCCGCCTCCGCCTGACTGCGGTTGAGCAATTCGATTTGGCCCTGGCGGGTGGCGCTGCGGGTGCGCAGATCGGCGATTTTCTGCCGGAATTCGGAAATCATTGCCGCTTTTTGCGATTTCTGGCTGATGAGATCCTTGACCATCTTTTCCTGGAGCGAAACGCGCGCGCGGCGCTCCTCGGCCTGCCGATTCATGACGAGCAGTTTTTCGGCATGAATCTCGACGGCTTTCTGCGTTTCCGCTTTTTCGGCCGCCAGGCGTTCCCGACGGATGACATCCGTCCGTTCCTTGGCTTCCAGGGCATACAGTTCGTTCTGCAGCTTGGCGGAACGATTTTCGAGTTCGACCGACTCGGTTCTCAGCTCGTGAAGAAGCCGGCGGACGGTTTCGGTTTCCTTTTCGTGACCGGATAAATGGGCGGTGCTCTCTGCCAGTTGTTTCTCGGCCAGATCGCGGGCTTCGGTTGCCTTCTGGAGGAGCGCATTGAGTTCTTCGAGGGACGCCCGGTGTCTGGCCAGATTGCTTTGGGCTTCTTCCGTTTCCCGCGTATCGCGTTGGGACAAGCTGTCCAGCTCGCCGATGCGGTCCCGATTGACGCGGATCAGCTCCTGGGTGCGGTCCAGGTCGTTGCGGGCCTGTCCGGTTTCTTCCATGGCCGCGCTGATTTCCTCTTCGGCCTGCGAAAACTCTTCCCGGATCTCTGCGGCCCGTTGTTCGGCCTGGGCCACATCCTGCTTGATCGCTTCATCCTGCTCCGCGATCGCCGTCAGTTGAGTTTCCAAGGCGCCGATTTCGCGGTTCAACGTTTCCAGCTTGTCGCGGCCCAGAAAAATGTCCAGCCGGCGAAGTTGTTCCTGCAGGGTTTTATAGCGCCGGGCCTTGCCGACCTGGCGTTGCAGGGAAATAATCTGTCGTTTGACTTCGCGGATGATATCGCCCAGGCGCAACAAATTGGCCTCGGTGTGCTCCAGCTTTCGGATGGCTTCCTTTTTGTCGGCTTTGAATTTGGTGATGCCGCTGGCTTCCTCGAAAACTTCGCGGCGATCTTCCGGCCGGGAGCTGAGGATCAAGTCGATGCGGCCTTGTTCCATCAACGAATAGGAATTGGTGCCGACGCCGGTATCCATGAACAATCGCTGCAAATCCTTGAGGCGGCACGGGGCTTTGTTGATGAAATACTGGCCTTCGCCCGACCTAAAGACCCGGCGGGTCACGGTGACCTCGTTGAAGTCCGTGCCCAGGATTTTTTCGCAATCCGACAGCGTCAGGCTGACTTCCGCCATGGCCAGCGGCTTATGCGAATCCGTGCCATTGAAAATGCAGTCTTCCATTTTCGCGCCGCGCAATGCGCGGGCGCTTTGCTCGCCCAGCACCCAGCGAATGGCATCGGAGACATTGCTTTTTCCGCATCCGTTCGGGCCGACAATGGCCGTCATTCCTCGTTCGAATTCGAGCTTTGTCCGCTCCGCGAAGCTCTTGAATCCGACTATTTCAAGATATTTTAAGTACAAGGTAGTACGAGGCCTCCACACAATAATTTTCTACAAGCCGGAATCTATAGCATGGGGTGTTGGATTTGACAACCCGCAATATGGGGGTTTATTTGTCGATTTTATTGGGTATTTTGCTGATTTCTTGCGTCCCGATCGTCTACATTGCTCGCTGATTGAAAACGATGGGCCTATTCGCCGGTCCATTCTCCGGCGAAAAACTTGGTTGGGGGAACATATGAGCCGCGATAAGTTAATCGGATTGTTGTCAGAGTTGATCGCCATTCCGAGCGTCAATCCGGAGGACACGCACGATGCATCGGTTTCGGGGGAGCTGAGGCTGGCGTCCTTTCTTTCGGGATATCTGTCCGAACTGGGTTTTTCGGTCCGGTTGCACGAGAAGACGCCTAATCGTCCCAATGTAATAGCCGAATATGGCCCCGAGCAGCCCCGGCGGACCATTCTACTGGAATCGCATATGGATACGGTAGGGGTGGCCACCATGAAGCGTGCGCCTTTTAAAGCCGAGATTATCGACGGCCGGCTTTATGGACGTGGGGCCTGCGATACCAAAGGGCCCATGGCCGCCGGGCTGTGTGCGATGACCCCTGAGGTGCTCGACGCATTGGCCGAGGCGGGATGCCGGGTCGTCTTTGTGGGGGCCATGGGAGAAGAAAAAGGGAATGTCGGCGCCATTCAATTGGTCGAGGCTGGGATTCATGCGGACGATATCGTTATTCTTGAGCCCACGAACATGCAGTTGGTGCATGCGCATAAAGGAACCTTGTGGCTAAATATCCACGTTTCGGGCGTGGCCGCGCATGGATCCAATCCGGAACGCGGAAAAAGCGCAATCCTGGGCATGCAGGCGGTTATTGAAATGCTGAATCGGCAGATCGCGGCAGACCGCGAGCGTTTTTGCGATCCCGTGTTGGGGCGACCGACGTTGAACATTGGCAAGATCGAGGGCGGGGCGGCGGTCAATATTGTACCGGATCGCTGCCGCATCGAAATCGACCGACGGACGCTTCCGGGAACGGACTATGAGGAGGCTTTGTCGAACATCGGAAGCGGAATGCGGAAGCTTTGCAGCGAAGGGGTTATTGCAGGATTTGACCTGGAGATCATCAAAAACGGCGTGCCGTTTCAAACCCGCGCCGATTCGTCTTTGGTGAAAAGCCTTTCGGCTTCCCTGGCGCGAAAAGGGCAGCGCGTGGAGACCGTGGGCGCGGCTTGGTACAGCGATGCCGGACCCTTATCCACGATTTGCCGTGATATTGTCGTGTTCGGTCCGGGCCGAATCGAGGAAGCTCATACCGCCGAGGAGCATATCGAATTGGATAGCCTTCACGCGGGCTATGAGGTTATAAAGGATTTTCTTGTTTCCAATGGAAAAAGCAAAGAGTGACGGATTTTTGGGAGTGAATCATTGAGCAAAGGTCAGCGTCTCGTATTATGGCTGGTGGGGTTGGGCGCCATTGGACTGATCTTTGTCCTGGGTGCGGCCAATCTCTACCTGGGTGACCTCAATCAGGATGAAGGCTGGTATTTGTATGCCGCGCGACTAGTCTCGCAGGGACAGTTGCCTTATCAGGATTTTGCCTACACCCAAGCCCCCGTGCTTCCCTTCGTTTACTCGCTCGCGCAATCTTGGGTGGATCGGTGGGGTGTTGCTGGCGGCCGTATGTTCACCTGGTGTTTGGGCTTCGTTTCCATTTTGGCCGCGAGCGGATTGGCGGCGCGGCTGGCTGCGCCGGGCGCTCGTTGGGCGTCCGCGTTGCTGGCGTTGGTCTTGATCGCGGGAAACGTCTATCAAAGTTACTTTACCACGGTGGTGAAAACCTATGCGCTCTGCGCCTTTTTCCTTTCCACCGGTTTGCTGGCTCTGACGTATTCGCGAAAAAACGGTTTCGTGGCTTTCCTTTCGGGGGTGTTGCTGGTCATGGCCGGTGGAACCCGCATTTCAGCGGGTGGGGTGGCGGCGACGGCCTTCTGCTATCTGGCCTGGCAATCGAGGCGCATCGGGTTTCGGCCATTTCTGGCTTTTGCCGTGGGCTCCGGGTTGACCGCGGTCGTAATTTTTCTCCCGCTGTTTTTTGCCGCGCCCGAGGGCTTTTTGTTTGGCGTCATTCAATATCATTCCGGCCGCTCGGCGGGCAGTCTGCTTCAGACGCTGATCTTTAAGGCCGGTTTTATTTCGCGTCTGGTTCAGGCCTATTTCTGGCCGATCGCCTTGGCCGCGGTCTTGCTGATCGGACGCTGGTGCAATAAGAGCCGTTCTGTCGAAACGCTTTTGGATATGCCCTGGTTTTCCGGATTGGTTTGGGCGGCGCTGGCGTTTGTGACGCTGATGCATTTTGCCGCGCCGGTGCCTTATGAGGATTATCAAGTCATGCTGTTCCCCCTCTTTTGCGCTGCACTGGCCCCGGCTCTGATTCGATGGACTTGCACCGCCGCCGATTCGCCTCGCATCGATGCTCGCCGCGTCACGGGCCTGCTGTCGATCGTTTTTGTGGTGTCCGTTCTTTCGGCGTTCTCTTCGCCGATCAACCAAAGCTGGTTCATTCTTGGGCGCGACCGCATTTGGTGGAAAATGAAAGAGCAGCCCGATCTGCAACGGCTGCAGGACGTCGCGCGCTGGATCAACGAAATGGCTCCTCCCGGCGATATGATTCTAACTCAGGACACCTATCTGGCGGTGGAAGCCGGGCTGACCGTACCGCGCGGAATGGAAATGGGACCGTTCAGCTATTTCCCGGCTTTTGATCGGGCCAAAGCGGATAAGTTGCATCTGCTGAACCGCGAATCCATGGAGGAATTGCTCCGAACCACGCCCGCCGGCATCGCGGCCTTCAGCGGATATGGACTTTCGATCTATTCTCCCGAAGTGCAGGAAATCAACGAAGAGGACTATGCCGTCTTCTGGTCCATCGTTTACGATCGTTTTGAGGATGTGCTGGATGTTCCCGCGTTTGGCCAAGGGCATACTACATTGAAAGTCCTGGCCGCCAGCGATGCTAAACGTGACGGCTTTAAATAAACACAACGAAGACCTTTATTGTAAACCTCGCCATGAATCCTTTGCAGCCATAAGCATGGATTCAAAAAAATCCTCGGTACGGCGTGAACGCCGCCCGAGATTTGTGACGTTGGGCATAAGAGATCATGAAGATAACAAGCATGATGGCCATATTCCCGTTAATCCTTATGAGTTGCATCACCGCTTCGCATGCCCCTTCTAGACCGATCGTTCGCCAAAAAAGATCCACGATTTTGGAGGATTCCGCTCTGTCGGAACCTTCTTGGCCCAGCTCAACATCCTTGACCCGCAAACGCACGCATCCATGATGCCGCTAAGTTTCAGATCAGGCGGAAATTCCAAAAAGCGCAAGGCGGCATTGAGTATTGCCGCCTTGCGCGAGTGATGAATTGGGTTGTTGTGTCGGCTTACTTTTCGAATGAAATGCTGTCAAAAGCGGCTGACGCGCCTTCTCCGATGACAAGAAGTTGAACAAAAACTATGCCCCCATTGCCGGCCCATGACGAGACGTCGACGAGGTACTCGCCCGGCTCTGAGATCGACAGGAATTCCTGGTAGTTTGCGTCATTCGGACCGGAGAGTGCGACAGCTACGGACCCGCCGGCAATACGGGGAATCTGCACATGCAGCTTGCCGCTGACGCTGAGATCCTGCGTGCCGGCATTTATCCAGGACTTGCCCCAGCTGGAAGGACCTGACTCAGTCAGGGTAGCCGTTCCTTGGCCGTTCGCCCATAGGGTCGATTGCCACGAATTCCATTCCAGCACATTCTGCATGTCCTGCAGCCAGATAGCATCTGCCCCGATGCTTACCTTGCTGTAA
Organism: Lentisphaerae bacterium GWF2_57_35; assembly: GCA_001804865.1. Taxonomy (GTDB): domain Bacteria; phylum Verrucomicrobiota; class Kiritimatiellia; order CAIQIC01; family GWF2-57-35; genus GWF2-57-35. The sequence continues at coordinate 68,317 of MHBK01000032.1, forward strand.
TAAACTTCAGCGCTCTGTCCTTCTGCTACCAATTGAAGGTAGACATCCTCGCTTCCTTCCGTATTTCCTTCCCAATTGGTCACAATGGTCGAGTACTCGCCGGGTTCAGTGATCGTAAGATACTCGGTGTAATTCGCATCGTTGGGGCCTGACAGGGCCACTTTGGCTGTGCCTGCAAGGGCAGGAATGGTTACCGATAGTTTCTTGCAACTGCTGACATCGACTTGGCCGGCATATGTCCACGACTTGCCCCAGGAGGCCGCCGATACGTCGTTGCTCTGCGTGAGTGTGCTGTATCCAGCCGCTCTGACCGTTGTGTTGTAATTGTCCCATTGAGATGCGTCGTTCATATTCGCCTTCCAGTCAGTCATTCGCCCTAGTCTGATTTCTTTGAAAGACACAAAGGCGTTTTCCCCGACGGGGATGAGAAGCACGTAGAGTTCTTCGGCGCCGGGCCCATTGCCGAGCCAGTTTGAAATGTCAACGATGCGTTGGCCTGGATTCTGGATGACCATCATTTCCTCGTAGGCGCTCGAATTGGGTCCAGCCAGAGCCACAATGGTTTGTCCGGAGATTTGAGTCACATCAATCGAAAGATAACGAAACACGGATACATCCGCTTCACCCACGTGCGTCCACGCGCTTCCCCAGTTATCTTCGCTCGTTTCGTATAGCCTCGAGGCGTCGTTGCTGTTGCTTTGAAAAGCAGTATTCCACGTTTCCCAATCGGTCGTATGGTCCATGTACCCCAACCAGGCGGCTGCAGTCGGGTTCAGCAGATTGGCCTGCGCGGATATGGCGATGGCAAATGCGCCCAGCGTAGAGCCCATCATCCGCCAAATTTTTGACTTCTTAACAACCCTCTTCATACTCGCCTCCTTTGTTGTTGGTTGACTATGCGCAGCTCGTGTCTGCGCGATATCTTGACGCTCGATCTCCATTGACTATCAGTAAGTGATAAATCTTATCATATAGCAAGATAAAAGAGTGCAAGGGATAAAGATTGGATATGGGGCTGTTTTGCGCGGCCCTTCGACTCAAGCATACGGCAAAAAACAATACATAATACATGTAAAACAAATATGATATACACATTATGTTGTGAAGCCGATGGGAATATTCCGTTCATAGGTCCCGAAAAAGCATCTGACGTTGCGACAGCTCGGATTGCACTTTCATGAAAATATTTATCAGTATAATCATGCTTGGGGATTTACGGCAATTAGGGCCGCATCTATGATCCGGCGTCAGCGCATCGAATAGATGGATAACTTAAGACCGAGTCCGGAATGCGATTCAGCATAAAAAGTCAGAATAGTCACAACGCTTGCTTGCAAAGTGAATATGACTTGCGACGTCTGGACGCGTTCGTTCTTTGCCGTGAAAGGACGCTCACTCCGCTGAGCGCTTTGCTTATCCATCTGATCTGTTTATTCGTTGAGCCAAACGTTTGTGTGGCCAGCGATTTGCTCATCCGCTACACTCTGTTTTTGATCAAACCGGGAGAGTATTATGCAGTCTTATTTATGGTTGGGAGACGAAGCGCTTGCCCAAGCGGCCATTGATGCGGGGTTGTCAGGCGTGTTCGCTTATCCAGGAACGCCTTCCACTGAAATCACCGAGTATATCCAGAAGTCAAAGCTGGCGGCTGAACGCGGCATTCATTCGAAATGGAGCTGCAACGAAAAGACAGCGATGGAAGAAGCCATCGGCATGTCTTTTGCCGGCAAACGGGCAATGGTTTGCATGAAGCATGTCGGGCTGAACGTGGCGGCGGATGCGTTCATCAACTCGGCCATTACCGGCGCCAACGGGGGGTTGGTGGTGGCGTCTGCGGACGATCCTTCGATGCACTCCAGCCAGAACGAGCAGGACAGCCGGTTTTACGGTCAGTTTGCGCAGATTCCCTACTTCGAACCTTCCTCGCAACAAGAGGCTTATGACCTGACCTTGCAGGCTTTCGACGTGTCCGAACGGCATGGCGTGCCGGTGCTGATTCGCCTGACCACCCGCATGGCCCATTCGCGCGCCAACGTCATTCGGCGGGTTGAGACCCCCCGCGATCAAAACAGCCTGCACCTGCCGGCCGATCCCCGCCAGTTTGTGCTGCTGCCCGCCATCGCGCGCCGGAATTACAGCCGTCTGCTGCAGAAGGCGCCGCTTTTCGAGCAAGAATCCGAAGTCTCGGAATTTAACCAATATGTTGAGGGCCCGGATCGGCGCATGGGCATCCTGGCGTGCGGAATTGCCATCAATTACATCCAGGAAGTTTATGGCGAAAAAGGATGTCCGCATTCCTTGTTGAAAATTGGCCGCTATCCGATTCCGCGAAAGCTGGTGAACCGGCTGGTCGAGTCCTGCGAATCCGTGATGGTTTTTGAAGACGGCTATCCGATGGTGGAGGAACTGGTGCGAGGGCTAACCTCCAAAGGGCCCCACGTGCGCGGGCGTCTGGATGGAACGTTGCCGCGGGACGGGGAATTAAGCCCGACCTGTGTGGCCAAAGCGCTGGGATTCCCGGCGCCGGAAACGGCAAAAGTGCCGGCGGAAGTCGTGGGCCGGCCGCCCTCGATGTGCCGCGGCTGTCCTCACGCCAATACGTTCGAATTTATCGTTGAAGCCGTTAAAAGTTTTCCGCAGGCGCGGGTCTTTTCGGATATCGGCTGCTACACGCTGGGGGCGCTGCCGCCGTATGAAGCCATCAACTCGTGCGTCGACATGGGGGCGTCCATTACCATGGCGAAGGGCGCGTCCGATGCGGGGCTGCATCCGTCGCTTGCCGTGATCGGCGATTCGACCTTTGCGCATTCGGGCCTTACCGGGCTGCTCGATGTGGTGAGCGAAAAATCGCCGGTGACGATCGTCATCGGCGACAACCTGATCACCGGCATGACCGGCGGGCAACCCAGTGCGGCCTATCAGCGGTTGGAGCAGCTCGTCTTGGGGATCGGCGTCGAACCCCAGCACCTGCATGTCGTGGTTCCGCTGCCGGTGAATCACGAGGTGAATGTGGAATTGTTGAAGAAGGAAATGGAGTACCCGGGGCCCTCGGTGATTATCGCTCGTCGGGCTTGTGTACGCGCCGCGGTTTAATTGGATGTAGAGATTGGGAGTCACGAGAATGAAGCAGGACATTATTATTGCCGGTGTAGGCGGCCAGGGATTGCTGACGATCGCCGGAGTGATCGGCGCCACCGCGCTAAAGGCCGGCTTGAACGTTAAACAGTCGGAAGTGCACGGAATGGCCCAGCGGGGTGGGGCGGTCGTTTCGCATCTAAGGCTTTCTTCCCAGCCCATCGCCTCGGATTTGGCGCCGGAAGGCTCCGCCCATTTGTTGCTGTCGACCGAACCCATGGAAGCCTTGCGATACCTTCCGTTGCTGCGTCAGGATGCCTGGCTGGTGTCCAACAAGAATCCCGTCCAGAACATCAGCGCGTATCCCTCGCTGGAAGCCTTGTGGAAACGGATTGGCGAATGGCCTCACCCGATGCTGTTGGATGCCGACGAGCTGGCTCGCAGCGCCGATGTCCGGCGCGCCTCCAACGTGGTCATGCTGGGGGCCGCTTCGGTCTTTATCCCTCTTTCGCATGAACGAATGAAGGACGAAATTCGCAGCATCTTCGATCGCAAAGGCTCGGCTATTGTGGAGAAAAACATCAACGCCTTTGATTTGGGCCGGGCCGCGGCGCTGAAGATTCACGGGAAGTGATGAGCTTGAAGATCGCCGCACCCCTTTGCGGCGATTTCCCTTCGCGGGAATCTTACTTTGAAATCGGCATCCGACCCTTAGCCGACGGGCGAAGCCCGTGCTAACCAGCCCATCCGCCTCGGCCGCCGCATGTTAACCGAAATGCGTTTGCCCTGGGCGGCAATAAAGGCTACTCTTTACAACGTACTTCAGAAACACACAGGAGGAATTATGAATAAAAGATGGCTTCTATTGACCGGTTACGTCTGTTTGGCTTTCTCGTTGGCGTCATTTGCTGAGGATCAAGTTCAATCGATCCTCAAGCGGGCTGAAGGCATCAAGCGATATCATCAGAATTCCAAGATGTCCATGAACATGATGGGCAACCAAATGGAAATCACGGGCGAGATGTGGGTTAATGACGGCAAGATGCGCATGGAAATGGTAATGCCGCCTGCCAACATGAAACAAATCGTCATCTCGGATGGATCATTTACCTATACGCACATGCCCATGATGAACATGGTCCAGAAAATGGACATGAAGAAAATTCGCGAAGCCCTCGGGGCTGATGCGGCGAAGCAAATTGGCGGGCCTGGAGCCGGGAGCGACGCCGATCCATTCCAGGCGTTGGATCGAAGCTCGATCAAGTATGTCGGCAGCGACGAGCTTAATGGCGAAAAAATGGATGTTATCGAGGGAACTTTGGCGTCGGACAAGAACGCCATGAAGGATATGCCCATGATGCCGGAACGGGCAAAATATTGGGTTTCTATCGATGACGGCTTGCCCCGGAAAATGGTGTTTTACGGCAAAGACGGGCAGGAGATGCTGGTGCAGGAATTCAGCCAGGTGGAAGTCGATCCCCAGATGGACGAATCGCTTTTCGTGTTTACGACGCCTGAAGGCGCTCAGGTCATGGATATGACCGAAGGCGTGATCAACATGTATAACGAAATGCAAAAGGGAGCCGCCCCCATGGCGCCGGCAGCGCCGCCGGCGCCGGTTCCGGCCGGGGAATAAAAGGCGTTGTATTTCTGCAACGCGGCCTCAGAAGGCGGTCCGACTTCATAGAAGCTGGACCGCCTTTTGTTTTGGCTTATGAATCTTGGAGTGTAACCCTACAAGAGAGGAGTAGGACTTGGACGTGACGCGGTGTCTTACGACACCGCGAACGTGGCTACCCCGTTTGCGTCCCGATTTTATCGGGGCGCATTTCTCACCGGGCGGTGAGAAATGCGGGTTAGGCGGCGCGCTTCCCGTTCATTGCAGCAACGAAAGCACATTGGACGGCAGCGCATTGGCCTGGGCGAGCATGGCGACTCCAACCTGCGTCAAGACCATGTACTTGGCAAAGCGGGTCGCTTCCTGTGCGACATCCACGTCCCGGATGCGGCTCTCGGCGGAGCGCATATTGGCTTCGTAATCCCTCAAGCCTTCCAACGTGATTTCCATGCGGCTCTGTTCAGCGCCGACAATCGCCTGCTTGGAGCTGAGATATTCGATGCCAAGATTGAGTTTGTCGATCACGCTGCCGGCCAGCGTTTGCGTGGAGATGCTGAGGTTCGCGCCGGCGATCAGGCTGGCCCAGCGAACCGCTTTGTGTGTGGAGCCCAGCAGCGTCATGCTGACCGAGCCGTAACTGTAATACGTGTACGAACCGAGCAACGCGTAGTTGGTGGTGGTCAGGTTGATGGATTCTTCCTTGAAAATCTGGCCGCCATCCGGGCCGACTTGCAGGTAAACAAATCCCGATTTTACCCCGCCGCCGGTGCTGAGCGGAACGCCGTTTCCGCCCCGGAACAAATACAGTCCGTTGTATTTTGCCGCCGCCGTGGCGCCCGAGGTGATGCGCTGGATTTCCTTCTGCATCTGTTTGAATTCGATTTGCAGGTTCGCGCGGTCCTCGGCGCTTTTCGTGCCGTCGTTGGCGGAAAGGGCCAGTTCCGACATGCGATGCATGGCATCGGTAATTCGTTGCAGCCAGGCGTCGGCGGTGATCAGGTAGTTGATTTTGTTTTCCACATTGGTGGCCACGGCCGCGGTATTTCGATATTGGGAGCGGAGCCGTTCGCTGAGCGCAAGACCGGATGGATCGTCGCCGGCGTTGACGATGCGCGTGCCGGAGGACAGCCGGGCAAGGGAATTGCTCAACGCATTGACGTTATACGCATAGTTCTTCCAAACTATGAAAGCCGGAATATTGCTGTAAATTTCCATTAAATAACCCGCATTTGCCCTGCAGTTCCCGACTACAAAGCCAATTTGGCCTGTTCCTTACAAGGCCAGGCCTCTGCGGTTTGCCAAACTCACCGCAGGCGGAAGCACTGAGCTGCATTATCCATCGGCGGAAAACAAGCCAAGTTTAAAACGAAGGCTTCAAAAGAGGTTGGCGGCAATAATTGCCTGTGCAACAGCGGTTCTCGTTATGCGCTTTTCTGCCGGTCATGGACGGCGAGGCCGCCGTCCCTTCCGTCACAAATACCTGTTGCCAACGTTGGGAGGGGCCGCGGCCTCGCGGCCCAGGGCCATAAGGCGAATTGCTGCCTATGCAACGAAACAGTGGACGATTTTCACCAAACCTGAGTAAAATAGGGCCGTTTGAAGAACTATTATGCGGATTCCTTGTAAATTCAGGATGGGTTTGGCCCTGCTGGCCGTGCTGGGTGCGACGGGCTGTGTTTCTCGTTCGCCGTCCGCACGCATCGTCAAGCCCTTGCCTTCAGAGCCGGCGAAGCCGCCATCGCCGGTTCCTTCTCGGGTGGTTCATCACGTACCCGTTCTTTCCGAACCGGTCGAACCGGCTGAGCCGGTGCTCTCGCCGGAAGAACAAGAAGCTCTATTCCGGCGAGTGTTATCCGGTCAGATTCTTTTGGATCGACAGAACTTTTCCTGTGGTTGCGGGGATGGGGTCATGGGCGAAAAAACCCGGACGGCGCTGCGCGCCTGGCAGAACGAAAAGGGATTGCCATCAACCGGTGAATTCGACGATGAAACGATGGCCCGCCTGGGCGAACCGGAAACGGTCTTTGTTCGCTACACGATTACCGAACAAGACCTGACCGAACTGGGCGAGACGCCGACCTCCTGGTTGGAGAAATCCCGGCTGGAGAAGTTGAATTATGCCAGCCTTCAAGAGCTGTTGGCAGAGAAATATCATATCACGCAAAACACCTTGAGCCGGCTCAATCCCGACGTCGATTGGCCCGATCCGCCGGTTGGAACGGAGATCCTGGCGCCGGATCCCACCGGAAAACGGGTGAAGCAGGCCGCTCGCATCCGCATCGGCTTGGGGCGAAAAACCGTTCGCGTTTATGACGCCAAGGGCCGCTTGATCGCGCTTTTTCCTTGCTCCATCGCAAAGGATAAAACCAAGCGTCCGTCCGGCGTTTTGCATGTGGCCGCCTGCGCGGAGAATCCAACTTATTTTTTCGATCCGGCGGTGTTTCCGGAGGACTCGGAGGCTCGCAGTCTGGGCAAGAAGCTGGTGATTCCACCGGGGCCTAACAATCCGGTTGGCCTGGCGTGGATCGGACTCGACCGCACCGGCTACGGCCTGCATGGCGCCCCGCATCCTGAAGATATCGGCAAGACGGAATCCCACGGCTGTTTTCGGCTGGCCAATTGGAATGCCAAGAAATTGGTGAAGATGGTTTATACCGGCATGCCGGTTCTGATCGAGCCGTAGCGGATGGCGGCATGGGAAGAAAATAAACGGGACCGGGTGGTCCCGTCTCCAGGATGAGCAGCGGCCTTACTTCTTGACTCGATCCACCGTTACCTCGTTGACCAGCTCTTTGCCTTGTTCGAATGCCGTTATGTTTTGCACCGTCGTCTCGGCAATGCTTTGCAGGGCTTCTTGTGTGAAAAAGGCCTGATGGCCGGTGATGATGACGTTCGGAAAAGTGATCAGCCGTGAGAACACATCGTCCTGAATCACCTGCAACGATTTGTCTTCATAGAAAAGGTCCTCTTCCTCCTCGTACACATCCAGGCCCAGATAGCCGATGCGGCCGGATTTCAGTTCTTCGATAACGGCCTGGGTATCGATCAAGGCCCCTCGGCTGGTATTGATCAGCATGACGCCTTTCTTCATGAGCTTGAGGGCATATTGATTGATCATGTGATAGGTCTCGTGCATCAACGGGCAATGCAGCGTGACGATGTCCGATTGTTCGAACAAGTCGGTCAGCGTCACATATTGCGCGCCGAGCGCCTCCACCTCGGGATTTTTGTGTACGTCGTAGGCCAACAGCCGGCAATCGAATCCTTTCAGGATTTTTGCGGCGATCGCCCCGATTTTGCCGGTGCCTACGATGCCGACCGTCTTTTGATACATGTCGAAGCCCATCAGTCCGTGCAGGGAAAAGTCGCCTTCGCGCACATGGGCGTAGGCCTTGTAAATCTTGCGGTTGAGCGAGAGCATCATGGCGACCGCGTGTTCGGCGACCGCATGAGGGGAATAGGCCGGCACGCGCACGACTTTGAGCTTTTGAGTTTGTGCGGCCGCCACATTGACGTTGTTGAAGCCGGCGCACCGCAGGGCAATGAGCTTCGTGCCGCCTTCCGCCAGACGCTGAATGATTTCATCCGTGAGTTGATCGTGCACAAAAACGCAAACGCCTTCATAGCCGGCCGCCAAGGATACGGTTTTTTCGCCGAGACGTGTTTCAAAAAACGTGAATTCGTGTGTGCTGGATTGGCTGGCGCTTTTAAGAAACGTTTCGTCGTAAGGTTTTGTGCTGAAGACCGCAACTTTCATAGGAATTCCCCTGTTACATGATAATCAATGCCTTACAATACCATACATCTATCGGATTTGCCAAATTCGATGCTGAAAAGGGCGAAACAAAGACGAGGAGGCGTGCGTCACAATACGCCGGGCGCCATTCAGGCCAGTCCGTTCTCCCAGTTGGCGGCGTGCGTGAAGGTCGGCTTTTTGCCGGCGCGGAGAAGCCTCCAGATTTCCGGGATTACATCGGGGCGGTAGCTGCGAAAGATAAAATCCGCGCGCAGTCGCCGGGCGCCGGCGCGGCGCAACTCGTCGAGATGGGAAACAATGCAGTATGTTTTTCGGTTTAACGCCACGGTCCGGCAATTCCAATTGATCGCCTCGATGCTGTCCCCGCCGGTCGAATTCATGTCCATGCGTTCGAATTGACATCGTTCTTTTCCGGGGCACCCGCCGGCGAGATTGGCGAAGGCGCAGGATTCCGAGATGAAAAGAGGAGTGTCCTGATAGACGATGACCGTGGCGGCGTCGGGATGAGCGGCCAGCAGGCTTTTCATGTTGACGATGCCGTCTTCGGGAGACAGCGTTACACGTCCGACGCCCATCTCGAGAAGCTGGTCGATGGCGAGACGATTCATCGCGTATACGGGCCAGTCGACGGTCAGCTCGAACGGGTAACGATCCGGCAGCCCGGTGGACGGATCGAGTCCGAGCAGGCTCCAACCGTAGAGATTGGAGGCTTCCCATTTAGACCAACCGGCCTCCCGCAACCGGGCGGCCTTGTTCCGCAAATCGTCTTCATCCCGGCGGCGCATGAGCATCGGCAGGGCCATGCGAAAGCGATCTTGTCCCAAGATTCGTTTCCATTTTTCCAGTTGGGTCAACAAGTCGTCCAGCGGCTCGCGCGAAATGTCGACGACTATTTCTTCCATCTCCGACAGGGCTTCCGGCGGCAGGGCTTCAAGGTAAGCCAGCCGGTCGACCTTGACCGACCAAAGAAACGAAGGGGTGGGGGATGGCGCCGGGGCGGGCGCGGAGAGACTCTCTCGAATGCCCGCCCATCTTTCTGCCAGGGCCGTTTTCATGAGCGCGGAGAGTTCATCCGTCAGCTCGCGACGGACTTGGTTCATGACGGAAATGGGCACAAAAAGGTTCTCGGGATTCCGAATGTGGAGTGGTCCGAGTTGGAAAGGCGTATCGCCCATTTTTTCGAAGGCCGACCGGATGGCGGCATCGGTCTTGCCGGCATCCTTGGCCGGTTGAAAAGCGCCGGCGGCTGTGCGTTCGACCATTAATTCGCGCCGTGTTGGACTTGCGTCAATGCGAGCCCGCGCAATGACGGCATTCGGTTCGATGGCGATGTCAAGCTGCAGCGAATGCCGGTTCTTAAAGACTCCCGGTTTGGGGCTGTTGTGCCGGTAGCGTTTTTTCACCGACTGCGAAGAGGAGCAATAAACCGGCGCGCCGGTGGGAATGTGCGGGCGTTCCATCGGCAGTTCGACTTCGACGGTGGACCCGGCGGGGGCTTCGAACACGTCGCGGCGCTGTCGATTCGGTTCCACGATTTGCAGCTTGTCCACGGCAAACCCGAAGGGGCGCTCCTCGCCGGGGAGGTCGATTTGCAGTCCGTCGTGGCGTTCGAGGGCTCGGGCCGATCGAAAGCGCAGCAGCATTCGGCCGGGAAGGCCGCGGACCACGGCCTCGACTTTCCCGATGCGCGCCCCCCGATGGCCGACTGTATCGACGTCGGCCACGTTTCGATTCAGTTCGGACTGCATGTACAAGCGCGTAAAAGGGCGGCTAAAAACCGTTTGCAGGTCCGCCTGAATTTCCTGCTGGGTTTGCGTGGGCATCTGGCCCTTGAGCAGTTGCCGGTAATAGTGCGTCGTGACGGCTACATAAAGCGGGCTCTTTTTTCGACCTTCGATTTTGAAGCTGGAAACTCCGGCGTCGTGCAAGGCCTGGATGTCGTTGGGCACGGCGAGGTCTTTCATGGAAAACGCCATGCCTGCGCCGGGATGCCGTTTGGAGCCCGCGTTTTCGACGATGGGCAGGCCGGCTACTTTGAAAAGATCGCGGCAGGGATACGTGCATTTGCCCCGGTTGCCGCTGCGGTTGCGGTTCTGCGAGGAATACAGGCAGAGTCCGCTGTAGGAATAGCATAACGCGCCGTGAACAAAGACTTCGGTTTCGATGCCGCATTCGGCCGTGATGCGCTCGATCTCGGGCAGCGTGAGTTCGCGGGCCAGCGTAACGCGACGAAAGCCCAGTTCCCGGAGCGCCCGCGCGCCGTCGAGGTTATGCACCGCCAGCTGCGTGCTGGCGTGCAGGGGCAATTCGGGGAAATGCCGCCGGACGATGCGATAGACGCCCAGATCCTGCACAATCACGGCATCGACGCCGACCTCCGACAGAACGCCCAACGTGTCGATCAAGTGCGGCACTTCGTGGTCGAGAACCAGGGTGTTGACTGTGGCAAAGACTCGGCGCCGCGGCTGCAAGGAATGGGCATAAGCGACCATCGCGTCCAACTCTTCCGGCGTGACGTTGACCGCCTCCGCGCGCGCGGAAAATTTCTGCAAGCCGACATAGACCGCATCGGCCCCGTATTGAAAGGCCGCATAGGCCGCTTCCGGTTCCCCGGCGGGCGCGAGCAGTTCGACGTTTGTTGCTTTGCTGTCCATGCAACGAATAGACACCAAACCGGTCTTGGATACAATCTTCCTCTGTCGAAATGCGAAAAGAGAAGGCTGCGTTGTCCCCAGTGAAAGCGATCAAGGCGTCTTTTGCAGCGTCATCGGATTGAAGCGATGCTTGGCAAAGATGTACCAGGCCGCCGGAGACACGAAGCCCATATCGGTTCGAATGCCGTCGAAGCCGGCGGAGGTATTGGCCGTATAGGGGATGCCTCGGCAGGCGATGCCGCCCACGTTGCGGTCGATCAGCAGCCGGTCGAGTTGATTGGCGTAGAAGTTGCCCCGTTCCAGGTTCCCGACGGCGAAATACGCGCAGGCCATGTGGCCCACGCCATCCACCCAGATGTTGTTGACGGATTCGTCGGCGCTATGAAAAACCCCGACGACATCCCGCCCGTTGAAGGGAACGGTCTTGCGGTATCGCAGGTCGTAGTCGGGAATGTTCAGGCAGGCTTCGGAATCCTTGCCGAAAGCCATGACGCGCCAGGTATAAAGATCCAGAGGCAGCTTTTCGCCTTTCAGTTGGGAATCCAGCCATTCACGGATGCTCTGCGCCCGCTTTTCGTCGCCGAGCAATTTGTAGAGAGCATAAGCGTCGATATTCCCTTCATGATGGCCGCCGCTCTCGTGCAGTTGCGAATCGCCTTTGCGCCAACCGCTCTGGACGTAGCCCCCGTGGCCGTCGCCGGCTTTCTTGTACCATGACGCCAGCAAATCGAGGATCAAGCCTTCGATTTCAGCATAACGTTCGGAGCCGTAAAGCCGGTCGTAATATTTATACGTGAACATCAACCATACCATGTCGCCCATCCAGCGGTCGCTTTTGCCTTCGGCCCGATAAACCGGCTGGCCGTTTTCATAGACCAGAATGGCGTTCTGAAAGAACCCCCGGGCTTCGCCGCGGTAGAAGAAATTCTGCAGAGTGGGGTCCATATTGTCGCGCTTCGCAGCCCCGGCAAAGAAATCAAGTATGCGCTCAGCTCGTTCCTTTTCCCCGTCCAAAAGAAACGCCATAGCCGTCAGGGCGTTGTTGAAGGTTTGCAGGCAGTGATCTTCCATGGATCCGAGCAGCTTTTGGTCCTTGCTGCAAGTGTCCTGATTGGCTTTAAGCCATTCCAATACCAATGGGTCTTCCGGGATGAGCTCAGCGTCGCGTCGCTGGCGAATGCCCGTTCCAGGCAATTCGCGGTCCGGATCAAGAACCGGACCTCCGGCGGTCAATGTTGTGGGCAATTTCGATTTGCCTGTGCCGATTTGATCCAGCCAGACCGTTCCCTGTCCTTGCCCGGAGAAAGCGATCATAAACTCCGTCAGACCGCTGAAGTGACTGTCGCCGCCCCACCAATATTCCAGATTGTTCGTGTAAATCACGAACCGGGTCCACTCGGAAAAGGCGCCGGCCAATGGAAGCTTGCGGCCAAGTATCGAGCCGTCTTTGTCATAAAATTTCAACTCGATGTCTCCGGTGGCCTGAGCCTTAAGATTGAAGACAATTGGTTGATCCTCCCGCACGGGCGTATCCAAGCGGTGCTGGATTTCAACGAAGCCGAAATTACCCTTAAGCTGATATTGAACTTCCAGCCCCTCGCCGGACACCGTTTGCGCCTGCGAAACGACCACCGAACTTCGCATGTCCGAATTCGTCGTCCAGAGCGCGCGGTCGCTCCAATTTTGCGTTAACACGGATTTGTACGTCTTGGTGGGTGGAACCTGGCAGCCGGAAAAGCAACCGGCGATCAAGAGCCCTGAAAGAAACGGAAGCGCACCACGGTAACGGGAAAAAAATATATTCATATGGACGATTGTTGCAGATATCGGACGTTTAAAGCAAGTGAAATGCAACCGGTTTCTTTGGGCGATTATGATGAAATAGGGCCATACTCTGGACGGGCAAGTCGTTCGAAATCGTAAGGTGTATTTATGAAAAACCGTGGTGAAACCGCTTCACGACGGGGCTTGTGTTGTGTATGGTGCCGGAGATTCGACGATGCATTGATGGAAGGCGAAACAATTCATGCCTTTGGATGAAGAACGGTCAACAACGATAAGGATCGAAATCCCTCCGGAATCCATCCCTCCCCAGTTCAAAGGCCGGCGTCTATTCGATCTGGCCAAATTCGGTTCGGCGGCTAAGACCTCGAAGAAGGCGGCTTTGTCGGAGGAATCGAAGTACCGGCAATTGTTGCAGAGCGTTTACGATGGGGTTTTGATCACCGATTTGCAGGGCCGGATTTTCGATGCCAATCTGCGGGTCGCAGAATTTTTGTTGTTTTCGGGGGACGAATTCTGCCAGATGAACATCCTCAGTCTGATTTCCGGCGCCGATATTTCGTTGATCGAGACGCTGTGCAGCCATCTTCAAAAGGAGCGTTTTGCGCTTATTCAGGCGTATTGCATCCGCAAGGATCAATCCTTTTTTCCGGCGGAAATTGCCGTCAACATCCTGAAGTTTGAAGACGCCCGGCTTTGTTTTCTGATACGGGACGTTACCTTGAGAAAGCAAGCCGAAGAAATGTTGCGCACCGAGCATAACGCGTTGCAAAACGCCGGCAACGGCATTGCGATTGCCAACGGCAAGGCGCGACTGGAATATGTCAATCCCGCCATGCTCAAGCTTTGGGCCTGCGAAAAGGCGGACGATTTGCTGGGGCGTGATGTTCGGGATTTGTGGGCAGAGAAGGATCGTGCCGAAGAAATGGTGCGGACCATTCTTGAGGATCGGCAAGTCTGGAGCGGCGAACTGGTGGCCCGGCAAACGGACGGGGAACTGTTTCATGCCCAGGTTTCGGCAGCGTGCAATCGCGACTCCGAAGGGGCTCTGCTCGGCATCGTTCTTTCTTTTGCCGATATCACGGATCGCAAGCGGGTTGAGGATGCCATGAAGGAAACGGAGCGTCAGAAAGCCATGCTGGCTACGGTAGGCGCGGCCTGTCATCATTTGGGGCAACCCGCAACGGTGATTCTGGCCAACCTCGGCATGATGAATCGAAAAATTCTTCCAAACGATCATGAGTTTAAGAGGCTGATCCAGACCACCACCGAAGCGGCCGAGCAATTGGGAGAGGTGCTGTATCAGCTCAACACGATGAGCGAGTATAAGACCACGTCCTATCTGGAAGATCGGGAAGCGACGTCGGCCTTTTCGAATAAGATTCTGGATCTTCCCTCCGTCGATAAGCCGGATAAAGAGAAATAGAGAAGTCATTTGCACTGTGTCCGGGATGAAGGTTTGGCTCAAAGATTAGGATTATTGAGGAGGAATTAGAACGCCAGCCTGCCGAAATAGACTCTACTCAAATGAGCTGTTCGATGCGTCTTGATTCAAATTACAATAGTTGAGGCCTATACGTCTTTGCTTGCGCAGTCGCGTGCACCCCAGTACACTGGCGGCAAATTGAATAGAACAGAAGAATCTTCGGGGCAAGGTGATCCTGCGTAAGCGGGAAATTCCTGACCGGCGGTGCAAGCCCGCGACTCTTCCACGTGTGTGGAGGATTGATACGGTCGATCGTTGAAAAGACGAGTATCCGTAGCCGACAGTATAGTCTGGATGAAAGAAGACGATCACAAGGCATTTTCCCGAAGATACTGCTCTTCGGGTTTTTTTATGAAACAGCAAGACACGGACTTGGATCAGGTTTCGGAAGGCTTTAACAGCATTCCGGAAGCCATCGAAGTATTTCGCCGCGGCGAAATTGCCCTGATTGTGGACGATGAGAAGAGGGAGAATGAGGGCGATCTGGTGGTGGCGGCCGAAAAGGTAACGCCTGAGATCATTAACTTCATGGTCACTCACGGACGGGGCTTGGTTTGCGTGGCCATGGATTCGGAGCGGCTGGCGCATTTGGGACTTTCGCGCATGGTGCCGCCCGGCGAAGGCGATAAGTATCGGACCGCATTCATGCAGTCGGTGGATGCCAGCCGGAACATTTCGACCGGGATCAGCGCGTTTGACCGGGCTCATACGATTCAAGTCTTGATCGACGAGAAGAGTAAGGCTTCAGATTTGATCCGCCCGGGACATGTATTTCCTTTGGAAGCCGTGCCGGGCGGCGTCTTGCGTCGGACCGGCCACACGGAAGCGGCCGTCGATCTCGCCCGACTGGCCGGCATGAAGCCCGCCGGTGTGATTTGCGAGGTCATGCGCGACGATGGCGACATGGCCCGCCTTCCGGAATTGAGGACGTTTGCGAAGAAGCATAACCTCAAACTGATTTCGATCGCCGATTTGGTGGACTATCGCCGTCGCCGCGAAAGACTGATTGAATTGGAGCGCAAAGTTCAGTTGCCGACCGACTCGGGGCTTTTCGATCTTTATTTGTATCGATCCGTTCTTGAAAACGATCATCATCTCGCGCTGACGATGGGCAATCCGGCAGATCAAGACTCCGCCCTGGTGCGGGTGCATAGCGAGTGCCTGACGGGCGATGTATTCGGGTCTTTGCGTTGCGATTGCGGCGCCCAGCTTCGCGCTTCAATGGAGATGATCGCCAAGGAAGGTCATGGGGTCGTGCTCTATATGCGGCAGGAAGGGCGGGGGATCGGCCTGGCCAAGAAAATCCATGCCTACGAGCTTCAGGAAACCGGCCTCGACACGGTCGAAGCGAACGAAAAGCTGGGGTTTGAAGCCGATTTGAGGGATTATGGCATCGGCGCTCAGATTCTAGCCGATCTGGGGTTGCACAAGATCCGCTTGATCACCAACAATCCGAAGAAAATCGTCGGCTTGAAAGGCTATGGCTTGGAAGTGATCGACCGTGTTCCGTTGGTGCTGCCTCATACGTTGCACAACGAACGATATTTGAAGACCAAAAAAGCCAAGTTGGGACATTTGTTGTAGAATCTGAAATTTCGAATTTGAAAGCTGAGGTTCAGAAAAAAGGAGCATGGGATGAAGTACAAGGAACTGTCCGGAGACCTGACGGCCAAAGGCCATAAGTTCGGAATTGTCATCAGCCGGTTTAATGACTTTTTGACCAAGCAACTCCTGCAAGGTGCGGTAGATTGTCTTGTGCGACACGGCGCGGATGAGGTGGACATTACGGTCGCCTGGGTGCCGGGCGCCTATGAGGCGCCGCTGGCCGTGAGCAAGATGGCCGCGAGCAAGGGCTATTCGGCCATGGTGGCTTTGGGCGCGGTGGTGCAAGGCGCGACGCCGCACGCGGGTTTGATCAATTCGCAGGTGGCCCGGGCCTTGGCGCAGATTGCCCTGGAAACCGGCGTGCCGGTGATCGATGGCGTCGTGGCCGCGGATAATTTGGAGCAAGCCATCGAACGGTGCGGAACCAAGAGCGGCAATCGGGGTTGGTCGGCCGCGCAGGCCGCCATCGAGATGGCTAATTTGATGAAACAAATGTAGGTGATGTTATTATGGGTGGTCGACACGAAGCTCGTGAGTGGGCAGTACAATTTCTTTTCCAACGCGATTTCAACCGCGACGATATGGTGAAAGCGCTGGAGATTTTCTGGCGTGAAATCAAGACCGACGAAAAATCCCGGCAGTTTGCCGAGGAATTGATTCGCGGGGTCGATGAACATATGACGGAACTGGACCAGCAAATCCAGACCTATGCCGAACATTGGGATGTGCGGCGAATGGGCGCGGTGGATCGCAATGTGATGAGGGTGGCGTTTTACGAAATGTTGTATCGCCCCGACATCCCCCCCGTGGTGTCCATCAACGAAGCGGTCGATATTGCCAAGGAATACAGCAGCC
Organism: Lentisphaerae bacterium GWF2_57_35; assembly: GCA_001804865.1. GTDB lineage: Bacteria > Verrucomicrobiota > Kiritimatiellia > CAIQIC01 > GWF2-57-35 > GWF2-57-35. The sequence goes on from MHBK01000032.1 coordinate 85,149, forward strand.
TGGAATCCGGCAAGTTCGTCAACGGCATTCTGGATCATGCGTGCCGTAAATTGAAGCGAGCCGCCCGGACGTCGGCGGACTCCGAGAACCAGGCCAAGAAGAAGGAATCCCCGAGTGGTAACGTGGATTGATGCGCTTGCGCGCACCCGCAAAAACATTGCCGGAACGCTGGCCCGGGTTTTTACCCGGGAAGCGCCGCCCGACGATCTCTCCCTTGAGGAATTGGAATCGACGCTCCTGCAAGCCGATGTTCCCGTGCGACTGGTTTCGCAGTGGGTGGTCGACCTGCAAAAAGCCTACAGAGGCCTTCGCGTTTCCAAACGCGACATGCTGAAAAAAATCCTAGTGGATTCACTGCCGGCCGTATCTTCCTTTTCCTGGGTGCGGCCTGAAAAGCCCCTGACCGTTTTAGTGGTAGGCGTGAATGGGTCGGGCAAGACCACGACTTGCGCCAAGCTGGCCCATCTCGCCGCCCAGGCGGGGGCGAAGCCTTTGCTGGGCGCCACGGATACTTTTCGCGCGGCTGGCGCCGACCAATTGAAGTGGTGGGCCGATAAGCTCGGGTGCGAGGTCGTTGTTGGCGCGTCCGGCGCGGATGCTGCGGCGGTGGCCTACGATGCTTTGGAAGCGGCCCAGGCCCGCAAAATGGATGCGCTGATCGTCGATACGGCCGGCCGCATGCACACGCGCCAGCCGTTGATGCAGGAATTGCAGAAAGTGAAAGGCTCTCTATCCAAGCGCATGCCCGGCGCTCCCCACGAAACCTGGATTGTGCTGGATGCCACGCTGGGACAGAACGCCGTCATTCAAGCCCGGCAGTTCCATGAATCGGTTCCGCTGACGGGCGTTGTCGTTGCCAAATTGGATGGCTCTTCCAAGGCTGGTTTTGTTTTTTCCATCGCGAAGGAGTTGGGGTTGCCGATCCGTTATATTGGATTGGGCGAGGGCAACGAGGATCTCGCGCCCTTCGATCCGACCGCGTTTGTAGAAGCCTTGCTGGCCATCCCGGCCTCCGAGAAAGGGGCTTAAGCCCATGCCTCGTGACGATTCAACGCATGAACCCTGGATGCGGCGAGCTTTGGAACTTGCGCGCCGGGGTGAAGGATTGACGCGTCCGAATCCGCCGGTCGGCGCCGTGGTCGTGGCCGGGAGCCAGGTGGTGGGGGCAGGATTTCATCATCGGGCCGGCGAGCCGCATGCGGAAGCGCTCGCTCTTGACGAGGCGGGCGCCCGCGCGCGCGGCGCGGCGCTGTACGTTACGCTGGAGCCTTGTTCGACGTGGGGCCGCACTCCGCCTTGCACCGATGCCATTCTGGCGGCGGGCATTTCCCAGGTGGTGGTCTGCGTCCGCGATCCGAATCCCGCCCATGCCGGGCGCGGCTTGTCGATGCTCAAACGCAAAGGGTTGCAGGTCCTGCATGGCGTCTTGGCCGACGAGGGCGCCGAGCTGATTGCGCCTTTCGCCAAATGGATTCAAAGCCGTATTCCGTATGTGACGCTAAAGCTGGGCATGACGCTCGATGGGCGCATCGCCGACGAGACCGGTTCTTCCCGCTGGATCACCGGGCCGCAGGCCCGTCGCCATGTGCAGGATCTTCGCCGCCGCTGCGATGCGGTGCTGGTTGGCCGGCAAACCGTGTGTCTGGACGATCCGCAATTGACGCCCCGGCCTCCCCGCGGGCGAAGCCCGTATCGTGTGGTCGTGGCCGGCCGGGGGGAGATTCCTCTCTCGGCCCGAATTTTGAACGACGTTTTTGCCTCCCACACTATTGTTGCCGTTACGCGAAATTGCCCGATGGATGTTTGTCGCGCTATCGAAAGCAAGGGCGCATCCGTGCTGGTGCTGCCGGAAAAGAAGGGCCTGATCTCTCTGAAGCACTTGCTGCAAGCCTTGGGCAAGCTGAGCCTGTTGCATGTGTTGTGTGAAGGCGGCGGTGAACTGGCGGCCGGCTTGATAGCGGACGGCTTGGTGGACGATTATCTTTTTTTTGTTTCCCCCTGCCTGTTGGGCGGTCGCGCGAGGAATGCCGTGGCCGGCGCGGGATGGAAGCTTGGAAAAAATCCTCAATTGGTTTATCGCCGTGTCGAAAAAGTGGGGCGCGATTTGTTGATTCGGGCCGCCCCGGCAATGGAAGGCGGGTGAAGCATGTTTACGGGCCTTATCCAAAGAACGGGAATCTGGGATCGGTTCACAGCGGGCGCTGAAGCCGGATCGCTGACTCTTAAGACCGGATCATGGGAGCCGCCCGTGTCTCCAGGCGAAAGCATCGCGGTCGATGGCGTTTGCCTGACGGCCGTGGAGGCCGATGAGCGATCTGTCCGTTTCGATGTGTTGATGGAGACTTTGCATCGGACCGGTTTCGGGGAACGAAAGCTGGGAGATCTGGTTAATCTGGAGCGGGCGTTGCGCCTGGGAGATGCGATGGGGGGGCATATGGTTACAGGACACGTGGACGGCACGGGAACCATTCGTTCCCTGACTCGCGCCGGCCGCGATTGGGTGGTGGAGGCGGCTTGCTCGAACGAACTCTTATCGGGCATCGTTCCCAAAGGCTCCATTGCGTTGGATGGCATCAGTCTGACCGTCGCCGAATTGCGGGCCGAGTCCTTTACAGTGCATATTATTCCTCATACGTGGCAGAACACTTCTTTGTCGCAAGCCCGGGTTGGGCGGTTGGTCAACCTGGAGACGGACATTATCGGCAAGTACGTTGCACGGTATTTACAGAAAGGGCTCCCTTCTTCCCACATCGGATGGGATACCTTGAAAAATGCCGGTTTCATGGCATGAGCCTGCATCCAGGTAACGCAGGTCGAACCGATTGAATAAAAATGTAAAAATGGGACTGGTCCCTTTATACGAATATTGTTAGTTATTAAGCGGTTCGCCGATGTTGAGGGGTAGGCATGAAAAATGACCATAAGCGCGTTAATCTTCGGGAAATAGCCCGACTGTCAGAGTCGTCCAAAAGCACGGTCAGCCGAGTCTTGACCAAGCATCCGAATGTGTCGCCTAAAACGCGGGCTCGGATCGAAGCGGTCATCGAGAAACTTCAATTTCGTCCCAATCTCTTTGCCAGAGGCCTGGCCGGCGGGCGGACCGGCTTGATTGCCGTACTGGCCAGCGAAATGAACAGCGGCTTTTTTGCGGAAGTCATCAGGGGCATCGACCAGATCGCCCAGATTCATGAGGGCCATGTGATGTCCTCCTTCGCGCATGGCGCCGACGACTATGTGCGCCTCTGGGACGAATTCAACGAGAGCGGTCGCGCCGATGGGATTATCTTGATTGCACCGCCGCGCGATATCTTCAAGCATTCCATCTCATCGGACAATGTGCCGGTCGTGCTTTGTGCCAGCCGTCCGCCCGAGCACTCCGAAGGGTGGGGGCAAGTCGATACGGTGACCATTAATAACCGCAAAGGTTTTCGCGACTTGATGGTTCACCTGGAATCGCAAGGCTGCCGTTCGTTCGTCCATATCGCCGGGCCGTCGGATATGTACGACGCCAGGGAGCGGCGCGAGGAATTTGAATCGTTTGTGTCGGCGCGACCCGGCTTGCAGGGAGAAGTCATTGAAACCTTGCAGTCGACGGAGGGCGGGCGCGAGGCGGTCAAGGACTGTCTGCGGCGCAAGCAGAAGCGTCCGGATGTTTTTGTAGCGGTAAACGATTTGGCGGCTCTCGGCGCTCTCCAGGCCTTAAGGGACGAGGGGATTGCCGTGCCGGGCCAAGTGGCGGTGACCGGTTGCGATGACGATCCCGCCTCCGCCATTTTAGGGCTGACCACGCTGCACATGCCGATGATTGCCATCGGTCGCGAATCGGCCTCACTCCTCTTTGAGCACCTTGAAAAGAAACGGGATTTGGCCGCCGCCAAGCATCAGGTCATGGATCTTCGTCTGGAGGTCCGATCCACCAGTCTTTCTTCTGCGTTGCGATGACCAGCGATATTCTCATTCATCATGCCCGGATTTGGCCATCGGTGGACGGCCCCCTCATCGACGATGGCAAAATTCTGATTCGCAATGGACGTATCGCCAAGATAGGACAATTTCATGCGAGGGCGGAAACGGTCATCGACGCCGACGGGCTCCTGGTCATGCCCGGCTTGATTCAGGGTCACATTCATTTATGCCAGACCCTATTTCGCGGCCTGGCGGAAGATCGGCCCTTGCTCTCCTGGTTGCGCAACGTGGTCTGGCCGTTGGAGGCGGCGCATACGCCGGATTCCATCCGCGCATCGGCACGGCTGGGTTGCGCCGAGTTAATCAAAAGCGGTGTTACGGCCTTTCTTTCCATGGAAACGGTTCGGCATACCGGCGCCGTATTCGATGCGGTGGCCGAAACGGGTTTGATGGGCATCGTTTCCCACTGCTTCATGGATGAGGATTCCGGGTATCCTCCGCTGACCGTCGATCTCGAGGATGCCTTGGCGGAGTGCGATGTAATCCTTGAAAAATGGGGCGCCGGCGATGCGCTGCGCCTGGCCGTCGCTCCCCGATTTGCCCTGAGTTGTTCTGGACGTAATTTGCGCGAAGAAGTCTCCTACGCCCGCGAACGCGGGCTTTTGCTTCATACGCACTGCTCGGAGCAAGTGCCGGAAGTTCAGGAGGTGCGCCGCAAGACCGGACGGAGCAATGTCGATTTTCTGAATTCCGTCGGCCTGTGCGGTCCGGATGTATGCCTGGCGCATTGCGTTCATGTCGACGAGCGGGACTTGGCTTTGCTGGTAGAAACGGATACGCGCATTTTGCATTGTCCCACCGCCAATTTGAAGCTCGGTTCCGGGGTTGCTCCCGTGCCGGATTTTCTGGCGGCCGGTTTGACGGTGGCGCTGGGCTCCGATGGAGCGGCCTGTAACAATCGCTTGGATATATGGAACGAAATGCGGTTGGCGGGACTGGTTCAAAAACCGCTGTTGGGTCCCGAGGCCCTTCCGGCGCGCGATATCGTTCGCATGGCCACTCTCGGCGGCGCGCGCGCCTTGGGCTGGGAAAAGGAAATGGGCTCGCTGGAGGTCGGGAAAAAAGCCAATCTGATTATCGTCGATTCGAACAACGTCCATGTCCTGCCGTCCGACGATCCTGCTTCGAATGTCGTGTACGCCCATGCTTCCGCCGATGTCCTCATGACGATGGTCAACGGGCAGATTCTTTTTGAAGACGGACGACTCACGACGATCGACGAGGAAAAACTGCGCGAAGAAGTCCTTTGCCAAAAACAAGCGATGTTAAAACGGGCCGGGTGGGACAGACGCAAGCAGTCGATTTAGCTGCGCGAAGCCACTTGCTTGCCGATTTATTGTCGCCGATTTAGCAGCTCTCGAATCAAATCGAATGCCATCACTTCGGCTTTTCCGCCGTTGACGGTTTCGTCGAATGGAGCTTCCCGGCTCACGAGGCCCACCGGCCCATCCAGATAGGCCAGGGGAACGGGTTCCGACGTGTGGCTGCGGGTGGCGACCGGGGTTCGATGATCCGTGCAGATGACCAGCCGATACGGTTCGCCTTTCGACTCCAGGTGCTGCCAAATGGGGCCTACCACTTTGGCATCGAAGAGCTCGATCGCTTCCTTTTTGAGTTTGAGATTGCCTTTGTGGCCGCATTCGTCCGGCGCTTCGACATGCACAAAAACGAAGTCGCTTTCGTTCAGGACATTCATGGCCGCGCGCACCTTGCCTTCAAAATTGGTATCGACAAAACCCGTGGCGCCCGGAATCTTATCGGCCTTGAGTCCGGCCAGGCGGCCCAAACCGCGGATCAGATCGACGGCTGAAATGACGCCGCCGCGAAGGCCATAAAGCTCCTGATACCCTTTAAGCGTCAGCGAGCGGCCTTGTCCCCACAGCCAGATTTGAGTGGCCGGGTTTTTGCCGTGCTGGATACGGGTGCGGTTTACGGGATGCTCCGCAAAAAGATGCCGCGAAAAATCCATGAGCCGGCGAATTTCGTCCTGTCGGTCGCCTTGCGGCAGATACGAGTCCACCGGCTGGTTGGCAATATCGTGCGGAGGCTGGGTTTTGACTTCCACAGGGCCGTTCTTCCAGACCAACAAATGGCGGTAACTCACGCCGCCATGGAATTTCAACCCATCCTTGCCGGCTTTCCGATCCAAATCATGGATGAGTTGGTGAGCTTCCTCGCTGGTGATTTCGCCGGCTGAATAATCTTTCATGGCGCCGTTGGAAACGGTGACCAGATTGCAGCGGTAGGCGATGTCGTCGGGTTGCAGGGGAATTCCGGCGCCCGCGGCTTCAATGGGGGCTCGTCCCGTGTAGTACTCCCGCGGATCGTAGCCGAGAAGGCTTAAATTGGCCACATCGCTGCCGGGGGCTGTGCCTTCCGGCACGGTTTGAACCATGCGAGTCGTGCCCGCTCCGGAAATTTTCCGGATGTTAGGTATCCACGCAGCCTGCAAGAGCGTTCGCCCCGACAACTCCTCGATGGGATAATCGCCCATGCCGTCGCCAACTAATACTGCCGTTTTCATATTTGTTATTTGATGAAGACGATGCAAATTACCTGAGAGCGCCCGTTAGGTCAAATTAACACTTGCGCGAATTTACCCAAGGGAAGATAGTGCGATGGTGAAATCAAATACAATCAGTTCTGAATATGTTTATCCTTTTCGTTTCGAACCCGTCTACAAGGATTACATTTGGGGCGGGGATCGGATACCGAGGTATTTTCACCGGGATGTCCCGTCCGGCATCTATGCGGAATCCTGGGAGATAGCCGATCATCCGGACGGGATGAGCGTTGTAACCAACGGTTCCCTGGCGGGTCAGACCCTTCGCGACATCCTGAAGGCTCATGGTCCTCAAATCGTGGGTCCGGGTCGCGGTTACGGGCAATTTCCTTTATTGATCAAATTGATCGATTCGCGCGAACGGCTCAGCGTACAGGTTCATCCGGACGACGAAACAGCCCGCCGGCTCGCGAGCGAGCCGAAAACGGAAATGTGGTATATGCTGGATCCCGAACCCGGCGCCCAGGTGTATGCCGGCTTGAAAAAGGGCGTGGGTCAAAGTCAATTCGAAGAAGCGCTGGCGGCGCAAAAACTCGAAGAATTGCTGGCGCCGGTGAAAGTTCGCCAGGGAGACGCCGTTTTCATTCCCGGTGGGCGCGTCCATGCGATCGATGCCGGATGCCTGCTGCTGGAGATCCAACAGAATTCGAACACCACCTATCGGGTGTATGACTGGGGCCGCGTTGGAGCCGACGGAAAGCCGCGCCCGCTGCATCTGCGCGAAGCCCTGGTTGCCACTCATTGGGAAGATTCTTTTCCGACCAAAGTGGAGCCGCGCCGTCTCGATTCGATCGGTTTGAATGCGCATTGGGAGATTCTCTCGACCGCTTACTTCCGGTTGGAGCGATTCGAGCTGAAGGAACCGCTGCCGCTTTCAACGGAATTGCGCCGGTTCAATGCGTTATTTGTGTCCCACGGTTCCGTCCGCATCGAATGGCAGGCGTCGTTCGAGGACCTGGCTTTTGGGTCCTCCTGCCTGGTCCCCGCCGCGCTGGGAAATTACCTGTTAACCCCGACTGCTCCCGCCGCGGAGATCCTGCGCATTACCGCGCCGGATCTGCCGGTTTAAGATGCTAAAGGTAGCCCGGCTTCTCCCTGCCCGCCTACAGAATTCAGTCCTTCACTTCCGTTATCTATACTTACAAATGATTGCTGCAAAGAATTGTATTTTGGAGGGTCGCGCTCCGTCGCGACCGAAAGAAGAAGGTTCCGACAGAGCGGAACCCTCCAACTCCGATTTTCGCCATTGCAAGCCGTACCGAAAGGGCCGCAGGTGGCTCTGGGAAACACCGGTAGGGACGCGACTCCGTTCGCGTCCGAAGAGGCAGTCCGCGAGGTCGCGGACCCTCCCCTCGCTGACAGGCTTTCTCCAGCGGGAGGGACGGCGGCCTCGCCGTCCATGATCGCCAACGAGCGGCAAAAATGTGAACCGCTGCTCCGACGTTCAAGGCCTTGCCTCCAATGCTCCTCATGAGGTAGTCTTATCCGGAACGGAGGAAGATAATCGATGAAATCCATGATGCATTGTTGGGGTCCCGTGTGGTTCTTGATCGCGCTCTGCATTCTCTGTCTTGCGGGCTGCGGACCCATTTAGCAACCGAAGTATTTCCTGTGAACGAAACGCTTCGAAAATATGTCGATTGTTTACGTTTGAACCTTCGGGTGATCTCGCTGGCTCTCTCTCGCAAGTGGATCGGACGGCAAGATTTCGAGGCCAGTTACGATCGATTGGCGCCGCACTACGATGGCGCCTGGCAGCATTTCCTTCGGCCTGTGACCGATCGTCTCCTTTCACAGATACCGCCTGAAGCGACAGGCCGTATCGTGGATTTAGGCTGCGGCACGGGATACGCCGCCTGGCAGTTGGCCAGCTTGTTCCCCCAATGCGCGATCACCGCCGTCGATTTGTCTTCGGGCATGCTTCAGATGGCAAAGACCAAGTTCGCCACAACCCCTGCAACGTTTGTTCATTTGGATATGCTTCAATATCTGGCGGGGCAGGAGGAGCAGAGCGTTTCCTTGATCGTGTCCGCCTGGGCCATAGGCTATTCGCAACCGGCCGCCGTAATTCGCGAAGCCGCGCGCGTGTTAAAAAAGAACGGTCTTTTTGCTTTTGTGGTCAATTGTGCCGATACGCTCCAACCCATTTACCAGGCTTTTCGCAAGTGCATGGCCCGCTATCCGGAGAGCCTGGCCCGATTGGCGCTTCCGAATTTTCCCCGAAGCGGCTCATCGCTTCAGAAGATGCTTGTCCGTTCGAATTTTAAGACCGTCTGGGAACAGGAAGGACGACATGGGATAACCCCGCCCATAGATTCCCAGGCGTCCATGCTTCCGTGGCTTCTTCAAACCGGCATTCTGGCGGGGTTCGAACACATGCTGCCGTTGCAGCATCCGGGGCCTGTGAACGCGTATTTTGAGCAACTGATGCGACAGAATAATGACCTCATCAGCCACCACTATCTGGCAGCGATCGTGCGGAAATTATGAATAAGCAATGGCTCACCTTGCTCCGCATCCTGCTTAATCCGCAGGTGACCGATGTGCCTCGTCGAGTCTTAAAGGAGCTGCGTAACCGAGGTATTCAACGCATCCCCGATGCGGTCTATCGTGGTTTGGTTACGGGCGGAAGCAAACAAAGTGCTGTTGCATTTATTCGGAATTGGCTCGATGGAGAAGTCATTTCGCGGCATCGTGGACAGTGGGTGGTCAATTCGTTCATGCCTCCTTTCCCGGGCGTCGCGTTCAATCGCATGTTCGAAAATCTGCTGTCAGGACGGCATTTGAGTCCTGTCTCGGCGTATCTTGCGGTTACGAGTTCCTGTCCCTACGATTGCTGGCATTGCAGCTTGCACCATCGCAAGAAGGGCCACTTGCCGAAGGAGTCCTGGCTTTCCGCGATCCGGCAGCTTCACAATCTTGGCGTCAGCATCATTGGATTTACAGGCGGGGAGCCCTTGCTGCGAAAAGATTTGCCGGAATTGATCGCGGCAGCGAGTCAGGGAGGGGCGGCTACGGTCGTGTTCAGCTCCGGTTCGCTGTTGGATCAAGCCTCTGCCCAGGAGTTGAAGCAAGCGGGGCTTTGGTCTTTATGCGTCAGCCTGGATCACCCTAGCCCCGGCGAGTTTGGCCGCCTGCGGGGGGCTCCCGACGCTTACCAACATGCCGTTGCCTCTTTGGAACTGGCCCGTGCCAGCGGATTTTATACCATGATGTCGACCGTGGCCACCCGTCCGACGATTGAGCAGCAGCTCTACCTCGACCTCTATCGCCTGGCTCAGCAGCTCGGCGTTCATGAGTATCGGCTGATTGAACCCATGCCCTGCGGCAAGCTTACGGATGCCGGCCAGGATCTATTGCTAACGCCGGCTCATACTCATGCGCTAAGGGATTTTCATGTGACGATCAACCGTCGCCGGCGATTGCCGAAGGTTTGTGCCTTCAATCAAATCGAGAGTCCGGAGATCTTTGGCTGTGGGGCGGGGACGCAGCATCTGTTCATCGATTCGGCGGGCGAAGTCTGTCCCTGCGATTTTACGCCATTGAGCTTTGGCAATTTAGAAGCGGCGCCTTTGTCGGATATCTGGCGGCGCATGAATCTGGCCCTGGGCGATAACCCGCGTTGCCGCTGTTTTATTCAGCGATACCACTCGCTAATCTCGCGGCATGCCGAGCAGGGCTTTCCTCTCGCTCCGGAACTCAGCGAATCCATTTGTGCCGGAACCGAAAAAGAGCCCTTGCCGGGCTATTTTGCATTGGTAAACAACCAAGGGAGCAAGCGATGAACAAAACAGGCGTAAGGAAATGTGCAGTTCGGTACGTGGGTTTGATTTTGCTTACGGGCTGGTTGGGCTTTCTCAGCGGGTTATTCTATCCGTCCATCATGGGGCTTCGCGGCGCCAGCCTCGGCGGTTCTTTATCCATGGGCATCATTCTCCTCGGCTTCCTCAGTCGAAGCAGGCTTGATGCGGATCAACGTCCAAAATGGGGGATCGTTATGCTGACGGCGCTTTTCTCCGCAGCCATAACCGCGTTTCTAATTCGAGTCATGGATGTCGATATAGATAATAAGCATTATGAATTTGGACCTCCCCCATATCTTGTTCTCGAGTCTCCATTGTCCATCTTCGGCATCGCATGGGCCTATTCCTTGAGCTTGTATGTGATTTACATTTATCGGCGATCATCTTACCTGAGGGCTTTTCTCCTGGCCGGACTTGCCGGGTTGGCCTGCACCATTTTACGGGCGGCGCTGAGCCCTTCCTTTCGACCGGCTGAAGCCAGTATCACGAGCCTTTTTTCCGGGATACCTTTTTGCTTGGCTTGGCTCGGGGCGGTCGCGCTCTTCGATCCGGCGTGGACGCGTAAACGTTGGCTGCGGTTGAGAGGTCTGACGCCGCAGCCGTAAGGCCTGTCTTTTATACACAAATCGATGCCAGGGACTTCATCTGTAAGCATAGACAAGACAAGTGAAGATCTGGATTTTGTAGGTGGGCCGCGTTCTCCCTGCCCGCAACATGGCGTAGCCATGCCGGCGGGCGTAACGCGGCTTCAGGACCCGAAGAGCCCGTCTTCGCCCGCCTGCGCATCGCTACGCGAAGCGTTGCGGGCAGGGAGAAGCCGGGCCACCTGTTGTTTCTCCAGAATGCTTTCATTCGAAGGCCTTGCAGAAATGATCGCCGCAAAGAGTTGCAGCTTTACGAAGAATTGTATTTTGGAGGGTCGCGCTCCGTCGCGACCGAAAGAACAAGGTTCCGACATAGCGGAATTCTCCAGGAATCTTGTACCTTGGATGGCTCGAAGGTGTGCCGAATCCGTATTCGTCCGGGTGAAGCTGTTTTTGAAGGAAGGTCCGCGAGGACTCGGACCTTTCCATACGATGCAGCAATCGATTATACGAAATCCATATACGCTCCGCGGGGGGCCGTGGATTTGTCGTCCCAGTGGCGGGGTTTAGTGGTCGAAATGGTTTGGATTTTTTTGGTGGTCATCTGGAGGCCCTTGGTCTTGGCGCCGCGGACGGCCAGCTTGGCGGTGTGGAAAATCTGCTGGTGAATTTGCTGTCCCTTGCGTGGGGCGTAGCGAACGAAAATGTCCTCCGGTTGTTGGTCGGAGAAGAGCAGAACTTCCGCATTTTCGGCCGTGCAGAAGTATTCCTTGTTGAGAATGGTCCCGCCGAAGTTGAATTTCTTCATGTAGGTGATTTGTTCTTCGGCATAAACCACCGTCATGACTTTGTCGCGGTCGGATACGGCGCAATACATGACGTTGGTGTCGACAAACAATTTTTCGGGCGGCGGGATGACTTTGTAGCGCCCATTGCCCCAAACGAGAATCAACTTGTCGTAGGAAGAGCACTGGAACAGGGCTTCGCCCTCGACGTTGTATCCGAGGTAGCCTTTCTCGCGGTCGTAGCTGATGGTCAATTCGCGCGCGGTCAGCTCTCGGACTTCGATGGCCTCGAAGGTGGTCATCTGGGTCCGGCGGGGATATTGCTCGCCATAGGTCTTCAGCAGATTTTTCAGATAGCGAATCGCGTAGGGGATCAGGCCGCCCAGATGTTTTTCAATCTGTTCCAACTCGACGACGATTTGATCCATATCTTTGCGGTTTTTATTGATGTCGAACAGGGAGATGCGCTTGATCTGGACGGTGAGCAGCATTTCCACGTCGTCGTTGGTTACATCGCGGCGGAGCAAGTTGCGGTATTTGTTCACGCCCTGCAGAACGGCCTGCTGTACCTCGGGATAGGTTTTGCATTCCTCGATTTGTTTGTAAATGCGGTGTTCGACGAAAATCTGCACCAGCGTCTTCCGGTGCAGTTCTTCGAGCAGTTGCTTCTGCTTCAGCAAAAGTTCCTGCTTGAGAATCTGGACCAATCGCTCGGTGTTGTGCCGGAGGATGTCCTCGGCGTTCATCTCGACCGGACGATTGTTATGGATGACGATCACATGGCTTGAAATGGGCACTTCGCACTGCGTGAAGGCGTAGAGGGCGGCGATCGTGTTGTCGGCCTTTTCCTCGGGCAGGAGCTGGACTTCAATTTCCACTTTGCCGGCGGTAAAATCGTTGATGGCGCGGATCTTGATCTTTTTCTTGCGGGCGGCGTCCTCAATGGACGCGATCAGCGATTCCGTGGTGGTTCCGAAGGGAATTTCATGGATGACCAGCGTCTGAGGGTCTTTTTTATTAATCACGGCGCGCACGCGGATGCGTCCGTTGCCGCGATCGTATTCGGTGACGTCCATCAGGCCGCCCTGCGGAAAGTCCGGGAAGAGCTTGAAGGATTTTTTATTCAGGATGGCAATCTGGGCTTCGATCAACTCGCAGAAATTGTGCGGCAGCACGCGGGTCGAAATGCCCACGGCAATGCCCTCGGCGCCGAGCATGAGCAGGATCGGCAATTTGGCCGGGAGGGTGACGGGTTCTTTTTTGCGTCCGTCGTAGGTCGGCACGAATTTCGTCAGCTCGTCGTTGAAGATTTCCTTCCGGGCGAGATCGGTCAGACGGCATTCGATATAACGGGAGGCCGCCGCGGGGTCGCCGGTGAGGATATTGCCGAAGTTCCCCTGGCCTTCGATCATGTACAGCTTATTGGTTAGCGTGACCAGGGCGTCGCCGATGGAGGCGTCGCCGTGGGGATGGAATTGCATGCAATAGCCGACGATATTGGCCACTTTGATGAACTTGCCGTCGTCGTTTTCATGGAGCGAAAACAGAATGCGCCGTTGGACCGGCTTCAACCCATCATCCAGGTCGGGGATGGCCCGGTCGCGAATCACATAGGATGCGTACTGCAAGAAATTATCGTCGATCAGGCTCTTCAGCGGGCCTCTGACGGAAATGGCGGATATTGGAACGGTGTGATGCGGCGCCACAGGAGCCTCCACTTGAATCGTTGGCTCGGGCAACTTCACTTCAGTCGCCGGTGTCGGGGTGTGGGGTTTGGCTTTTGTATTAGGACTCTTTAAATCCTCATCGCCGAAAAGAAATTCCTGACGGTCGTTGGTCATGACGTGGCCTCCACGACGAGGCTATTCATGATGTAGGAGCGCCGTTCCTGGGTATTTTTGCCCATATAGAAATCGAGCAGCAAGGGGATGTGATGCTGATTTTCCACGCACACCGGGGTCAACCGCATGTCGTCGTTAATGAAATTCTTGAATTCGTGAGGCGAAATTTCGCCCAAGCCTTTGAACCGGGTGACTTCGCACCCTCGTGCAAGTTCCTTCATGGCGCTGTCGCGCTCGGCTTCGGAATAGCAATAGGTCGTCTTTTTGGTGTTCCGCACGCGGAAGAGCGGGGTTTCCAGGATGTGCACATGGTTTTCGTTCACCAGGGGCTCAAAAAAGCGAAGAAAGAAGGTCAGCAGCAAATTGCGAATGTGCAGGCCGTCGACATCCGCGTCGGTGGCCAGGATGACCTTGTTGTAACGCAGACGTTCGATGGACTCTTCGATGTTAAGGCTGCGCATCAAGTTGTAGAGTTCTTCGTTTTTGTAAATCGCGTCGCGATGGAGATCGCAGACATTCAACGGCTTGCCGCGAAGCGTGAAAATGGCCTGGGTGTTTACGTTCCGGCAACTGACGATGGAGCCGGCGGCGGAGAGTCCCTCGGTGATGAAGATCATCGACTCTTCGCCTTTTTGGCGCTTGCGGTCGTAATGCTTTTTGCAGTCCTTTAACTGCGGCACCCGGATCGTCGTCGCGCGGGAACGTTCGCGGGCCAGTTTCTTGACGGATTGAAGCTCGCGGCGGAGCTTGACGGTTTCTTCGATTTTGAGCAGCGCTTTTTCGGCCGCCTGGGGATTCCGGTGCAGGAGGTCGGCGACGACTTCCTTGACCTGCGCCACGAGATCGCCGCGCAGTTCCGTGTTGCCCAGTTTGTTCTTGGTCTGCGATTCGAAGACCGGCTCTTTCAGGCGTATGGCAATGGCCCCGACCAAACTTTCCCGAACGTCGTCGCCTTCGTATTTCTGCTTGGCGAATTCGTTGAAGGCCTTGAGCAAGCCTTCCCGGAAAGCGCTCAGATGCGTGCCGCCGTCGCTGGTGAACTGGCCGTTGACGAAGGAGAAGAAGGTCTCGTTGAAGCGCTGGGTGTGCGTGAAGGCGATTTCGAGCGTCTTGGATTGATGATGAAGCGGTTCGTACAAGGCTTCGTTGTCCACATCCTCGCGCACGAGATCGAGCAATCCGCCTTCGGACATGTATTCCTCGCCGTTATAGACGATTTTCAAGCCGGCGTTCAGGCACGTGTAAAGGTGTACCCGTTGCGTGACGTGTTCCTGCCGGAAATCGACCGGGCCGAAAATTTCGGTGTCCGGTTCGAATTCGATCCAGGTGCCGTCCTTTTCCTCCGAGGCTTTCCCCTGCAGTTCTTTGATAAGTTCTCCGCGCTCGAATATCGCTCCGGCATATTTGCCTTCGCGATAGCTTTTCACGGTGAACTGCTTCGAGAGGGCGTTGACGGCTTTGGTGCCCACGCCGTTCAAGCCGACGCTGAATTGGAAGACCTCGTCGTTGTATTTCGCGCCCGTGTTGATGCGCGAAACGCACTCGACGACCTTGCCGAGCGGAATGCCGCGGCCGTAGTCGCGGACCGTGACCTTGGGGCCTTCGATGTTTACCATGACCCGCTTGCCATGCCCCATGATGAATTCGTCGATCGCGTTGTCGATGACTTCCTTCAATAGGACATAGATGCCGTCATCGTAGTTGGAGCCGTCGCCGACGCGCCCGATATACATGCCGGTACGTTTGCGGATGTGCTCCAGCGACGAGAGCGTTTTGATTTTGCTCTCGTCGTAAACAGGCTGTTTGGAGACGGTCATGATTACAGTCCGGCAAATGGGTTGGCGCTAAAGCCCTGCCGCGGAGGCCGGGGCTTGCCGCCGTTGTTGTCGCGTCGATCCCGGGGGGCGGCGCTGCCGCTCATCCCGGTCTTGGGCGCTCCGGCCTTGCCGGAACGGGCCGAAAGGGCCACGCGTTTGCGGGCCATATCGACATCCAGCACGCGCACCTTGATGCGTACGCCGGCTTGCACGACTTCGGAGGGATCGCTGACGAAATTGTCCGACAGCTCCGAAATGTGCACCAGGCCGTCCTGATGGACGCCGATATCGACAAACGCGCCGAAGGCCGTGACGTTGGTCACGATGCCTTCCAGCTCCATGCCGATCTTGAGGTCCGACAACTCGCGTACATCTTCACGGAACTTGGGCGGCTCGAAGGTGGCGCGCGGATCGCGTCCGGGTTTTTTCAACTCGGCAACGATGTCTTTCAGGGTCGGTTCGCCGACGTCGGCGTTGATATATTTGCGGATGTCGATCTTGTCGGCCAAGGCGACGTTGCCGACCAGCTCCTCGACTTTCACGTTCAGATCCTTCGCCATGCGCTCGACGAGTTCGTAACGCTCGGGATGGACCGCCGAGGCATCGAGCGGATGGGCGCCGTTGCGGATGCGCAAAAAGCCGGCGGCCTGCTCAAAGGCCCGGGGGCCCAAGCCGCTGACTTTTTCCAGCTCCTTGCGGCTTTTGAAGATTCCGTTTTTGTCGCGGTGGCCTGTGATTTTCTTCGCAAGCCCCGAATTGATGCCGGCCACGCGGGCCAACAAGAATGCGCTGGCGGTATTCAACTCCACGCCGACATGATTCACGCAACTGACGACCACTTCTTCGAGTTTGTCTTGAAGCAGCGGCTGATAAACGTCGTGCTGATATTGGCCGACGCCGATCGATTTGGGATCGGTCTTGACCAACTCGGCCAAGGGGTCCTGGAGGCGGCGTCCTATCGAGATCGCGCCGCGCACGGTCAGGTCCAAATCGGGAAATTCCTCGCGTGCGACTTCCGAAGCGCTATAGACGCTGGCGCCGGCTTCGCTGACGGAAATGACGACCATGTTCTTTACGCCCGCCTTGGTCAGCGTTTCGCGGACGAACGCCTCGGTCTCGCGCCCGCCCGTACCATTGCCGATGGCAACGGCGTACGGTTTGTGCTTGGCGATAAATTTTACCAGATCGATGCGAGCTTCGGTTTCCTTGTGTTCGCCCTGGCTGGGGAAAATCACCATGTAATCCAGGAACTTGCCGGTCGCATCGACGGCTACGCATTTGCAGCCGGTGCGCAAACCGGGGTCGATGCCGATCACCGGCTTGGCGCCGAGAGGGGAGGCCAGCAAAAGATTCCGGAGATTCTGGGCAAAAATTTCAACGGCAGCCCGGTCGGCCTTCATCTTCATCTCGACGGCTACATCCAGTTCGACGCTGGGGGCAATCAAGCGCTTGTAACCTTCTTCAATGGCTTCGGAAAGCTGTCCGGCGAACGGGGAACGTTCCTGCACCTTCATCAATTCGCGCATGCGTTTAATCAGAGGCTCCGAGTTGACGTCGAGGCGTTGGCGCAACACGCCTTCGTTTTCGCCGCGGCGGATGGCCAGGTAGCGATGAGAGGGGATGTTGGCGACCTTTTCGCTGAACTCGTAATATTGCTCGAACTTGGTCGGTTCGGTTGTCTTTTCTTTGACGGCCTCGGAGACCACCACGCCTTCCGTGGCGAAGTTCTGGCGGACCATGGCGCGGATGTCGGCATTTTCGGAAACGATTTCCGCGATGATGTCCCGCGCCCCGGCGAGTGCTTCGACGGCGGTGGGAACCTTGTTCTCCTCGTTGATAAACGGCGTGGCCGCTTCTTCGACGTTGCCGGCGAGTTCCTGTTGCAGGATCAAATTGGCCAATGGCTCCAAGCCCCGCTCGCGGGCGATCATGGCCCGGGTGCGGCGTTTGGGCTTGTAGGGGAGGTATAAGTCTTCGAGAACGGTCTTGGTCGTGCAGCCCAAGATTTTGGACTTCAGTTCGTCGGTGAGTTTACCTTGTTCCTCAATGGACTTCAGGATGGTCGACCGGCGGTCTTCCAACTCCCGGTAATAGGTCAGGCGTTCTTGGATTTTACCGATCTGAACTTCGTCCAGATTTCCGGTAACTTCCTTGCGGTAACGCGCAATGAACGGAATGGTGTTCCCTTCGGTCAACAGATGCGCCACGGCCATGATTTGGCGCGGCGCAATCTTGAGTTCTTCGGTTAAAAGGGACAACGATTCGAGCGATTCAGTTTCCTTCAATTCAGCAACCATATTTACTCCTCAGAACAATACATGAGGCGTGAATTGTGATCAAATCGAGCGAACAGAAAAGAAAAAAATCGTCTTCAAACGATATTTATCGATTGCCTGAAGCTTAACGACGCCGTTCATGGCGCGACGGTCAATTGGGTGCATCTTGACACGCCCCCGCGCATATGAATAGGAATCCACGTCCTTACGGACGCGGCTACGTAGCCGCGTCCGTAAGCCTGTCTTTTATACACAGATTTCATTTGAGGATGATCTGTAACCACTCCTATTCAAGGAACAGCGTAGCCATGTCAATGAAAGGATCACGCCAAATATTCTTTTATCCGTGGGACGCTTTGCCATCCGTGGGGCAACTCTTTCAGGAGAAGAAGGAGCCCCACGGATGGCAAAGCGTCCCACGGATAAGGAATTATGACTCAGGCTTTGATTCATTGGGAGTTTGTTAAAGGACCGCAGCCATTCCTGGCTGCGATGGCGGGCAAGTAGGCCCGCCCACCCATGAAGAGCCTCTCGTCAATGCAAATCTTCTCCTATTTTCCTCATAATCATAATCTTAATCGTAATCTTAATCTCTTTCTGAATAAGAAAATGAAGATTATGAGTAGGAATCAGAACGGCATCCTACCGAAATCGACTCTGATGAGCCGTTCGATGCGTCTTGAGTCATAATTACAATTGCTGCGATCAATTGGCCCCGGCGGTTTTTCATGGTTTAACGCTGGTGCATGGGCCTGGTAGCTTCTATAAGTAGTTTGCCGATGCTGGGATTGATGGTTAAGGAGGAGACGGATATGAAGCGAACCCTGTCGATCGCTCTTTTGCAATGTGGGTTGATCGTTTTTGCTTGTTCCTCGTTCGCTGTTACCGATCTTTTCAAAGCCGATTTCGAGAATTGCCCGTCTGTGCCCGGCGTTCCCATGGCCCGTGTGGGCTCTTTTTCGTCCACCACATCCGGGACCAATTTTACCGTGGTCAGTTCGGGCGGTGGGTTTTCCAATGTGTGCATGCGGTTGGCGGCGCCTGGAGACTTTGTCGGGCAGACCTGGAACTATACCCATCAGCCCCGCACCGGCTCGTTGACGGTTCAATGGGATATGAACATCGTCTCGTATCCGACCAGCTCTCCGTCCTTTGTTGCGTTTTTCATCTATTTCGAAACCGTGACCAATTATATGTTCCCGCCGGCTGCCAGCCTATACTTTCGCACGAACGGCATCCTTTCGGTGGAAAACGTCATTTCCAGCGTGCCTTATCAGGAAAATGTCATTCATCGGTACCGCTATGAGCACGATTTGTTCACGGGCGAGCTGTCGTTATGGATGGACGGACAAAAAGTGGCTCGCTCCGATTCGCCGTTTCGGACCCAGTATGCGTATGCCAGGATCATCCTGATGACGCATTCCAGTTATAGGGGGACCGTCTGGGTGGATAATGTTCAAGCGTCTTATACGCAGCCTTGGATACCTTCCTTGTGGGCCAGCTTCGACTTGAACGCCAATGGGCCGTTCGCTGCTGGAGAATTGCTGGGGTATCCGGTTCATGATTGGGCGACCGAGGTGCAGGTCGATGGATACGCTTTCGTTACCAATCCTACGAGCCTGCCCTACGACAAAGCTCTTTGTGTGGCCGCGACCAACTTCGTCCTGAATTTGATGCCCAACCGGGCGTTCGAGGATGGGGAATATCTGTTTCAATGCGGCTTGAAGCGCCTGACCACCAATTCGACGGTGTCGTTCGTTTTGGAGCAGGGCGAACAGCCGGTTGTGGCCGTCCACTACGCAGGCACAAATCTTTTCGCCTACAGCAATGCAACGCTTCATGCCGTTCAACTGGCCAGGGCCGGCAGCTCGTATGAGTACGATGTGACCCTTCAGGTCGATACGCGCCGGTCCCTTTACGACATGAAAGTCGACGGAGTGTCCGTCTTCAGCAACTGGCCCGTCTGCCAAACCGGAATTCCCACAGGCGTTAAAATTCGCATCGCCGATCCGACCGCCTCGACCAACTATCTGGACGATATCGGCCTGGCCATGCGAGGGCGAGGGGGAGTGTATGTTTTGAAGACGACGATCGACGAATGCAGCATGCTGCTCTTCGATCCCGCCGCCCGGCAGTTGGAGCGAACCAGCGTGATCGCGACGGGAATGCCGTCCGGCGTTTATCTGACGGACATCGCTTTTGGCGCTCAAGGTTACTTGTACGGGACAGACGTCGATGGTCCGGCGATTCGCGTTTATGATCCGCGGACCTGGACTCAGGTCGGTTCCTGCTCCTCGCCGATGGATGCCCCCAACCGCATCGTTTGCTTTCGCGACGGACAAATGGCGGTGCTGGACGGCTATAGCATTTTCTGTTTTACCGGCGGTCCCAGCCCCAGCTACAAGAGCACGTTGGTGGAGACCGTCAGCAACGGCGCCAACCGCCTCTGTGCCAGTTACGACGAGAAAACATTGTTCGTCGGCACGGCCCATCAGGTCTTTAAATATGGCGCTCAAGACGGCGCGTATCTTGGCGAACTGGCCTCCGTAAGCGGATTGCCCGGTTTGCAGATCAGCGACATGGCGACGGCGCCGGACGGGCGGCTGTATATCCTCGATGGTCCTCGCACCAACTTGCTGTACTTCGATGGGGTTAACGACGCCTATGAAGGAACCATTCAAGGAGTCAGCTCGCTGCAACGTCCTTCGATTTTGGGCGTCATGAACAATGGCAATCTCCTGGTCGGAGATCTGGCCGATTCCAAGCTGCACGAATTCGACGCGTTCACGGGCGAAACTCTTGGCTCATACGATTCGAGCCCTTACTCCCTGGCCGGCGCTTACGCCATTCTGGAGCCGCCGCCTTTGCAGATCGTGCGCTTTCAGAATGCCGCCTATACGAATTTCACTATCGAGGTGGACGGAGACCCCGGGCGTTTTTACAGCCTCGGACAATCTTCGAATCTTCTGGAAAAATGGACCTATCTATCGCCGGATATCCTGGCCACCAACGGCCGTCCGGTGTTTTCCTATACTAACGATCGTCCTTCCGAATTCCGCTGTCTGAGCGTTTTTGAAAGCGGCCTGTAATGGCCCCCTAACCGGTCCATTTGGCGATATTTTTCGCAGCAAACGGATCAGGGCAGCAACACGCGATAGACGCTGATTCCGTTGGTTATGGGCGTCGTGTCCAGAAAGGATTCTCTTCCCCAGGGGAATTCGTTCAATTCATACATCACGTAGGGCCAGACATCGGTCCAGGCGCCGGCGCCAAGATCGGCGGATCGTTGCAGGCGGTA
Source organism: Lentisphaerae bacterium GWF2_57_35 (assembly GCA_001804865.1). Lineage (GTDB taxonomy): Bacteria > Verrucomicrobiota > Kiritimatiellia > CAIQIC01 > GWF2-57-35 > GWF2-57-35. The sequence goes on from MHBK01000032.1 coordinate 106,082, forward strand.
GCCTTTGCCAAAAGCCGTGTCCCATTGCAGCAGGACGCCGTGGGCGGTGGGTAATGCTGAATGTACTTGGAAAACGGAGGAGACGGATCGGGGGTCGGTTCCTGCTTTCCATTCGTCGCTGTCGGTCATGTCGTCGCCGTCGGTGTCCGAACGGGAGGGGTTGGACCCCATCTGATACGCCTCGAATCCATCGCTGAGTCCGTCCTGATCCAGGTCCGTCTCCGAGTTTGCAAATTCGTAGACGCCCATGTCGCAGGCCCGAATGCCATTGTTGTTGCCGTCCATGGGCCTGGGCAGTCGATCCAGATCGTGATCGACCGGAACGTCGGTTCCGGAGTCGATGCAGGGCGAGTCGGCCTGCAAATGGTAATCGCCCTGTTCGCGACTCACGAACAGCGGATTGTTTACAATGCAGGCCTCGCTGATGGAAGGGGTCGGGACGGTGCAGCAGTAGCGAAGCAGGTTGTTGGTTCTCAGAAGCAGGTATTGCGACGATTCGATCGAGGTGTTGTGATAAACGATCGTATTAAGAATGACGGCATTTCCTTCGCAACACAAACCGAAGACCGAAGTGCGGTTGTCGACCACCGTGCAATGCCGGACGACGCCATTGCTGACGCTGAGAGCCATGGGAGCCGAGTTTCCGGCGATCAGGCAGTTATCCAGTCTCCCTCCGTTTTCGCAGCGTACAATTTCATTGCTGCTGTAGTTGGGTGTTTCGTTGCTGCTGATTATGCAATCGGATGCAATGCTGTTTTCTCCGCAATATAATCCGATGCCTTTTCCCCAATAGCTTCTGTTGTTAAAAATACGGCAATTTTGGGCGGAGCCTCCCTTGTCGCAGACAATGCCGACAGATCCAGCGTAGGAGGAATTGTCAAAGACGCTGCACCCTTCAGCCCTCCCGCCTTCAACGCAATAGATCGGCGCTATATGGGCTTCGCCATATCCGCTGCACCAAGCCTCGCTTACGGAGACATTGCGCAGCAGGCCTCCGCGGCAATAAACGCCGCCCAAAAAACTGTATTCCCAGTTCCTGCCTTCGCCTCGCACCTGCAATCCCTCTACGACGGCATCCGGGTGATCGATGACAAGGCCGCCTCCAATTAAAATAACGTTGGTTGAGCCGTTGACGCTTCTCACCTGCATGCCATGGCGGATGACAACCCCCTCGGCAGAGGTTGAATAGGCGCCATCGGCCATCAGCACCGTGGTTCCATTTCCCGATACCGCGACGGCTGCGGTCAGCGAGGTCGCCGCAGTTTGCCAATTCGTGTAGGGAGAGATATTCATGCCGGATAGGCTGACATAAACGGTTGGATAGCTGGCGATGACGGTCCCCCTGCATTCATTGGTTTCACCCGCGGCATTGCTAACCTGAAGCCGTACCGCAAACAGACCCGAATCGTTGTAATGGAAGGTTGCCTGGGCGCCCGCGGCATCGACTTGGCCATCTCCATCCAGATCCCATTCCAACAGCACGCCCTCTTGTGATACGCCGAAAACGGCAGCTGAAAAGGCGCACATGAAGGGTGGGGGGGCGCTATGAGGAGTGAAGGTAAAGCTGCAATCGAGAGATCCATACTCGTACGCGCCCATGTCCACGCGATGGTTGAAGCATCGTAAGCTTCTGGTCAAGTCGAGCGTTTGGAGGATAGCCGTCAGATTGGTTCCGGCATCGACGCAAGGCGATGAGGCCGGCAGCCTGTAGTTGCCGTTGCCGGCATCCACGAACTGTGGATCGACCGCGAGGCAATGGTTAGAGGCATTGCTTTGAGGGAAGCAGGCATTTCTAAATCGCGCAAAGGGGTGGGCCGTAACTTGTGGATCGATAATCGAGTTCTCTACCAAGGCGGAGCTGTAGCAAAACAGGCCGGCACAGTATCCCGATTCGTTGCCGGCAATGGTGCAATTTTGGATGTACCCGACGCTGGCGCAGTAAACGCCGGCGCCCAGGCAGGAGCCGTCCCAACCGCCGCAGCGATTTCCAGCGATCAGGCAGTTTCTGATGGTCCCGCCTTCGGAGTCGATCATCACGCCGGCTCCTATTCCGGGCTGAATGGGAAAGGGTCTGCCTTGCCACGAAGAGGTTTGCCGGCCGCCGGTAATGGTGAAGCCGTCCAGCACGGCCTCGGGATGATTGATCCGGACGCAACGATCGTTGGCTTGTGCCGCATCGAGAATCGCCTGGGTCTCGCCGCGAACGCTGATGATCTTCACCCCGGTCGTGATGGCCAGCGTCGCCTGCAAATAATAGTGGGACGATCGCACCCATACGTGACTGCCTCTGATCCCTGCAGAGATGGCGGGTTGGGGGGTAACGGCCGCTTTCTCCCATGTATCGTAGGGATAGACGGCAGCCCCACATGAAGAGACATACAGGTTGGACGGAGCGACGCGTAGGTTCCGAGGGAATATCCACGAGGCGGCGCGTCCATCGCTGTTGCTGGTCCAGAGCGACAATCGATAGGAGCCGGGGGTGTAACGATTGCTGACAGTGCATAATCCCCATCCGCTTTGATCCATGTTCGTGTCGCCATCGAGGTCCCATGCAAACCAGGTGTTCGAAATGGCCGCGCCCGCCAAGGCGCCTCGCAGCACGACCCATTCGGAGGTGAACGCTTCCTCCGTGCTGGGCGAAAAACAACCCATGAATTGAGTTTCGATCCCCAGCTCGCAGGCGCCCATGTCCACCTGGGATCCTTCCACACGTTCCTCACCCAATAAATCGCGACGGTCCGTCGATCCGGGGACGTTTGTTCCGGCGTTCACACAGGGCGAACTGGGCAACAGACGAACGTCCCTGGCGGTCTCCCACCGGAATTGCGGATCGGCGGATACGTTGCCTTCTCCCTCTTGAGGCAACGAGGTGCAACAAAAGCGGAGCAACGACTCGCTGCATTCTTCCAGCCGAGGCGTATTGTCGGAGAAAATGCAGTTCACGGCTTCTGCGGCATAGAGTCCTGATCCATACGCGTTGGCGATATTGGAAATAATGGTGCAGTTCACATACCGGCCGCCATGTCCTCCGCCGCCATAGTCGGCACGGTTGGCGATCAACAGGCAGTTCCTGATTTCCGCGCCTGGAACAGCCTTTACGCCGCCGCCCTCCGCCGTGTTGCCGCCGGTAATGGTCAGTCCGTCCAGTATGGCATTGGATACAGCTAACCGGACACGATGACCGCGGCAAACCACGCCGCCGTTGTCGCATTCGCTGGAAATGGTCATCGCGTTGGTTACGAGGATCTCGCTGGAAAGCGCGTATTCTCCGGACGCAATAAAGACGCGGCTCCCGTCCGTCGCGGCCATGACCGCGGCCTGGATATTCGTGGCCGCGGCAGTCCAGTTGGCGAAGGGATACAGGTGCAATCCGTTAGTGGCCACAAATAGGGCAGGCGGGCCAATGCGAATACCGACAGGGTCCTGCCATTGGCTGACTTCGCCGCAGGCGTTGGAGACGGTGAGGATGGCCCGATACATGCCCACTTTTTCAAACGCATAGGTCAACTCCTGCCGATTGAATCCTTCGACATCGTTGGTTCCGTCGCCGTCGATGTCCCACCTGTAATACAACCCGTTTAAATTCAAGCCGCAGGTTGACGCCGCGAACGTGACGACGTTTGATTGCAGGGCATTGGTCGGCGCGCTGTACCATGCCTCCAACGGCCCATATTCATAGGCGCCCAGATCCACCTTCATCCCAATCTTCCGGGCGGTTCCCAGCAAGTCCAAGCCCGAGTCCATCCAATCCTGATGGAAGGCCGCATCCCGGCAGGGCGATAGGGCTTGGAGCCGATAATTCATCGAGCCGTCATGAATAAATTCGGGGTTGGAATCGATCGAGTTAATGCCCGGGATCGCGGGCGCGGTGCATGAATAGGACCAGACCATTCCCTCGCCGGCGCCGTACCAATTGCTTTCAAAGGCTGAACTATTGCCCCACACGATGGAATTGACGATCTCTCCCCCCTGGTCGCAATAGATGCCGCCCCCATGTCCGATGGAATCGATGCCTGGATACGGAGAGGTATGGTTCCCTGCAATGGTGCAACTTTCGGCCCGTCCGCCATGATCGAAATACATGCCGCCGCCGTTCCCGCCGTAGTACGAGCCCGTATTTCCAATGACGGCACAGCATCGCGCCGTGCCGGCTCCTTCGAAGTAGATGCCCGCGCCTAAATGTGCGCAGTTGTTTTTGATGACGCATCGATTGACCAGACCGCCGTTGGCGTTGAAGAAAACGCCGCCTCCGCGATCGTTACTGCCGCCATTGCGAATCGTGACGTCCTCAACCGTGCCGCCCCCGGTGATGTAGACCGTTCCAATAATGATGGTATGAGTTGGCCCATTCCAACTTCGCAACGTCACCGCATTGGTTAGGCGAAAATCCCATTCCCACTCTTCCCGTGCATACAGACCGTTCGTGATCCAGATTGCGTCGCCATCGCAAGCATTGGTGAGGGCGTGACGAATTTTAATGAAAGGATGCTCGATCGTCCCATCGGCGGCTGCGTCATTGGTATTGTTCCCATCAACATACCACGACGTCTGCGCCCAGACTTCTCCGGACGGTTGCAGGAAGGATAGGACTCCTAGGAGGAGGGCAGTGAAGAATCTGTGTCGTAAGGTATAGCAATGCAATATTATACAGGTATATACCATAGCCGCCCCCTTGGTTGCCTTAAGATATGATAACGGTATCAATTCTAAGGGATTATGTCCAAAGGGATTTTGAATCACCAGCAATTGTAATTATGAACCAAAAAGGTGGCCCGGCTTCTTCCGCCTTCGTCCCGCGGACGGAGACTACGGCGGACGGGCCGGTCGTCATCTCGGACTGCATTCTCTCGGGCAACCGAGCAGCCGTTGTTGGCGGAGTCGTCCGCTTTGGTTTCGAAGGCGTGGCGGATCGTTGCGTATTCCGGGGGAACAGCGCCGGAAACAGCGCCGGCGCATGCTCGATGGGTACCGCAAGGAACTGTCT
>MHBK01000033.1 GCA_001804865.1 Lentisphaerae bacterium GWF2_57_35
TCGTGGAATTTGAGGGATGGGAGAAGGTCTTAAAGGACACGGCGCCGGTTACGCTTCAGGCGGAATATCGCGAAGCGGTTGTGAAGTTTCGTTATTGGTTATGGGCGGCGCGGAGGAAGACGACGGTCGAGGCGTTTAAGGAGCATCTGGCTTGGAATAAGTCGTACTTGTCGTCGGAGCGCTATGAAATTCGGCAGCAGTCTTTGCGTTGGTATTACGACAAGGGGCGCAAGGCGCCGGCGGGGAACCCTGCGGTTGCCAGGGGGGTGGAAGTTTCCGCCGGCTTGAATACGATCCAGCAGGGGGGCGGAGGAATTGCCTGCGGGAAAGCTGGCGGAGATTAACGATCTGCCAAGCTTGGGGCCATTTGATCTGGGGGACCGGCCTGGGCTGCTCAGGGACAACCCTTGAATTAGGATTCTGCTGAAAAAGCCGCCAAAACGTTTGTCTTTTCTTGTAGGCCGACTCTGCCGCGTGAGTCGTAGAGGCGACAACGCGGCTGGCGTGAGTCGGCGTTCTTTGGACTTTTTCAGCAGAATCGAATTAGAATTTAGCGATGGCTTGCGAGATGAATCTGTGGTGGATCAAGAGCTTGGTGATTAGGGCCTCTTCAAAATGAACGGAAAGGGTGAAGCGATTTGACTGGCATGCTAACCCGCATTTCTCACCGCCCGGTGAGAAATGCGCCCCTCCGGGGCCGCCGCGTGAGGTCGCGTTCCGCGCCCAACGCGGTCACGCGATGATGCGCCCCGATAAAATCGGGACGCAAACGGGGCTAAGGAAGAACTTTGAAAGGGCGAAATACCTTATGCTGTGACCGTCACGGGATTCCCAAAAATTTCAACAGCTTCTGAACCTCCGCGCCGTCGCGCGGATAGGATTCGGCGTCGCACGTTTTCAGGAAGGTCTGAATGACGTTGTTTCGGCGGGCGGTGTGTTCGCGTTCGTCGATTCGGCCGTCTGCGTAAAGGGCTTGTGCGGTTTCGAGTTGGGATTTCGCCAGACGGAATGCGGAGGTTAAGGGGCCGGGAACATCCGGAATGCCCAGGGACTCCTTAAGCCGCCGTTGTTCTTCCGGTAGGAAGCTGTGAAGCGGCATCCGCAGTTCCCGGCCCGAGGGTATGCGGAGGGTGATGGTAGTGCCGTCCAATGCAACCGGGGTGGCCTCCAGCGCATGCCCGGCTGCGTTGGTCCAGGTGTCGGCCGCCGTCGGCAAGGTCATAGCCAAGGCCAGTGCTGCCGTCATCAGTCCGAGCAAGGACCGCTCGTTCATCTATGGATCTCCAGCCGGTACATTTTGTAAGTGTTGGTTGGGGTCACGTAGAAGAAGGTTCGGCTGGATTGCGCGGCGGTGCTGTTCATTCTTTCGGTGCTGCTGGGGCTGGTGCGGAAGGGGACGTGCGTCCAGGTGAAGCCCTGTCCGGAAAGAGCCTGCGGCGCGGCAAAGATTTCATAGGTCAGGCCCTGTTTTGTCCAGAAACACAGGGTGAGCAGGCCGTCGGCGTTCATCATCCATTGGTTCGCCTCGAACACATCGTCGGCCCATTCCGGTGCGGTCCCAGCCCCGAACTCGCCCTGGTTGGACACCTGATCGCCGTCGAAATCGTCCCCGGGCAGGACCTGATAGATGTTGGTGTAAAGGCCGCCGGAGTTATTGATGATCAGCGCGGTTTCCCACTGGTCGGATAACCCATCGCCGTCCACGTCTGTTCCCAGGTTCAGGTCTACGCGCACGGCGGCGCCCGGATTGCCGACGACCGGCAGCGACGAGCCGCCCATCAGGGTCTGTTCGATGCCATTCACCACCACGGAGACGGTCACCGTCTCTCCCTGACGCAAAGCATACGGGGCATACCGAGCGCCCGTTGCGTTGTCTATGGCCGCCTCGAGAATGTAATTGATTCCATTGCCCAGTAGTTCGTTGGCCGTGTAACGGGCGCATTCGTTGGTCCCGTTCTTGAGGATGACCACCGTGTTGTCGCCGCGGAGAACGGGCCAGCCGTATTCGTCGGCGAGCAACCCGTAATAGCGAAAAGACGGCAGGGGAGGAGAGGCGAAGCAAAAGGATGAAGGATGAAGAATAAAGGATGAAAGAAGGAGCAACAAAAGAAGAAGAACCCGGCTTTGTTTATTCATAAGTCACCTGGATGCTAATTTCCCGAATACGAGTATGTCTCGAAGAACAGTTTAATATCCTTGATGCCGTTCCCGTCGCCTTGCGTTCCGTTAATGAAATACTCCAGCGCCAGCCGTCGGTCGCTGTTCAGCGTGCCGGCAGGGATGATCAGGCGCCACTGCGTGTTCCATACGGAACGGCCAATCAGGCGGCTGTTGTAATTCAGCTCCGAGGCGCTCAAACCACCGCCGTCGTGGTAGGCGCGCATCGACGCATACCGGCGCAGGGTCGCCAGGGAATCGGGCAATGAATCGTAGAGCGGTATCCAGTCCGGCGCGTTGATGTCCGCATTGCCGATGGCGTAGGGCACGGGGATGGCCTGGTCCTGCACTTGCCACGAACGCAGCGTGTTGCCGGTCAGATCGGAAGGCGAACGGATGATGTCCGTGCCAGCCGGCACCAGGTAGACGTGCGGCGTATTGGCCAGTCCGCCGCCTGCGCTTTCGGCGTTGTTGTTGTAGTTGCTGAACCAGATGCCGACGCTGCGGATCTTGGTGGCGAAGTGCGAGGGGTCATACGAGTGATCGCCGCCGGCCAGCAAGTGCCCGAAGAAGTTGTGACCGAAGTCAATGGTCGTGCTGAAGGGGATCACGAACCCCGGCTCGGTCGCGTGGAGGCCGCCTTGGCTGGCGAAGGGGATGCAATAACGGCGGAACTCGGGGACGTCGAACAGATTGTCCACCTTGTAGGACGTCAGAACGGTGCGCCAATTCGCGTCGCCCGCGGCGCCCGGGACGATCCGGAACAGTTCGGTGCGCAGGGAGAACCGGCTGGTTTCCCGGTCGGGGTTGTTGAAACCCAGGCGCCCGTCGAGGACGGCCCAGTTCGCCTTCATGCGCGCAAGGATGTCGGACAAGCCCGGGTCGCCGACGGAGCCGCCGACCATGGGCGTTTCGTCCTCGATGCGTCCGAGGGTGCGCGCCCGGACCACGTCGCCCAGGAACCGGCTGCCGGGAGCCGTGGCCGATTCCGTGGGCAGCAGGCCGGTCTCGTAGTCATAGGCTTTGGCGGCCATGTAAGTATAGAAGGCCGCCAGGTCGAAGGCCGAGTTATACCGGCTGAGCTGGTCGTTTCGGAAGACGCGGAAGGCCATGTCGCTGTAGCGCAAGGTAGCGATCCGATTGGCTGCTTCCTGGCGGAACCATTCGCGGTTGGAGAGCAGTCGTTCGCCTTCCTGTTCGACGGCGATCATGCTCTGATAGGCTTGCTGGAGGGACTGGAAGGCCACTTGGGTCGCCAGGAGTTGTTCTTCCTGACGCCGGACCATCTCGCCGATTTGCGTTTCTTGATCGATTCGCTCGAGACTGTAGTCCTGGATAAGCTTGGCCATTATCGCTGCGTATTCCATCGATTGCACGCCCCATTCGACGCCGATGGCTCCGAGTTCGAGCTTGATCGCCTTCGCGGTCATGATCTCGCCCTTGGCCACGTTTTCTTCCACGATCGGCAATCGGATTGGGGCATAGATGTCGCCCCCTTCGGCCGTGCCGACGATGGTGCTCATGGGAATGCCCGTTGTTTTCTTGACGATCTTTTTGTCGTACCCGCCCTTTTTCCATTCCACGAGCATCTTCTGCAAGCCGTTATACGCGGCATAATTGGCTTGCGCCCATTTCATGCTGCTAAAAGTAATATCCAGCCCTAATCCCGCCGCCTTGTACGGCGCGAAGGTCTGGGTGTACCAGTCGAAGGTTTCATTCAGATACTCCGTATTGTTCACGAACATCTCCAAAGAGTGTCGATAGGCCAGCAACTGCCGGAGAAATTCGCCGTAGGCCATCTGCAGGCGGCCTTCAGCCTGGCGCGTGCCGGTCCAGATCGTGGGCTTGCACGGCAATCCGTTGGCGGCGTTGTAGAACGTAATGGCATTGGACGAGTTTTCGGTCAGCACGCCCGGCGGTTGATTGGTGGCGAACCCGTAGGGGTTCATGATGGAAGCGCTGCCTTCGCCTTCAAAGACGTAGGTATGGGCAAAGATAGGCTGCACCTCGGTCCCGCTCCAACCCAACGCCTCCATGTCCACGTACATGTAATGGTAGACGTCGGGGCCGTCGTAGCCCTGCGCGTAGGTCTGGCCCGTGCCGATGTCGTCGGAGTAGGGGTACCCATAAATCTCGATGAGCTGGCGCTTGTAATCCAACTCCTGACCGGCTGTCGCAGTCTGGAATTCATAAGCGCCCTTTTGCTGTTGGCGAAGCAATCGACCGGACTCCTGGGCCGCCTGGAATACGAGGTCGGCGTTGTTCAACGCCTTTTCCGCGCGGGCCAGGATCTGCTCGAAGTGCGTGTTGCCGCTGTCGATCTCGCTGGGGCTGATGTCGAACGGAATCGACGTGCGGGCGAGACCGAGCGGGTTCAAGCCTTGGTCGGCGTTGTTCACGGTCTCCTGGACCGCGGCCAGATTGTCCGCGATTTCGGGCAGCGCCTTCACCGACGAGCGGTCGATCTTGAGGATGCCCGGATCGTCGTAGTCGTAATTGATCGCCAGCTCCGGCATGTCGGCGGTCCAGTCCGAGGCGCCTTCGGTCTGCGCGCTAAAGCCGTTGTAGGACCGGTCCATCAGGATCTCGCCGTCGCCTTCGTTCAACGGCCAATAGGCGACCAGGCCGTCTTCTCCGCCGTTCAGACGCCGGTTCATGTGGTCGGCGATGTCGCCTGCCGCGCGGGCTCCGCCCCAGATTCTGATTTCGCAAACAGCTCCCGCAAACGAGACCTCGTTCTCCAGGATCGCTTGCCCAAAGAAGTTATTGGTGCGGATGACCGTCGCGGGCGTCAGTTGTCCCGACGCCTGTTGCACCAGCGCGCCGTTGACATAAAGGCTCGCGGTGTTCGTCGTGAGAACCGCGGCCACATGAATCCATTGTCCGGTAGCCAATGCGGTGTTGGCGCTGATCATGGATTGTGTGCCGCCGGTGAAAATCGTAAGGCTGGGAGCCCGGTTGGTCGCTTGCAGTTCAAGCAGCACCATTTCGGTTTGATCCTCGTTGGCGAACGACAGGACATTCATGACGTTGGATACGCCGTGCGCCTGAAGATTGATCCACAGTTCGATCGTGAAATCGCCGTCGAAGTAGGTGCTTTCCGGGAACAACGCATAACCGCTTCCGTTTAGCGCCAGCGAGGTTTCGTTGGTCAGCCAGGACGAGGGCAGGGGCACGAGCGAGTTGCCCACCATCCAGTTGCACAGCGCCCCTACGCCGACGCGCGAGCCCCACTGGCCGACGCCCCAGGCCCGGTTGGTGTTGCTGTCCACGTAACCGGGGAACAGGTCCGCGCTGGATTCGCTGTAGGATTGCCGGTAAGTGCGCCGGATGATGTCGAGGCCGGCCCGCGATAACGCCGAGGCGGATTCGGAGAATTTCTTTTCGTCGAAGTAGTCCGCGTCGATGGTCACGTCGTTCATCAGCATCGGCGAGATGGACGGCAGCCCCCAGTCGAACGTGGGATGGCGCAGGAGCGAGTAATAAGAGCCCACCGCGTCCAGGTAGTAGCCCCAGGCGTCGCCGTGGCCTTGCGGGAAGCGTTCCTTGGCGGTCGTCGCGTCGACGATCACGTTCGTGTGTCCGGCGATGTCGTAGTTGACCGAATAAGCCACCTCGCCCGCGTTGATGCCCTTGGTATAATTCCAGTACAGGCGGTTGTACACGGGAGTCAGGCCCATGCCCGGCGCCAGCGTCGGGTTGCTGCGGCCGCGCAGAAGGGCGAGTTCCTCGTCCAGCAACGACGGAACCTGGCTGTCGAAACAAAACAGCGAGGAGGCGTAGGCGCCGTAATCGATGGGCAGAACGGCTGCGTTGTTGACGACCACCGAGGACCCAAAGCCGATCGTCGGATCCATGGCGTCGGCGTAGGCTTCGTTGCCCAGCAGCATGTAGAGGTCGTTCAGCCGCGAGGCGGCCAGGAGGAGCTGCTGATTGGCGTCGGCATCCGGGTTGCCGTCTGCGTCCAGAATATCCTGCGCGGTGTTGAGGACCGTTTTATAAAGCTGGATGAGGCCGACATTATTGATGTTGTCCTGGTTGAGCGCTACGGCGCCCTCGTAGGGCGGGCCCGCCTGCTGGAGCATGGATATCTGCGTCTCCACGGGATTGTTGTAGAGATCGCGCATGCGCTGCTCGAACGGGGTCAGCGAGTTCAGGATGCGCTGCACCCAGCCTTCGGCCAGGGCGAAGCTGGTGAATTCGCTCCAGTTCGTGCCCACGACGGACGCCACGGTGTTGGAGATTGCGCGGTACCTCACGGCAAAGAATCGGTTAAGCAGGTCTTCAGGCGACTGCCCATCGATGTCCAGGAAGTTGATGCCGACGCCCTGGGTATACACCGCGCACGCGATCGGATCGGAGGGGGTCGTGCCGTTGGGATTGGGTTCGGTCCAGCGCCAGTCAAACTCGTAGTTGCCCGGGTTCCCGGCGAAGTCGAGGCTGAAGAGCATGCTCACTTGTTCCGAGAGCAGGTTGTAGGGATCTTGCATCGGAATCACCGCGCCGGACGCCAGGTTGGTCGTGACGCGCAGGAGGGACAAGGTTATGGGCAGGGATGGCGATACGCCCATAACGGGATTCGTGGCGTTGTTGAAAGCCAGGGCGACGTATCCGGCGCCGCTGCCGGGCGCGTTCAGAGCGATCCCGGTGAACGGCTGGTTCGGGGCCAACTCCACGGCGGAAATGCCCATCAGGTTGACGGCCTGCGTCCATTCGGCCAGGTATTCGTTGTTGCTGGCCACCAATGACGTGAGGATGGCGCGCTGGTTCGCATTCAGCACGTTGTCCAGCAGGTAAGGATCTCCGGCCACGGGCTGCTGCAGTTCGCCGATCAGCACCAGGTTGCTGCTGCTGAGCATGGGATTGTAATAGAACCGTTCGGACAGTTCGGGCGGCAGGCCATTGAAGTAATAGAGGCCGTTGCGCACGTACACGTTCGGCTCTCGGCCGCCCACGACAAATCCGTAGGCATCCAGCGAGCGGGGAAGCGTTGCGCCGCGCGCGCAGATCGGGTCAAACAGGAATACGCTGCGGTTGTTCAAGTTGGTGTCTGCGTACGACGACTGCTGGTAGACCACGTCCACGCTCAATTGGTTCCAGATATCCGGCAGGCCGTTCGCGGCCTCGGTCAGCGTCGCGCCGACATCCATGGTCGGAATCGCGTCCGGCCAACTGATGGTCCACGTCACCGCCTGCGGCTGGCCGTTGGTCGGATAGCTGGACTTTGTGTAAGCCTGCGCCGTCAGCGAGGGCAGCCACGGGATGGGCGTGCCGACGGCCGGTTGCAGGTTCGACGCGATGCCGGGGAACCAGAACGAAGGTTGCTTCGGGTAGTAATTGCGCATGATCACGGTGGAGGTGTCCGTGGGACCAATCCCGCCGGCCAGCGCGAACCAGGCTTTGGTGCGGGCCTGCCAGGCCGCGCCCGTGTCCAGGATATCATTGCCCGTCCAGTGGTTGGGCAGGAGATCCAGCGGATGCGGGCCGTCGAGTTCGGCGCCGGCGGTCGTTTCCTGGTGGAAGGTCTGGAACACCCGGCTGGTGGTCACAATCTGGAAAACGTCCATGCCGGGTATCCCGGTGAGGGGATCGGTGTAGTCCACGAGCACATACGGTTGCGACTGGCCGAAGGGGGTGTTGAGGTCGTTCCGAAACGCGTAGGCCACATCGTATCCGTCTTCGCGGTTCAGGAAGGCATGTTCCTCATTCGGATTATAGCCGGGCAGGTTCACATTGTTCTGGTAGTAAATGGAGGCGTGCTGCTCAGGGGTGTAGCGCCGGGATCCGAGCGCCGGGGCGCCGGGTTCTTGAAGGTTGGCATTGATCAGCAAGGCCTTGTAGCCACTCACCTGGTCCTGGATCAGATGCCCTTTGTACGGATCGAATGGGAAATACGCCACCAAGTCCTTGGTGTTCATGTTCTCGGGATCGTTGATCATCGCCGCCAGGCGATCTTGGTCTCCCAGCGCTCCGGACCAGATGCGCACCTCGTCGATGAGTCCGTCAAAAGGACTGGCGGCTACCACCTCATTGTATCCAATAATGCAGTTTGTGCGGGTCACCGCGTTGGGCAAAGGAATCGTGTCCGAACCTTTCAGCGTGTCGTCTATGTAGAGCCTGCCCATGCCAGACTCGTCCACGGTGGCCATGACATACACCCATTGACCGGTTATAATCGGCGCGGAAATATCGGTTCCACTGGTGCCATTGGCCGTAACCAGGGAGATTCGCTGATGGTTGGATTCTATCTTCAAAAGCACCTGATCCATGAGTACATCGTTCGTTGCCACATTACAAAACGACACCGGGTATGTGATGGCGCTCCCATTCGTCGGAAACGAATTCAGATATAACCAGCAGCCCATGGAAAAGCTCCCTGAGAAATACTGGCCCGGATGCAGTAAGGCGCCGCCCGGGAGTCCTCCAGCCGGACTCACGGCCATGCAGGAACCCTGGTCATAGACCCCGCCTTTTTTACTGCCTTCCCCGCTGGCCAGAATGATGTAGGGGCTTTGGTTCGGGCCCGGCCAGACGTTGTTGTAGCGTTCCACCCAGTTGGGAATATAGATGGCGGGCAAGGCGGGTTGGATGATTTTCTCGCTCCACCAGACTTCCAAGCCGGTGTTGGTGTTCACGCCGAAGATGTAGGTGGGAGCGCTCGGCGCGGCGGAACTCGGGTAGGCGTAGAGATTGGTATTATAGGAAGTGCCTTGGGGCGTATAGATGTAACCGTGCGACTCCGAGTACATGACGGACTCGCTCATGCCCACGGCGCCCACATCGGGAAGCAGGCAGTTTGTGAGCGCGGCGTTATGCCGCCCGGTCAGATCGTGCAGGGCGCTCAGCGTGTCGTTTTCATCGATGGGGAAGTAGGCGGCCAAGCCATTGGCCGCCAGGACGTCCACGCTGTACCCGCCGTTATTGCCCCTCATGGCGGTTTGCACCTGGCTGGCGCTGAGCGCGTTGGTCCAGATGCGAATATTGTCGATGAAGCCGTGGAATGGATGATTGGCGTGAGCCACCTTTCCCCCGATGCACAAAGGCGAGGCGCCCGTCTGGCGTACTCCATTGGTGCTCAAGAGCGCTGACACATCCTTTATCCCATTGATGTACAAGGTCAGTTGGCGGCCTTGCAGGGTCAGCGCCACATGCGCCCACTTGAACGATTGGAGCAGGTTGGTCGATTGTAGCTGCACGAGCGGACCGAGCGAGCCCGTGCCGCCGGGTCCGATGGTAGCCTGCAACGTTCCGGCCGGAGAGCCTGAGCCGGGCGCGGCGGTCCACAGCCAGAGGGTGACATGATTGCTTTGGGCTGGATCGCCCGGATGCTGTTTGTCGAACAGGGTCAAGACGGTGTTGGTTTGCGTTTCCAAGTTGTCGGGTTGAAACCAGCCTTCCAAGGTGAAATCGCCCGGAAGGTTGATGTTTGTCGCGGTGATTTTTCCCGCGGCTTCCTCGGTGAGCCAGGCCGACCGCGCGGTGTCATGGGGTTGGAGTTCTTCGCCGATGGTCCAGTCATAAGGGGTCAGGTCGAATTTGGGATCGTTGCGGGCAATCATCTGGATCGGCAGGAACCAGACGTTTTGATCCTGGGAGGTGAGCTGCACGAGGCATCGCCCCGAGTTGGTTGTGCTGTTGAGCGTCTGCGGATTCTGCAAGACGGCGCAGCCGCTTTCCGGCTCCTGATAGACCATCAGCGATGGGGTGACGTTGGAGGGGAAATAGACGGGGGCGCCGGAGTTGGCGCCGTCGCCGCGAACGTAGTTATAACAGGTTGGCCAATCCGCGGAGTACCAATCCACCTCGTAGAACCATTTGGTGCCCATCAGGTCAGCAATCTTCCAGTAGATCTCGATGTCCCAGGGATTGTCCACGGAGCGCGAGATGGGGAAGACCCAGTCCATTTTCGGAATGGTCGAGCCGTCGGAGGACGCGTGCTGGTAGACATAGACGATTTCGCCATCCAGGCCTTCGGTGATCTCGGGATTCAGCTCGCCGACCTCGCTCATTCCGCCCTGCGGAAGAATGCGCTCGCCCAGGGAGGCCTGCAGGGTTTGGATGTCCGGCGGCATGACCTCGATCACGATCAAGCCGCCCGTGCTGACCTGTTCGCTGTAGGAGCCGGTCTTGAAATACTGCATCACGATCAAGCCCTGCTGGCCGCCCACGGCGTTGAGGCTTCCAGAGGAATCGATGTACAGGCCGGCCACCACGTTGCTGAGCACAATGTTGTTGGCATTGGTCGTCACCGCGTACTGAGGCGCGGTGATCTGCGCGTTGTAATGGAATCTCACAAAGTCGCTGCTGTCGATCTGGACCTTCGGCGCGTTGTAGGGCGGGTCCGTCCAATACACCCGGTACGCACGGCCCGCCGGGGCGGACTCCACGACGTACGTGGCCGCGACCTGCGAGCCGTCGGTGTATTTCCACGTGATTTCCACTTCGCCGCCGACGGCGGCATAGACCGCTTTCATCGAAGGTTCGAAGAAGGCGCCGGATGCCGGCGTAATCAGGGCCGTGTTGGTCATGGCCGGCCAGTTAACCGGCGCCCCGGAGGTCGAGGCCGGCGGCGACAGGACCTGACCGAGGTACGCGTTCGGCGAGACGTGCTCCACGTTGTGCGCGAAAGCCGACGACTTGAGCACATAATTGGTCCCGCCCAGATTGTTCGTGGCGGCAACGCCGCCCACGCTGCCGCCGGCAAGCACCGGCACAGAGAACAGGTCCGGCTTCCCGTTCAGAAATGGAAGCGCCGAGGGGAAGCGGATGGAATTCTCTCCGCTGACGGTCTGCGCCCGCGAGGGACAAGACCACAACAGGAGCAGTCCCAGGCCCAAAGCAATTCCGCCCTTGACGATCCCTGGCTGATGAAGCTGAGTTTGTTGATTCATGTTTGACTCCGATCAATAACCGAACGGGATCCAATACACATCGAACTTGGAAGCGCTATGGGTTCCACTGCCGAAAGCGACACTCCAACTCTCGCCCTTGGCGACGGGAATACAGGCCGTGTTTTCGAAATCCATCGAATAATAGGCGCCCGCGGAATAGGGCTGATGCTGAAGCGGGATCTGAATGCCGTTGACCGTGATCACCAGGTTGGCGTTGTTTCCAAAGTCGGTCGTTTTCAGATAGACCAGGGCAAAGCCGTCGCCGGCCGCTACGCGGCTGAAGGCCGTCGTCGTGTTGGTGGCCAGATGCTGATAGCCGCCCAGCGCCCGTATGCCGCCCTTGACCCGGATGCCCTTGTTAAAGGTCGGATCCGTGGCGGACACGGCTTGATAAAAGACCGAAGTACCGGCCAGAGTCCAGGACGAGTTGACCTCCAAGGAGCCTTGCACGCTCAGCGCGTCGGACGCAACGGATAGGACCGCTGAGGTTCCGTTGAAGCTGGCCAGCACGTTCGACTTTCCATATCCATCCACCACGAAGTCGCCTGCCGCCGTAATGGAGCCGTTTGCATTGGTCATGATCAGCTGGCCTACTTGGGCTCCTTCGCTTTGTGCATAAAGCGCGCCGGTCACCCGGAAATTGGCGAGCGCCGTTTGCGAGTCATTGGCCTGAAAGGCATAAGGCGCCGTCAGGAATCGCTGGCGCGGCAGCATGGCCGATTGCGGAGTGCCATTTGGATTCAGCGCCTGCAATTCGAGGTAACGCTGCTCCACCAGCGTGCCCGACGCGAAAGCCTCGCGGAGGTTCGCCGCCTGCATGCTGTCGCTCAAGAGCGCTCCGGTTCCCAGGATGACGCTGAAAAGGCCCCGGGCCGAGGTGGTCACGCTATGGGTCTCGCCCCAGATCAGATTGCCGCCTTCCGCTTCGTCATAGATACGGAAGTTGACCGTATTGGTGGAAAGCGCCGTGGGCTGGCCGTGATAGTCGGTGAGGATGCCCTGGTAGTTCAACTGATCCGGAACGTGCTGGGCGAGGGCTGCCGAGCCCACCGCCAGCCAACAGGCCATCAGCATGCGAATTTTCATGGATACCGCCTTCGTTGTTTGCATTTAAATCCTTTCCTTTCTGGATCAACCGTTTCCCCGCAGTGGGATCCAGTAACATTGAATCGTGATGTCGCTGCTGTCCCCGGCGTTGACCAGGAAGGCCGACCAGGTCGTGCCCTGCGCCACTGGGAAGGTGTTCCCCGTATACATGTGAATCTCCTGAGCCGCTTGGACTGCGTTGGAATAGCGCCGCAGCTTGAACTGCAGGCTGCCGATGTTCACGTAGACGCCGCCGGTCTTGTTGTTGTTGGGGATCGTGATCCAGACGATGAGGAAACCGTCTTCCGCGGCCGTGCCGCTGGTGCCCGTCGTCGGCAGGTTATTCGTGATGCAGGTAAAGGATTGCTTGATCGTGGCGTTGATGAGGTTGATGTCGTTGGTCGCCGCGTAGAACACGCTGGTGGCCGTGGCGCTGGAGAACCGCGTGGAAAAGTTGGCTTCGATCGGGCCGTCCATGACCACTCCTCCGGAGTCCGTCAGGCTCCCGTCAAACGCGGCGCTGGTCAGGTTCGTGAAATAGGCGTTTTTCGCGATGACGATGGGGGCGTGCAGCGCGGCGCCGTTGGCGGCCGTCAGCGCCAGCATGGAGGCGTTGCCGGCGACGTTCAAGTCTCCCATCACGGTGAAGTTGCCCGAGGCCATCGGCAGGTTGCCGGCCTGGAAGGCGTAGGGCGCGGTCACGAACTGCTGATTTTGAGGCGTGATATTTATGTTGAAGTAGGTGTTGGTGCTGGTCTGAAAAACGTTCGGCAGGCTCGGGCTCGAGATCATGAAGTTTGCCAGGCCGTCGGCATTGGCCAGGACCTGGGTGGAGAACTCCAGGGCGCCGATCCACGCGCCGTCTGCTCCGATGGCGTAGTTGAAAGAACGCAAGCCGGGGTTCGGCGAACCGTCGGGGTTAAGAAACAAGCCTTGCATGTAGAGGGTATTGGGGACCTGCGCCAGCGTCGCGCTCGCGGCGCACAGCGCGCCCAGTAATCCCGCCATCAGTTTTTGTCGTGTTTTCATGGTCTGCACCTCGTTCTTCTGTGAGCGCTAAGGAATGGATCGATAAAGAACAGCGTATCCGATGTTGCCGCCGCCGCAGCTGATGGTCCAGCTCGAACCCGCTTTTACCGGGAACGTGGTCGAATCCTGGTAGTGCAGGGCGTCGGATCCGTCGGTCGACCAGTCCGCCCTGAACTCCAACTGCTGGCCGTTCAATGTAAAGGTCAGCGTGTTGCCTGAATCGTGATCATTGGTGATCATGCGCACGATCAGGAACCCGTTTGCCGCGACTGTGCCCGAATCCGTATGGGTGGACCCGTCCGGCCCCTTGGAGGCTAACTGACTGAATGATCCGAACGCCGACGTGTTTCCGCGAAGGCTCACTCCATGGGAGAAGTAGGCGGGTCCGTCGAACTCCACGGACTGCGTGAAAGTCGTGTCGTTGGAAAAGACCGCGTTGCCGTGGACGGCAAAGGCGCCGTCGACTATCATCGGCGTGGCCACGACCACCTTCTGGCTTACCGTCAACCCGGCCGAGTCGTATACGGTGTTGTTGAAGACCAGCGATTCCTGGCCGGAATCGGTGATGTTCAGTCCCTGCTGCAGATACGCGTTCGATTGAACCGTCAGGACGCTGCCGACCGTGAAGTCGCCCGCGCAGCCGGACGCATTTCCGGCCTGGTAAGAGTAGGGGACGGTCGCAAATCGTTGCCGGGGGGACATGGCGGACGTGAGGTTGTGTTCCACCTCGACTTCCAGCCAGCGCTTGTCCGCGTTCACGCCGGAGAAAACCTCCAGCAGGGAATTCACCTGGTTGCTGGCGCCGGGCACATTCTGGCCGCCCTGCCCGAGGAGCACGTTAAAGACGCCGTTGCTGTCGGTGGTGACCAGTTGCCGCGTTCCCCAAATCATGGTCCCGCCCTTCTCCGCGCCGAAGACGCGGAAATTGACGGTGAGATTGTCGCCCGCCATCGGCTGTCCGTGGCCATCGGTAAGTACGCCCTGGTAATTCATGACCAGCGGCACGCCTTGGGCCCGCGCGCCCACCGCCCCGGCCAGGCCCAGCAGGCCGGAAACCAGCAGCACTCTCAATCTATTCTTTGCATTCATAGGGAACTCCATGTTTAGAAATTATGGGTTTACTCCAGCACGCCCGTGCGGTTGACCCGGCGCAGTTTAAAGCGACCTTCGGCGCGGACCGGCTCCCGCCGCAAGCCGTAGATCGTGTGCGTATAAAGGCCTTCGATATCTTCGCCCGGATTCCAGAGGCTCGCGTTCGGCCCCAACTCGGGCGGGTGGTCCATTGTCAGGCTGACCGTGTTCGAGATGCTGTAATTCTCGGCTCCTTCGGGCAGCAGTTCGCCGGAATAGTCCAGGTTGTCATGGCCCGGATTGTAAATGTGCTTGAAGGGATTCACCGGATCGTTGTAGCCGATGACATAGGTCGCGTTCAGCGAATCCTGCAGGCTGCCGGTCATCAGGCAATTGAGGCCGTAGGGGAAGGCCACGCTGCTGATGCGCGAAGCGCGGGCATTGGCCGCCACGCCCTTTTCGTTCGCGCGCAGCCGATAAAATCCATTCGTCGTCCCGTTTGCGACCTGCTCCGTCCATACCAGCACCGTCTGTTGCAGCAGACGCGCCTGCCCGTTGGTTCCGATATGCATGATGAGGCGCAGCGTCAGATCTCCGTAGGTCGGCATCGGGCCGGTGGTGTTGCCCTCGGCCAGTTGGTTCACCTTCTTCAAAGCGACGTCGCCCACCCAGAGCCCGGCCGGCCACAGGGCATTATAGGCATCCGCCGAACTGTACTCGGCCGCCACCGGAATCCGGATGAGGGTGCCGGCCTGGTCGGTCACTTCCAGCAGGCTCTGCCAATTCGAGTTGGTGGTCGGCGGCGGCGAAAGGAGCGAACGGTTCACCGCGAGCGTCACGATCCACTGCTCGCCGGTCGCCAGGCTGTTCTGCAACGTGCCCCCGACCGCCAGCGTCTGCCATTCGTAATGCCCGGTGGAAGGGGATATCCCGAAATACATCAGGGGCACATCGTCGACGAGCGCGGGCGCGCCTGCGGGTGGGGCCTCGCTGGAAATCAGTTTGACCGTGACGGTCTCGTTGGTTCCGCTGTCGTTCCACAGCGTAAACGAATTAATGCTGACGTCGGCTGGGAATAGGAGTCCGAGGGGATCGGCCTGAACCAACACGGTGCCGATGAAAGCGGACAAGCCCTGCGTTTTGATCCAGTAGGCCTCCTTCGGCCCGATCGCCCTTCGGTCGGTTTGAGACGAGATGTCCTGCTGGGAGCCGTTCGGCAAGGTGCGGGCGACTTTGCCGCCGGCCGGGCTGGGGGACACGTCGATATTGCGGGCCGCCTGGAAGAATTCGGTGAACGTCACGCCGCTGGCGGGATTCACCGGCATCCCGACCAGATTCCAGTTGTTCGGAAGCCATACGCGGTACGGGACGACGGGGTTGCCCTTGAGCGTCCAGGTGCAGTTCGAATCGCACTCGATCAGATACGACGCGTTGCCGCTCATGTTCCACAAGGACGTCAGAACCCGGTTCGGCGACTCCGGCGGATACCAGACGAGCCACTCGACGCCGCGCTGGGGGGTATCGCCTGAACTGGCGCTGAATTGGGTCGTGTCAGGGGTCAGGAAATTGCGATGCACCGCCCGGATGGGCAGGTTAGTGAACAAATCGTCGATGGTCGTCGGCCACGGCGTTCCTCGCAGGTAAATGGCATTCCAGCCATTGGACAAAGCGAAGGTTTCTGAAATCCATTGTCCGGATGAAACGCTGCCGAAGAAAACGGCAGGCAAAAGAAACACGAACAAACGCAAGGCTGAGCTTCGACAAGGCTTCATAATGCTCTCCATCGCATAAGAGTGGAAAACTGCGGGCGGGGTCCGAAATCGAAATTTGTCATGCCAGAGAAATACCCCGCAAGACATTGGAATGGTAGCCTCTTTCGATTTTTTTTTGAGAGAACCGATATGCGGCGTTGATCTTGGGCGGGCACATCGAGAGGCCGATTCAGTAGCTATTCTTTATTTCAAATGGCATTTTTGCTTCATTTCTACAAACAGACGAATGATAAAACGATATTACATAGTTCCGAAGTCGAGCCACCATTGCTTGTAAGTATTCGTTGGGTATTGTTGGTATTAGTTTTCAGCTGTTTCTTATGTTTACAAGGACACCTTTAGAGGAAAAAATGCTGATTGAACATTTTGGAGAGGAGTATAGACGTTATATTGAACAAACTGGCTCTTTTTTCCCAAAAATCAGAATATAGGCAAGATCAATTTTGACAAGCTCATACACCTGCTCCCTGATAGTTGCGACGTTACTATCCGCTTGTCACAAGAAGAGGTATCTGATGGCCGCTGCATTGAACTCGTACGAATAATGTTGGATGTGATTTGCCTTGAACCCAATCTTCAAGGCGGGGAAACCGTTTTGTTAATACGGTCATATCGAATCCGGCGCGTTCGCACGCCCAATGCAAGAGCTTAGGATTGATTCCGACGCTATTCACATTCGTAAATATAGAGCTTCAGAAGGTGGACGACCAGCTTCTTTTCACTTCACAATTCCTGAACGCTAAATCCGGCCCGTTGCTCAATACTACTTGTTTTCCACATACCATTCGTAGGTCTTGCGCAAGCCCTCTTCGAATGGCGTATTGGCGGTGAAGCCGAAGTATTCCCGGGCTCGGCCGGTGTCGAGGCAGCGGCGAGGCTGGCCGTCGGGCTTGGTTTTGTCCCAGACAATTTCGCCTTTGAAGCCGACCACCTTGGCGACCACATGGACCAGATCATGAATGCTGATTTCCATGCCGCTGCCGATGTTGACGGGTTCGGACCCATTGTATTTT
Organism: Lentisphaerae bacterium GWF2_57_35; assembly: GCA_001804865.1. Lineage (GTDB taxonomy): Bacteria > Verrucomicrobiota > Kiritimatiellia > CAIQIC01 > GWF2-57-35 > GWF2-57-35. The sequence goes on from MHBK01000033.1 coordinate 17,020, forward strand.
TCGGAGGCTAGGACGACAGCGCGGGCGCAGTCTTCTACATAAAGGAACTCGCGCGTGGCCGCGCCGGTACCCCAGCAGACCATGTGATCGGCGCCGCTATCACGGGCTTCGACGGCCTTTTTGATCAATGCGGGAATGACATGGGAGCTGTCCGGATTGAAGTTGTCGCGCGGGCCGTACAGGTTGACCGGCAGTAGGAAAATGGAGTTAAAGCCGTATTCCTGCCGGTACGCCTGGGATTGCACGAGAAGCATCTTCTTGGCCAGGCCGTAGGGGGCGTTGGTTTCCTCCGGATAGCCCTGCCAGAGATTTTCTTCGCGGAAGGGGATGGGGGTGATTTTGGGATAGGCGCAAATGGTGCCGGCCAAGGTCATCTTGGCAATGCCGGCCTTGCGGCATTCCTCGACCAATTGAACGCCCATAGTCATGTTCTCATAGAAGAACCGGCCTGGATGAGCCCGGTTGGCGCCAATGCCGCCCACGACGGCCGCCAGATGAATGACCAGATTCGGCTTTAGCTCCTTCAAGGCCTGTTGAACGGCCTCTTTATCGAGCAAATTGTACTCCGAACTGCGTGGAGCAAATATCTGGGAGCAGCCTTGGCGCTTCAGTTCTTCCACCACGTGAGAACCCAGGAAACCCGCGCCGCCTGTAACCCATACCCGCTTGTCATTCCAGAAAGTCATATGTTGTTCCTCGTCGTTTGCTTCAGACGATAATGCATTTTTGGAGTAATTCAATCCTTGAGATAAGGTTGTGGTTCAAAAAGGCGTTACTTGGCCTCCGGAGTCTCCAGCAGCAGATGATAGTGATTTGTCATCAGCACGTAGCTGTGAATCCGAAATCCCGTCCGCCCGCAGAACTCCGAGAGCGTCTCCAAAAAGAGTTCCCGATCCTTCCGATCCGTTAAAATCTCCTCCTGCCGCGGCTCGTGAGGCGGAAGAGGCGAGTCCGGCTCTTTCGGCTGCCCTGGCCGTAGCCGCGGAACGTGAGGGGCCTTTGCGCCATTTGCTGGAGTTGAGAGAACGGCGCCAAAGGACTATGGCGACAACTGGATGACTTGGTAGAAGCGGGCGGTGCGGGCGGGGTCGAAGTCGATGGCGAAACCGCGGGCGCTTTCCGCCGTCACAATGCTCATCGGCGTCCATTCGGGGCTGGCAAGCGTATCGCTGGCGGATACGCGGTAGACGATTCCTGTTTGGGCAAACCATACGGCTCTTATCTGCCCGTCGCTCCATTCCAGTTCCCTAAGCACGACGTGATCGTACTGCACGGGATTCGTGCGTTCTGAGAATTCGATCCGGTTGGGCACGCCGTCGCGGTCTGCGTCGCCTTCTGCGCCGTTCTGCGGGTCCATGCTGCCGTCGTCTTCCGGGTCGAAGCCGTAGAATCGCTCCCAGCTATTCCCAAGGCCGTCGCCGTCGTTATCGTTCGAATCGTAGCAGACCCATGTCGTGGTGGTGGCGACGTAGCTGCGGTTCGAAAGGGGTTGCGCGCTGATGGCAATTTGGTTCTCTCCTTCGAACGCCACCTTGTTGCAGCGCCACTCGCCCGTGTCGACGTTATAGGAGACGCCGTTGGTCGAGCCGTCCACGAACACCTGGGTCGTACCTGGAAGGACATATCCCCCGAGTGAGCCTTCTGCATAAGGCCAATCCACCAAAGTGGTCACTGTGGGGTGGAAGTGTATTCCGACCAAGAAGCGCAGTTGAGACTCCAGATCGGGGATGCGCCGGACCACGTAATCCAAGGTCGCTGCCGCCGTGCTTTCGAGCGTCTCGCCTACGGAATTGAAGTGCTGTGCGATGTGGTTGGTCAGAAGGTCCTGGCGGAAGAAGTGGTCAAGCTCGTTTGCGATCATCTCGTAATAACGACGCTGAATGGGCGCGAAGCCCATGAAGGAATTGAGCGCATGCAGGTCGGGGGGCCACATGTCCACGGGGAGCTGTGTATCCACATGAAGACTCATGCTGTTTCCCGTTTGCAGGATCTCGCCGTGCAAGTCGATGATGGTGATGCCGGTGTCTTCCGGTCTCCAGGCGGCGTCGAGGTCGAGAGGCTGGAGTTGCAGACGGCCATCGGAAGGCTGAATGTAGCAGGCATGATTTCGTTCGAGGCCGCTCAGCAGGGTCTCGCGGTCTCCCACGACGCTGACCACCGACAGCCAACGCAGCCACTGGTCCGGATCGATGACCCCGGCGACTCTGTTTGTATAGTTCGAAGAAGCCGTTGCCGTCATGGCCGCAAGGCAGTTCGAAATCGCCGGCGGATAGGCCGTGTTCGTTCCGCTGCCCGTCTCGCCCCAGCTCTCGTACCACGTGCCGCCGCCGGCGCCAGAGAAGTTGCGCTCAAGGTAAGCGTTCCCGATGTCCTCAGCGAGGAGATACGGGCCCTGGTCCTGGTGATTGATGTGAAGCCGGATGTCCTTCTGCAGGGCCGTGGCGAACCCTCGCTGGTGAAAGTACTGCGTTGCCAGCCATTCCGGGCCAGGGCGCTTGCCGTTAATGTTCAAATCCTTCTCACCGGCAAATGGATGATCGTGCGACAGGTCGATCCGGTATGACTTCATCTGCCAGATCCGTTTGATGCTGCCGCGATACCGGAGGCGTGCAAAGGGAAACACCTCATCCAAATAGACAAAGGTCGCGGGAAGCAACTCGTCGCTGTAGAGATCGCGCGAGGTTAACTCGGTTATCGTCTCCTGCGGGAGCAGCACGCGAAACGCCGTCACGGCTGGGTCCGGGAGGTTTCGCAGGCAGATGTAGCGAAAGGTCTGAGGGACGTTGTGCCCGCTGCCCGGAAGGCAAACGATCGGAGCGCCGAAGGGGTGATGAAATGCGTTCCCCTCGCCATCGTCGGCAGCGATGTAGTACTCCACCAGCGTACGGTGCGTCTGCACGGGTATTCCGGCCATGTATACGCCGGCGCCGCTCCCGTCGTTCGTCATGAACACCGTGTTGAAAGCGGAATCTTCATCGCGTTTCCACATCAGCCGCACGTCCGCGGGGCTGCCTCGCACGCGGGCGCGAACGAGGACTTGCTCCGTCGTGCCGGGCGTTACGGGGTAATGCGATGCGGCGAGGATGTATGCGACCCCGGCAGCATGGATGCCGTTGGCCGCGCCCGGCGTGCCTTCGATCCCTGCGGCCGGGTTCGCCCGCCAGGTTTCAGGCATGGCGGAATCGAGATCCGTGCCCAAGCGTTCCAGTGAAGAGCCCTCCCCATCCGCCCCGCGCGGCCAGCGTCCGCGGTCGAGATAATGCACCGCATCCGCCACATTGCCATAGGCGTCCCGGAGCACGAGCGATTCGCCCGCGTTGGATAGTCGTCCGCTGGTGAACGGGCCCAGGACTCCGCCGATCCCGTACTTGTTGGTAACGGCCGCCGGGTCGTTCGCCACGACCAGGTACTGGCCCGAGGTTATGATCGTTCCCGGCGCGAAGCTGTACCCGATTCCATCGGTAAAGGCCCAGCCGGTCAGGTTCACCGCGGGACCGTTGTTCAGCAATTCAATGTATTCTTCGCCGTCGTTCTCGCTCGCCGGGTGATACATGATCTCGTTGATGAAGACAGCTGCCGCGGGCGGGCGGGGGTTGGCGGCGGCGGGCGAGCCGCCGTCGGGATAACGCGACCAGGACGGAATTCCATTCGGCCAGCGGCCTTCCGACACGTCGGCCAGTTGGACCCCGAACTTTACGCGGCTCTCGGGAACGTCCGTGCCGGACTGCTGCAGCCAGAGCGTCTCGCCGCCGGCAGACAACCCAAAGCCGAATTGCTCGCGGGTGAAGCGAATCGTCTGGCCCGGAAGCAGTTGCGTCCCATCGGGAATCGTCCAGAGCGGCGGCAGCGACAGGTCGTCCGTAAGCCGCCAGCCGGAAAGATCCTCTGTGTTGGGACCGCGATTGTACAGTTCGATCCAATCGGACACGCCCAGCACGGAGCTGGCCAGGAACTCGTTGATCACGACGTTGCCTTCCGCCCGGCTGTTCCTCGTTCCTGGAGTTCCTCCGTCGTTCTCGCTCGCCGCCCAACTTTCGCCCGCCGCGTTGTCCGCCGTCGCCTGCATGAGTTCGAGCGATGGACCGTCGCCGGAGGGCGAGGCGGGCCATGGCGGATAATTCCGAAAATCGACGTTATCGATATCCGACAGGTTCGCATTGATCAGTCGCACGACCGCGCCCTCGTCGCCGAGGCTTCCTTGCCAGGGCCCGAGCACGCCGGTTATTCCGTACGCCGCCTCCACGGCGGCCGGGTCGCCGGCGATGACAAGGTGCTGGCCGGCGGTCACGATCGTGCCCGGCGGAAAATCGTAGAGGACTTCGTCGGTCAGTTGCCAGCCGGCCATCGACACGTCGTCGTCGCCGAAGTTGAGAAGCTCGACAAAGTCTTCACGGTCGTTTCCATTGGTCGGACAGTACATCAACTCGTTGATCACAATATGGCGTTCAGCGTTTGTGGGCGCGAGGCCTTCGAGGAATTCGTCGCGGTTGCAGAGTCCATCGCCATCCGGATCGTCCAAACCGCCGTAGGCAAGCGTTGCGAAGAACGAGAGCTCCCAATCCTCCGGCAAGCCGTCGTTGTCCGCGTCGGTCGACCATGATGGGTGCAGAGGGAATGCATCAGTGGAGTCGGGCACGCCGTCGCGATCGGCGTCCTCGTTGCCGGTCGAAAGCTCAAAGGCGCCCATCGAGGGAGAAGCCGGCCGTGGCGCGCCTCGAAAGTCGTTCGTGGCGGCGCGTGCCGCCGTGCCCGAGCCGATGGCGGGCGAGGACGGTGCGAGCATGAGGTGGTCGGCTGTCGCGGACACGAAGAGGGGATCGTTGGTGAGATTCCCTTCGCCGGGCCAAAGGAACGGCCCCTCCACGATCGAATGGCGCACGTCGAGGAGCGAAAGTTCGTCCATTCCGACGCTCCGGCCGCAGGCCCAGATGATGGTGTTGACAACGTGTCCGCGCGCTCCGCCCACGCCCAGGTCTTTCTCATAGCAACTGACGCCGGTGCGGCAGCCGAAGATCGTATTGTTGGCGATGACCGGCGCGGAGCTGTCCTTCACGGCCACGCCCACCCGGCAGTGGAGCACGACATTGTTCTCGATTCGCGCGTTTGAGCCCTCGCCGACGGAAATTCCCTTGTCTGCGCAGTTGCGCACGAGGTTCCCGCGGACGTTTGCCGCGCTGCTGCCGAGGTCGATCCCGTCTCCGCTGCAGTCGCTGACGATGTTGTTCTCGACGAGCGCCGGCTTCCAGCCCACGCCGCTCCACTCGAGGTCCACGTCGATCGCGTCCGCGCCCTGGCGGATCATCGTCATCCGGTTGCCTTTGATCTCCGCATCGCACTGCACGACGTTTACGGCCTCGCCGCAGTTGCTGAACGTGCATCCGACGATGCGGACCACCGAATCGCATGGACGCAGGACGGCGCCGGCGATTTGGCGAAACGTGCAATTGGACGCGGACAGCACGACAAACTGTGCGGAGATCGCAGCCGGCAGGTCATGCGGGTCAAGGCTTGGATGGGCCGCGTTTTCAAAAAGGCAGTGGGCCAGCGTGCCGGTCGCGGTCAGGTGGTCGAAGACCCTCGATCCGAGAAAGGCGAGGCCGGGCCAGGCGCCGTCCGGCGCGAGAGACGTGAAGGTGATGGGCCGATCGCCGGCGCCTTCTGCGTGCAGCGAGCCTTTCACGATGAGCGATGCATTGCTATGCACGCGGACGATCACGCCGGGCTCGATGCGGAGCGTGGCGCCTGGGGCTACGAGGAGCGTCTCCGTCACGACGATGGGGCTGGAGGAGACCGCCCAGACCGTGTCGGACGTCAGCTCGACGGCCCACGCGCCGGGCGCGAGCGCCAGAGCGACGGCCATCGCTCGTGCAATGGCCATCCACGAGACAGACCGGATGCCTGCCTCACGGCATGATCCAAGTTCATCCATGTTCATCCGTGGTTTTGGGGGCTTTGAGCTAGCGCCATGATTTCAACTCCACGCGATAGTAGCGCGTGGTCCAGGCGCCTGGCAAATCCTTAACCGATACGGATGCCGTTCGGCCTGTGACGGGGTCGCCGACCGCCTCCCAGTTGCCTTCGACCAGATTCTCCCGCCCTTGCAGTTGATATACCGCATTGCTGACCGCCCGCCAGGAGTTTGTCATGGCGCCGGCATCGCCCGCGAGGGCCATGAAGATGCCGCCGAAGTACTCGTCCCAACCAATGTCCACGCGCTCCTCGAGGTTGCGAGGTTGCAAGTCGCAATCCCAGCCGGTGGTCGTCCACGGAAGATTCGTGCCGGCGTTGAGGCAGGGAGAATTCGTTGCGAGATGAAACCCCGTCGGCCCCGCAAGGCAAGGGTTGTTGGTGATGTTGCCGTTGGAGAGGTCGGTCCATCCCTCGATGCAGTTGAACGCGATGATGGACGAGGCCGAGTTCGAAATCTCCGTGCCGCTGTTCCCGTAGACGATCGAATTCATCAACACGCTGTCCTCCGGATCCAACGTTCCCGAGATGCGGACGCCCCCCGCCTCGCTCGGACTGTTTGTGTTCCCGACGATCGTGCAGTTCTCGATCCTGCCTCCATTCCAAACATACACCACGGCATCGCTCTGATACGGCGTATTGATCCGGTTGGCCGACACCAGGGAACTGCGCAAGATACCGCCCTGCAAAAGCTCCACGCGTCCCTGATTTTCTTCAATGCGACAACGTTCGGCCATGCCGCCGTCCCCAATTTCGAGCACATTATACGAGTCGTTGCGATTACCGCGGATTGCGCAGCCGGCCAAGCTGCCATAATTGACCGTAACCTGTCCCTTGTTGTTCTCGAAAAGGCAGTTGCTGACGGACGCGTAGTAAAACGAAGCGGTGATATGTCCCACATTGTTGGAGAAACTGCAGTCGCGAACCATGCATCCATCCCGGGCATACAGCGCACTGAAGGTATCCAGAGACACATTGGTGACGAAACGGCAGTTGACGAGGGTGCAGTCTCTCGCGTACAGGCCGGCTACGTTGGCGTGCACCGTCATCCAAGTGCAGGCGACGATGTCGCAGTTGGTAAAGGTCGAGTGCTCCGCGCTGAGGCCGGCCACCCTGGAAAAGGTGCTCCCGTAGGCCCGGCAGTGCGTCATGATGCAGTTGGCCACCAGACCGCTCAGGCTATGCAGCGCTCCGCCATAGTAGGAGCCGCTGTCAAACCCGTTCGTCATGGTGATATTATCGACCGTCGCATTGCACAAGTCCAGACACCGCACGGCGCCCTGTCCATCCAGCGCCACACTCCCGCGGGGACCAAAGCCCCTCAACGTTACCTGGTTGGTGAGCCACACCGTGGCCTGGAGGAGATAGACGCCGTTCGAGACCGTCACCACATCCCCCGGCGCCGACGCGTTAATCGCCGCCTGCACATTGGTGGCCGCATTCTGCCAGGATAGGAAAGGAGGGACGTGTTGCCCGCCTTGGCTTACAAAATTAGTGCGGGACCATGATGTCGTAGAGACTAGGACTAGTAACGTTGTAAGGGCTAAGTTTCGCATTTCAGGCGGCTCCTTGTGAAGATGGGCGGCGATCTTCCCAGATAGGGTTTCGGAAGTCAAGCGAAAGCGCTTACGTAATGAACGGGGGATCGCCGGCTCTTTCTCCTACTTGACAATCCCATGCTTTCGGCTAATCTATTCGAAATTTTACAAACTTGTAAAAGTTGAAAACGCAACCATCCAATAAAGCGCGTGAGATACGCCTGCGACTGGCCGAGAACGGCGGTTTAACAGCCCAGGAACTGGGTTTTGGCCGCATTCCCGGGCAGGTGCTGGTCTTTTTATATCTATGGGACGGCGACTGCCCGCTGGAGCAAATCGAGCAGGAATTGGGCCTCAGCAAGGCGGCCGTCAGCATTGCGGCCCGTCAATTGGAGCGGCTGGGTTTGTTGCGGCGCGTTCATAAAAACGGGGTTCGCAAACGGTATTATCGTACGGCCGACAATCTCGGCTCGGCGCTTCAAGCGGGCGTCATGAGCGTCTTGCGGCGAAAAATGGAAACGCTCGGAAGCGAGCTGAATCAGGTGTCCGAGCTGTTGGACGAGAAATCGAGCCGGGATGACGCCGATCTGCAATTTATGGAATCGCGCGTTCGTCGCGCCAAAGTATTACGTGACCGTCTGGACAAGATCCTTAACAACCGTCTGCTTCAATTTCTGGGCCGGTAATCCCTTTTGTTTTTGGAAAGGGAGGGCTTGGTAATTGACGGGGACGAAGTCTGCCCGGAGGGAGTGGGGAAAGTCCAAAGTCCAAGGTCCAAGGTCCAAAGTATAGACATTCACGCTCTATTCTTCTAACTTTGGACTACTTGGACCTTGGACTTTGGACTATAGAAATGCAAACCATCATCAAAGCCAATCAATCGTTCTGGCGGATTAATGTTCGCGAGTTATTCGAATATCGCGATCTGCTCTGGATGCTAGTGATCCGGGATTTAACCTCCATTTATAAACAAACCATTCTCGGCCCCCTGTGGTTTATCATCCAGCCTCTGATCACCACCGTGGTCTTCACCGTGATTTTCGGGAAGGTGGCCAATGTGTCTACGGATGGCATGCCGCAGCTCATTTTTTACATGTTGGGAACCGTTCTGTGGAATTTTTTTGCGGGCTGCATGACGCAAAGCTCGAATTCTTTCGTATCGAATTCCAGTGTGCTGACCAAAGTATATTTTCCGCGGCTCGTAATACCTCTTTCGGCTGTATTCACGAACTTGGCTCACTTTGCACTCAACCTGGTCATGTTCTTTGGATTTTATTTTTACTTTCTTTTCTTTACCACGGCAATCCTACAGCCCCGTTGGGCACTGGCTTTGTTCCCGTTGTTGGTCTTTCAATGCTCTTTGCTTGGACTGGGCGTTGGTCTATGGGTGGCGGCGCTGACGACAAAATATCGAGATCTGCGTTTTGCACTCACTTTCCTGACGCAAATATGGATGTATGCCACGCCCATCGTCTATCCGGCCTCCCTGGTCGTTCGTCCTTCCATGAAGTTGCTCCTCTGGAGCAATCCCATGTCCTTTGTTGTCGAGTGTGCTCGTTGGATGTTCACCGGTTCTGGCACTATTACGGCCATAGGCGCATCACTCAGCATCGGGATTACCCTTCTGCTGGTCGTGAGTGGGCTTTTTATGTTTAACCGGGTTCAGCGGACCTTCGTCGACACAATCTGAGCAAAGAATATGAGCACCCCATCCATCTCCGTTCGTAATCTCTCCAAGTGCTATACGCTGGGCGCCATTGGGCGACATACATTGGTCGACGAAGTCCAGTATTGGTGGCATAAAATTCGGGGCCAAGATCCACGCCAACATATGACGAAAATAGGTCATACGGCGACGGAGGCTCGGAGGGCAGAAGCCGAACAAATGGGTGCTGATCAATTTTGGGCGCTCAACGATGTGTCCTTTGATATTCATCCTGGAGAGGTTGTGGGCATTATAGGACGAAATGGAGCAGGGAAATCGACTTTGTTGAAAATCCTGAGCCGGATCACAGAGCCCACCCACGGAGAAGCCTTGATCAATGGCCGCGTCGGATCGTTGCTGGAAGTAGGGACCGGCTTTCATCCGGAATTGACAGGCCGAGAAAACGTTTTCATGAACGGCACGATCTTGGGAATGAATAAGCGCGAGATTGCTGCTAAGTTCGATGAGATTATTGCTTTCTCTGAACTTGAAAAATTTATCGATACCCCTGTAAAAAGATATTCTAGTGGGATGTATGTTCGTTTGGCGTTTGCGGTCGCCGCTCATTTGGAACCTGAAATACTCCTGATCGATGAAGTCCTGGCTGTTGGAGATGTCAACTTTCAGCGTAAATGCCTGGCCAAGATGAAGGAAGTAAGCGAGGGGGGGCGGACGATTTTGTTTGTCAGTCATAATATGGGAGCCATCGCTAACCTATGTACAAAAGGCGTGATTCTTACTCAGGGGCGTGTTGTCGGATGTGGGGCGGCCACAGAATGCGTTAAGGAATACTTAGGAATGACCTTGCCATCTACAGCTTATAGCGATTTTTCCACCGAGGCGTCCAAGGATGCTGCACGTTTTTTGCGATGTGGGGTCTGTGCTGCGGATGGACGTTTGAAGGGGCAGTTTTGTGTCGATGATCCTATTCGTTTTTTTATGACCGTTGAGGTGCTGGAGGCCGTGCAGGATGCTGAGATTAGCGTAAGGATTGAAGATGTTTTCGGGCGGATAGTTTGTACCTCCAATTGGTCTGATCAAAACTCGGGAGCATGGGCCGATAGAGCTGGGCGTATGACATGGGCCATGGATATACCGGCCGTTTTCCTGGCGCCGAACAATTACTTGGTTACAATGGCTATTCATCAGCCGCGAAAGCGAATTATTGACTTGCGAGAACGCGTCATCAAGTTCGAAGTGTCCGAAACCGGTGGTCCTATGTGGAAGTATCATGGGAATGACTATGGAGCCGTTTTAGTGCAGTGGCCTTGGCGCCGTTTGGAGAGAGAACCATGTTAATGCGATTAACCCATTTGGTAAATAAATTAACCCGATCTAAGTCTCGCCCCGCGCCTATGAACCCGGTGCAAAGGACTACTTATTGCGCTCATTATCTTGGAAAGCCCTTTTTGTGCTTCAAAGATTCCATCATTGGAGAGTTCTTGCTAACAGGACGCCGCTGGGATCCTGAGCTTCCACAGCTTCTTCGAGATGCGTACGGACGTTTTCAGGGGCGAGTTATTGTGGAAGTGGGCTCTAACATTGGCGCAAGCTTTGTTCCAATAAGTGCCGATTATCCTGATTGCAGATTCTTGATGTTTGAACCCGTGCCTTGCTTTTACGATTTACTTACGAAGAATCTTCATAACTATGGCGCAAAGAATGTACATGCGCGCCAAATGGCGATTTCAAACAAAACTGACGACATTATTGAAGTGGCTTGTGGACGTGCTAATGCGGGGGCGTGGGCTATTCGGGAACCCGTGTTGGAAACAGTGAAGCTTTCAACTCAAACGCTTGACGATCTTCTAAAGAATGAAGATGTCTTTTTCTTGAAAATAGATGTAGATGGATATGAACAGAAAGTAATCGAAGGGGCTGCAAAAACTTTGTCGCGTTGCCATCCAGACCTCTTTATGGAATTCGATTCTCATCTGATGCACGCGATGGGGATCAACCCTTTTCAATTATTGGAGATGGTGACGCAACATGGTTATCGCGAATTCCTTATATTTTCTAATACAGGCGACCTTCTGAAGGCAACGAATTCCGCTGCTGAAGTCGTACGGTATGCAGAACAGGCTCCGTGCTATGTCGACATTCTCATCAGGTCTGTTTAGAGCTAAAGGTTATCTGTCGTGCTTTATCGAATAATAGCGGGACGTCGGCATTGGCAGGACGTTTGGCGGACGTCTTCTGCATTGCGCAGGGGTCGGTTTGCGAATTTGCCGGGCAGGGATTTTGGGCGCTTTGGCCAGCGTATCGGGTTAGAACTCTTGCTGCGTGGTCAGAACAAGGAAGGATGGGTCCACTTGACGTATCCTTTAAGCAGCACGCGATACTTTGAATTCGACTTTGTGCGGCGCCATCTACCATCGAAAACCGGGAATGCTTTGGATGTGGCTTCTCCATACCTTTTCTCTTTTTACATGCAAAAGCATGGTCGTTTTCCGATCGCCATGCTGAACCCCGATCCAGCGGACGTTAAGCGTACGCGACGTTTGATGTCGGAATTGCATATCAAAGGCGTGGATCTGATGTCGGTCGGTTTGGAAGAACTCCCTAATGACAGGACGTTCGACGTAGTTTGGAGCATTTCCGTTGTCGAGCATGTGCGCAATGGTTCATTCGACGATGTTTCAGCGGTGCGCCGCATGTATGCGGCCTTGCGTCCGGGCGGTTCCCTGTTATTGACTGTTCCGGTCGATCGCACTTGTTGGGATGAGTACCGGGAGAACAAAGATTACGGTGTTCAACGATCGGATGGAACGGGGCGGTATTTCTTCCAGCGTTTTTACGACGAACGGACTGTTTTGGATTTGATGCGCCAAGCTACCGGCAAGCAACCGGATGTTTTGGAATGGTATGGGGAGAAAACGGCGGGACACTTTCATGAGTATATTGCCCGTTGGCAAAAAGAAGGCATGTCCTATATTGTTCGCGATCCCCAAATCTTTGCCGACGCTTATCGAGCCTATCCATCCTGGTCAGAGATGCCGGGGGTTGGCGTATGCGGCATCGTGGCGGTAAAACCTTCCGAGTCAAAGGCCATTTAGAGATGTTGGACAAATCATGAGTCGGATGGTCACTGCGTACGCTCTTCCTTGGCATCTTAAGGAAAGCAGCGCCTTTCATGAAATCCTGGTTCAACCATTGACGAACTATGGTCATGTGGCTTTGCAGGCGTTGCCGGACGGCCAGATCCCCGCGGCATCGGGCTCTGACGAGGCGGTGGTCTTTTGCCAAGTGGTACCCCCTTGGCAGGATGCCGAATGGCGTAAACGAAAAGTTGTCTGGATACCTATGTGGGACCACATCAGCGCCTGGCCGGATGCAAGATGGTCCGAGTTGCCAAAGACCTGGCGCATTGCAGCCTTTTCAGAGCCTGTGTTCGATCGGGCCCGACGAGCAGGTCTTCCTGTGCTTCGCCTTCAATACTTCAAGGATATTTCCGGCTTGCCCGAATCGTCGTGGCAAGATGGGATATCTGTCATGTATTGGAATCGGGTGGGGATGGTTCGTCCGAATTTTTTACGCCGATTATGCGAAGTCTTAAACGCTAAAAATCTTTATTTTCGCGATGAGGTAGACCCTGGGTACGGCAAGGCGCGTTACTTTGACCTCCCATCCCAATTGGGATCGACCCGCGTCCAACGGTTTCCGTACACAGCTAATCGACAACAATATGAAGAACAATGGTCATGCATCAATGTTCTAGTGGCGCCGCGTCCTTTGGAAGGTATGGGGTTGTTGACGGTGGAAGCGCTTGCCCGAGGTTGTGCGGTTCTGGCGTTCAACGCACCCACCATGAACGAATACATTCAACACGGTCAGAATGGCTATTTACTCGATTCATTGCGCGCACGGTGGGCCGGCATGAGCACAACATGTTTTAACCGATGGTGGCTTGATAAGTGCGTACCCCGTGAGAAAAGCCGTCGACGAAAAGCCCTGCAAGGTTCACTTGGATTGCTAACCGTCGTTCAGGATTGGCAGGCGCTTCGCCGGCTGGATTTAAAGCAAATGGGGGCCTGCGCTCGTGTTTCACATGGAATGGGCTATCAACGTTGGCAGCAATCCATTCCGTTATACGCTGACTTTGTTTTGCGATCGGACGTTGCATAACCGTGAGTTTCCTGACGATCGTTACCGTGTGTCGGAATGAACAAGCTCGGATCGAGAAAACGCTCGATTCTGTGGTCAAGCAGGCTTGCCGCGATTTCGAATGGATTGTTTTGGATGGCGCGTCGACGGATGGGACGTTGGCGATCCTGGAAAAATATAAAGAGCGAATGTCCATCCTGCGATCCGAGCCGGATCGTGGGATTTATGATGCCATGAACAAGGCCATCGGGCTTGCGACGGGAGAATACCTGCTGTTCCTCAATGGCGGCGATTGGCTTGCTGACGATCGAGTGGTCGGAGATTACCTCGAAAGAAACCTTCAAGAGGATGTGGTGATTGGGGATATTCTCGTGCGTTATCCGGGGGGGCGCGAGCAATATCGTCCTTCGGAGAAAATTGGCCCCATGTACGACCATTTGTATTGGCGGTCGCTGCCTCATCAATCCACCTTTATTCGGCGCGAGCTTTTCCTGCAACACGGCCTCTATAACGAGCAATTCAAAATTATTGCCGACTGGGAGTTCTTTTTGCGGGCAATTCTTCGTGGAGGCGCGACGGTGGCTCGCTGGGCGCGAAACGTGGCTGTGTTTACCCACGATGGGATTAGCGCATCCCCGGCGCATCGGCAGTTGTTTTGCAAAGAGCGGATTCGGATGCGGCGGATGTATTATCCGTGGGTTTACCGATTTCGGCGTGAAGCTAATGAAATCTTGGGCCGCACGGTGAATCGAATGAGGCAAAAGCTGGCGCGAAAGTCCGATGACTCAACCACCAATAAGTGAAGCAACGCTCATGGGCCTTCCGACGCAGGTGTCGATCGTAGTCGTCTGCTATAATTACGGACGTTTTTTGTCCGCTGCGCTGGATAGCGCGTTAGGACAGACGCAACCGGCCGGGGAGATCCTGGTTATGGACGATGGATCGACGGATGAAACGAGGGCGGTGGCGGGGCGTTATGGATCTCGCGTTAGATATGTCGCTCTTTCGCATCAAGGGGTTTGTCCTGCGCGCAACGGCGGGTTGGCAGAAGCCAAAGGAAAGTGGATTGTTTTTTTGGATGCCGACGATGCGTTGGAGCCTCGCTATTTGGAAAAAACGCTTGCGGCCTGGCAGGCTGCTCCCGAGCCCAAGCCGGCGTTTGTCTACACGCAACGCGCGGATCTTCTCACCGGGCAAACCTCTTCGCATTTTCCCGAGTATGACGCTTCTTTGTTGAAGCAGCGCAACTACGTCATGGTGAGTTCGTTGATGGATAAAGAGATCGTGCGATCCATCGGCTTCGACAGCGCGTTTGCAGGCGGGCTTGAAGACTACGATCTGTTTTTGAGCATGGCCGAACGCGGTTATCGAGGTCTGTTGCTCAACGAACCTCTGCTTCGGGTCCGGACGCATCCTGAAAGCCGAAGCCGCCAATGCGGGCGCCCCGACGAGCGTTGGCGCTTGATGAGTCGATTGTTGTCCAAGCATCGAAGTTTCTTCAATGCCGAGGAATCCAAAGTATGGCGTCGGAAAATGCGGGAATTTGTGGCGGCGCGAATCCGGGAGAATAGAAAGCCCTCGGATTCGATGTTTTCGCGAGTGAAGGGGCTCTTGATGTTGCTTCGATGCCGCGCGCCACGGGCTTCTCTGCGCGAGCAATTGCTTTTTGTTCTTTTTCCGAAACAATTTGAGATAAGGCAGACCCTATGGTGAACAATAATCAAAAATGTGTTGCGATCATTCCGGCCCGGGGCGGCTCGAAAGGGATTCCACGGAAGAACATTCGTGCGCTGGCCGGACGGCCCTTGCTGGCCTGGAGCATTGAGGATGCGCAGAAGGCGTCGGGGGTGGATGGCGTCTATGTCTCGACGGACGACCAAGAGATTGCCGAAACCGCCTTGAAGCATGGCGCGGAAGTCATCCGGCGTCCTTCCGAACTGGCGACCGATACCAGTTCCAGCGAGTCGGCCTTGTTGCACGCGCTCGATCGGATCGAGGCCGGGGGAGTCGTAGTTGAGAGCGTGGTGTTCCTCCAGGCGACGTCTCCTCTTCGCGAGCCGAAGCACATCGAGGAAGCGCTTCAAATCTTTAAACAGGCCCATGCCGATTCTTTGGTTTCCGTGTGTCCGTCGCATGCGTTTCTCTGGAAGGAAGAAGATGGCTGTGGAATTCCGATGAATTACGATCCATCCCGGCGGCCCATGCGCCAGGCGATGCGGCAGTATCGCGAAACCGGGTCCATTTATATTTTTCGCCCGCAGCTGCTTCGAGCAACCGGCAGCCGGTTGGGAGGGCGGATCGCGCTGTATAAGATGCCGGAAGAGTGCGGCTTGGATATCGATTCCCTGGAGGATTGGGCGATAGCCGAACGAGTGCTAAGCGAAGGAAGCCGAATATGATCATCGAGCGAATTGTAAGCAGGTATGTCATTCGGTCAAATGAACCGCTGCGCAAGGTTTTGTACGCCATCAATCGTACGAAAGAGGGTTTTATCTTCTGTGTGAACGAAGACGGCGTTTTGCAGGGGGTTTTGACGGATGGCGATGTCCGGCGATGGTTGATGGAACGGGAAGACGTGGATTTGCGTTGCCCCGTGGCCGAGCTGTTGCGTCCGGATTTTATCCATGCGCGTCTAGGCGACACACGGGAGCGAATCGAAAGCCTGTTAAACGATCACATCAAATTCATTCCCTTGCTCGACGAGCGGAACCGTTTGGCCGGCATTGCGCGGCGGCGGGGCGTTGCGCATGGCCTTCGCATCGGAAATCGGATGGTGGGCGGCCAGGCCCCTGTATTTATTATCGCGGAAATAGGCATCAATCATAACGGTTCGGTGGAACGGGCGTATCGATTGGTCAAAGCGGCGGCCGACGCCGGCGCCGATTGCGCGAAATTCCAAATGCGGCACATGGAGGCCCTGTACCGGAATTCGGGAGAAGCTTCGGGTCATGGCGAAGATTTGGGCGCGCAGTACACGTTGAATCTGTTGTCGCGGTTTCAATTGCCGGTGGAAGACATGCTGGGCTTGTTCGACTATACGCGAAGCTTGGGCTTGGCGGTTCTTTGCACGCCTTGGGAAGCTCGCAGTCTTGAAGTCCTGGAAGAATACCGGATGGAAGCGTACAAAGTGGCTTCCGCCGATCTGACCAATCATCCGCTTCTTGAGGCCTTGGCGCGTACCTATAAGCCTTTGCTGCTCTCGACCGGCATGGCCGATGAAGACGAAATCCGGCAAGCGGCGGATCTGCTTCAGCGGCATGGTACGGTGTACGTCATGTTGCACTGCAATTCCACCTATCCGGCGCCGTTCAAGGACGTAAATCTGAACTATTTGCCGCGACTGAGCGAATTGGCGCAATGCCCCGTAGGATACTCAGGCCATGAGCGGGGAATCCATGTGGCTATGGCGGCCGTGGCCAAAGGCGCGTGCGTAATCGAAAAGCATATCACGGAGGATCGCTCGCTCGAGGGCAGCGATCATCGCGTGAGTTTGTTGCCGGCTGAATTTGCGGAAATGGTCGCCGGTATCCGGGGCGTCGAAGAAGCCATGGGCAGCGACAAACGTCGTACCATCAGCCAGGGGGAAATGATGAATCGCGTCACTCTGGCCAAGAGTCTTGTGGCCAGCCGGGATCTAACCGCCGGCGAAGTTATCGAGGGGGGCATGATTGACGTGCGCAGTCCGGGCCGGGGATTGCAACCGAATCAACGAGACCGATTGATCGGCCGATCGCTGCGGCGCAATGTGAAGGCCGGGGATTTCTTTTATCCAAGCGATTTGGAGGGGGTGGGCGTGACGGCCCGTCCGTACCGTTTTGGCCGTCCGTGGGGTGTTACGGTTCGGTGGCACGACTATCGTAAGCTATGCTCTCTTTCCAATCCGGATTTCCTGGAATTCCATCTGAGCTTTAAAGACATGGATGAGGATTATCTGACGCACTTTCCAGAGGCCCTGGACTACGATTTGAAGGTTCACAGTCCAGATACGTTTGCTGGGGATCATTTATTGGATCTGGCCAATCCGGACCCGGCCCACCGGCAGGCGTCGATTCGCCACTTGCAGCGGGTCGTCGATCTTACCCGGAAGCTTAAGCCAAAATTCAAGAAGGCGGAGCGCCCGGCGATCATTGCGAGTCTCGGAGGGTTTACCGCCGATGCGGTCCTGGATGCCGCTCAAGTGGCCGAGCGTTATGAAATTTTGGCGGACAGCATGTCGAAACTCGACTGCGACGGCGTTGAAATCGTCGGTCAAACGCTGCCTCCATTCCCTTGGTATTTCGGCGGGCAGTTGTATTTGAATTTGTTCGTGCGGCCCGACGATACGGCCGCTTTCTGCCGGACCACCGGGTTGAGGCTGTGCCTGGATATTTGCCATTCGCGAATGGCATGCACCTATTTTGGCCATCCGTTTAAGCAATTGCTTGAGCAATTGGCTCCGTTTACCGCCCACTTGCATTTGGCGGATGCGCGCGGGG
Source organism: Lentisphaerae bacterium GWF2_57_35 (assembly GCA_001804865.1). Taxonomy (GTDB): domain Bacteria; phylum Verrucomicrobiota; class Kiritimatiellia; order CAIQIC01; family GWF2-57-35; genus GWF2-57-35. The sequence continues at coordinate 34,809 of MHBK01000033.1, forward strand.
TTGACGGCGAAGGCTTGCAGATTGGCGAAGGAGATATGGACTTTATCTCCTTGGCTCAACAGTTGAACCAGCTTTGCCCGAAAGCGTCGTTCATTCCTGAAATCTGGCAAGGCCACAAAAACGATGGGGAAGGCTTCTGGATCGCGTTGGAACGGCTGGAAGGTTTGGGCTTGTGATGTGTAGGGGCGTCGCTTGCCGACGCCCGCAGGCTGCGGCAAGCGCAGCCCCTACATGGAGAACAGCAACCTATCGATAATCCATGAAAATTATTTTTCCCATAGTTCGCATGAATTGGTACCGCGTCGTGGCCACGACGATCGATGCCGCGTTGGCGGCAGGCCATGAGGTGGAATGCTGGCACTCCATTGGCGGCACGCATTGGCAGGCCAATCGCCCCAATCTGCAAAAGGTGCCAGTTTTCTTGCAGGGCAAACCGGTCATCCGGGAATATGATTCGGATGAAGCTTTTCTTAAGCTGGCGGCCGAGCAGTCGCCGGAGGCCATCGTCAGCATTAGCGTTCCCTGGGATGGGATTATTCCGGGATTGCAGACCCTGACAGCGCGTCCTCGATGGGTGGTTATCGCCACCAACGACACCTTTGCCAAAGTCAATCATCGCGAGGTGATTGAGGCCTGCGACTTGATCGTCTTGCGTTCCCCGCATGAGTTGCGTTGCGTAGTGGACGATCATACGGCCGACTTGTCGGGGTTGCTTCACGAAATGGAGTCGGCTCCGGATCAGCATGGTGAACTGTTTTTTTCGCTCCTGCGCGCGCGTCAAGCTCATCGCTGGACAGAGGACATGGTGCGTGAATTCGAATCGCGAAGCGTGGCGACGGGATATCCATTGCTGGATTCGGCGTTGGGACTCGATTTGGAAAAGATTCGCAGTCGCTGGGGGATTTCCTCCCATACACCGGTCGTAGGGTGCCTGGCCTCGCCCTATGGAACGGTTCTGAATGTACCCTGGGAGCGGGCTTTCGTCAGCAATGGACCTTTGGCCAGGCGCTGGAGGAATTTCAAATGGCGCGGTCTGACCGGTCTGGTCCGCCAGGCTCCAAACGAGACCGAGATCATGGACGCGTTGAGGTTATTCTGCGACAGGAACAAGGCCAAACTGGTCGTAAAGTTACGCCATTCCCAGGATGCGACGCCCACGATGCGCCGGGTGGCCGATGTGATGTTGGACGAGGCTTCCTATTACCCTCACACGGCGGTCGAGATGGCCGCTGTTTCCAGCGTGATGTTCGGATTTTTCACGACCGGCGCTCCTGAAGCGGTTGCGGCCAGCCACCCGTTTATTAACTTGAGCATCCCCGGCTACAATCGCAAGGTGTGGGAGCGGTCGGCCAGCATGTTTTGCGGACAGTTCGACTGGCCGGGCGTTACGGCAAGTTATCCTGCCGAAACCTGGGTAAAAGCAGCCGGTCAGCTTCGGCTCGATAATCTGAAAATCGACCGGGAGGCTTGGCAAAAGTATGCACAGCGATACTGCGGGCCGATGGACGGACGGCATTCTGCCAGGGTGATGCGTGCGATTGAGCTTCAATCTTCGGGAATTCCGCTGAAAGAAATCCCTCGCAATCAGGAAGGATTTGTTTGCTAATGCTTGTGGACTGTCCATCGCCCACATTGAACGCAAGGTCTCTTAAGAGGGATCGTCATCTCCGTCCGCGGCTTGTATGGCCCGTCGTATTTGCGGCTTTGTTCTTTTGCATTTTGCCGGGTGAATTAGTTCACAGACCCAGCACAGGATTGGATTCTTCATGGGCCATCGGTCTGAACATGGCTGTGCTGCGCGGCGATGCCTTCGGCTCCGAACATGTATTTACGTATGGGCCTCTGGGCTTTCTTTGGACCAGGCTGGGGATTGGGGTGAGCCCGATCCTATTTCTGCTCTACGATTTAAGCATTTTCATGCTGTCGTGCGCCTTGTTGTTTTGCATATGGAGCGATCGACGCAGTCCCTGGGATGTGCTGCTTGCTTTTGCCGTCATTCTGGCATCGCGCGCTTCGGGTTCTTTGCCGGTCGGGTTGTTTTTTGTTTCAGTGTTCCTTGCTTTGAATGGAGGTTGGCAGTTCTTGCTGGCAACGTCGGTTCTGGCCGTCCTGCTCTTTTTCATCAAGCTGAATTATGGCCTGGTCGTTGTGTGTATAAGTCTGGGGCTGTGGGGGTGGGCGGCCTGGCGAAAAATCGTATCTTGGCCTTTGGCAGGCATGGTTTGCGCGGCTTTAGCCGGGTTGGTCTTGTGTTCGGCAAAGGCACTGAATGTAAGCGTGGTTCCTTATCTGCTGAACGGAATCTCTGTTTGTTCCGGTTATAACGATGCCATGATGCGGCCCATTGCGCTGGATCAACAGGGTCTTGTTCTAAGTCTTGTTTTTTTAGCAGGAATGATTCTGCTCCTGCTTCTTCAAACGATCGTATCGAAAGATCGGGTGAAGATCTTTTTGGGAGCTTCACTGGCCGGGCTTTTTTATCTTTTGAGCTTTAAAAACGGTTTTCTCCGCGCAGATTCGGGACACATCGCCCAGTTTTTTGAACTCACGCCGTTTATTATTTTGGGAGTCGCGATCCTGGCTTCAGGTTGGACGCGAATCGTGGGCAGAAGCTTTCTTGCCGTTGTGCTGGCGCTTTCAGTCATCTATCTTCCGGAAAGCGCGGCTTACTTGGCTCCTGCAAAACGGTTGGAGGCTGTTCGCACCTATGTAAGGGATTTGCTGGGCGAAGCGGCCCATAAGCAACAATTTGCCGCGAACGACTGGAAGAAGCGCGTCTTCCCGGCTTCCGTGGCGGCGGCCATTGGAACGAATTCGTACGATATTTTGGGGAAGGAAATCTCGTATGCTTTCGCCAACTCCGCAAAGTATCGGCCTCGTCCCATGCCGTATTCGTATCTTGTCTACAATCGAGATCTCGATGAAATGAATGCGCAGTACTTTACCAGCGCGCATGCTCCTGAATATGTGGAACTGTTTTCCCAGACCATCGACAATCGTTTTATTCAATGGGATGAACCCCGAACCAAGCAAGCGTTGCTTGAGCGTTATGAGGTTGTACAGGCTGGTTATGACGAAAACTTTTATCTTACGGCCTATCCTGATGTTGCCCAGGCGGTGGCGTTAGGGATTTTATCGAACGCGTATGAGCATTACTGGCATTTAGGCCGGAAGGAAGGTCGGTCTCCCAATATTTGTTTATTGAAGAAACGCGAAGCAGGGCGCCGTTTAACGTGCATTCAGGATAAGCCGCAGCTCTTCAAGCTGGGAGAGAAGGTCTCCATACCTGCAACCGACGAATTGGTCTATTGGCACGGAACCGTTCATTACACGCTGCTTGGGAAGATCAGAAGCCTCTTGTTTCAGCCTCCCGTGTTGGAGGTCTCTCTGTGGGACGCTCGCCGAAATACAATAACTTATCGGATTGTGCGGGATTTGTTGCAGAATGGAGTTTTGGTGAATCGATATTTAGGTCAACCGGGCGAAATCGATGGAATTGCGGCATGGCATAATGGGGCATGGAAGGACTTGCCTCGCATTGAAATGTTTCGAATCGAAAGCCCAACGCCATGGGCGATTAAAGAAACAATTGGCGGAAAGTTCTGCGTCATGACGCTCTCCTCACCGCCTGCGGACGCCCTGGCAAAGAAGGAGCCGGCCGATGAATCCGAATAGTTTGACAACGGGATGGGCGACATTATGGATAGAAATGTTGCGGCGCTGGGTTTTGAATGCCGGGCGTCGATATCATCTGGATGAAAACCCTCGTCGTTGGTCGAACAGCGAGCTGCGAAAGGTCGCTCCCTTATTCAAAGGGCAAGTGGCCAATGTTTCGGGCTGGCGCGACGAGGACAAGGAGCTCGGACATTACCGCGACTATTTCAGCGCCGCGACCGAATATGCGATTACCAACTATTGGGGATCTGCAGCCGCCAATGACGGTCATCCCGATTCCATTCCGTTGGATCTGACCGCGGATTTGCCGGCGGAGTTTAATCGCCGGTTCGATGCGGTTTTTAACCACACCGTTTTGGAGCACATTGACGACCTGGAAAAGGCTTTTGGCAATCTCTGCGTCATGACGCGCGATGTGGTCGTTCTGGTCGTGCCATACATTCAGGATATCCATTTCACGGAAGGTTTATACGGCGACTGCTGGCGCTTTACGCCGCATGGGCTAAACTTTATGTTTCGTCGTCACGGCTTGGAAATGGTTTATCTGACGGCCAATGACGGGGTGTGGTATCCGATCTATTTGTTTGCGGTGGCCAGTCGATCGCCGGAGCGCTGGAAAGGCGTGTTGCCCGAAGGTCGGACGCTGACTCACCGCGTGGGGCATGCCATGTTTCATCATCCGAAGGAAGTATGGTAAGAGGCCATCCCGTGAAAGGCACGGTGTTTTGTTTTTTTCGCGAGACGCCGGAACGCGTCAACCTTTTGAACGGCCAGGGGGATGCCGCTCAAGGCAGTTATTTGTTTGCGGGGGCGGATCGTTATGCCGCTCATGGGTGGAAAGCGGATTTTAACCTGAATCATCTGCCGCATCCCAAGGTGCGTGCTGCAGGGAATATCCTCTCTCGACTCTTTTTCAAAGCGGGCGGCTATGGCGGGGATTTTGCGACGGTGTTGACCAATCTGCGCCGGGCCAATCGGGCGGACGTGGTTTTCTCCACGGTCGATACCGTGGGGATTCCTTTGGCCTTTTTTCGCCGGTTGGGTTTGTTGCGGCGTCCCTTGGTTTATATGAGCATCGGTTTGTGCGAGCGTCTGGATGGGATGCGAGACGCCTATCTGAAACGGCGGCAGGTGAAATCCTTGCAGCAATGCGCTTTGGTTGCCGGGTATGGATGGGAAGAAGTCCGGCGTTTGCAGCTTTTGTTGGGCCCTGGCTGCCCAACGCGATTCATGCCTTTTGGCGTCGATGTGGAATCTTGGCAGCCGAGGGGCGCGACGAAGACCGTTGATGTGCTGTCCCTGGGCGCCGATATCCAGCGGGACTTTTCAGCGCTCAAGGCATTTGCGGCACGAAATCCGGCCCGGCGTGTGAAGATTATCACGACGGACGATCATCGGAAGCAATCAGGCCAGATGCCGCCCAATGTGGAATTTGCCGGCTTGGTTCCATTGAGCCTGGTGGCTCAGGAGATGGCGGCTGCGCGCGTCATTGCATTGCCTGTGAGGGAGAACACGTATTCCGGCGCCACCACAACGTTGCTGCAGGCCATGTCCATGGAGCTGCCGGCGGTGGTTAGTTCCGTGGGGGCCGTTCGAGAAGGATACGGACTGAAGAACGATCGGAATTGCTGTCTGGTTGCACCCGGAGATGCCGAGGCCATGGCGGCGGCTTTAGAGAAGTTGCTGAACAATCCTGAACAGGCCGCGGCCCTTGGAAAAGCTGCGCGCGCTCATGTAAAAGCGGATCTTAACTGGGCAAATTATGTGAATCGTTTGATCGAACTTTTAGATTTCGCGGCAGGAGGCTCATGACGTGAATTGGCCCAAAGTCACCTTCGGTTTGTTGAGTTGGAATCGTCTGCATTATTTGCGGGCGACGCTGGAATCCGCTTTCTCTTGCATCGAATATCCCGATATGGAGTGGATCGTTTCCGATAACGAATCGGAAGAGCCGGGATTGAAGGACTACTTGCAGCACCGGGAAGGCATCCACAAGCTGATCGTCAGGAAGCAAACCCATGCGGATGCCATGAACGAACTCGTTTCGTTGGCCCAAGGCAAATATTTGTTTATCTGGCCGGAAGATGTGCAGTTTGTTGTCAAAGGCGACTGGCTCAAGGACGTGATTGAAGTGTTGGAAAGCCATCCCGACATCGGCAGCGTGGGTCTTGACGCGGTGCGCCGGAAAACCATGAACGGCTATTTCAAGGCCTCGTGGCGAGACCGGCTGGCTTGGGCGCGACGGGATTTGCGGTGTTTCGGAAAACTGCGTCGCCAACGAAAAACGATTTCATCCCGTGGCTTTGCGATGCATTCGTTGGGCGGCGCCGCGCCCGGCGTATGCGGTTCCGGCATCCCGACGTTGACCCGTACGGAAATCTGGAAGGAGCTGGGGGGCTGGAGGACTCGTAAAGACGGCCAGACCCGGCTGATCGATTCCTCCTTGGGTGCGGAAGACAATATGGTCGAGACGTTTTACCGCTCCGGCAAGCCGCTGCAAATGGCCATGCTTTACCAACCGGTCGCTGCCGATATCATTACCGATCCCACCGGCTGCAAGGCCAAGGTACGCGGGCTTTATCGGTTTGGCGATTACATGCCGGCGCCTGACGGCGTCTTTTATTATCGCATTCGATCTCTTTCCGAGCTGAACGCGCCGGCTCGTGTTCTTCCGCTCAGTTTCTTTGATGTGGCAGAACCCATCGGATTTCAAGTGCCCAAAGATAAGAATGGCGATCGCCTGAAATCGTCCTTGAATACGTCCATTGTTTATCACATCGCCGAGAATCGTCGCATCGATCATCCTCTTGCAGATGCCAAGGTCTGCGAACGCCTGTAGCCATCATGAACGATATCGGACTTTATGAGCCGGAGCTTGAACGGAAGAATCTCTTCTTCCGGTATCTGTACAGAACCTTGCGGACTTGCGCAGGCGCACAGCCTTTGGATGCCGCCCGTCCGAAACCGCAGGTCACGCAACCCCGTCTGCACGAAAGCGCGTGGATTCGCTGGAAGGACCAGCTGGTGTTCTTCGACATGAGCGATCATGTGTTTGCCTTCGATTTGCCGGCGCTCAAAGAATGCTCCGTGTACTTCAAGGCGAATTTGCATCGAGGCGTTGCCTCGCGCGTTTTGGCTGGGCAGGGGATGGATCGTTGCGCCCAAAAACTGCGACCGTTTCTTTTCCTCCCTTCGGTGCTGGATCGTTGCCATCAGATGGCCATCTTGGATCGTTGTTATTCGTGTGCGCCCGTGGGCCGATGTTCGTTAACCCATGTCGTTGGCGTGTACGATAATCCGGTGCGCGACGGGAAACCCTCGTGCTTTGACAAGCCCGATGGACCCATCGCCCCGGCCGCATATCACTTTTGGATTCGCTACCACACGCAGCAGGCGTTGAAGGCTGCGAAGATCGACGGTCTTTATCGGTTGACCAGCCGGGATAATCCGGACATTGAAGACGGCCAGGTCGTTTTCCCCAATCTCCGTCATAACGCTTATCTTTTTTCTTTGTTGCGAGGACGCGTCGCGGTCATCAATACATTGCCTCACGCGTTGTTGCCGTGGAAAGCGTTGGAATCCATGTCCGTGGGCCGTCCCTTTGTCGTGGAGCGCGCGCCGCTGGTCGAATTCCCCGAGCCTTTTGCCATGAGAGCCGGCGAGCACTTTCTCGAACTGTTGCCGGATCACGGAGGCTTCGATGAACTGGCGTCTTTGGATGACCCTGGATCGTACCGGGTGCTTCAGTCCATATCGCTCGATCGATTGGCCGCTCGGGCTGAATGGCTGGGACAACAATTGCGCGATAAAGCGCGGATAGACCACATGACGGGCGCCGTGCGCAAATACAGAGACGCGATCCTGCGCCCGCAAACGCTCGTGAGCTACATCGGCCATACTGTCGAATCCATGCGTTGAGAAAAAGAATGAGTCTGACAACATGAAATCAATCAAAGTTCTTGTCGTAATAGGTACGAGGCCGGAAGTCATAAAAATGGCGCCTGTGATTCATCTTTTGAAGCGCCGTGCCTCCCGATTTCATTGCAAGGTTTGCGTCACCGGCCAGCATCGGGAAATGCTGGATCCGGTCCTGGCGTTTTTCGGGATTCAACCCGACTTTGACCTGAACATCATGCGCCCTGATCAGACCTTGGCCGACATCACCGCGCGTACGTTGCAGTCCATCGGGAGCGTTTACGAGAGCTTCAAACCTGATTGGGTGCTGGTACAGGGCGATACGACGACAGCCATGGCCGCGGGCTTGGCCGCCTATTACCATCAACTTCGCATCGGTCATGTCGAAGCCGGCTTGCGAACGGGCGATAAGTATGCGCCATTTCCTGAAGAAATGAATCGCCGCATCATCGGCTCCTGCGCGGACATTCATTTTGCGCCGACTCCCGCGGCGGCCCGGGCCTTGAAGAAAGAAGGCGTTCCGGCCTCCATCGTTCATGTCACGGGAAACCCTGTTATCGACGCTCTGCTATGGGCTCACAAGCGAGTGAAGGCGAAGCAAGCGATTCCCGGTTTGAATCTTGCGGATTTCTCGGGCAAAAAAATTGTGCTGGTAACGGGTCATCGCCGCGAGAGTTTTGGTCCCGGCTTCGAGCGCATGTGCCGTGCTTTCACGGCCATTGTCCGTGCCCGGCCCGATGCCGCCATCGTATATCCGGTGCATCTGAACCCGCGGGTCCGCGAGCCCGTTCAGCGGCTTCTCAAGGAAGTTCCTGGAATTCACTTGATCGAACCGCTGGCCTATCCCGACTTTGTGGCCTTGCTGGGGCGTGCTCATGTAGTGCTTACCGATTCCGGAGGCGTGCAGGAGGAGGCTCCTTCGCTGGGCAAGCCGGTTTTGGTGATGCGCGACGTGACAGAACGTATGGAAGGCGTACGAGCGGGCAATGCGCGTTTGGTCGGTACGGACGAGAAAAAGATCGTACGCGAGACCTTGGCCTTGCTGGACAACAAAGCTCTCCATGCCCGCATGACCAAAGCCCGAAACCCCTATGGCGACGGCAAGGCGGCCCAGCGCATTGTCGATGCCTTAATGCAGACCTCGTCCTGAGTTGGATTAGCCGATGGATCTTCAAGCTCTTCTGCAGCGTCTCTTTTGCAGGGACCTTCGCCCCTGTGCCGATCTGGCGGTTTTTCATGACTTTGCCCCGCCTCCGTCGGGTGGGGGCCATCAATTCATGCGAGCTCTTATGAATGAATTGGCGAAGCAAGGCGTAGGCCTTGAACACAATCGGATTTCGCGCAAGTCGCGCGCTTGTTTGTTCAACTCATTTAACTTCGATTTCAAGCGGCTGAAAAAGCAACGAAAGCACGCCGATTGCCTTTGCGTCCATCGGGTGGATGGGCCGATCGCCGTATATCGCGGTTTCGATGATGGGACAGATGACCGCATTGCCGGTATCAACGAAGAACTGGCGGATGCAACGGTTTTTCAGTCGCATTACAGTCTGGCCAAGCACCGCGAACTGGGCTACGCATTGGCGAACCCGGCGGTCATTCCTAACGCAGCGGATCCTGCCGTATTCAACTCTGGCGGACGAACACATTGGGATGGCCATCGCCGCTTGCGCCTCATTTCGGCCTCCTGGTCCGACAATCCCAACAAGGGCGCTGCAATTTATAAATGGCTGGACGAGCATTTGGATTTCAATCGCTACGAATACACCTTCGTGGGGCGGATTCAGGAGTCGCTCAAAAATATCCGCCACATTCAACCTGTCGACAGCGAGACCTTGGCGAACGAATTGCGGCAACATGACGTATTTATCGCCGCCAGCCGGCACGATCCTTGTTCGAATTCGGTCATCGAAGCTTTGAGCTGCGGAGTGCCGGTCGTTTATTTGAACAGCGGCGGTCATCCGGAATTGGTGCAAGAAGCTGGCTTGCCTTTCCATGAGGCGGATGAAATTCCTGGTTGCCTTGAGACAATCTGCCAGGAGTACGACCGCATTCGATCGACGATTAAGCTGACAACGATTGAAGACATCGCAAAGCAATATCTGCGTGTAATGAAGTTGATTTGACCGTGGAACTGTTTCGACAAACCGCGCGAATAGCGCTGCAAAGCTGGACCCGCCGCTGGCCTCACGCCTCGCGCTTGTTTTTGTTTGGCGAGAATCAATCCTGGGTTATTAATTGGGAAATGCGCGAGCTGAGCCGCTTGGCTCAAAGGCTGGGGATTAAAAGGCCGCCTTCTTCGTTGTATTTTCATTCGCAAGAACAAGCCGTTTTTTACGGCAGTCAGTTCGCCTTATTGGAAGATGACTGGCTGACGCGCGGTCATGCGGTGGCCACCGCATATTTTCACGGCAAGCCGGGCCTTGGGATCAAGGAGTTCGATGCATTATACGAACGTCTGAAAATGCATCACGATAAGATCGCCCGGCTGCAAGTCAGCCATAGCGAGATGCGGGATGTAATTCTGGCCTCGGGCATTGATGCATCCAAAGTGCATATGATTCCCATCGCTGTTAATGTGGATTTCTTTCCGTTGCGGAGTGAAGCGGATTATCGCGCTGCGCGTCAGAGGCTCGCTATTCCGGATGCTGCATTTGTGGTCGGTTCGTTTCAGAAAGACGGAGTGGGGTGGGGCGATGGCTTGGAGCCCAAGCTGATCAAAGGGCCGGACGTATTCCTTCAAACAATGAAACGACTCAAGAGCGTAGTGCCCGAAGTTCATGTCCTTTTGTCCGGGCCTGCGCGCGGGTATGTCATGAAAGGACTGCGGGAATTGCACATTCCGTTCACTCATCGTTTGCTGAAAAATTATCCCGACATCAAAGAATTGTATCATGCCTGCGATCTATACCTGGTGACCTCACGCGAAGAAGGCGGCCCGAAAGCGGTGCTCGAATCCATGGCCTGCGGCGTTCCTTTGGTTACCACGCGGGTTGGGCAGGCGATGGACCTTGTCCGGCATGGCGAAAACGCATGGATGGTCGATAGCGAAGAGGTCGACGGCTTAGTCCATTGGGCGCAGTGGGTGCACTCGCATAAAGGCGAGTTGAACCCGGTTCGCGAAGCCGGACGCGCGACGGCAGAAGCGAACACCTATGCAGCGCAACTGCCCTTGTGGCAAAAGTTCTTCGATGGCTTTGTGACGGTTGAATCAAAATGAAGAATCCTCTTCTTACCCGTATCGGCGCAAATTTGTATCGAACGCGCATGCGGATACAGCGCGCTTTCCAGGAAGCCCGTCGCTGGCGCGGCGTGAAGCAGTCCGACGAATTGCGCGTGTTCTATGGATGGGAATCCATTCGGGGCGCCGATGAAGTGTCTTCGGGGGGAATGGTGAAGTTCCAGGACCTGGAGCAGCTCTTTCCTAACAAACCGGAGCGTCCCAACTTTCTGTATCTGGTCAGCAGCGCGCTGCCGTTGTATCCGGAATACACGATTCAAGCGGCTCAAAAGCGCGGCGTCCCGTTTGTGCTGAATCAGAATGGCGTGGCCTATCCCGGCTGGCATGGGGCCGGATGGGAGAAAACCAACGAACCGTTAGCCTTCGCGCATGCGCAGGCCGATTACGTATTTTATCAGAGCGAGTTTTGCCGGCGCAGCGCGGAACGTTTTCTCGGGTGCGTTTGTGAGGGCGAAGTGCTTTATAATCCGGTGGACACCTCGGTGTTCAAGCCCCTGGGCAACACGCTTAGGGCTGGCGGCTCGCCAAACCTCCTGTTGGCGGGAAGTCATCACTTCTTTTACCGGGTGCAATCGGCGGTGGATACGCTAAAAATGCTCCACCAGGACGGCATCAAAGCTTCTCTTGAAATAGCAGGCCGATGCTGTTGGCGGTCCTTGGAAAGCGATGCCGAGCGCGAGCTGCACGCCTATGTGCAGACCTCCGGTTTGTCCGATTTTGTGCGACTCAGTGGGACGTATTGCCAGCGCGACGCCGTGACCCTGTTTGGACGAAACCACATTTTGCTGCATACCAAGTACAACGATCCTTGCCCGCGCTTGGCGGTGGAAGCCATGTCGTGCGGCGTTCCCGTGGTTTATTCGGCGACCGGCGGTGTTCCGGAATTGGTCGGCGATGAAGGGGGCGTGGGAGTAGCTGGGCCGGAAGACTACGAGCAGGATCATCCGCCTAAAGCGGAAGACTTGGCGACTGCCGTGAAGGCGGTGCTTGAAAATCACGGGACATATGCCCTGACGGCTCGTGAGCGGGCCGTCCGGCTGTTTGACGTGACGCCCTGGCTGGAACGTCATCGGGACGTATTCGGTCGTTTGCACGGCAGGGGGATCGCATCTTGACCCCACGAGTAACGGTTTTGATGCCTGTGTATAACGGGGCGGAGCATGTTCGCGAGGCGATGGATAGCGTCTTGCGGCAAACCTTCGACGATTTTGAGTTCCTTATTATCGACGATGCTTCCTCGGATGCAACGCCTGAAATCTTGCAGCAATGTGGCGATCCTCGAATCAGAGTAATCCGAAATAAAGAGCGGCTACGTCTGGCCAATGCCCTTAATCTGGGCTTGGATGAAGCCCGAGGCGAGTTGGTCGCGCGGATGGATGCCGATGATCGATGTCAGCCCCGCCGTCTGGAAAAGCAGGTCCTACACTTGGAACAGAATCCAAGTCTCGGCGTTTGCGGAAGCTGGATTCGGAAATTCGGCGCCGAGAATTTTGTTGATAACAATTATCCCGTGGGTGCATCGAGGGTGAAGGCCTTTGCTTTGTTCAATACGCCTTTTGCGCATCCGTCCGTCATGGTGCGCCGCAGCCTGCTGGCAAAGCATGGGCTGCGATTCGATGTGTCGTATTACCCCACGGAAGATTATGAGCTTTGGTCGCGGGCTCTGGAATGCTTCGATGGGGATAATGTGCCGGAAGTTCTGCTGGACTATCGAGTTCATGGAAAGAGCATGACAGGCGCCGATTGGAACAACATGGATCAGCAGGCTGCGCGGATTAATGGAACATTACTCAACCGCTTGGGGATGAATACGGATGAGGCGACCACGCGCTTTCACAGGGACCTTGGCATGTCCCGAATCCCGGCTTCGAAAGAGGCCGTTTCTCGCGCGGAGTCTTGGCTGTTGTCGCTGATTCGCGCCAATGAACAAAGGCTTGTTTATGATGACGTTTCATTGCGAGTCGTAATTGGAGATTTTTGGTTCCGTAACTGTATGAACGCAAGCTCCGTCGGAACCTGGTTGATTGAAAATTTTTATCGTTCGGAACTGACTCGCCTGTGTGGTGTGACGGCTCGACGCAAGGGGTTGCTATTTCTTTCGGTTTGTCGTCGCGGCTTTATAAGGACGCGTTCCGTCAAATGAAGATCCTGCATATAGCCGATAACGATGTACGTGGCGGGGCGGCGAAATGTGTGGCCTCGCTTCACCGCATGCTGAAGCAGAACGGCCATGAGAGTACGCTCCTGCTGGGGAAATCGTCGGGTCTTTTTCCCGACGAACAGGCCATTCGACTGCCTGCGTTTTGGCGGTTGCCGTATCACGCGGTCAATCTGCTGGGTTTGAACTATGCAGGTATTCCTGGCCGCAAAGCCGTCAGTGAACACCCCTGTTTTCGTCAAGCCGAGGTGGTTCATTACCAGAATATCCACGGCGGGTATTTCAATTATCTGTGGTTGCCGCGATTGACGGCTGCAAAGCCGTCCGTGTGGACGCTTCACGATATGTGGGGTTTGACGGGTCATTGCGCGCACAGCTTCGATTGCGAGCGCTGGCGGACGGGCTGCGGGCGGTGTCCTTATCCGAAGACGTATCCACCGATACGCCGCGATGCCACTGCTTGGGAATGGAGATTGAAGCAGCGGGTGTATCGGCAATCGAGGATGATCGTCGCCTGTCCAAGCCGTTGGCTGGCGGATAAAGCGAAGGAGAGCATTCTCGGCGGTCTGCCGGTTCGGCATGTTCCCAACGGCATCGATACGGAACTCTATCGTCCGCAGGATCGAACGCTTTTACGTCAGGAGTTGGGCTGGCCGCAGGACAAGGTCATTCTTCTTTTTGCGGCGGACACGTTGGCGAATCCCTATAAGAATTTTTCCGCTCTGATGACGGCGTTGCACGTCATGGCGCCGGAAATCCGGAGCAAGCTGCTGCTGGTCATGATGGGCGAAAACGATTTGAAGGACGATCATATCGAAGGGATGCGGCTCATCCGGCTGGGCTACTGCAGCGACGATGCGGAAAAAGCCCGGTATTATGCCGCGGCCGATATTTTTGTGTATCCCACGAAGGCCGATAATCAGCCGCTCGTATTGCTGGAAGCCCTGGCGTGCGGATGCCCGGTGGTATCCATGAACGTGGGCGGAGTTTCTGAAGTGGTCATCGATGGCACGACCGGATATCTTGCCGCGGCCGGCGATGCGGAAGGCCTGCGACGCGGAATGGAAAAAACGATTGCCGATCGGCCTGCGCGGCTGCAAATGGCTGAAAATGGTCGACGGCTGGTTTTGAAGGAGCATACGGAAACGCTCCACATGCAACGCATGCTGGATATATACGCCGAAGCCAAGGGGATCTTATGACGCCAGCTCGTCCTTTGATCTCGGTCATCACCGTCGTAAAGAACGCGGAGCGCCACCTGAGCGAATGCCTGGCGAACGTGGCGGCGCAGAAAGACGTGGAGCTGGAGCACCTGGTGTTCGATGGAGTTTCTTCCGACCGAACGGTGGAGATTCTTCGCAACGAAGCGGGACCGCACGTTCGCTGGTTCAGCGAGCCGGACAGCGGAATCTATGACGCCATGAACAAAGCGGCTCATCGGGCGGAAGGACGATGGTTTCTTTTTCTGGGGGTCGATGATCGTTTGCGTTCCGAGAGTTTGTCTCATATCGCATCCCGGCTGGTTGATCCCAGCACCATCTATTACGGCGATGCGTGGATGACGCAGCGGCAGCACCGGTATGACGGACGATTTACGACCTTTCGCTTGGCCCGAAAGAATCTATGCCAGCAGGCCATTCTCTATCCTCGCGCCGTTTTCGAGTTCCATCAGTTCAGTCTGCATTATCCGATCCAGGCGGACTGGGTGTTCAACATGCATTGCTGGAAGGACGGCCGCTTCCGATTCGAATATGTCCCCGAAGTTATCACGGATTACAACGATTGGGATGGTCTCAGCTCCCGCTGCCGGGATCTGGCGATAGAGCAGGGGTATCTGGAATTGTTGCGCGATAATTTTCCACCCCATATCGCATGGCCGTGGATGGGCGTGGTCGTTTTGGGGCGATTTATCAAGCGCGTGTTCCCTCATCTTTTTAAGAGTTATGCTTCGATGCCAGGTCTGGGCGGGGCCAACGATGAAAGATTCTAAAAATCTTCAACCAAAAGTAGCTGTGATGGTCTTGAATTGGAATCGTCTGGAAGAGACATCCGCTTGTTGTCGGTCGCTTTCCAAATTGGATTATCCAAGATTCGATATCTGCGTGGTCGATAACGGTTCGACGGCTCATTCGATCGAAGCTTTGGAGCGCGCCTGTCCTGGCGCCGCCGTCCTGCGGCTAAGCGAAAACCGTGGTTTTGCCGGAGGGGTGAATGCGGGAATTCGGGCGGCCCTGGAACGCTCGGGATACGAATATATTTGGCTGCTCAATAATGACGCCCTATGCGATTCGAATGCGTTGTCCCGCATGGTGGATGTCGCAGCAGCTTCCCGTGAATGCGCGATAGTAGGCTGTTTGATTAAGGAGGGCGTGGGTGGGTCGTACCAGAAAATTTACAGCGGGATGCGGCTTCAGGCGCCGCTGTATCTTCCGTTCGAAGCAAAAGCAGACGAGCTCTTCGATTACATCAGCGGGGCCAGCATGCTGATCAAATGCACAGCATTGGAGCAAATCGGTCTCTTGGATGAAGGCTTTTTCTTCTTTTTTGAAGATGTAGATTTCTGTTTGCGGGCCGTTAAGCAGGGATGGAAGATCGGCTTGGCAAAGAACGCGATGATTTATCACGAAGGCTCTGCGACCATCGGGAAATTATCTGGCCTGCGCGCCATGTACTATCGCGCCGGTCACGTCCGATTGTTGCGGAAGCATGTGAAACACCCGTTCTGGCCGGCCTTTCTTTGTTTGAATTGGCGGCTTGTAAACGATCTTCTTCGGGGGCAATGGGCGAGCATTCGCGGATCGCTCAAAGGTTGGCGTCAGGGCTGGACATCGTCTTTGTGATCTTTATCCTGTGCACCCATGACTGAGATGAAAAATGTGGGCTGGATCTATCGGAATGCGGCGGCTCTTGGCGCCGTCATGACGGGTGTGTTGTTTCTTGCGGTCGTTCATAATCGCATTTTGTCCTACGTGTGCGGTAACGATCCGATGCTTTATATCCGGGCCGCCAAAGTCCTTCTGAATCCATCGTGGTACGGCATGCGGGAACTGATGCATTCGCTGACTTTTGTCGCCCCTGGCTATCCCGCCATTTTGGCCGCGGCGATCAAGCTGTTTGGCCCGTTGGCGCCGTATTGGGTGAACCTGGTTCTGTTGACGGCGACGCTGCCGTTGCTGTGGTATGTCCTGCGACGGCTTACGGGAACGGACCGGGCCGCGGCTTTTGCGTTGCTGGGCCTGCTGATTATCGTTTTTCGCGGGCACGAATTTAATGCGCCCGCCATGCTTTATCCTTTTCGGGAACCCGCCCGTCTTTTTTTTGTTTTTGGCTCGTATGCGTTGTTGTTGATGGGACTCAAGAACGGGATCAAGCGGTCGCTTGTCCTGGCCGCGGGCTTCTCCAGTCTGGCGGCTTGCCTTGTCCGAGAGCCATCCATTTTGGCGGCGCCAGGAATCCTGATCGGTCTGCTGGGCTTGACGAATTCCTGGCGATCGCGATTTCGTGCCGGCGCCTGGTTTCTCGTTCCCTGGGGCGTTGCGGCGATTCTTCTGCTGGCGGTTATTTACCGATATGCGTTTCATGGCAGTCAGCAAATGGCGGTCGTTAAATATCTGACGGATACGCATGGGGCCATGATCCGGGGCCGGCAGTTGCTGGCCATGTTTCCCGCGGAAGCCGGATGGTTGGGCTTGGGGCTGATTGGAATCGGGATGGTTCGCGCCATTCGGCGCGCACCTTTGTTATGGGCCTGGTTCTTACTGCCGGCTGTTTTGTTTTTTGTCTTCCATTGTTTCATGCAGGTTCATGTTCGTTATTTTCTCACGTCTTTGTTGTTTCTCTCCGTGTTCGCTGGGTACGGCTTGGATGGGCTCGTCAGTCTTGCCGGGAGATTTAAGAAGGGCGAGCGCTGGGAAAAACTTGCGACGATCCTGTGCGTGGCGGTCATGGCGGCGACGATGGTTCAAACAGCTTGGCAGGCGCATCCCTGGGAGCCCCGGGTTACGTCCGCGGACGTGAGAGAATGGCAGGCTTGGGTTCAAGGGTTGCCCAAGGGGCCGGAGGGTCGCACGCGTGTGGTGGTGGAGCAGCGCTGCCGGTATATGGAAGACCTGATGAATTCCTATACGGATGTGGAATTGCTCGATGCCAGGGATATGGAAAGCTGGCCTTCGACCTGGGCGCCGGCGGTCTATTTTCAGCCCATGAATCGTCACGCCGAATATCCCAAACCGGAATGGCTGTTTAACAAGAAAATCTATGCGCACCGGATCATGGCGGATCGTCTGGATCTCTTGCCGTTTGAAGATTTCAAGCCGGTCGTTAGAACGATCGGTCAGGGGACCTATGCACCATTCACGGTCCGTTCATGGCAAGCTGGACGTCATGACCAGAAATTTACGACAGTGGCGCATTCCGATCAGGTGGTGTGGATCGATTGGGGCGCCTGTCGTCCGGACGTGGAACGGACGGTCGCGATTCGCAACGCACAGTCCGGACGAATCTGGTTTACCCGTACGATGACAGGGAATGGGTTGCAAGCGGTCTTTTTGCCGGCAGAGTCCGTGGATGGAACGGAAGCGGTATTTTCTTCAGAATCTTCAGCGCCGGCGCCTTCCAACCCCGTCATCGATGTCGCGAGGCTGGACCATCCGGTTGGCTTCTCCTTCGGCGTAGACCGGCTGGTGTCCGTGAATCGATGGTTTCCCTCGCTTAGCGGCGATAATCTGGAATTGCGGCCGGTATCGCTGAGTTCCGAAAAGCCGGTGGAATTCACCGCTCCGATCCTGTATTCAAGTGTCGAAGCCTATTGGGAGGTTTCGTTTTACGGGGATCGTCATGAAGGCAAAACCATTCCAGTTTACTGCAATGTGGTTGACAAGGAGCCGCATATGGGCGATTTAGCCTCTCCGTCGGCACAAGACGCGATACGGACGAGAAGTGGAAAACGAGTGGAAATAAGCATGGCTCCTGAAACCCATGCCACCGCCCGTCTGGCGAATATACAATTTAGAATGCAACGATATGAATAGATTAGTGATCCAACTGCCTGCATTGAACGAAGCGGCGTCCATCGAAGCCGTATTGAAAAGTCTGCCGACCTCTCTGGCGGGCGTGGATGATATCCGCATGATCGTCGTGGACGATGGCTCCACGGATGGGACGGGACAAATCGCCGCTTCGTGTGGAGCCCATGTGATTCGACATGCCAAGCCCCGCGGAGTCGGGGCGGCTTTCCGATCCGGTATTCGCCGCGCGATCGAACTGGGCGCCGATATCCTGGTGACCATCGATGCCGACGGACAGTTTGCAACGGACGATGTTGGCCGATTGGTCGCGCCCCTTCTGGCCGGAGAAGCGGATTTTGTCACGGGCTCTCGGTTTAAAGATCCAGCCTTGGCGCCGCAGATGCCGGGTGTTAAACGCTGGGGCAACGATGTCATCGCCTGTTGGATCAGCCGGCTGACCGGACAGGATTTCCATGACGTGTCCTGCGGGTTTCGGGCTTATTCAAAGGACGCCTTTTTGCGGCTTAATCTCCTGGGCGACTTCACGTACACGCACGAGGTCTTCATGAGCCTGGCGTACGCCGGCCTACGGATCGAAGAAATTCCCATCAAGGTTAGAGGCGTTCGCAAGCATGGTAAATCGAGGGTCGCGAATAACGTATGGAAATATGCCTGGCGGGCGGCCGGAATCATCCTGGGGACCTACCGGGATTATCGCCCTCTTCAGTTCTTCGGATTCATGGCCTTGGCGATGGGCTTGGCGGGCATGGCGGCCATATCGTTCTTGGGTGTTCATTGGATTCGTACCGGGGCCTTTTTTCCTTACAAGGCCGTCGGCTTCGTGGGGGGAGCGTTCTGTGGGGCCGCCTTGCTGGTTTACCTCATCGGTCTGGTGGCGGAAATGCAAGTTCGACTGCGGAATGGGTTGGAAGACGTCATGTTTCGCGTCCGCCGCTTGGATCAACATTTTCATCGTCACGATTAGGATCGGTAAACGGGCCATCGCATGAAAATCTTGTTTCTTGCCTGGAATTTTCCTCCTGCCATGGGAGGGATGGAATATACCGCCTGGCATCTTTTTGAACGGCTTGAAAAGCGGGGCTATTCTATGACCGCCGTGGCCCGTCACGATCCTGACTC
Organism: Lentisphaerae bacterium GWF2_57_35; assembly: GCA_001804865.1. Classification (GTDB taxonomy): domain Bacteria; phylum Verrucomicrobiota; class Kiritimatiellia; order CAIQIC01; family GWF2-57-35; genus GWF2-57-35. Next base: position 53,941 of record MHBK01000033.1, read on the forward strand.
TGGCGGCTCTTCCAACGTGTTCCGTCCGTCGCGGCCCGGTTTCTTGTTCTATCAGCTCTATTCCCTTGTCATGGGCTGGCGCTTTATGAAAAGCGATGCCTATGACCTGATTGTCTGCCCCGGAATAACCAACGGGCCTGTTGCCTGGTTGCTGTCCCGGTGCTTCCGGAAGCCCTATCTACTGCTGGCGCACGGCAGCGACATCCTTCATGAAGGGCATATTTATCACAAGGCGATGAGTTTTTTATTCCGCCATGCGGACGGTATCGCCGCCAACACGGCCATGACCAGAAGTTTGTTGGAACGTGAAGGCGTCAGCTTATCCAAGATCCAGGTGATTTATCCGGCCGTGGAAGTTGACCGGTTCCCGGCCCGGGCGGAAATGAAGGGCGCCAAAGATCGTCAGAACCTGACGGGACGGAAGGTATTGCTGTCCGTGGGGCGGTTGATTCGGCGAAAAGGGGTGCTGGCTTTCATCGAGAATGTGCTGCCCGTTCTATCCCGCCGATTCCCGGATGTGACGTATGTCGTGGTCGGGGGCGATGCAACTCAATCGTTGGTTCATCACGAACGAATGTTCGAGCTCATCTCGCGGCGGGTCAAGGAACTTCATTTGGAGCCTTGCGTTCGTTTGATGGGCGAAATCGACGGCAAAACCTTGCATGAACTCTATTATGCCTCCGATGTCTTTGTTTTGCCGGTCATTGCGATTCCGGGGGACGTGGAAGGCTTCGGGCTTGTTTTCATTGAAGCCGGGCTGGCGGGAATGCCGGTGGTGTCCACTCGTGCGGGTGGTATTCCGGAAGCGGTTCTCGATGGGAAAACCGGTATTTTATTGAACTCGGAGGATTGGGCGGGCATGGCCGAAGCCTTAGGCTCGCTTCTGGACGATCCCTCCACCCGTGAGGACATGGGGAAAGCGGGGCGTCAACGCGCCCATGAAGGATTTGCCTGGTCCGCCATCGAGCAGCAATATGCGGATTTTATCGATCGGATCGCCGCTCGTCGACGCTTGGGAGTCCGTCATGTGGGTGTTTAAACGTCCAGCCGGGTTGTCCCTTGTCTTGCGAAGCGCCTTTTCCGCTTCGCTGCTATTTATTGCTCTTCGCTTTCTGCTGACGCCGATCAGGATGAAATTCCTCACCAGCATCCTGAAGCCCGACGATTATGGAATGGTCACCCTGTTGAGCATGAGCGCGCACGGTTTGGCGCTGATTTTTTCGTTGGGCGGCTTCGAGGTCTTGCTCCGGTCCCTGCCCGGGGCCGATGAAAATACGCGCCGCAAACTGTTTCGCAGCGTACTGATTCTTTCGTCGGGACTGGGGCTCGCGATGTGCGGCTGGATCCTGTTGGGTTGGGTTTTTCAGTGGAAATTCAGCCTTCGATTTGCCGGGATATCGGGTCCGGCCGTAGCGGTTGCGTTTTTTTTGTTTTTGCACGTCATGCAGCGCATTTACTATCTATTGGGCCGCCTCGAACACCTGAGAGCGCGGACCATTCAACTCTTATGGAGCGATCTTTGGTTTTTGCCGCTGCTGCCGGTTGTCTTCGCCTTTCATTGGAATGCGGAACGCGTGATTTGGGTCTGGTGCGGCTGGTTGTTGGCCGTGACCTTGCTGACGTGGAAATGGGTGCCCTTGGGGCAGATCCTGAAACACCGTGAAGATCGGGTGTCGATGCGCGCGCTTCTGGCCGTGGGGTTGCCGATTCTTCCCATCGTTATGGGGGAGTGGATGCTTCGATTGGTCGGTCATTATGTTTTGTTGGCGCGTACGGATGCCGGAACCATGGCTCTTTATGCGTTGGCCTTGAATGTCGCCACCGTTGGCTATGTGGCCGGAGTTCCGCTGGTGGACGTGTTTAGTACGGAATTCAATTTTCTGTACGGGCGGGCCGGAGACCGCAGCCTCGGGGAACGATTAGCCGAGGTCAGGCCGGTCGTGTCGCGGTGCGTGCGTATCGTCGCGGCGATTTCCATTCCGACGGGCTTGGCTTTGTTTTTCCTGGGGCAACCGCTGGTTCGCCTGTTGGCGGGTCCTGCATTTCTCGGCGCCGCCGACCTGACGCCGTGGGCGGCCGTCGTGCCGGCCCTGCTGCTGGCCAACTTGATGCTAGCTCGTATTCTCATTGCCTATGGGCGAAACAAGGCGGTCGGAATCGGGTCTTTGCTGGGTGCTTTGACGGCTTTGGCGCTTAGCCTCTTGTGGGTGTCGTCGCATGGATCGAAGGGCGTTCTCCTCGCCGTTGAATGCGCCCTGGCGGTTGCCACGGTTTATTTCGGCTGGCAGTCGGGCCTTGTTCGTTTGATCGATCGTCGTGAAGTGCATCCGCTGCCTTTGATCGCGGGCGGAGTCGTTTTGGCCATTTGCTTTGCCTCGCTCGAGTACACCGCTCTGCATGGCTTTTACAAGCTGGTTTTGGCCGGTGGGGCTTCGCTGGGAGTGCTCTTTGGATTTCGATGGATTCGAATGGCGGATTTTCGCCACAGTGCAACATAACGCGAGATCGTAAGAGCTCGCCGCATCCCCGTGCGGCGATTCTTTCAGCGCCGAGATTGTCCGGAATGGACTCGGCGCTTTTTTTTTAGTACTACTGCGTTCATGGAGGAATTGAAAATAGGAACAGACGCTGCCGCCGCGCCTTTGCCAGGCCGCGGGGTGATTCTTATTCCGGCCTACAACGAGGAGGCCTCTCTTCCATCCTTCCTGGCGGAGGTAAAGCAAGCGCTTCCCGAATGGGCGGTTGTGGTGATCAACGACGGATCGAACGATCGCACGTCCGAGGCGGCTCGGCAGTGCGGTGCGACCGTCCTGGATTTGCCGTGCAATCTGGGCGTGGGCGGGACCATTCAAGCCGGCTTCCAATACGCGCTCAACATGGGATTCGACTATGCCTTGCGGATGGATGCGGACGGGCAACATCCTCCGATGGAAGCCTGCAAATTGATGCGCACGATGCGGGATGAGTCCTGCGATCTCGTCATTGGCGCCCGTTTTGGCGCAACCAACGAGTTGATCAGTACGCGCGTTCGTTATTTGGGAATCAAGGCGCTTGCCGTTTTCCTGTCGTTGATTTGCCGCAGTCGAGTGACCGATCCGACCTCGGGTTTCTGGCTGTTGAATCGCCGGTTGCTGGCCCTTTTTGCGCGAAGCTATCCCTGCGATTACCCCGAGCCGGAGGCCTTGGCGCTCTTGCGGCGGCTGGGCTATTCGTTTTGCGAAGCGCCCGTTCAATTTCGGCAACGGACCGCCGGGCAATCTTCCATCGGCCGCTGGGATACCATCTATTATGCCTTCAAGGTGGGCTTGGCCCTTTCCGTGGATCGGGTGCGTCCCGTCGATGAAAAATTGTCCGTGCATTATCTGAAAGAGTCATGAGTCTAATCGCAATCAAAGACGCCTTGCTGTTTTTCGTTTCCCAGTGGATGGGGACGACGCTGCCGCGTTTAATGGCGGCTTTTGCCGGTTTGTTGATGTTGGTGTTGTGCCTTTGGGCGCGTTGGGAAAAACGCATTCGGTTCGTTCCGGCGGTTGTCGGAGTTTTGATCGGCGCGGCGCTGGTGGGGATGGCGATGGACACGCGGGTCCTTCATTGGCTGGCGGGATTGAGCGAATACAATCGTTTGCGCTTGACCATCGGATTGCTCAGCGTGTTGGTGCTGGGCATTACCTTTGAGGCCATCCGCCGGTCGCATTTGATGGAACGATACGCCCTCCTTTGGATGGGGGCAGGGGTCGTAACCCTGCTCAGCGCCATTTTTCCTCGAACGCTGGATCTGGTGGGCCTTATTTTTGGCGCCGATTACAACACCTCCGTGCTGGCGGTTCTCTTCATCTTTCTCGTGCTCGTGATTTTCCACTTCTCGTTGGCCTTGAGCCGGGGCGATCATCGCGAGTCTCGTTTGACGCAATACTGCGCGCTGCTGGAGGCGCGCTTGGAAAAATTAGAGAAGCGCCTGGAAGAGCCGGCCGAGGAAAAGCTTGCGCAGGAGTGTTCCCGTCCGAACGAAGCCGTGGAAATGCCGGGTTCGACTTTCAAGGCGCGGAAAAGCCGGTCGGTTTCGGGTTCAAAGGCTTGTGCTTGGGTCGTCATCGGTATTTCCGCGCTGGCGGCCTTGATCGTTGGCGGCTTGACTCCTCAACCCATGATCGGCGACGAAGTCACTCATTATCACATGCTGACGCAGCAGGCTCAGGATTTGACGACGCCGACCTTCCTCGCCGAGATTCCGGTCGGTTGGAGCGACAAGCCGGAGGTTCGGGGCTATCCGCATGTCTCCGGATGGCATTATGTCGGGGCCGTGGTCTATCGCTTGACGGGCCATTCGTTCCAGGGCGTCCAGTTCTGGCATGTGCTTTTTTGGGTTCAGCTTCTCTGGGTGGCTTTTTTGATGGCCCGCCGCCGGGGCGGAGCAGGGACACAGGCGCCGGTCCTTTATCTGCTGCTGCTGGCCAGCATGCCGGCCGCCATTATTTTTTCCGTCGCGTTCTATCAGGATATTCCCGTCACGGCCCAAGTGTTAACGGCGTTTTATTTGCTGACGATCGGTCGTCGTTGGTGGGGTTTGGTGTTTCTGTTGTGGGCGATGGCCTTGAAGGAAACGGCTTTTCTTTTCTTGCCGGTCTTCTTTTTGTATTGGGGCGTATCGGCGTGGAAGCAACGAAACGAAGGCGATTCTTCCCCGGCGGGCCGGGTGCGGACGGCGTTGTCGCTCGTGCTGGCTGTTTTGGTGGTGAGCTTCTATTCGGCCGGTTGGAACGAAGCTCTTCGGCTCCATGCCCAGGCCGGTTTGTATCCCGTGCAAACGATTTCCAACACCATCGGATCTTGGAAAAATTGGCTGGTTCGTTCTTTCGGCAAAAAAGAAGTGGTGGTGGAATCCAAGCAAATCTCTTCGCCGGCGGCGGAGGTTTCTGCGCCCCCTCCGTTGATTGTCACGACGTATGGCGCGGAAATTAAAGCCAACCATCCCGGCGATTTGCGTCTGCCGATTAATTTCCTGATCTATGGCGGCGCTTTGATCTGGCTGGTGGCCTTGGGGGGACTGGGCTTGCGCCTTTGCGCCGCGGTTCGGGGCTCGCGCCCGGCCTCGACGCCCTCGACCGGCTGGCTGTGGGCCATCGGTTTGTCGTATGTGATTCCGGCGGCCTACATCTTGCGCACGGCGCCGGATGCCCGGTTCTTTTTGCCGGCGATTCCTTTTCTGCTGCTGCCCTTTGTGGAATGGGCCGTTCGCACGCCTCGCGCCAAGCTGGTCTTGGCGGTTGTGGCTACGTTGGCGGTTCTGCAAGCCGGGCCCGTGTATCTCAAGGTGTACCGGTTGCGCGAAGTATCGTCCGACACGTGGGAGGCCATCCGATTTCTTGAGAAAAATTCGCCGCGGCCGGCCAAGCTGTTCATGTATCCGGAAGGCAATTACCGCTTTTTTCCTGCGCCTTACGACTGGTACATGGGCTACACGCTCCGCGATTTTTGGCGCGCGGAGAACGATGTCCGTCTGGAGATGCTGCGGCGTAACGGCATCGGAGCCTTGGCGATCAAAAAGCATTTGATTTCGCCGGTGGACAAAGAGATCACCAACTATGGGGTCTACCCGGATTATTTTGTGGATCAAATTCGAAACGATTCGCGGTTTGAGCGCCTGTTCGAAAACCGCGCGATGCTGATTTATCGAGTGCCCGAAGTCGGCTCCTACCGTACGACCGGGCACTGAGGCGTGCGGGCGTGAAGGGCGGCGGAAAAAGCCTGTCGGGTGAGCATCGCGGTCGTATTCCAGGAAAAATCGCCTGCGCGTTCCTTCGCGCGGGCGATTTGCGTTTTCCACTCGGCTTTCGGGCGCTTCAACAGGACGCGCAAGCGCGAAGCGAAAGCTTCGGCGGTGGGGTCGTCCACATATTCCACCGTATCGCCGCCCACTTCAGGGATGGACCCGCAACGCGTGGTCAGCACGGGCGTCCCAGATTCCATGGCTTCCAAGACCGGCAGCCCGAAGCCTTCGTAGCGAGAAGGAAAAGCAAATAAATCCGCCGCCTGATACAAGGCGGCCAGGCTGTCTCGTTTTACGTTGGCTATGCGATGAACCCGGGCCGGATTCTTCAAACGGTGCAAAGCCGCTTGTACGGCGGGCTCGCCCAAACGTGGTTTGCCGACCAGGACCAAATCATGGGAGATCTCCGATTCCAGCATCGCAAACGCTTGCACCAGGGCGGCCACATTTTTGTGTGGATAAGTGTTGGCGATGCATAACAGGTAGGGCGCCCGATCGATTCCCATTTGCTCCAATATGGCGGTCTTTCGGTCGGCTAAAATTTCATTTCTGAATGTTTCGTCGGCCGCGAGATGCGTCACCGTGATTTTGGCCGCCGTCGTTTTGGCGTGGCGAACAATTTCCCGGCAGGAAAAATCAGAAAGGGTCAAGAGCTGTTCGACGCGTTGTACTCCGACGTAGACGAGGGCATGGGTGACCAGCCGGGCCAGCGGAGTCATGTCGTCCGGATGGCTTTTATATTGCATGTCGAGCACCGACAACACTTGCGGGCAGCGTGCAAACAAAGGCGCCGTATAGCCCGGCGACCACAGCACATCTACGCCGGCTCGGAATACATGAGCGGGCAGTTGGGTTTGTTCCCGGACGATGCGGGCATAGCGATTCCCGGCGCGGAAGTTCAAGGGGTCGCACCGAAGGCGCGGGCAATCGCCAAATCGCTTGCGACAGATATCGTGGTTTTCCCGGTTGGTGAACAGCACATATTCATCGCCATCTTGCGCCAGCAATGCGCGGAGGGTTTCGCAAAGATAGGTTTCCGAACCGCCGACTTCGCCGGGAATCATAAACAGGGTGTTGATGCCGATTCTCATTAAGGGCTTTGCCCCCGGACGCGCGCGGTGAGGGCTGTATAGCAGCCGACGATGCCCCATCGGACAAACCAATGCAGGAGGGTCGGCAATGAGAATCGTCCGGCATCCGCGGCGGCCGCGTCGAATTCTTCGCGAAATTGCCGCGCGAATCCCTGGCCGCTGATCGAGCCCGGATGCCAGCGAAAATCCGCCAGGGGCGCGCCCGGCACGTAAACGGCTCCGCCGTGACGCCACAAGCGAAGCGTAAATTCGTAGTCGAAGGCCGCCTTGAGATCCTCCCGGAGAAAGCCGGCCAGTTCGAAAGCGCGACGGCGAAAGACCATCGCCGGTTGGGAAATGTAGTTGATCGAGCGGATCGTGAAGCGCGAAGAAAATGGAAAAAACGCCTCTTTAAAGCGCGTGATGCCCCGGCGGATTTCGACGCCGGACTCGTCTACGATGCGGCAATGACCGAAGCAAAGGGCGCGCTCGGGATGTTTTTCCAGCGTTGCGATGGCCCGCGCCAGTGCATTGGGATGATAGAGATCGTCCCCGTTTAACCAAGCCAGCGCGTCGCCCGTGGCCATGCGCAGTCCTTTGTTGAGCGCGTCGGCAGGACCTTTGTCCGGCTCGGAAACGAACCGGTCGATATGGCCTGACCACTTGCGGACGATATCCATCGTGCCGTCGGTACTGCCGCCGTCGACGACGATGTACTCCATGTCGACGCCGCTCTCCCTTTGCAAGACCACGCTGCGGATCGTCTCCTCCAGAAAGCGCGCGCTGTTATATGTTGGGGTTATAATTGAAATCCGCATGGTCATAATCTAGCATTTAGCTTTTGTAATCATAAAGCCTGATTTTCCAATGATTGGAAAATGTGGGAGGATTTTTTCCAATGATTGGAAAAAGTGGACTGGGGCGGCATGCTGTTTAATTCGGATATTTTCATCTTTGTATTTTTGCCGGTCGTGTTGCTGGGTTTCTTTTTGCTGGGGCAGGCGAAAACCCATGAGCCGGCCATGGGATGGCTGGCGGCGGCTTCCTTGGTCTATTATGGCTGGTGGAATCCGCGGTATTTGCCGCTGCTGTTGCTGTCGATCGGGGTGAATTATGCCGTGGGTTACGCGTTGGTGCGATTTCCGGCGGAGCGCAAAGCAGTTCGGCGCAGCCTGTTCGCGGCGGGCATGATCTTCAATCTGGGGCTGCTAGGCTACTACAAGTACGCCGGGTTCTTTGTGCAAAACCTGAACGAGGCGTTTCAGACGGACTGGTCGGTGGGGACCATTATCCTGCCGCTGGCGATTTCGTTTTTCACGTTCCAGCAAATGGCCTACCTGGTGGACGCGTGGCGGGGCGAAACCAAAGAGTATAATTTTCTGCATTACACTCTTTTTGTAGCATATTTTCCGCAGTTGATCGCAGGGCCGATCGTGCATCACAAGGAGATGCTGCCGCAATTCGGAAACCGGGAAACGTACCGGCTGAATGCGCGTAATCTGGCGATCGGGTTTACGATGTTTGGGCTGGGGCTGGCAAAGAAGGTGCTGCTGGCCGACAACGTTTCCGTGTATGCGTCGCCAATGTTCAGCGCGGCGGCGGGAGGCCAGGCGCCGGATTTCTTCACAGCCTGGGGCGGGGTGCTGGCTTATACGTTTCAGATCTATTTCGATTTCTCGGGTTATTCCGATATGGCCATCGGCTTGGGGAAGATGTGCGGCATCGATCTGCCGTTGAATTTTAACTCGCCGTACAAGGCCACGGGGATCATCGAGTTTTGGAAACGCTGGCACATCACGCTGTCGCGATTTCTGCGCGACTATCTCTACATCCCGCTGGGCGGAAGCCGACGGGGGGCGGTGCGGCGGTATGTGAATTTATTTGTGACGATGCTGTTGGGCGGACTTTGGCATGGGGCGGGGTGGACGTTTGTGCTGTGGGGGGCGCTGCATGGGGTTTACCTGATCGTCAATCATGCGTGGCGTCATGTGTGCGGGGACCCAACGTCCCCGGCGATCCGGGCGGTTTCCAGCGGGGTTACGTTTCTTGCCGTTTTGGCGGGATGGGTGCTGTTTCGCGCGGTCGATGTGGAGTCGGCTGGACGAATCTATCGGGGCTTGCTGGGCCTGAATGGCTGGCAGGGGGCTGGTCTGGGGTGGGGCGCGTGGGTGTTTCTTATTGGGCTGATGGGAGTCGTGTGGGTTTGTCCGAACTCGCAGGAATGGATGGGCGCTTATTTGCAGGCAGGACCTGCGTTGCCGGCCAAGACCTTTCGCTGGCGGCCGTCCCTGGCGTGGGCGGCGGGGGTGGCTTTGCTCGCCGGTTTGGCTTTGGTCCGGCTCAGCGTGAGCCGGGTTACGGAGTTTTTGTACTTCCAGTTTTGAGGCGCATGAACGAACGATTTGGACGATATGTGATTTGTCTGCTCGGCATCAGCCTGCTGCCGCTGGCGGGGTTTGCCCTGTTCAATTGGACGATCGATCCGCTGCAATTCTATCGCCGGGCTTTTTATGCGCCCGATTTCTCGTTGCAGCAGCGATATCAAAATCCGGGGCTGGCCAAGAATTATCCGTACGACACGGTCGTGGTCGGCTCGTCGTTGGCCGAGAGTTTGGCCCCGTCGCATGTGGACGATATTCTTGGAGTCCGATCGATTAATTTGTCGTTTGCCGGCGCCAGCGCGCACGAGATATCCCGTATCCTCCAAGTCGCCTTTCGCGCGGGGCGGGCCGAACGGGTGCTGTGGTGCCTGGACATTTTTGCGTTTCGGGGCGCGCCGGACCGCACCGCCCAGGAGGAGGGGGAGTTCCCGACATATCTTTACGATCGCAACCCTTTCAACGATCTGAGTTACTTGCTCAATCTGGACGTGTTCCGATCCTCGGCCGATATCGTGCGGTCGGAATGGGGGCGGAAAAAAAGGAAGCTGCTGGCGTTGGATCGCTTGCATAACACCTACGCCCAGCCCGAAGCCTATTCGGAAGCCGCGGTGCTGCAGAAGTGGGCCAAGGAGGAGGAGGCTTATGCGAGAGGCTTCCGGCGTTTCGCGCGCGACGCATTCACCGTTGAAGCCCTGCGCGCCAGCTTCGACCGAAATGCCCTGTCGTTGATGCGCGAGCATCCGAACGTCCGGTTCGACGTTTACTTCCCGCCGCTTTCCGTCGTGGCGTATCAAGCGGCCGCCAAGGAAGGCGTTCTTGAGGCGGCGAACGATTTTAAACGGTATGTCATGGACTCGCTGGCGCTCTTGCCTCATGTGCGCGTGTACGATTTCCAAACCTGGGACGACATCGTTACCGATTTGAACAACTACCGCGACATCCTGCATTACTCCCGTGAGGTGGACGACCGGATTCTTCGGGCGTTGGGAACGGAAGACGGAAAACGGAAGACGGAAGACGGAAAACGGAAGACGGAAAAGGGAAAACGGAAAATGAAGAGGGGGGGAGAAATGGAAAAGGGGCACAAGCGTTTTGAGGAGTTGCCGGTGTGGAGGGCGGGGCGGGAGTTGGTAAGGGCGGTGTACGAGCATACGAGGCGGGCGCCTTTTTCGCGGGATTTTGGATTGTGCGATCAGATTCAGCGGGCGGCGGTCTCCATTACTTCCAACATCGCCGAAGGCCATGAGCGAGGTTCGACGGCGGATTTGATCCAATTTCTTTTCTACGCCAAGGGGAGCGCGGGCGAAACGAGATCACAACTCTATAATGCAGAAGATCTTGGCTACATAGATCCCTCGCAGGCCGAACGCTTGAGGGAGGCTGCTTCCGAGATCAGCCGACAGCTCTCCGCCTGGATTCAAAGCATGCAGACGCTATCGTTCAAGCAAGGCCCTCGTTTTCACAAGGAACAGGATCAAAGCGGTCGTGATTTTATCGCCAAACTCGGCTTCAAAATGACCCCCAAAGGCGCGGTGAAAATCACCGAAGACGAAAAACTAACGGAAGACCGGAAGACGGAAAACGGAAAAAAGGGCGGCTCGGAACATCGGTAATTTTTCCGTTTTCCAGTTTTCCGTTTTCCCTTTTCCCTCTTCCGTTTGTCGTACCAGGGAAAACCATTGCACGGAAAGTTGAATTCGTGTATTAAATCCAAGCCTCTTTCTGCTTCTGGCGCTGAAAAGCGCTATGGGTGTGTGAAAGATTTGTCGGATTCAAAACCGTTTCGGATAATGGACCGTCAACAGAAGGAATGAATGATGAAGGATATTGCGATTGCTGATGTTCGTAATTTCGCTTTGATGGGGCATACGGGGAGTGGAAAAACTGCGGTGATCGATGCGCTTCTGTTTAAATTGGGTGCGAATGACCGGCTGGGTTCCAGCGCTGACGGCTCCAGTATGGCGGATTGGACGGACGAGGAAAAACACCGAAAAATAACCGTCTGGGCCAAACCCTTTGACGGCATCTACAAGGCCAAGAACGGCCAAAAAATAGATCTGACCATGCTCGATACGCCGGGGTACGCCGATTTCTACGGCCAAATGGTCGCGGCCAGCGCCATCACCGACGTCGGATTGTTGGTCATTGACGCCACCGGCGGCATCCAAGTCGGAACCAATCGAGCCTGGCGTCGTTGCGAGACGTTGGGCCTGCCCCGCGGGATCGTTATCACGGGGCTCGACAAGGAAAACGCCGACTTCGACGCGACCGTCGCCAATATCCAATCCATCTGGGGCTCTCGGTGCATTCCCGCTGTGATCCCGACGGCCGACGGCCAAGGCGTGATCGATGTCCTCGGAGCCACAAACGCCGGCGACATGGCCGACGCGGTGGAAGAAACGAAAGCCAAGCTCGTCGAAGCCGCCGCGGAATCGAACGATGCCCTGTTGGAAAAATTCCTGGGCGGCGAAGCCCTCACCATGGACGAACTCGCCGCGGGCCTGCGCGCCTCCGTCAACTCGGGCAAGCTGATTCCAATCTTCCCCGTGATGGCGTTGAAGGATGTCGGAGTGACCGAATTGCTGGAAGGCATCACGCGCTTGTTCCCGTCCCCGGCCGATCGCCCGAGGAAGGATGCCGAAGGCAAGGCGATCGATGTGACCGCGACGGCCCCGTTCTCGGGATTGGTCTGGCGGGTCATCAACGATCCCTTCGTCGGTCAACTGACCCTGGTGCGCGTATTTGGCGGCACTCTCAAACCGGATGGCGAAATATACAACAGCGTGAAAGAGCAAAAGGAACGCTATGGCGCCGTCTACTATCTGAATGGCAAGAAGCAGGAAATCGCGGTGGAGGCGAAAGCCGGCGACATCATTGCCCTAGCCAAGCTGAAGGCGACCGTGCTGAACGATTCCCTTTGCTCCGTCGGTCAGAGCATCAAGTTTACCCCGATCGTTTTCCCGAATCCGGTCATGGCCTATGCCGTGGCGCCCAAGACGCAGGGCGACGAAGACAAGATCGGCACCGGGCTGCACCGGGTGGCCGACGACGATCCGACCATCATCGTCGATCGGAATGCGGAAACCAAGGAACTGATCCTGCATGGAATGGGCGATGTGCATCTGGACGTGACTCTCGAGCGCATGAAAGCTCGCAGCCATGTCGAAATCGTGCTCAGCCCTCCGAAGGTTCCGTACAAGGAAACCGTCACCGCCCTGGGCGAAGGCCACTACAAGCACAAGAAGCAATCGGGCGGACGCGGACAATACGGCGAAGTGTATTTGCGCGTGCAACCCAAGCAGCCGGACGATCCCGAATGGTTCGAAGATGCCATCGTCGGCACGTCGATTCCTCGAAACTTCCTGCCGGCCATTCAAAAGGGCTTGGTGGATTCCATGGCCCGCGGATCGCTGGCCGGGTGCCCGGTAGTCAATACCAAGGTCACCGTCTATGACGGCTCGTACCACGATGTGGACTCTTCGGAAATTGCATTTAAAATCGCCGGCGGACGGGCTTTTTCGGACGGCATGAGCCATGCGCATCCGGTCTTGCTGGAGCCGATCATGACCGTCAAGATCATGGTCCCGGAGCATTATATGGGCCCGATCAACGGCGATTTGAATCACAAGCGGGGGCGTATTTTGGGCATGGGCGCGGAAGACGGCATGCAAGTGATCACGGCGGAAGTGCCGCAGGCGGAGATGCTGAAGTATTCCTCCGAACTGCGCAGCATCACCGGTGGACGCGGCTCGTTCGAGATGGAGTTTGCCCGGTACGACATCGTACCGTCGAATGTGGCGCAGAAGATCATCGCCGAGGCCCAAAAGAATAAGCAACATCAACAAGAGGAATAACAAGCAGCCCCACGAGGGCGCCGGGAACGGAAAGGAAAGACGGCAGGCTCTTGGAGGGCAGCGCCGGACGGCCGGGATGTATCCGGATTTTTATAAGTAAGGGAGTATCTGAATGAGTGGACATAGTAAATGGGCAACGATTAAACACAAGAAGGCCGCTACCGACGCCAAGAAGGGCAAGGTCTTCAGCAAGCTGGCCAAGGAAATCATGATTTGCGCCAGAGCCGGCGGCGGCGATCCGGGAGCGAACATTTCCCTGCGAACGATGCTGCAGAAGGCCAAGCAGGTGAACATGCCTTCCGACAACATCGACCGCGCCATCAAGAAAGGCACCGGCGAACTTCAGAGCGCCGCGCTCGAGGAAATCATGTTCGAAGCCTATGCCTCCGGCGGCGTGGGCTTGATTGTCCAGTGCCTCTCCGACAACCGCAACCGTACGGTGGCTGAAGTGCGGCACGTCATTACCCGTTGCGGCGGCAACCTCGCCGGGCAGGGGCAGGTCATGCGCTCCTTCACCCGCAAGGGCCAGATCATTATCGATGCGACCAAGATCGAAGAAGACAAGCTGATGGAACTCGTGCTGGAAGCCGGCGCCGACGATATGCAGAAGGAAGACGACAAGTTCGAAGTTCTGACCGATCCTTCCAAGTTCAACAATGTCGTCGAAGCGTTGAGCAAAGCGGGCATCCAGATGGAATCCTCCGAAGTTTCGTTGATTCCCGACACCTACACGCCGGTAACGGACAAAGACAAAGCCGGCACGCTGGTCAAGTTCATCGAGGAATTGGAAGATCTCGACGACGTGCAGAACGTTTATACCAATGCGGACATCGACGACAGCCTATTAGCTTAGTCGATGGGCTTTGCCCGACCGGAGGACCATGCGAATATTGGGCATCGACACCTCGTTGCGGTCGTCAGGTTACGCCGTGGTGGAAGCCAAGTCCGGTCGGATAAAAGCCGTAGAATATGGGGTGATCCGAAATCCTTCGGGTCGCCCTCATTCTTTTTGCCTGCGGGAAATCCACGACCACCTGCGTCATCTGATCACCCAAACCGCACCCGAAGCCGCCGCCATCGAAGGCGGTTTTTTCTTCAAGAACGCCAAAACCGCCATGATCCTCGGCGAAGCGCGCGGCGTGGCCATTGCCGTCTGCGCATCGGCCGGCATCCCGATCTACGAATACTCCCCCCGAAGCGTCAAACAAAGTCTGACCGGGTTCGGCGCAGCCCAAAAAGACCAGGTAGCGCGAATGGTCATGACCATCCTCGGCCTGCCGGACCTGCCCCAGGAAGACGCCGGCGACGCCCTCGCCATCGCCATCTGCCACCTGCAATCCCGCAGCGGCATCCCCGAACTGCAGGAGAAGCCGATTTAGGCGTTTTTTAAGCGTAACCCCTTGAAAAACAACATTGTTTTTGGTCCGACCCGAATACTCCCGCTTCTCCTCCAATCTCGCGTGGATCTCGTTGACCAAGCGGCGCAGCTTCTTGTCGTCTTCCTCGAGGGGTCCCCTTAAAGCACATGATGATGGCTTTTGATCCTGCTGGTTTCGTCGGATGACACCTCTGCTTGTGCGGCAAAGTCCGGCCAGGACGTAACCGCTTTGGCGATCCGCTGAAGAACCTTGCTGGCTGTGCCGATGCCGAACCGGTCGGCAATGGCCAGCAAGTCCGCTCGGTTAATGCCGGCAAATTTACCGTTTACCCCCATGAGGTGTTGGTTCGTCCATTCGCCGGCAGAATTGTGAGCGTGCGTTATGTCGTACGCCGGAGCGAGCGTCCAGTTCTGCCCTTCGCGCAACAGGAACGAAGTGTTTTTGGAGTGATCGTCGCAATTGGCCGCCATTACATTGAAGGCCATCCGCCGGAAAACTTCCTCCATGTTCTCGTACCCGAGATTTAACTGGGAAATGGTTTGAAAAAGCTGGTTGTAATCGTGGCTGGCCTTTTGTTTGTAATCCAAGTGGATCATGGCGCAGAGCGTCTGCATATGATGTTTGCGATGGCCTTCGCGATCGAAGCGCCGGGTCATGAAGTGTGCCCGACCATTTTCTTTCAGCAGCCGGCAGGACGACATGGTGATTCCGGCGGCGGTGGCCATCAAATGGTAGGCGTACTCGATCCGTCCGTAATCTTGTGAACCGCCCAGTTCCCGGTCGGGGCCCATGCCGTCGAATTTTAGCAGCCAGTGTTCGAAGCCGGGGGCGACATCGAACTGTCCCGCGCGAATTTCCTGAGTCGTCGGATTCCAGGCGATGACGGCCTTCGCCCTTGCGCCGCCCGCAGAGGTTCCCACCCGGATGATTTGCTGCAGCGCGGCGCCGGCCAAAGGTTCCGAACCGAGATCTCCCTGTATGGCGCGGCGGGCGCTCTCGACCAGTTTCGCGAGGGATAGCGCCGTATGTTGGGTTACGGCAGGGCTGCGCGCCGGATGGAATTCCATGGCGCCCAGGCCTCTCTTGCCCATATAGGCCAGACGATCGAGCGGGGTGATGTGCGAACGCTCAACGCCTTTGGCGGCCATCCAGCCGTCGATCAGCGTATTGCCGAAATCGTCCGGCAGCGCGTCGGCCAGCAGGGCCGGCAGCCGTTTATAGGTTGCTTCCGGCAGATCGGTAAAAATGAAAGGGGCCTGAGCCTGGGAAAGCGGCATGGTCAGCGGCGCCAGCTCGATGCCCGATTTGACAAAGGCCGGATCGTACTCGAACGCATAATATCCAAGCCGTGGATCCAGCGCCACGGCACCGACCGTTCGCCCCCATACGCGGGTTTCGATTACTTCAACCGGTTTAAACACGCGGCAATCCCTTTGTTCTCGAGGCCCGTTGTCGGACCGGCTTGGATTTCAGCATTTGCAACGGACTGATGGAAACCGGGGGCGCCAGCGTGCCCAGCCACTTCTCCTGGCCCAGAGCGCGTAACACCTTGATAAGAGACGAAACCGTGGCGCCCTTGCCGCTCTCCAGATTCTTAACCGCGTTGAGCGCCACCGCCGCTTGCTCGGCAAGCTGACGCTGATCGATATTCCGCCGCAAACGAAGATCCCGCAACTGCCGCCCAAGCTCGGTTTCCTGTTCCTTTGTTGTCATGCCTATATTCATTAAAAGCCTCTATTTGGTATAAACATTGCCAATATACTGGTTAATAGACCCAAATAAGTCTACTAAATATATATTGTAAAATAGAAACTGCCGTTCATCACCAATTTCCCTGAAAGACAGGGTATTTGGAGAGAAGATGGTGGAGGCGGGGGGAATTGAACCCCCGTCCGCATAAGAGTCACAACAGCATCTACGCGCGTGTTTCGTCTTTAAATCTTATCCCGCCAACTGCCGGCGAACAGGCCATTGTCGGGACCAGCGGCCACGTAAGTGTTTCGGTTCTCCACCCGGTCGCCCAGTGGATCACCTATCCTGCTGTCGTCGTCCGAGCCGCCTAGCAGGCGTTAGCAGTCAGACGTCGCGGAACTAAGCCGCGAGGGCCAATTCTTGGTTGGCTTTTATTGTTTTTCCCGGAAGTTTTACGAGGCCAACCGGGGTCCTCGGCGCGCCACTGAAGCTTCAACCTACACGTCGAAACCAATCGCCCCCATCAAAGATATTCATGAGGCATGAACAGTGGACCTCCAAAAAGTACTCTGCAATCCTGCCGACCGCAAATGAATTATGGGAACTCCCGCTGCTTATTTGTCCCATACGTCCCAGCTTTATTCTCCGTCTTTTGCCGAATGACTGGCCCGTTTGCGTTGGACGGACTTCAAAATTTTCTTCCGCAGGCGCAGGCTCTTCGGGGTCGCCTCGACGTATTCGTCGTTGGCGATGTATTCGATGGCGTGCTCGAGCGACATTTTAATGGCCGGTTCCAGCATGATGCCTTTGCCTTCGCCGTGCGAACGGATATTGGTCAGGTGTTTGGCGCGGGTCGGATTGACCGGCATGTCTTCCGTGCGGGGATTTTCGCCGAGGATCATGCCCTCGTAGACTTCCTCGCCGGGACCGACGAACAGCTTGCCGCGTTGCTGGAGGCCGTCCAGCGCATAGGCCGTTGTGACGCCATTTTCCATCGAGACGAGCGTTCCGGTGAGCCGGCCGCGAACGCCGCCCGCAAAGGGGGCGTATTCTTTGAACATGTGGCTCATGAGGCCGCGGCCGCTGGTGCAATTGACCAAATCGGTTTCCAGCCCGATCAAACCGCGCGTGGGAATGACGGCTTCCAGGCTGACCTGATTCCCGTGGTGGCTCATGTTGGTGATCTGCGCCTTGCGAGAGGCCAGATTTTGCATGATGTCCCCAAGGCATTCGTTGGGCAGCTCGATCCAGAGCGATTCGAAAGGCTCCAGATTGGCGCCGTTGTCTTTCTTCATGATGACTTCCGGGCGGGAAACCAGCACTTCGAAGCCTTCGCGGCGCATTTGTTCGACCAAAATCGCGATTTGCAGTTCGCCGCGCGCGCTGACCAGAAAGATGTTCGGCGCTTCGCCGTCCTGGACGTGGAGCGAAATGTTCATACGGGTCTCTTTGTAGAGACGCTCACGCAGATGCCGGGAGGTGAGGTAGGAGCCTTCGCGTCCGGCCAGGGGGCCATCGTTCACGCAAAACTGCATCTGAATGGTCGGTGGATCCAATTCGGTAAAGGGGATCGGTTGGCGTTCCTCGGAATCGCACAAGGTTTCGCCGATGTCCAAATCGTCGAAGCCGGAGATGCCTACGATGTTGCCCGCCTGGCTCATTTCGGCGGAATCCGAGGTGCGCATGCCGGAGAAGGTGAACAGCTTGGTCACCTTGGCGCGCTCGCGACGTCCGTCTTTATGGATGCAGACCAGTTCGTCGCCGGTTTTTACCTTGCCGCTCAAAATTTTGCCGATGGCGATGCGTCCGACGTAATCGTTCCAGTCGATATTGCTGGCCAGCATGAGAAAGGGCGCTTTCAAGTCGGCTTCGGGCGCGGGGATGTGCTTGATGATCGCGTCGAACAACGGCTTCATGCCGTGGTGCTTTTCGCCGATTTCGTTCAGCGCATATCCGTCGCGCGCGCTGGCATAGATGAACGGCGCGTTAAATTGATCTTCATTGGCGTGCAATTCGAGGAGCAATTCCAAAACCTGATCGTGAGCGCGATGAGGATTGGCGTTTTCCCGGTCGATCTTATTGATGACGACAATGGGTTTAAGACCGTTTTGCAGGGCCTTCCGCAAAACGAAACGGGTTTGGGCTTGGGGGCCGTCGGCGGCATCGACGAGAACCAGCACGCCGTCGACCATTTTCAAAATACGTTCCACTTCGCCGCCGAAATCGGCGTGCCCCGGGGTATCGACGAGATTGATCGTGTAGCCGTGCCAGTGAATGGAGGCATTTTTGGCTTTGATGGTGATGCCTTTTTCGCGTTCCAGATCCATGGAATCCATGGCGCGCTCCGTGAGCGCCTCATTGACGCGGAAAGCGCCGCCTTCGCGTAGCAACTTGTCCACCAACGTGGTTTTCCCGTGGTCGACGTGAGCGATAATACCAATATTTCGAATCTTTTTATTCATGGACTTCCTGGCGTAATATCTGCAAGGGGGGACAATTTAGTCTTTCTTTTGGAAAAGGCAAGGATTTTGCACAAATTAGGGTCGATTTGTAATTTTGGGGCAGAAAGTTACGAATAAGCGAGTGCATTTCCCGAGGGAGGACCTGTCGGGTGCAAAAAAGATCTCACGCTTTTGGAGGGTTCCGCTCTATCGGAACCTTCTTCTGCCGGACACAGCGCGGCTTCAGAAAACCGAAGAGCCCGTCTTCGCCCGCCTGCGCATCGCTACGAGAAGCGTTGCGGGCAGGGAGAAGCCGGGCCACCTTTAGGCCCACTTCATGACGATGGCATGACCCTCCGGGCCGGATTAACTTGCGGGGGTCCTGAGGGCAAGTGTATAAACGCCGCGAACGAAGGGCAGTGCGCAGTCAGGTAAGCCTTAAAAAGAGGTTAGGACAAGGACAGTGTTCGAACGGCTTAAATCATTCGATCAGGACGGATTGATCCGGCATGGATTGATCGTGCTGGTTTTTACGCATGCCGCCAGCGTGGCGAATTTGCTGTTTCATGTCGTGATGGGTCGAGAGCTTTCCAAAGAGGAATATGGGGTTCTCGTTTCCATGTTGGGCATCATTCTGTTGTTTGCGACGCCCATGCTGGCGCTGCAAAATACATTGGCGCATTACTCGCGGCATTTCATCAACGACGGCCGATCCAGCGACATTTTCCGGTTACTGAAGCAGTGGGTGCGCCGTTTGCTGCTGGTCACGATTCCCTTGGGCGTTTTGGCGTATGTTTTTCGCGGGAACATTGCGTCGTTTTTTCACCTGGAGACTTCGACGATCGTCCTGATTACCGTCATGACGTTGCTGGTGACGTTCTTTTTACCGATTTTTAGCGGCGTGCTGCAAGGGGGCGAATCGTTTGTCTGGATGTCGATTACGGCCAACGGCTGGGGCGTGATTCGCTTGTTGCTGGGCGCTTATCTGGTCTATGCGTACGCTCCGTCGGCGCTGTACGGTCTGGCGGCGCACGGCATCGGTTCGGTCATTAGCCTGGCCATCGGCATTACGGGGGTTCTGTGGGTCGTTCGAAGGGGCTCAACCTCCGGCCAGGCGATCGAATCGACCGACCGGTATTTTCTGGTTTCCCTGGCGACCTTGCTGGCGTTCTCGATGCTCATGAATTCCGATGCGATGCTGGTGAAGCATTATTTCATCCAAGTGGAGGATTACGGCAACTACGCCCGGGCCTCGACTATCGGGCGTACAATGGTTTTCCTGGTTCAGCCGATTGTGGTGGCCATGTTTCCCAAGGTGGTCTCGCGAGGCGAATGGTCGAATGCGCATGCGCGCACCTTGACGCGGGCGCTGTTCTACAGCGCCGTCATGGTGCTGTCGGCCGCGATCGTTTGTTCGATATTTCCCCAAATTCCGTTGCTGGTCTTGTTCAAGGATGCGGCGCCCACCGCGCAGTCGATGGCCTTGGTGCGCGGCGTTTGCTGGGCTATGGCTCCGTTGGCGCTGACCTTCATCCTCATGAATTTCGAGCTGGCGCAACATCGGTTCGAATGCACGATTCCTCTTGTCGTTTGCGCCGGCCTTTACTATGGAGGAGTGGCCTTGTTTCACCAGTCCCTCTGGCAAATGATCTGGGTGTTTGGAGCGGCCTCCTTTTGTTCGATGGTCGCCTTGTTGATTATTCTTTTTAGAACGCCGAAAGGGGTACAGGCTAAAGGAAGCGAAGACATCGTATGAATACTTTTTTAAAGAAATGGACGAGTGAGCGGTCGGGTTGGGTTTTTCTGCTGGGGGCTTTGGCGTTTGGCTTGCTGGTATTTCGCGTGCTGCTGTTGCCGGGGGCGATTTTATTCACGACGGACGACAACGTCGGGGCCTTGGCCCTTCGGAAAACAGCCCTGCCGTACTTGTTCCTGGGCGGGTGGTACGATGCTGTTTTGGTCGGCATGCCGCAGTATGAAGCCTTGAACTGGACCAATCTGCTGTTGTGGATTCTGCCGGCGGGCTTTTTCACCAATTTTATTCATGCGGCGGACTTGATTTTGATGTCGGTCTTTTTGGGCTTGTTCCTGCGAGAGCGGGGACAGGGCTGGGCGGCCTGCGCGTTGGGCGCGTTGACGGCCTGCTGGGTGGGCTCGAATTTTACGCTGACGTATGCGGGGCATATCGGAAAATTCGGCGTCATGATGTTTGCTGCGCTGTCCTTGTGGCTGATCGAGAAGGCGGCGAAGAATCGCAGCCCGGCCTGGGCGGTCTTGGCGGGCGGCGCCCTGGGCGGCATGTTTCTGGAGCAGGCCGACGTCGCGCTTTTCGTGGTCATGTTCCTGGCGCCTTACGCTTTGTTTGCCGTGATTCGGGAACATGGTTGGAACGTCCCGGCGCTGTTCAAGGTGCTTTTGCCCATGGGCGTGCTGACGATGCTGATGGCTTTTTGTCCGTTGTGGATGGGGTACCGGACCAGCGTTCAGGGCATGACCAACGTTACGCAGGAAGATCCGAAAGAGCGCTGGGATTTTTCCACGCAATGGAGCTGGCCCCCGGAAGAATCGATCGATTTTGTCGCGCCGGGTTTCATGGGCTGGCGTTCCGGAGAACCGGAAGGGCCGTACTACGGACGCATGGGGCGCAGCGCCGATTGGGAAACCACCCGGCAGGGTTTCCAGAATTTTAAGCTGGAAAATCATTATATGGGCGCCATTCCCGTTCTCATGGCCATATGGGCTGTTTTTGCGGCCTGGATTTCCCGGCGACAAAAAGCGGCCTGGCGGAGCGACGTCTGGTTTTGGAGCGCGGCGCTGCTGGCGGCGTTGCTGCTTTCCTTCGGAAAATATTTTCCTCTTTATCGGTTGTTCTACCTGCTTCCCATGGTTTCTTCCATTCGGAATCCGAATAAGTTCCTGCACGTTTTCCAATTAGCGGCCGGCGTTCTGGCGGCTTACGGATTGGACGTTCTGCTGCGGCGGAATGGGCCTGCCGATTTGCTGAAAGATGTCTCGGCTGCGCTCATCAAACGATTTGCCTTGATCGCCGGAGGCGTGGCAGCCTTTTTCCTATTGTGGGGCCTGGTCGCCTCCGCCTCGGAAGTCTCCCTGCTGACGCGGTTCGCGGGGTGGGGGGCATATGCGTCCGTCATCGTCAAGAATCGCGCCTGGGCTTTGCTTCATGCCGCGTTCATGACGGCCGTGGGCGCCGGGGCCATTTTCTGGTTTACGCGCCCGGCCGCAGGCAAGAGCCGGCGTGGCGCGTGGGTATTGATTGTCGTGGTTGCATTGGACGCCTTATTTCTTGCGCGTCACTACGTCTCCGCCATGCCGCCGAACCTGATCCAGGAAAACGAAGTAGTGAAATTTATAAAGAGCCGCCAGCAATATCAGCGCACGGCCCTGGTCAGTCAGGAGAGCTTTTATAATGCCTGGCTGACGTACGTCTTTCCGTATTACGGCATCCGTACGATGAACTTCACCCAGATGCCCCGCATGCCGGAGGATTACAAACGGTTCCTTGGCCAGGTGGGGCCGCAGGTGTTTAACCTGTGGCGACTCGCCGCCTGCGAATGGATCGCCGGACCGGCCGGCTTTTGGGGACAGATTCAGGCCGATCCGAACCTGAAGAATTCCTTTGAATTGGCCTATGCCTTCAACGCGTTTCCCGATCCTCTGGGCGGCGTACGATTCACGACCGCCACGGCGGCCAGCCCCGGGCAGCATGTCATCGCCCACCTGAAGATTCCGTCGCCGCGATACGGTCTGATCGATCGCTGGGAAGTCCAAACGTCCGACGACGAGACGTTGAAGACGCTGGCGTCGCCGATGTTCGCGCCGCTTTCCAAGGCCTTATTGGCGCCCGATACCACGGGGATTCCCGCTGCCGTCGCAGGAGATGGTTTGACCGGCGCCGTCACCGTCAAAGCCTATCGTCCAGGACAAGTCCGCTTGCAGGTCTCGTCGGAAAAAACGGCCATTCTTCGCGCGGCCGAACGATACGATCCTGATTGGAAGGCCTGGGTGGATGGGCGTCCGGCGCCGGTTCATCGGGTGGATTACCTCTTCCAAGGCGTCTTTGTGGAGCCGGGCATCCACGAAGTGGTCTTGAGCTTCTCGCCCGAACGATGGCCGTTCATGGTGCAATCGGCTGGGTTGCTCCTTTGTGCCGGCTCGGCGATCTGGGTGGTGCTGCAACAGCGTCGGAAAGCACAGACTGCGTAAGCAGTCATAAACAGGAATTGCTCATGTCCGACGAAATTAAACTGTCCGTGGTCATCCCGACAATGGGACGTCCGATCGTTATCGAAACCCTCAAATCGCTCATTCGCTGCCGGGGCTTCGAGAGTACCGAGGTCATCGTCGCCGGCAAGATCAAGGATGAGGCGATTCTGGAGCAGCTCCAACAGTTGCAGCGCGAGCATCCGCGGATTGTTCATTTGCCGATTCAATTCGAACAGGGCGACTCCAGCGAGAAGAAGAACGCGGGTTTCCATGCGAGCAAGGCGGAAATCGTCGCCTTCCTGGACGACGATGTCATTGTCGCTCCCGATTGGCCGCTGCTGATCTGCGAGCCGTTCGAGAATCCGGCGGTGGGCTTGGTCAGCGGGCCAAGCTTGATTCCTGAGGACATCAATCTTGTGGGCCGGCTTGCCGGCCTGGCGCTGGCGTCGCGCGCCGCCGGGTATGTCGCGGACCGCTATCGGCAGGGGCAGGACGAAACTCGCCCGATCAATTGGAGCCGGATCATCGGCTGCAACGCGGCCTATCGGCGAAAGGCCTTCGAAGGCATGGGTACTTTCGATCCGGCGTTTTATCCTGGCGAAGAAATGATTGCCTCGCACAAGACGCAGGAGTTGGGTTGGACGCTGATGTTCATTCCGCGCGCCTATGTTTACCACTATCCTCGGCAGTCGATTCAGCGATTCTGGAAACAGATGTGGGGTTACGGCGCCACCCGCATCCGTTTATTCCGCGGCGGCGTCGAATTCGAACCGGCGACCATCGTTCCGATGATCTGGGTGCTGTCGTTGATCGTGTTGGGCCTTGGCTCCGTATTCTCCGAAGCGGCCCGCATTCTTTTCCTGATGGACTTGGGACTCTACGCGCTGGCCGATCTTTTCATCACGTTGGAAATGTTCAACGAGACGCGGCGGTTCAAGGACTTCCTGCTGTTCCTGCTGATTCCCGTCATGCACGTGAGCTATGGTCTGGCGGAATGGGCGGAGTTTTTCCGGCCGAACAAGGATCTGAGCGAGCGGCATTAAAGATGTGTGGAGCCGGGACGACCCCGTCCCGGTTCTTTGAGGAGGCGTTTAGTGCTCCTCCAACGCAAGTCCCGCTTGGCCCTTCGACAAGCGCAGGCCAGGCGCATGGGGCAAAACGGGGGTGCGTCATTTGGGTCCGTCTGCGGCGTTGGTGCAGGCCGGGCGGACAAAAGTCCTGCCCGGCCTGCACCGCCTTGCAGCCGGACCCAACTGACGCGCCCCCGTTTTGGGGCCGATCGGAATCGGCCCGACCCCATGCGCCTGGCCTGGCTTGTCGAAGGGCCAAGCGACAGCCACCCCATGCCAGTAAACTGGACATGGGGTTCCATTGCGGTAGTTATCTTTTGGAGCCGGGGCGACCTCGCCCCGGTCTTGTATACACAAATGGATGGCACGAAATTCATCTGTAAGCATATGAAGGGCTGGATTCTGTAGGTGGGCCGCGTTCTCCGTAACGCGGCTTCCGGACCAGAAGAGCCCGTCTTCGGAGAAGCCGGGCCACCTGTTGATTCATCAGAATGCTTTCATCTGAAGGCCTTGCAGAAAATGGCCGCTTCAAATGTGTGTATAAAAGACAGGCGACACGCCTATCGTTCGCCAAAAAACGATCTCAAAGACTTTGGAGGGTTCCGCTCTGTCGGAACCTTCTTCTATCGGTCTCGACGGAGCGCGACGCTCCAAAAACAAGTCTTCTTGTAGCTGCAACGCTTTGCGACGATCCTTCTTGCCCGAACTCTACAGGAAGGAGGATTTGCGCATCAAAGACAGGCGCTGCGCCCCGGTTTGCGCTGTTGCAAGCTGTGTCTGAAAGACCAAAAAATGCGAAGGGGCTACGGCCTGCCGAGATAGGCTTTAATGCGGTTTACGGTTGCTGCCGAAGAAACGCTTCCATCGCCGCGATGCCGTCCGGCGTGCCCATATCCAGCAAGGGAGACGGGCAGGGGATGGCCGCGACCAGGCCTTGCCGGGTCAGCTCGGGAAAGATATCCGTCTCCATCGAGACCGGACGATCGGCGGCGATTCGATCGAGCATCCGCAGTGGCACGACGTACAAGCCGCCGTTGACCCAGCCGTTTTGGCGGTCCTGTTTTTCGAGGAAGGCGGTGATGCGGCTGGTTTCGTCGAACTCGACGGTTCCGTAACGCCCCGCCTGCTCGATGCGCGTTACCACGATGCCGGCCGGCGAATGGGTTTTTCCAATCGTTGGAAAGTTCCGTCCGAAGTTTTCCAACGATTGGAAAACCAGGTTAGGCAGGAGGCTGTCGCCGTTGAGGACAAGGAACGGATCGGATCGGATGAACGGTTCGACGAATTTCAAGCCGCCTGCGGTGCCGAGGGGCGTCGGTTCGCGGGAGACGGTGACGGTGTAATCCTTTTGAGGGGCCGCCCATCGTTCGATGGTCTCCGCCAGATGCCCGGCAGCGAGATGGAAATCCTGGACGCCGCCCCGGCGCAACCAGTCGATCTGCCATTCGATGAACGGACGCCCGGCGATCGGGACGAGGGCCTTGGGGCGGTCGGGATAAAGCGATTGAAGGCGGGTGCCTTTGCCGCCCAAGAGTATTATGGCTTGCATAGCAACCTCCGTAGCGGGTCCACCGTCCGCCGCGTTACGCTGTCCATGTCGAAAAGATCGACGGACATGGTATGGGCGGCGGCGCCCAGCCGTTCGCGCAGGGAGCGATCCGCCGCCAGCGCCAGCAACCTCGTTTTGAATTCCGAAAGATCTTGCGGATCGAATAAGTAGCCGTTGGCGTCGTCGCGCACGATTTCCGCCACGCCGCCGAGGCGGGCCGCGAGAATGGGCAGTCCGCAGGCCATGCTGTGGACCAGCGCGCCGGTGGTGTGAAAGTTGTCGGAGAATTGTCCGATGCGCATGACCAGGCCGATGTCGCCGGCGTTCAAGGCCATGTTGACGTCCTCCAGCCGCTCAATCCAGCCGGTGAAGATGACCATGGATTCCATGCGCAGCTCCCGGACCAGGTTGCGGAGGCGGGGCATGTCCGGGCCGTCGCCGATCAGTAAATAACGCAAGTCGGGATTCTGGTCGCGCAATTCGGCCAGGGCGCGAATAATCCGGTCATTGCCCTTGTTCGGATGCAGAATGCCGTGATGCACCAGGACCGTGTGCCGGTCTTCGTATCCGAAGCGGCGGCGCGCGGCGGCCTTGTCGACGGGGCGGTAGACGGTCATATCGCAGGGATCGTAGACCGGATGAATCTTGGACGAATCGCAACCTTTTGAGGAGAGAAACTGCTGGGTGAAGACCGCGCGCGTGAAAATCAGCGGCAGGTGCTTCCATTGGCTGTAGTCGTAGCTTTGAATCCAGCGGGCCAGCGGCCTCAGGAGCGGGCGTTGGTCTGCGTAAATATCGAGGAAGAAATCGGCCACGGTTATCGCGACATTAGGTCCGAAAAACATCCGGGCCAGGCCGGCGGTCAGGGGAATGGTTTCGTCGATGTAGACGAATTGAATGCCGAGATGCTTGCAGTAGGAACCGATCCACGGCAGGCTCAAGAGCCAGAGCCCTGTTTTGACGAGCTTGTCGCGGCCCGAGGTCCGGTCGATGGTAAACGGCAGATGGTGGATGACTGCGTTGCACAGGATGGCCTCCGGGATGGGCTTTCGGCTGCGCAGGCCGAAGTAGTGGACTTCGGCATGTTTCGCCAGGGCCTCGACGATGCGCGGCATGGCATGGAACAGCTCGGTGTGTTCCGCCGGGCCGTAGCGAAACCAGAGCGCTACTTTGGGTTTGGAGCCAACGTTCATTCCGGCGCCTGAAAGATGATCCGGCTGCCTTCCTGGCCGAATTGAAAGCGAACTTCCATCAAGGAAGAGAGCCCACTCCGGATAGCCTCATGAGCCTCGGGCCGCGCAAACAGCAACAGGAAACCGCGGCCGCCGGCGCCCAGCAGTTTCCCGCCGATCGCGCCTGCCTTGCGGGCGGTCTCGTAGGCTTGGTCGATCTGAGAATTGCTAATGCCGCCGGACAGCGTCTTCTTGAATTCCCATGAACGGTGCAGCAATTCGCCGAACCCGAGGATGTCGGAAGAGCCGGTCACGAGCGCTTCGGCTTCGTCGACCATGCGCAGCATTTCCACGAGCGCGTCGTGATTCTTTTTCACGCGCTGCCGCTGTTCGTGGAGCACGGTTTCGGCCGATTGTTCCGTGCCCATGTAAAACATCAGGACATGCTTTTCCATTTCGCTGATGCGCTGATGACAAATCGCCATGCGGCGGACATCGACGCGTCCGTCGCGCAGGAAGTTGACGCGGATGAACCCGCCGTAGGCGGCGGCATATTGATCCTGATGCCCGCCCGTATCGCCGACGCGCTGCCGCTCGATCAGGATGGCCTCGCGCGCAAGATCCTCGGGGGTCACGCGCGTTCCGGAAAACGTATGCAGGGCATTCAACAGCCCCACGGTGAACGAGGAGGAGGTGCCCAAGCCCGTCCGGCCCGGCAAATCCGACACGTGCGAAATCTCAAGCCCCTCCGCGGGCGGAAACTGCAGCAGGCATTCGCGAATGAGCGGATGGGCAAATTCACGTGGATCCTGGACTGTTTCTGTCCGGGCATAGCTGGCGCGGAAACGGTGCTTGAAGAACGGGCTGAGCCGGTGAATGGAAATGTAGCAATACTTGTTGATCGTGGTCAGCAAGGTGGAGCCGCCATGCTCGCCAAAAAATTCCGTAAAATCCGTGCCGCCGCCGAAAAAACTGACGCGAAAAGGCGTCCGCGAAATAATCATTTGATGGTCTCCTTGCCGTCGAGCACATTTCGAATGAACGTTTTGACCGTATCCGCCGTGCGGGGCAGGGGGCAGATTGCCGAAAGCTTGCGGGTGCTGACCTCGTAGAGGTCGCGCTTCATCGCTTCTGCGTCGGCGGCAAACTGGTAGCCGGGTACTTCGGCGGCCGCGTCGCGCAACGAAATGACTCCGTCGCCTGCGATGTTGAACAGTTCGCCTTCGATGCCTTTTTCGAGCACGGTGAAAATGACGCGGGCCAGGTCCAGCTTGTGCAGATATTGGTAAACCGAGTCCGGATGTACGCGCAGGGGCTTGTGCTTCAGCAGATCGTAGATCGAATTTTTCCAGAGCCCAGACCCTACAAAGCCGCCCATGCGGAACATCAGCCATCGCTTGGCATAAAAACGGACAAGCTGTTCCGCCATGTATTTGTGCAGGCCGTAGGGGGAAATGGCCGCGGCGTCGATTACGGCGGTTTCCTCGTTCGCCGACGGATCGGTGTGATTGGGATAGACGTCGATGGTCGAAAGGTGAACATACAAGCCCGCCTTGAAATCTTGCAGCGAGCGGGCGACGGAGCGCACCGAAAGATCGAATTCCAGCGAGGGATTCTCCGCCGCCAGGAATTTCTTGGAATTCCCGTTGGCATTGATGAACAGATCGAAGCTTTTCCCGATCATGGACGGATATTCGTCGACGTCGATGGCCGTCACGTCGTAGCCGCGCCGCCGGGCTTCCTCCACAAGACCCGAACCGACAAAGCCCTTGCCGCCCAATACGCCGCAGGTTTTCAGTTGGGGTTTTGTCACAGGCGGACCGTCCCTTCCTGGCGGGCCGAGCGGAACCAGTCGGCGGTCCGGGCCAGGCCTTCTTTGAGGGGCGTCGGGCAGGAGAGCCCGAGTTCATGCAGCCGGCGAACATCGAATATCTTGTCCATTTGGCCGTCCGGTTTTGTGGCATCCCAGGCGATGCGGCCCTGGAAGCCGGTGACCTCGGCAATCGATTCCGTAAGTTCGCGGATGGTAATTCGTGTGCCGCTAGAAATATTGACCGGATCGCTGCTGTCGTAGTTTTTCAGGAACCAGGGAATGGTTGCGGCGACGTCGCCGGCATACACAAAATCGCGCGTCGGGCGGCCGCTGCCGTAGGCCATGACTTCATTCTTGCCCTGTTCCCCGGCCTCGATGTATTTGCGCAGCAGGGCGGGGATGACATGCGATTCTTCGAGGTTGAAGTTGTCCCATTCGCCGTAGACGTTGCCGGGAATCAGCACCACGGAATTGAAGCCGTGTTGAACCCGATAAGCCCAGGATTGCACCAGCAGCATCTTCTTCGCCACCGAATAGCCCGCGCTTTCGATCTGCGGATAGCCGTTCCACATCTGGTCTTCGCCGATCGGCGAAATCGCCTTCGAGGGATACGAGCAGCCGCCCATCAGCGTCAGGAGTTTCTTCACGCCGTTTTGAAAGGCCGCGTGAAGCGTGTGGGTGTTCATCACGAGATTTTCGTAAAAGAAATCGGCCGGCCGTTTCTTATTGGTGATGATGCCGCCGGATTTGGCGGCCAGATGAACGACGGCATCCGGCTGGACATCCCGGATCATCCGATCCGGTTCGCCCGGCTGCAGCAAATCGTAATCCTTCCGCCCGACCGCAACCAGTTCAGCCTCCGGCCACGCCTCTTTCAACCGGGGCGCGATATGATGCCCCATAAACCCCGTCGCACCCGTTACAAGA
Source organism: Lentisphaerae bacterium GWF2_57_35 (assembly GCA_001804865.1). Classification (GTDB taxonomy): domain Bacteria; phylum Verrucomicrobiota; class Kiritimatiellia; order CAIQIC01; family GWF2-57-35; genus GWF2-57-35. The sequence continues at coordinate 83,280 of MHBK01000033.1, forward strand.
ATTCTTTTGAACATAAGGCAAATTGCTCCTTAATCTCTTGGATTTCGGGCACTCGCGCCCTGTTAATCCACTTGTGAATATCATTCGTATTAAATTGGGCTTGTTCAACGATAAAACGCGCATCAGACAAATCCTGAGGATCAAAACGCATCAATTTGGATAAAAACAAGTCCCCATTCCCTAGACGAGTCAAGTGCAGTTGCGTCCAAGGGCCATGGATGACCACTCTGTTTTCTTTCCATTGCGGCGTGAGAATTATCTGGGTTTCATCGAAAAAGTGACTGATGTAAAGGCCTCTGGACGATAAGGCATTATTCGTTTCCTCGATGGCTTGCCAGAAATTGGTTTTTTCTGCCCATTCTTCTGCTTGGCCGGTTTCAAGAACCCCGTCCACATCCATGCTGAAGGAATATTCGACGGGTGGCCTTTGAAACCCCAAACAGAGTGCGGCTCTTCCGTACAGAGTCAAATCCACGCGAGACTGCAGGCGTGAATCAAGGTCGGATAGAATTAGTTCTGCATGAGTCATGCTATTAATCTCCACCCCACGGCATTGATTCCCCTCGCATCCGGGATGGGTAGGGCCAATCGCGTCCAATGTAAAATGGGCGAACGAGGAGTAGGCGTGTTTCCGAGTTGATCGGAAATGGCCGCCCATACCAGATGTGGCGGTTTCACATGAAGCGCTTGGCGCGCCAATTCAGCCAGTACAAGTTCCGTCCGCTCTCTATGAGCCATGAAGATCAATTTCTCCGCTGACACGAGGTTGCGCGATACCAATTGCGCAGCGGCTCGAAGCATTTGAGGACGATCCAGCCGGTCGGTCCGGCAAATGGCCACAACCAGTTCTTCATTGCTCAAATCTTTTTCCGCGGGCGCTTGGAAATTCGGGTCGCGTGGAGGGTGTCGTGTGACAAAGTCGGCGCCGCGGACATTGGCCACATCCAAGAGCCAATCCTCACAGGTGGCCGCCCCGGGAGAGGGATACATTTTCATTAACCGCACAAGTCGAAATTGCAGCGGAGTAATAGGCGTTGTAACGCCTAATCGTTTCCCTAATGTGTCCGATGACATGGTCACACGTTCTCTTTCAACCCGTTAGCGATTAAATCACACATTCGAAAACTGATTCCGCCGCACCACTTGGTAGCCTTTGATCAGCTCCGTGATGCCCTTTTGCAGGGAGACCTGCGGGTGGAATCCTGTTTTTTCGATTTTTTCGTTGCTGACGATGTAATTGCGCTGGTCGGGGTCCTTGCCGACTTCCGACTCCATAATGCAGAAATCCGGGACCTGTTTTTTAATTTCCAGGCACAGTTCCATCTTCGAGAGATTGGCGTCGCTGAGCCCGACATTATAGGGCTGGCCTTTCATGCTCTCGAAGTGGTCGATCGCGTGTAGGAACGCCCGCACGACGTCTCGTACATGAATATAATTCCGTTTGAAATGCGCTTCAAACAGGATGACGAAGCGATCCGACACGGCGCGATAGGTGAAATCGTTGACGAGCAAATCGAGGCGCATGCGAGGGCTGATGCCGAAAACGGTGGCGAGCCGGAGGGAAACCGCCTGGCCGGACGAGAGCAAGTATTGCTCCAAGTCGACTTTCAACGTTCCGTAGAGCGAGACGGGGCGGAGGGGCGTTTCCTCCGTGCAATAAATGCCGTCCTGCCCGACGCCATAGCCGCTGTTGGTGGTCGGCGAAACGAAGATTTGATCCTTGCCGGCCATGTCCAGGAGCATCTTGATGGCGTCCAGGTTGATCGACTTTGCTTCCAGCGGCTTTTGCGCGCAGAGCGGGGCGCCGACCAGGCAGGCGAGGGGAATGACGATGTCCGCATTTTTCATGTGCTTGCGCATCAGTTGTTCGTCCCGGATGTCGCCGCGCACGATCGTCAGTTGTTCGTGGTGGCAGCAATCGAGCAGCGAGGCCTGCCCATAGCTGAAATTGTCGATGGCGGTCACGGCATAATCGCGAGCCAACAAAGTGGGGACCAGCACGGACCCGATATAACCGGCCGCGCCCGTTACAAGTACATGTTTGGATGTATTTTTCATGCGTGCTAAACTACCTGCCCTTCCGAATGGTGTCAATCAGCTAGCCAGCACAGCAGCATTGATTATCTGCCTGATTTCATTATCCTTACGGCGAACTATTTAAAGGCAGGGCGAGCGTGTCCCGTTCTGTCGATTCAGCGCTGGGAGGAAATATGCCGATACCGAACCGTTCGATCCTGCAGGCCCGAGGTTTGTATGCCCGCTTAATAGCGGCGAGTTTACTGCTGGCGGGGTCCTTGGGGCTGATGTACAAAACCGGCGCCGCCTACGCCTTTCCTTCGCCTCTTTATGTGGCCGTGAACGGAGCCCTGCTGCTGCTGGCCCTTCCGAATCTGATCCGCTGTTTTACGTCCATGCTGCGTGAAGCCCGTGTTTCGGCCGATTTGTTGGTGCTGGTAATGGCCGCTTTGGCGGTTGGGACCGGGCGCTGGCTGGAGGCGGGGGCCATGGTTTTTATTTCCCTGCTGGCCGAAACTTTGCAGGCGGCCGCCACCCATCGCGCGTTAAAGGAGCTGTCGTTTGCCGGCGCGCTGGAAAGTCGGCGGGTCCTGATTAAAGAGGGCCAGGATGTTCGTGAAGCGGCTTTCCAGGACGTGGTTAAAGACCAGGTGGTCGTGGTGCGGCAGGGGCAGATGATTCCGGTCGACGGGGTGGTCGTGGCCGGCAAGGCGGAAGTGATGGAGGCCTCGCTAACCGGCGAATCCACATACCAGGTGCGGGTGCCCGGTCACCGGGTGCTGGCGGGCGGAATTGCGGAATCCGGCTCGCTGGAAATCCGGGCGGAGAAAGTGGGCGCGGAAACGATGATGGCCCATGTAGATGGGTTGGTGAATCAAGCCATTCGCCGTCAGACCCGGCGCGAAAGCTTCATGGACCGGTTTAGCCGCTTCTATGTCTCCGGGGTGCTGATTCTGGGCGTGATTGTGTTTATGGTCTACGGGCAGTTCATGTTTGCCAATGAGGCGATCTCGTCGCTGGAAGCCTTGCGTCGCGCCTTGACGATCATGCTGGCCGTTAGTCCGATGGGTTTAGTGGCGGCCGGCCCGCTGGCGGTTTATGCCGGGCTGCTGCGAGCCATGCGCCGGGGCATATTATTCAAGGGCGGCGATGTCCTTGAAAATCTGGCGCGGGTGAAGATCCTGCTGTTGGACAAAACCGGCACGCTGACCTATGCGCGCCCGAAAGTGGCCTCTGTGAAATCTTTTGGCGGCTCGGAAGAGGCTTTGATCGATGCCGCGCTGCTGGTCGAGCAGCATTCGGGGCATCCCATCGCGCGCGCGATCTGCGAATACGGCGCCCAACGCCAACGCCGCGGCGAAGCGGCGGATCGCTTTCACGAATTCGAAGGCGGCGGCGCTTGCGCCGTGAAAGGAGACGAGTTGATCAAGGTCGGCGCCTTGTGGCTCATGGAAGATGGCCGCGAGATTGGCGCGGACGTGACGGCCTGGCTGAACGAAGCGCGCGCGCACGGATACACGGCGGTGCTGGTGGCGGACAAGGTTCGCATCCTGGGCGGGTTTGCCCTGGAGGATGCCATTCGCGAAGACGCCCGCACGGTGTTGCAGAAATTGCGCCAAGCCGGCATTCGCCGATTGATCATGATTACCGGCGACAGCCGCGAGACCGCCGAGCGCGTCCAGAAAAGCGTCGGAGTGGACGAAGTAGTGGCCGAGTGCATGCCGGATCGGAAGATGCTGCGCCTGGCCGAGGAGAAGCGGCGTGGGCAATGGGTGGGCATGGTCGGCGACGGCATCAACGACGCCCCGGCCCTGGCCGCGGCCGATGTGGGCATCGCGATGAGCGCGATGGGCAGCGACATGGCCATCGAGGCGGCGGATGTTGCGCTCATGAACAACGACTTGCAGGGGTTGTACGAAGCGGTTGTCGGAAGCCGTCAGACGGTGCAGACCATCAAAATCAATCTCGCACTCGCTCTGGCCGTGAATTTGCTGTTGCTGGGCTTGGCCCTTTTCGACAAAGTCACCTTGTTGAGCGGCGCCGTACTGCAAATTGCCGTGCTGCTGCTGGTCGGCGCGAATTCCGCCGTGCTCTTTTTCCGCAGAGCCCGGCTGTAGAATGGAGTTTTTTATGAATATCGACGAAGATAAAATCGACGAAATGACCCTGGCGCTGATGTTTCTGGTGATGTGGGACGAAGCCGGGGAATTTTCCCGGGCTTGGAAAGGGTTCGAATGGGAAACCCTGGACCGACTGCATAAGAAGGGCCTCATCGGCGACCCCAAGGACAAATCCAAGTCCGTGCTGATGACGCCGGAAGGCCGGAAGAAGGCTGAAGAGCTGTTTAAAAAGCATTTTGCGGCATCTTCTTAGCCTGGGATAAGCCTGCGGCGTCCTCACTCCTGAATATCGCTTGATGGCACATCGATGAGGATCAACTCCGAATCTTTCCTGGCCGAAAGAATCAACGGCTCTTCCACCTGGAGACGAGCCTGATCGTTCTCATGCAGCAGGCGGGAATTGACGGTAACGTGTCCTTCCGTCAGATAGAGAAAAACTTTTCGGCCGTGCTCAGCGGTATGCGTCACGCTGACGCCTTCGTCGAGGGTGGCGCGATAGATGGCGGCATCCGTATGCAAAACGGCCGCATCTGGAAAACCTTGGCCTGAAGCCACAGGCAATAACCGGTTCTTCCATTGAGCTGGATCGAATGTTTTCTGCTGGTAGGAAGGAGCCAATCCCGTTTCGTCGGGAATAATCCAGATTTGATAGAAATGCACCGGCGCACCGGCCTGATTGTATTCCGAATGCGTAATCCCTGTTCCGGCCGACATGCATTGGACATCGCCTGACCGAATGATCGTTTCGTTGCCCATGCTGTCTTTATGAACGATGGCTCCCTCCAGCACGATGGTGACGATTTCCATTTCATCATGTTTATGAGAGTTAAAACCCGTGCCGGGTTCCACCACATCGTCGTTGAACACTCTTAACGCGCCCAAGTTCGTATTGTGAGCGTCAAAATAGTCGGAAAACGAAAACAGCCAATAAGTTTTTAGCCAGCCGTAATCGGAAAAATGGCGGCGTTTGGCTGGAATGATCTCGATCATGGCTTTTCTCCTTATTTGTCAATGCCGGAGTAGATTCTATACCGTACATCAAAAGATCTTTTCCGCAATAGGCAAGGGCTGCTTCGCGACGGAGGACGCTTCGGGTGCATCCCGACAGGCCGCAACAGCGGGCGCCTTCCCTACCTTTTTTGCCGTTGGTAGGGCGCTCACTCCGCTGAGCGCCGTGTTTTCCTGTCAAACATGCGGCTGTGAAGGATGCGCCCGACCGGCTTACGGCGGCGGCTGCGAAGGGTTGATCCTGCGCTTTTACTTGCAGACAGCCGGTTTGCTCGTATGTTGAGGGCAACGAGGGAGGGTATGATGAAGATGACAAAAGGAATCGTTAGATGCGGGTGGATGCTGTCGGTTCTGGTCTTAATGCTGGTGTTGACGGGCTGTGCGTTATTGGTGGGCGCCGGGGCCGGGGCTGCCGGCATGGCTTATGTCGGAAGCGCGTTGGAAGCTACGGTGACGGCGGACCCGCCCACGGTTGAACAGGCGGTTAACGCGGCCTTCGATTCGCTTCAAATCGGCAAGATTTCATCCCGCTCGACGCCTTTGGATGCCCAAATTGTTGGAACCATGGCCACTCGCACGGACGTGGTCGTTAACGCAAAAATATGGAAGGAGGGCGGCAGTCGGATTTCAATTCGCGTGGGAGCTTTTGGCGACAAGGCGGTCAGCCGGCGCATTTACGATGAAATATTGAAGCACCTGCCCCCGACGAGCGGAACGGAGAGCTCCACGAATGCCGCAGGGGCGGTGAAAAGCTAAGCGCCTATGCAGAGTCTTCAGCGAACGAGGACGTCGGTCACGTATTTACGGTCGTCCAGCTCCTCCAGCCGCTGTCGCAGCAGGGGGGAGAACGGGAAGAATTTCAGGCCCCGGAGGAGGGCGGATCGGGCCTCCTCCGTTCGATTCTGGCCTTCAAGAAAAGCGGCATAATCGCTCGACTGCTTGGTGGAAACGGGTATGCGCGCGGCGCGTTCCAGAACAGCGGCTACCCGCGATATTTCGTCCGGCGGCGCCGTGACCCGCAGCAGTTCCTGCAGCATTTGATAATTCGGATAAAGCGCATGCAACCGTTGGATGGCCGGCCATGCCCGCGCCGACTCGCCAATGCAGACCAGTCCATAAAGTTCATAAAGCAATCGCTCCGTCTCGACAGGACGCTGCCGCCACGTCATGGCCTGCAATCGATCGATCCGTTCCTGGATGTTTCGTTCGTAGAGCACGCGGCGATCTTCATTAAACAGGCAGGCGTCGATGATGCGTCGATTATCGATATGATTCCGAATCCAGACCGCGCAGAGATCGTCCAGGTGAATTAACAACCATTGCGGTCGCCGCATGAGTTCCTGGGTAAACGACTCCTTTACGCCGGTTAGGGAAACAACGATGGCATTGATTTTTCGAGCCTCGACGACCTGCTCCCATCGTTCGCCCAAGCCCAGTGCAGGCAGATATTCCGCCCGCCAGAACGCGGACGGGAATGCTTCCGGTCGATTGTCGCAATACCCCGGCTGGGGATACAGTTCGTATTCCACCAGGCTGCCGATGTTGTAGTCGGTGAAGACCGGGCCCTTCAAATCGTATTCCGTCGCCAGGCGCCGAAGTTGGGCATAACGTTGTTCGTCGTCAAATCCAAATGCCGTCGGCGCAATCGGCGATGGAAAGGCTCGACTGTATGCGCCGCTGACCACGGCCGCCGAGAGCCCGACGGTCAGCGCAAGAGCGGTCAACGAGCCCAAGCCGGTCCAAAGCGGGTGGAAGGCATGGGTTTCGCGACATTCCAGGGCACAGACTATAACCGGAAGGCTCGTCAAGGCCAGCAAAGGGGTGTTGCGCGCCATTAACCAGGCTGCGCACAGCGCCAACAAGGCGATCAAATCATTGGCTAGGCGGTTGCCGTAAAAGCTTCCCTGGCGCATCGCTCGCCATCGATTGACCGCGATGGCCGCGAGGGTCAGCAAACTGAGAATAGGCAGCGCCAAGAGCATAGGATTGACGACGCTTTGTGCATAGTCCAATGGGGAGGCGTTTTCCGTAATGGCCATGCCGTAATTTGTAAAAATGGCGGCCGGCTCCAGAAAGCCTCTCCAGCCGTTTGGATTCAACAAGCTGGCCAAGCCCAACAACGCCAGCCAGCCCGCTTCACGAAGCCAGCGCCGGTTCGACAAGCCTTGCTCAAAGGCAAACATTACGGCCGCCGCCAGTCCGAAAAAGAAGTAAATATGCGCATTGGCCCAAAAGCAGGCCAGGGGAATCATGGCCCAGCGAGGCCACCGCGCCCCGCGGCGAATCAGCTCGAACAATCCCAGGTAAAGCGGAAGGCAAAGATACGTGAAGAGTTCGGGCCGAATGTGCGCGCGATAACCCAGAATCACGACGGCCAGTATGCCCGCCAGCCATACGATGGGGCTCCCCCGGCGGCCGGGGACTGCGACGAGGGACAGGCCGAGTGCCGCAGCCAACATCAACATTTTCCAGACGATCAAGCCATTCAAGCCGGCCATTCGATGCAATCCGTAAAGAATGACTTCTGCCAGCCAGTGGTGATTGACGAAAGGAAAATCCGGATGCGTGTAGGCGAGTAAGTTTGTTTCCGGGACGCTGCCTTGCTCCAGGATTGTCCGGCCCAGCAGCAAATGCCGTCCAAGATCTTCTGTAAAGCTGATGCCCGGCGTCCAAGCCATGAGAAGCATCAGGATCGATAAGCTTGCCGCCGCCGTCCATCGAAAGACTGCGACGGCTTTCGACGGTTGCGAGGCGGGGATGCTTTCTGCCCTGATGCGGGTTGGCCGGTGCTCTGTGCAATCCAAGCGCATATGTTGAATAAACGGTAAGAAATGGTCGGGGCGAGGAGAGTTGAACTCCTGACCTTTTGCACCCCAAGCAAACGCGCTACCAGGCTGCGCTACGCCCCGACCTTAAAATATTATGAACGGCGCATTCAGCCAGGCCTTTGCAGGCCTTGCTGTGTGTACGCCCCAACTTTGCGAGAACAGGGTGCCGAAGTTATCACGAGTTATTTGAAAGGTCAATGACTGCTTACAGAGAAGATTCATTCCAACTTCACGGCACGGAAATCATTCTTCCTGCCTTGAAGATTTCTTTCGGGTTTGCTTGCGCCAAGCTTGCTGGAGGGCGGCAACGATTTTTTCCGGGGAAAATGGCTTTTCGACGAAAACATAATCGCCCAGAGCTCGATTGGCGGTAGGCCGGACAATGCCGGACATCAGCATGACGAACGGAGGGCATCGTCCTTCCTCTTTGATCTGTTGAAAAAAATCTTCGCCCGAGGCGTCCGGCAAGGCCATGTCGCAGATGAGGGCATCGCACGGAAAGTGCTTCAGGATGTTCAGTGCTTCCTTGCCGGTAGAGGCGGATACGGTTTTGAAGAGCGGATCTCTCGATAGAATCCGTTCAAGCACCATGACGACCATTTCGTCGTCATCGACAATCAGGACTTTCATCGACGCCATAGCAACCCCTCCCGACTGAACATACTATAGAATTGCCCGGGCTTGAGTTCAACTGCGCTCGCAGGAATATTTTTCAAAGGAAGGCTTTCATGAAACCGCCCGGCATGGTTTCCGATTCCGATTCCGAAGAGCCGCTATTCATCAGAAACTGCTTGCCAAGAGTTGGCGGCTGCCTTACTTTGAGCCCGGTTTTTATTCGTGTTTTATGAACACCGCCGGGACGGAATGGTTCCGGTTCAACGAGAAAGAGGATTGCTTGCCGTTTCGAGTACTAAACCTGGATGAGGTGGTCGAGTATCTGCACGTGACCCGCTCCGATGTGGAACGACTGGTTCATCACAATGAAATTCCCTTCGAAATGCAGGGAGAACGTCTGATCTTTCGTCAGAACGAGATCGATGCATGGGCTTCGCACCGGATTCTGGGCTTCAGCGAAGAACATCTTCGCAATTACCATAAGAAAAGTTCGGCCAAGGTCCATGATCTATCCAAGAAGCATGCCATTGTGCCGGAGTTGTTCAAGCCGGAACTTATTGCGCCGGCGATGACGTCCCGGACGAAAGCCTCCGTACTGCGCGATATGGTCAAATTGGCCGAATCTTCCGGGCTGGTGAACTATCCGCAAGAGTTGGTGCGAAGCATTGAAGAACGAGAGCGCATGTGTTCCACCGCACTGGCGGGCGGGATGGCGATTCTTCATCCCCGCAATCACGAGCCGTACATGTTCGGCGATTCGTTTGTCGCGTTGGGCAAAAGCATCCAGCCCGTCCCCTTTGGCTCTCCCGACGGCGCCACAACGGATGTTTTGTTCCTGGTTTGTTGTCAGGACGATCGCATCCATCTTCATGTGCTGGCCCGGGTTTGCATGATGTGCCAGCAAACCAGCCTGCTGCTGGAACTGCGCGAAGCGCAGGATGCCGCCCAGATGTACGATTTATTGGTGAAGTCCGAAGAGGAAGTCATCCTGCAGTTGTAGCTCTACGCATCGAGGTTCCACTTGCGCAGATCCGGCAGGGCCTTTTGGTTGGTCAGGTCGAACCAGATCGGCGTCATCGACACATAACCGTTTTCAAGGGCGTCGAGATCGGTTTGCTCCGTGTCGCCGAGTTGCTCGAGCGCTCCGTCCATCCAGTAATACACGTTGCCGCGCGGGTCCGTGCGGCGGTCGAATACTTCCACAAAGCGCGAGCGCCCCATGCGCGTCACGGCATACCCCTTGATTTGATCGAGCGGAAGGTTGGGGACGTTGACATTGAGCAGGGTGTCTTCGGGCAGGCCGTGTTGCTGGATCATGAGGGCCAGGCGGCGGGCCACGACCGCCGCGGTATCCCAGCAAGGGTTCTTAAAAGAGTTGATGGAAATTGCCATGCTGGGGATGCCCAGGATCGTGCCTTCCGTGGCCGCGGAAACCGTCCCGGAATAAATCACGCTGATGCCCGCATTGGGCCCCAGATTGATGCCGCTGACGATCAAGTCCGGCCGATGATCCAGAAGAGCGCATACCGCCAGTTTGACGGAATCCGCGGGCGTGCCGCCCACGGCATGACCAAAAAATTCGCCGCCGTTGTAGACGCGGTTGGTCTTGATTGGATTGGAAAGGGTAATGGCGTGCCCGACGGCGCTTTGTTCCGCAATGGGCGCCACCACGTCGATTTCGCCCAGATCGCGAACGGCTTGATAAAGCGCGCGGATGCCGGGAGCGTAAATGCCGTCATCGTTGCTGATCAGTATTTTCATGCCTTCCAATTTGTCAGTTCCTGGGTCGGCACTCAACTTAATTTTCGATTTGCGATGGGTGCATCTTGACTCTGCCCCTCCTCAACGTCTGGCACTGGAAAGAAACCACCGGCTTACGCCGACAGCTACGTAGCTGCGTCCGTAAGGACGTGGATTCTTATTCATATGCGCGGAGGCCGTGTCAAGATGCACCCATTTGCGATTTGGACTGAGATCAGTCGATCGTTCTTTGGGGTAGGGCGAAGACTCCGGCGGAGCCGTGTCGACAACGGGTTCTGCCTCCGCCTCCACGTCCAGGGTAAGAGTCCTGCCGGTAAGCGTCTGGATAAAGATCTGCATCGCCGACGCGTCGAATACCGTCAGGGTTCCCAGCAAAAATGCCATCAACAATTTATTCATGGGCGGTTATACCAGAGCATCCCCAATGTTTTGAAGCGGGAGCCTGATTTGAAGACCATATTCAGAGCGGTGGCCTCACTGCCCAACCGGATGCCGTTGGCTTTGACGGTGTTGACGCCATTGTCCAAGATCACCTCTCCATCGACCACCACCTTGCCCGTGATCAACTCCAAGCCCTCCATTTCCTGAGCCTTCAGGGTGCAATTGTCCAGGTAGAGGGTTGACGAAGATAACGACATGACGAGCGAATAACGCGTCATACAGGCGTAATCGAAGGTCGTATGCGGCTCGATGCGGAGCGTGGAAAAGGCGTTGATGGTCATTGTTCCGAACCCGCCAAACCGGAAAGTCCCCCCGCCTTGAACCACGACGTCGTTTACGATCGTCAGATTGGCGTTTTCTGTTAAATAGATCGCCGGTTCGCAGAACCGGCCTACAAAAAGAGGCCAAAATGTTGGTGTTGTGTTGTAGGCCGACTCTGCCGCGTGAGTCGCAGAGGCGACAACGCGGCTTGCGTGAGTCGGCGTTCTTTGGTTTGTTTCAGCAGAATCGACATCCGTTTTCGCCAGGCTACGCCGGACGTGATGGGTGGAATCATTCAGGGTTCTAGCGGCTACAAAAAACCGGGGCGAGGGCGCCCCGGCTCCAAAGAACATGATCCTCGTATGCTGAAGCACGCGTCAGGGCGCCGCCTCGGCATTCGGCTTAACGGGTTTCTCCAAGAGCATCCGAATGGCTCGCTCCAGAGCGGGATTGAATTCTTCCGAGCGATTCATCATCAGGAAATGATCCGCGTTCTTCAGGACGATGGCATCGTAAGACAGCATGTGCCGCCGGTTGGCTTCATAGTTGATGGGCCATAGTTCGCCATTCACGGAGATGACGGGAAGGCGGATTTGTTCGAATATCTTAGCGGCATCGCCGCTAATAAATTGCGTCATCATTTCGTTCATGGCGCTTAAGGCCACCGCCGGCGGCGCTGCGGACATATCGGAGAGAATCCAATCGCGAAGCTGTGAATCGGTGTTGGTTGAAATCATCTGGCTTATAAACGGCCGGGTTGCAGCCTGAAAATTCTCTTCCAAAGGGGTCAGCATCTTTTGGAACTCTTCGCGAGTCATAGGGAACTCTATGTTTTCAAGGGTATCCGCTCCGATCAAACCGATGACGCGGTCCGGCATGAGCCGTGCCGCTTCTGCAATGACCGAGCCGCCCATGGAATGGCCTATCAGAATGACGCGGCGACTGTCCGTTGTTTCGGTTACGGCCCGGACGTCCTCGCCGAAAGAGCTCATGGCGTACTTCGTGCGCGAAAGTCCGGAATGGCCGTGACCGGCCAGGTCCAGAATAACCACGCGGTTCTTTTTGGAGAAATATGGAACCTGCTCACGCCAATAGCGGGCATCGCAGCTCCAGCCATGTACGAAGACCAGCGTGGGTTCTCCGCTTCCGTGGACCTCATAAGAAATGGGGACGCCGTCTTTGGATCGGACGACGTGGGGCCATTCTGCTTGCGCCGGTATTGCGAAGGCCAGAATCAGCCATCCCAAACAGCCCAGTCGGCTCAGCCTATGTTTTGTATGTCCGAAGGTTCTACCCATAATTATCGCTTTAATTTTCATGATCTGCTTCCTCCTATTCGAATCGTTCCTGACGCATAGACTCGCGTCAACATAAGAAAAGGCCCGGAACGTGTGTTCCGGGCCTCAATTTGGTAGCGGGGCCTGGATTTGAACCAGGGACCTTCAGGTTATGAGCCTGACGAGCTACCAGGCTGCTCCACCCCGCAGTCAAAATTTTCAAACATCAACTATAAGAGCTTAATGAATTTAACGAAAGGAACCAACCGAACCGAGCATTCCATCGCTATGTCAGGCATCGAACTATACACGGGATCATTTGTGATGCAAGGGCTTTTTCCAATAAAATTAAAATTTAAAGTTCATGGGGAGCAAATCGCCCAAGGTGAATTGCTCGAAGCTGCTGAGGCGAGTGGTTTTGGCGACGAAAACAAGGGTTTCAGGGCTGCCGAATTCGGAGAGAACCTGGCGGCAGGCGCCGCAGGGATAGGGGACGGCTTGGGGTGCGGCGATGGCTACAGCGGCGATTTTCTTCTGACCGGCGGCCACAGCGGAGAAAACGGCAGTGCGTTCGGCGCAGTTGGTAAGGCCGTAGGAGGCGTTTTCAACGTTGCAGCCGGTAAAGACGCTGCCGTCATCGGTCAGGATGGCGGCGCCTACATGAAAATTGGAGTAGGGAGCATAGGCCTTTTCCGAGGCGGCCGCGGCTTTTTTGAGGAGCCTCAGCGTTTGTTGTTTATTCATGGGCCATTTCCTTCCAGAGTTGGATGAGAAACTTTTTCATGTTGCCCATGGACTTGCGGGTGGTGTCGGTGACTTCTTCGTGCGAAAGAGCGGCAGGGGAAATGCCGGCGGCATAATTGGTAATGCAGGAAATCCCGCCCACGCGCAGACTCGCGGCACTGGCGAGCAAGGCTTCGGGAACGGTGGACATGCCGACGGCGTCGGCGCCCAAGGTTTGCCAGGCGCGGATTTCGGCCGGCGTCTCGTAGGAGGGGCCTGATCCCGCCAGGTAAACGCCGTGCGTTACGGGCACGCCACAGGCTTTGGAGGCTTGATCCATCATGTCTCGTAAATCGGAATTGTAAACGTGGGACTGGTCTGGGAAGCGCGGCCCCCAGACGGTGTTATGCTTGCCCATCAAGGGATTGGCGCACATGAGATTGATGTGGTCGTCGATCGCCATTAAATCGCCAGGCGTGAGGTCTTTCCTGATGCCGCCGGCCGCATTGGTCAGGACGACGGAGGTGGCGCCGAATTGTTTTAACACGAAGATGGGCAGGGCGATCGGCGTCCAGCCTTCTCCTTCGTACCAATGCCTCCGGCCCTGAAAAACGAATGTTTCCAAGCCCGAACTAACGCCCCAGACCAGGCGGCCCGCATGCCCGACGACGCCGGTGGCGCCGAGTCCCGCAATTTTTTCGTAGGGCAGGATGCCTTTGATTTCAAAGGCTTCCGCGACATCGCTCCAGCCGGAACCAAGAACAAGGCCGCAAACCGGATGGGCGTGGGGAAATGCTTTTCGGACAAATTCGACAGCTTGATCCAGGATATCGTAGTTCATGGCGCTCCCGTTGTTATTTAATCAGACAGGGTCGGTCAACACGGTTTTCGGAAAACGTGAAGGCTCCGGCCACCCATTTCTCCGCCTCCGCGAGGCGCGCTTCATCGTTGGCATGCAAGGCAACCAGCGGCTGGCGAATCTCGACCTGATCTCCGATTTTCGCCAGGCGGCTGGTTCCGACGGCGAAATCAATGAGGTCGTCTGTTTTTGCGCGTCCGGCGCCCAGGACCAGACAGGCTTTGCCGATCGATTCGGCATCGACGCCGGCCAGATATCCTTTTGATGGCGATAGATAATCGCGTTGAATGCGTGCGGTTGGAAGCCACTTTTCAGGGTGGGCGGTTACATCGGGATGGCCGCCCTGGAGTTCGATCATGCGGGCAAAGCGTTCGAGCGCCTGGCCGTTGTCGAGAAACTTCCGCAAAATGGCTTTGCCTTCGTCGAGGCTGGCGGCTTTGCCGCAGAGGACGAGCATGTCGGCGCCCAACGCCAGCGTGATTTCGATCAGATCGGCAGGGCCTTCGCCTCGCAGAGTTTGAATGCTTTCCAGAATTTCCAGGCTGTTGCCGGCGGTGCGGCCCAGCGGTTGATTCATGTCTGTGATGACGGCATCGACCTTTTTGCCCATGTTGGCGCCGACGTCGATCATGCTCTGGGCCAGCTCGACGGCCCGCTCGTACGTCGACATGAAAGCGCCTTTGCCCCATTTCACGTCGAGAACCAGCGCGTCGATGCCTTCAGCCAGCTTCTTGGACATGATGCTGGCGGTGATCAGGGGAATGGAGGCCACCGTGCCGGTCACGTCGCGCAGGGCGTAGAGTTTTTTGTCGGCTGGGGCAATCTGCTTGGTTTGGCCGATAATGGAGCAGCCGCATTTCCGGACGACGTCCAGGAATTCTTCCGTGGAAAGATTGGTTCGGTAGCCCGGGATGGAGTCCAGCTTATCCAGGGTGCCGCCGGTAATGCCGAGCCCGCGCCCGGATATCATGGGGACTGCAATGTCGCAGCAGGCCACGAGCGGAGCAAGGATCAAGGAAACTTTGTCGCCGATGCCGCCGGTGGAATGTTTGTCGACTTTTGGTTTGTCGATGGAGCTGGTGTCGAGGATATCGCCGGAATGCAGCATCGCATCGGTAAGCACGGCCGTTTCCGCGGCCGACATGCCTTTCAAGAAAATAGCCATGGCCAGGGCGGACATTTGATAATCGGGAATGGTTCCGAGGGTGAAGCCGTCGATGAAGAATCGGATTTCGTCCGGCGAGAGCGCAAGTCCATCGCGTTTCTTTTCAATGATCCATTGCGGTATCATGATCTTTTTTCGCTCCTTGAATCGCGGTCGTCTGTCCGGTTGTCGCCGTGCGTTGTAGACCGCTGATCGACGCAGGGGCGCGAAGTTTCCAAAGGCCAAGAAGCTCCGGGTTTAACTTGAGCCAAAATACTCGAATGCCGTGGCGAAGTATAGCGAAGAAGAGTTGTCGTGGCGGGGTTGGGCGCATCCTGACACGGCCGCAACAGCGGACGGCGACAGAGCGCCGTCCTATCTGAATCCTCCGGATGGGCTCATGGCGCGGACGGGGCTGGAAATGGTGCGGTCCGCCGACGATATGGTGATTCTGCGCCGGGACCAGCCCACCGCCGAACACGCCTTGAATCAGATGCGCAGGCGGGCGAAGACGGGCTCTTTTTCACGTCAAACCGCGTCAAACCTTGAAGCCCCATCGCTCAGCCTTTGCGGATTGCCATTTAAAGAGCCTTTGACGGCATTATGATGTAGATGTAATATTTACATCATGATTAGAACACAAATACAATTGCCGGACGAGTTGTACCGGGCGGCGAAGGAATTGGCGGCGCGCAAGGAATGGTCGTTGGCGGAGATTGTGCGGCGGGGGTTGGAGACCATTCTGGCTCATTATCCCGAGCCGGAACAGCCGCAGTCGGAATGGAAGCTTCCGGAGCCGAGACCTTTGGGAGCCGATGCCTTTTTTGAGAATCCGGATTGGCGGTATGAAATCAATCAGTCCCACGGTGTGATTTCTGAGCCAAAAAGCCGCTACAAAAGCGGGAAGAAGAAGGGTTCATGATCTCGTGCGATACCAACATTCTTTTTGCGGCATTGGACAGCCGGTCTGCATGGCATGAGTCTTCGAAACGTTTTCTCGAATTCATGTCGGCCCGGGACGATTTTGCGACGTGCGAATTGATGCTGATCGAACTATACGGCTTGCTGCGCAATCCCGTTGTTTCCGGCCGTTCATATACCGCGCTGGACGCTGCCGCCGTCGTTCAACAATTCCGCGCCCATCCCCGTTGGCACGTTCTGGACTATCCCGGCCCCCAGGCGGAGCTAATGAAGCGTTTGTGGCACATGGCGGGGCAAAGAGCGTTTCCTTATAAGCGCGTCTATGATGCGCGGCTGGCGCTGACGCTTCGGCATCATGGCGTCACGGATTTCGCCACGCGGAATATAAAGGATTTCCAGAGCTTTGGCTTTAAACGAGTCTGGGATCCGTGCGCGTAACCATCGGGCCGCTTCATGGTTTGAGTTGTCTAAGCGCTGAGATGAATGTATCTTATGGCGCGATAGCTTAACTGGAAGGAATGCACATGAAGGAAGAACAACAGCAAACGCTTGCCGTCTTCATCGATTTCGAAAATCTCGCCCTGGGTTTGAAGGACCGGAAAGAACGGTTTCAAATCGAACGCGTCATCGCCCGATTGCTCGAAAAAGGCAATATCGTCGTCAAGCGCGCCTATGCCGATTGGGGCAAGTTCGCCTCCTACACGACCAGTCTTCATGAGGCGGCCATCGAATTGATCGAAATTCCCATTCGCCGCATGACCGGCAAAAATTCCGCCGACATGCGTTTGTGCGTGGATGCCATGGACCTCAGTTATTCCAAGCCGCACATCACCACGTTCGTCATCCTGTCCGGCGACAGCGATTTTTCGCCGCTCGTTTCCAAGTTGCGCGAGAACGACAAGCAGGTGATCGGTCTGGGCATGAAGGAGGCCACTTCGGTTCTTTTGCGCGACAATTGCGACGAGTTTATTTTTTACGAGGACATCCTGCGGGAGGAAACTCAGGCGGAAGAAGTGCCCGTTCAGGGGGTGGACGACAAGAAAAAGGAGGCCTTCCGCATTTTGCTCGAAACGTTGGAGGCGCTCCGTCGCGAGAATCGCGAAACGTTGTGGTCGGCTTTGATCAAGATGACCATCAAGCGGAAGCGTCCCTCGTTCAACGAGTCCTATTATGGCTATAGGAATTTCAGCCAATTGCTCGAAGACGCCGCGGAAAAGAACTTGGTTACCTTGACGCGCGACGCGGCCAACCGGACCTATATTGTTACGCAATTCGGTTCCGAAGCCGAAAAAAGCCCCAAGCGCGGACGGAAATAGCGGAGTTATCTCTTGTCGCGATAGGCCGTCCCTCCTAACCGTAATCATAATCTCTTGAGGAGATTAAGATTATGAGGGAGGACGGGAGGCGGATGGGCCGCGAGGAATGGGCCTTCGTCCTCCGGCTCCTGGATCGAGTGCAAGAGCACCTTGATGCGCCCGATGGGCGCCTTGATGTACATTTGCGTTACGATTCTTCGTTGATCCGTGGAAACCCAGACATAGCCGGGAATCTTCCGGACAAAGAACTCGTTGCTGTCTACGGAAACCTTGAGCAGGACGCTGGGGATGGTTCCGAAGCCGTCCAGCCGTATGTTCTGCTGCTTGATGGCCTTGATCCGGAAATGCTGCAACTGGTCGTCAATGGCTAGTTCGCTGTCGCGTTCGTCGCCCGGGGTGAGCGCCTGGGATCTCATCCAGTAGAGAAACGATACCAAGCCATGCGTGTCGGCCTGGATCGGGTATTCGACCGTCCTATTTTTAATGTGGTCCACCCAGCGCGCAACTTTGTTCTGGTGGTCAAAGAAGAGTTCGTCATCCCCCCTTGTGGGTCCCTCTCTGGTCTTCTTGGCCAAATAAATCGGCAGAAAAGTGACCGGATCGATGTAGCACACCAGCTCATCGTTGACTGGATAGATCGTATCCATGAAGCGATTGCTGTGGGCCGTGAATCGCACCACGAGCAATTTGCGTCCCTCCACGACGGCCCACTCGGTGAAAAGGATCGAATAGCCCACCGGCAGAAGGCCCCAATGCATGTGATAGGTC
Organism: Lentisphaerae bacterium GWF2_57_35; assembly: GCA_001804865.1. Classification (GTDB taxonomy): domain Bacteria; phylum Verrucomicrobiota; class Kiritimatiellia; order CAIQIC01; family GWF2-57-35; genus GWF2-57-35. The sequence continues at coordinate 101,338 of MHBK01000033.1, forward strand.
AGCGTCTCTCCGACCGGAAACCACAGGGCGTCCTCGCTCTCTCCGGCTTGAAGCCTCGTAGAGGACACAGCGGTTACGGTTGCGATCAGGACCAACCGCTGGAGCATAGAAGCAATTCTTTTCATTCCATGATGCATGGTTCATTAGGCGCCCACGCTCAGCACGATTTTTCCGACGGTATGCCGGGTTTCGATCATTTCATGAGCCCGTGCCGCTTCCGTCAAAGGCAGAACCGCTGCCAGATGCGTGGACAGGCTTCCTTCCTCGATTTTTTGCCGCAGATGGTCAAGCTGGCTTCCGTTGGGCGACACAAAAACGTAGTGAGCCCTCACGCCATTTTCCTGGAGCTGTTTGATCACCGTCGCATCCAGAATGGAGACCAGCCGTCCTTTTTTGGCCAGCACATCGACGCTGCGCGTGAGCGTGTCGCCTCCAACGCAATCGAAAACCACATCGACGCCATCCGGATACATGGCCTGCACAGTTTGCCGGAAATCGCGGATGGTATAATCGATCGCGGCGTGCGCTCCAAGCGATTTTATATATTCATGATTTGCGGCGCCGGACGATCCGATCACGTGCGCTCCGGCGTCGTGAGCCAGTTGGACGGCAAAGCTTCCGACGCCGCCTGCTGCCGCATGAATCAGGATGGTTTCCCCGCCTTTCAACTGTGCGGCCTCGAAGAGCGACTGATACGCCGTCAAGCCGGCCAAGGGAACCGCCCCGGCCTCGTCGAACGACATGTTCGAGGGCTTCATGGCGGCGACCTCTTCCGAAACAACGACGTATTCGGCATAACAGCCATCCTTGATTACCGGCTTGCGGCAGTAGGCATAGACGGCATCGTCCTTCTTGAAGCGGGTTGCGCCCGGGCCGGTCTCGTCCACTACGCCGGCCGCATCCCAGCCGGGGATCAATGGAAACTCGCAGGGTAGGCGTTCCTTCAAAAGACCTTTGCGGATTTTTACATCCACGTAGTTTACCCCAGCGGCTTTGATCTTGATGCGGATTTCCTTTTCACCCGGTGGGGGGACGGGAAGCTCCATGACTTTTAAAAAGTCGCGTCCGCCGAATTGTTCAATGGCGATGGCTTTCATGCAGTGACTCCTGTTGGAAGATGAATTCAATATCCTGCAAGTCCTGCGGTATCAGTTCCAGGTCTACCGATACGGCATCGCGTATGTGAGCCGGCGTTCGGGCTCCGACGATAACGGACGTCACGGCGGGTCGTCTCAAAAGCCAGGCAATGGCCAGTTGGCTAAGCAGGCAGTCCTTGCGGGCTGCGATTCTTTTTAACTTGTCGATCTTGATCGTCCATTCGCCAAACAGCGGTTCGTTGAACATGGGATCGTTGCGGCGATGGTCGTCGGAGGGCATGGAGGCTACATAGCTGGGGGTTATTTTACCCGTTAGCAGCCCTTTTTGCAGCGGGCTATAGCAGATCACGCCGATGTTTTGCTGCACGCAAAAGGGTAGCACTTCCTGCTCGATGCCCCGTGCCAGCAAGCTGTACGGAGGTTGCAGCGAGGCTACGGGATGGATGGCCTGCACGCGTTTCATTTGATCGACCGAAAAGTTCGATACGCCGGCGCAGCGAACTTTTCCTTCACGGATAAGATCGACGATGGCGCTCCAGCCTTCTTCGATTTGATCGGGCGGGTTGGGCCAGTGGATTTGATATAGATCGATGCGCTCGATCCCCAGGCGTTTCAGACTCGCGTTGCATTCCGTACGGACGCTTTCGGTTGTCAACCGTCCTGTAATATGGCCCACGGAATCCCAAACCAAACCGCATTTGGTCGCGATCAGCGGAGGCTCGCGCATGCCCCTGAGCGCTCGGCCCAGCACTTCCTCCGAGTGCCCCAAACCGTACACCGCGGCCGTGTCGATCCAGTTGATGCCTTCCGCAACAGCAGCTCGAATGGTCGCGATCGATTCGCGGTCGTCCTGTGGTCCCCAGCTAAAGGTCCATCCGCTTCCTCCGTGCGACCAGGTGCCCAGTCCGACGGTAGAAAGTTCCAAATCCGTATAACCAAGCTTTCGAGTTTCCATACGTTTTCCCTTCGCTAAGGAGCCGGATGGGGCTCCAATACAATCAGCGTCACATCCGGCGGCGCCAGCAGCCGCAAAGGAGGTCCCCAGGCGCCTGCGCCCCGGCTAACATACAATAAGAGACTTCCGGTATTATTCAACCCCGGCTCCCAGGGATAAAGGAGCCTGACCACGAGGTGAAACGGGAAGATTTGCCCTCCGTGCGTGTGCCCGGAAAGTTGCAAATCGCAAAGAGTTGAGGCTATGTCTGAAATCCTCGGTTGATGTTTTAGAAGAATCGTAAAAGCGGAACGATTCCGGTGCCGGCTCAGAGCCGATTCGTCGGAAAAATAGGGTTGCCGGGTGTACGAGCCGGCCGGATCGTCTACGCCCATCAGGAGCAGATTGGAATGCACCAGGGCCACGCTTTCCCGCAGCAACTCGATGCCGGCCATTCGATAAAAAGCCAGCGATTCGGTCAGGCGCGCGTAATATTCGTGATTGCCCAGAACGCCATATTTCCCCAGTGGAGGCCGAAACTGCTCCAGCGCCTCGGCATAAGGCTTCAGGTGCGCCGCCGCGGTGTCCACCACATCGCCGCCGCTGAGAAACAAATCGGGCTTCAAATCGCGGGCGATGCGAAGAATATGCTTCATCGTGCGCCGTCCCCGACCAATATCGAGATGCACGTCGGAGACATAGAGGATCTTGATCGGAGGGCTTCCCGCGGGAATTTTTGACGTGGGCAGATGGACGGTTTTGACCCGGATATTCATGGCCTCGACGGTTCCCGCCAGAAGCCCCGTCAGCGAAAGCCCGACGGCCAGAAAGAACGAGACCCGATGCGGAATGACCAGCCCTTTGAACAGCGGCAGCCAGCGCCCCGCCGCTCGGACCGGCAGATTCCAAAGATCCATGAGCAACATCAAGGTGCAGAACCAGAGCAAAAGCGCCATCCAAAAGTAGAACGGCCAGGCGAGAAGCTGAGCGGACAATTCGTATCCGTGCCGGTCGAGCGCCCGTACGAGAAACGGCGCGGCCGCCATGGTCGCCAGCAAAACCGCGAGTGGAATCAGCGCCGCCGGATGGAGGGAAAAAGTGCGAAAGACGACAAAAAAAACATAGGCATGAAGCAGGCCGTAAACAGCAATTATGCTCAAAACAATGCTCATCATGCCCCAACGTAAAGCGTATTCGGGTGCAACGCAAGCTGAAGGAACGCATCTTGACGCGGCCCCCGCGCATACGAATAAAAATCCACTGCGGAAAAGTCGCGGCCCAAGAAAGCGACAAAGAGTTTTAACGCCCGCCTGCAGCGCTGTGCGCAGCACTGCGGGCAGGCAAAGGCCGCAAAGCCAAGCCTCGCAAAGAAGTCCTGCTGTTCGTCGCAAGGGGGGGTGCGACTGAGTGCATCTTGATACGGCCGCAAAAAAACACGTACCTGGGGATAAACTGGCCAGTGACGGCTGGAGGCGGGGCCACATGGCCCCGCTGGCCGGGGCGAGATCGCCCCGGCTCCATTTCGCAAGCCCTATCCTTATTGATTGGAATGAATCCGCGGCCGTGTCAAGATGCACCCGGTACGACTTCTACCGTTGAAAATGTATCGACAAATTTTCCAATCGTTGGAAAAATTCCATCGAAGTTTTCCAACCATTGGAAAACCGATTTAAATCATGCGGCAGGAGGAAACAATGACGTCTCAAGCGATGACGATTTCGCAGGTGGAACTGGAGCAGCGATCTTTCATGACGAAGGTGTATGGGTGGATGACTTTTGCATTGATCGTGACTGCCCTGACGGCATCCTTTGTGGCCGGCACGCCCTCCTTGGTGAAAGCCATCGTGGGCAACCAGATATTGTTTTTCGGGTTGATCGTTGCGGAGCTGGCCGTGGTGGTTGGCCTTTCGGGGTGGGTGAACAAGATGTCGGCGGCCATGGCCACGATGGCGTTCATTTTGTATTCGGTCTTGAACGGGCTGACGCTGTCGGTGATTTTTCTGGTTTTCACGGCGGCTTCGTTGGGGATGACGTTTCTCGTCACGGCCGGCACTTTCGGCGCCATGGCTGTCTATGGCTATGCGACAAAAACCGACTTGAGCAGCATTGGCAACATGGCCTTCATGGCGTTGATCGGCGTGATCCTCGCCTCGGTGGTGAACTTCTGGTTGAAGAACAGCGCGATTTACTGGATCACAACCTATATCGGCATCGCGATCTTTGTCGGCCTGACGGCGTACGATACGCAAAAGATCAAGCGGATGAACATCATTGGAAACGAAGGCTCCGATGAAGACCGCAAGGAAGCCATCATGGGAGCGCTGACGTTGTATCTAGATTTTATCAACCTGTTCCTGCTGCTCCTGCGTATTTTTGGGCGGCGGCGGTAAAAAAACGTTACGATGGGCGACGGCTTCGTTTGGCGCCGCGCTTGTTTATCAGGCCCAGGCTGCGTGCGATTTTAGTGGGGGCTATGCGCGGCTTGGGCACTTGTTCGTCGAACCAAACGCGCACGTCTTCCTCCAGCCCGAGGCCGTACATGTAATTGTAGAGGGCCTTGCGCAAGCCGCGTCCGAGCAGGTCGTGGTTGCAGCCGGCGGCATCCTCGAAGAATAGTTCGTTGCGGGCAAAGACGCCGGGCGGAGGTCCTACGATTCGGATGCCGTAGGCCTTTGGGTTTTGACTGATGGGGCTGTGCACGGTCAGGGCGAACCGATGCCAGAACGCCGAATGGATGCACTCGCAGGCAAACAACTGCCGGACCAGTTCCAGGGCGTCGACCGTATCGCGTTCGGTTTGGGTGGGAAAGCCGTACATCAAATAGGCGTGCACCAGGATTCCCGCCGTCGCAAACCGATGGGCGGTGCGGGCTCCTTCGCCAACCGAAATGCCTTTTTGCATCAGCGTGAGCAATCGGTCGGAAACCGTCTCCAGTCCGCCGGTCACGGCCACGCACCCGGACTGCGCCAGCAAGGCAATGCATTCGGGCGTGAACGCCTTTTCGAAACGGATGTTGCCCCACCAGGTAATGGCCAGCTTACGGCGAATCAGTTCGGCGGCGATGCCCCGCAGCAGGGTCGGAGAGGCTGCCTCGTCGGTGAAATGAAACCCGGTCTGCCCGGTTTGCCGCATAATCGATTCCATCTGGTCGACCAATTGGGCGGCGGGGACGGCGTCGTATCGGCAAATATAGTCGAGCGTCGTATCGCAAAACGCGCATTTTTTCCAGTAGCAGCCGTGCGCGAGCATGAGTTTGTTCCATTGGCCTTCAGACCAGAGGCGATGCATGCGATTGGGCAGTTCGCAGAGAGAGAGGTAGCGCTTGAGATCGAGGCCCTCCCAGGACGGCGCTCCTTTTTCCAGGGCTCGGACATCCTGGATTTCGGAATCGTTCATGAAAGCCACCCGGCCCTCCTGGCGCAAGAAGGTTCGGCACAGCCGGTGAATGGAACGGCGCCGTTCCATATGTTCGGCCAGGCAGAGCAGGGGCCGTTCGCCGTCGTCCAGCGTGACGTAATCGACATAGTCGAACAAGCGGGGTTCGGCCAAGTCGCGCAGCTCGGTGTTTACATAGCCGCCGCCCAGCAAGATTCGACACGTTGGATGCAGCCGCCGGATTTTCCGGGCCATGCGCAGCGCTCCATAAAGATTGCCTGGAAAGGGAACGGTGAATCCCACCAGGTCGGGATGATGGTGCGCCATCAAGCCGGCGGTCAGTTCTTCCAGGTAGCGGTCAATCATCGTGGGCGGGGCCTCCAGCCCGGCGTGCAAGGCATCGAAGCTCGAAGCGCCAATCGCCAGTTTCTCGCCGTACCGGGAAAATTCGAAGCGAGGATCGATCCCGTCGCGGATCGCATCGGCCAGATCGTCGACATACAAACTGGCCAGATGACGGGCCAGATCCTGTGTGCCCAGCGCGCCGAACAAGTGCCTCAGGCCGGCGCCCGGCGCCGCATCGGGGAACGCTGCTTCCAATTGTTGGAGCGAGTCGAAGCGGGGGCCTTCCGGAAGAAAGCCGCGCCCGGCTATGCGATAAGCCAGCGAGGCATTGGCGCCCTGGAGAAATCGAATCGTCGGCTCGATGGTTTGTTCGTAGGCGTCCTGGTTCTCCAGGAAAAAGCCGATGGACGGCGACCGTTTGGACGAAGGAATCGCGGCCCGGATCTCGTGAGCGATCTCGCGAACCCCTTGAAGAGAAAACAGCCGCAAGGCCAGGTCGAGCGAGGCGTCGGCTTGGGCCACGTCAAAGCCCCGGCGTTGCAGAAATCCCGCCAGACACGGCGTAGCCGCGTACGGCGCGTTGAGCTGGGTCATCGGCGGTATGATCAGTAATACGCGCATAGTCTCGTTCAAATTCCCGGCACCTTATCGCCGGTCCCGTCCGATGGAAAGCCGAAAAAGCGTCAGCCGTCTTTCCCGTGTGCATCCTGACACTGCCGCAACAGCGGACGGCGACGGAGCGCCGTCCCTACCTTTCTTTGCCGTGGGTAGGGCGCTCACTCCGCTGAGCGCCTTCTTTTCCCCATACAATCTGCGGCAGTGTCGGGATGCACCCGTCTTTCCCTATGCATTACAACGCCAGCGCCAGAAAGAGCGGCACCGTGATCAACGCGCCGATGTGCGTCAGCAGCAAAACCCCGGCGATGAAATCGCCATCCCCGCCGAACCGTTCGCTGAAGGCGATGCTGGCCACGGCCGAAGGCATCACCGCCACCACCGTCAGGACACCGCGCGCCAGCGTCGAGATGGGCAGATAGGCCAGCAAAGCCAACACCAGGACCGGCACCGCCACCAAACGAACAGACGAGGCCAGCCATATCCGGCCATCGCGAATGAAATGCGGATGCAGATCCGCCATCCGGCTGCCGGCCACCAGAAAGGAGAGGGGCACGGTGCCTTTGCCCAGGGTTTCAACAGCGAAAACAGCCAGCCCGCGGACGTGCTGCCAAAACGGAGCCTCCGGGATCTCGATCCAGTGCAAGTCTCTCACGACCACGATCGACAAGGCCACGAACAACGCCGCCGGCGGAGGCGCCAGACTCATGCGCGCACGTTGCATCAGCGAAGTCCCAGGCGCCAGCAGGAAAACGCCGACCGTCCAGAGCATAATTTCAAAGCCCACAGACGAGAAAATCAGCAACGAGACCCCGTCATCGCCAAAGAGCAGCAACACGATCGGCAGCGGCAGGAACAGGTAGTTGTTGATCATGGCATGGAACAAAAACCCCCGCGTCGTTTGTTCCGGCATTTTCCGGACCAACTTGATCGTAATCCACCCGATCCATAATCCGACCAAGGCAATGACCATCGTCAAAGCGGGCAGGGGCCAATTGGCCGTCAGGTCGGATAGCGATTTGCGTGGAATGGAATAGAGGATCAGCGCCGGATAGACGATGCCCATCAGCACCTTGGCCAATTCCGAAGTGCCCACTCGGGTCAGCATGCCGGTCCGGCGCGCCAGCACGCCGGAGCCCAGCAAAAGCAGGATGACAACGATCTGAAAGGCGACTTCCATCGCGGCGGCTCCCGTCTCTCGAAATTAAGCTTCCGGCAACGATCTATTCGACCAAGCCGGGAAAAACTTTACGCACGCGTTCCACGTGTGTTTCCTCGTAATTTTTGCCCTGCAGGACCAACAGCAGCGAGAGCAGGTCTTCGCCGGAAATGGAATAGCGCGTCTTGGGGCTTTTCTCGATCAGCTTGGAAACCGTGCTGGCCGCTTTGCGGATCGAAAGCAAACGCCGCGGCGCAGGCTGGGGACCGGCTTCTATTTCGGCCACCGCGTCTTCCACGACCTCGCGTTCTTTGCCCGGATCAGCTTCCAATACCTTCCGACAAACAGCCTTCACCCGGTTCCACGACAGCTTGCCTTCATCGAGCATCTTGCGCAGCCGCGAGTCCATGCCCGGGGCGAAGTGGATGATGTCTTCGATCCAGGGAATGGTCTTATCAAGGAAATCCGCAATGCGCTCCTTGCTCCAATTGGCGTTGTTCATGAAAATGACCGCATCGAAGTAGTCCGAGATTTTGGCATCCAGGCGGTCGGCATTGAGTTTGAGATTCAACGCCTGCATCTCGTCGAGTTCGCCGTCGACCACGCGAACGTCAATCCGGTCGAAGTAGCCGGCATTTTTTTCGCGAATGCGCCGGATGGCGTTGAGTCGATGGAAGCCGCCCACGAGGAAGAATTCACCCGCCTTGCGTTCCCAGACAATCAGCGGCTCCAACAAGCCGTTTTTCAGGATGTCGTCGGCATAATGCGAGACTTTTCTGTCGTTCAAACCCCGGTGGTTCGATATGCAGGGATGAATGTTAATCTGTTCGAACAGCACGTAGTCGTATCGTTTCGTTGTCAGCATGTTTTTTTACTCTTATTATGTTGTTACTATTTGGGTCATAACCCATGAAGCCTGGGAGTGGTGGAGTCATAGAATTTGCCACTCCATGTGTCCATGGTTCTATAGCGAGCCCTACATGGCCCGACGATGAGAGGATGTTCTACAACCTTTTGGCGGAAGTGCAAGAACAGATATTGTCCTTGATTTGGAAACGGGGCCGTCTGGCCCCGTTTCCTTTCCTTTTCCTTACGCCTTCTTTCCGTCTCAGGGCAACAGTTCCTTGAGCGCGTCGGCCAGAATTTTCATTCCTCGATCCATGACTTCTTCCTCCGCGTTCGTAAAGTTTAGGCGCATCGTATCGGCCTGCGGTTTGGCCGCAAAGAACGAACGGCCGGGCGCAAAGACCACGCCCCGGGACGCTGCCGTTTGAAGCAGCGTCTCGGCGGATATCCCGCCAGGAAGCGTCACCCAGATAAACATGCCGCCTTCAGGCTGGGTGAATTCCGTCCCTGGCGGAAACAGCGTCCGCAGTCCGTGGAGCATCCGGTCGCGCTGACGCCGATAGTTGGTCTTGAGCAATTCGACATGAGCTTCCATGTCGTGATGCGTCAAAAACTCGTACAGCACCCTCTGCGTCAGATCGCTCGAGCACAAATCCGAGGCCTGCTTGGCCACGAGCAAATGCTTCAACACGGAGGGTCGCGCATAAACCCAGCCCATGCGCATGCCCGGCGAGAGCACCTTCGAGAAAGACCCCATCATGACCGTGTTCTCTCCCGCTTTCAGGCTGATCGGAGGCAGATCGTTCCCTTCGAACCGCAGTTCGCGATAAGGATCGTCCTCCACCAGCATGACGCCGCTCTCCCGGACCTGTCGGGCAACGGCTTCGCGGGTATCCGCCGAATAGCACCGTCCCGTCGGATTTTGAAAATTCGGCACGGCATACAGCAGCTTCACCGCATGGCGGCGAAGATAAGCCGTTAGTCGAGCGACGTCCGGCCCGTCGGATTCCATCGGGACCGTCACGAACCGCGGCTCGAAAAGTTCAAAGGCCTGTATGGCGCTCAGATAAGCCGGAGACTCCATCAACACATAGTCCCCCGGGTCGATGAACACCTTTCCGATGAGATCGAGACCTTGTTGGGAGCCGTTGACGATCAGGATGTCGTCCGGGCCGGCCTCGATGCCTCGTTGCCGCAGCAATACCTCGGCCACATATTCGCGCAGGGGAGGGAAGCCCTCGCTGCTAGAATATTGCAACGCGGAACGGCCGTTTTTCTCAAGCACCTTCGCCATGGACTCTGCGATGGCCTCCACCGGAAACAAGCGGGGATTAGGCAAACCGCCCGCAAAGGAAATGACTTTTCCACTGGAGGCCGCCTTCATGATTTCGCGGATGCAACTCGGCCGCATCTGATGCACGCGCTTTGCAAACGATTCTTTTTTCTCACCGGTTTTCATGGAATAGGGATCTCCTTCCGCGCTTCAGTCGTGAATCAGGCCGGGTAAACGAAGTCCATCGTTTGGCGGCGGCGACGATCGTTTCCATGTTAATAACAATGGCTTTAGCTGATGCGGTTCTCATTTTTCTTCTCCTTTTTCTTGGTGGTTTTCAGACACAAAAAAAGCCTTCCGGGGACATCCCGGAAGGCTTCGCATCCAAATTGGAATCAGGCCTAAGGGATCGCTCCATGCGCCGCAAAAATAGCGGCGGCCGCCGGCATAATGCGGGCTACGATCACGGCAGAAAAGGCGGCGCGCGGCATCGATGGCGTGCCGTGGCTGTTCGATTTGTCCTCTGTTTGCCGTGTCAACATGATGAGCGATCCTTGAATTTACGATTCCTAAAATAGAGGGGGCACGTTCAATCTGTCAAGGCAATCAACAACCGTCGTGAAATGCGATGGGGTGATTCTGTGAGAAATGCATTGGCGTTTCCGTTTGCTTTTGGAGCGCCAAGAATATACAAGTGCTAAATGATAAGGTACTTAAGATGTCTGCAAGACTTCGGTGCGCTTTTGAGGGGGGTATCATGAAATGGATGTCCGTAATTGGTTTCGTCCTTAGTGTCAATTTTTTTACCAGCACAGTCGGGGTCGCCCATACCTTGTATGTATCCCTGTCCGGGAGCGATGAGCCGCCCTATTCCGACTGGGATTCGGCCGCTACGAGTATTCAATCGGCCATCGATGCTGCGATGGAGGGCGATGAAATACAGGTAGCCGATGGCCTCTACGCGCTTTCTTCACCGATCATCCTGCACAAGTCCGTATGGCTTCGTAGCGCCAATGGGGCTGATGAGTGCATTCTGGATGGCGGTGGAATGTCGGGTTATTTCAGTATTTCTTCCCGGGCCATCGTTGACGGTTTAACGATGAAGAACGGCGCCGGCGTGTGCCTGGACGTCAGCGACGCTACGCTTCGGCAATGCGTGATCGACTATTTGGATTCAGCCAACGCCTGGTCAGGAGCGGAATTTAATTCCTGCATCATCAGCAATGCCCATACGATTAGCTGCGGAAACGTCGTATTCAGCAATACGGTTATTGGCGGTGAAGCCGCCATGCCCCCTTATGTCGTCATGAATTCTACAGGAGGCAGCAACACGCTTAAAGACTGTCGTCTTATAAACGTTTACTTGGATGGAGTGGAGCCGCAACCGAATCGCGCTTGGCGCTTGGAGCAGTGCGAGATCGTTGGGCTGGTGATGGTCGGGCCCACGCACTTGTCGGGCCAGATGACCGGCCCGGGGCAATTATGGTTGAATGAAACCATCGTGACCGACGCAGCGATCACCAATCTTAATGTGCTCGATTCGCACAACGCGCAATTTTGGAATTGCTGGTTTGAGATGAATATGGGGTCTGCGCCGTATTTGAGACTCACAGCGGGGGCAGAGGGTTCGTACTCGAACACTTTGCACAACTGTGTGCTGAAGAATGTGGAAATTGGTTTTAGCTCGTCTCCCTTTCCCGTCTCGACGCATTTGTGGCATTTGGACGGATGCGAGATTGTCGAGTCGGTCACGGTGGGGCCGATTGGGTTGTCGGGCCAGATAACCGGTCCGGGATATTTGTGGTTGAATGAGACCATCGTAACCAATATGTCGGTGACCAATCTGAATGCCGTCAATGTCTACGGCGCGCAGTTTTGGAATTGCCGGTTTGAAATGGAGATGGGGCCTGAGCCCTATCTGAAATTAAGGTCGGGAGGAGAAGGCGTATTCTCAAACACCTTGCATAACTGCCTGTTGAGGAATGTAGAAATTGGCTTTAACCTGTTTCCCTTTCCTGTGCCGACGCAGCCGTGGCATTTGGATCAGTGCGAGATTCTCGAGTCGGTGAAGGTTGGACCGGCCTGCATTTCAGGCCAGATGACCGGTCCGGGATATTTATGGTTGTATGAAACGATCGTGACCAATGCGGCCATGACCAACCTGAATGCCGTCAATGCCTATGGCGCGCAATTTTGGAATTGCCGGTTTGAAATGGAGATGGGGCCGTCGCCGTATTTGAAGCTGGTGTCGGGAGGAGAGGGCCCGTACTCGAATGTGTTGCACCACTGCCGGCTGAAGAATGTGGAAATCGATTTTAACGTGTTTCCCTTTCCCATGCCGACGCTGCCGTGGCATCTGGAGCAATGCGAAATTGCGGGGCAAGTACAGGCCGGCGAAATCCTGCTTTCAGGCTTTTTGTCGGGCGGTGGGCTGTTGCAATTGAACAAGACGAGTTTGCGTGGCGTTACCGTCAGCAATTTGCACGATTTGATCTGTTTTGATGCCTCAATATCGAATTCGATCGTTTGCGATTCTCCGGGACGGGGCATCCAATTGAGCGGCAGCTCGCTTCTGACGCATTCGCGTATTGTTGGCAATAGCGGCGGCGGAGTTTTTTGCGATGGCGGCGGCATCGTTCGAAACTGCCTGATCCTGTCCAACCACGCAAACTCTGGAGGAGGGGTGCTGCTGGATCATGGTCTTGTGGAAAGTTGCACGATCGCCGACAATTCGGCGACGGAAGGCGGAGGCGTTTTGTCCGTGTCCGGCGGCGAGGTTATAAACTCGATCGTCTGGAATAATCAGGCTCCAAGTGGAAGCAATTGGTGGGAGAGCGGTTCGTCAGCGGTCTGGAGTTACAATTGCATGGCGCCTGGAAATCCGGGCATGAACAATCTTGCCGCTGATCCGCAATTCGAGCCTGGGACCTATCGTTTGGAAGCCTCCTCGCCCTGCATCGATGCAGGCTTAAATCAAGGCTGGATGACAGAGGCAAAGGATTTGGACGATCGCGCGCGTGTAGTCAACGGGCAGGTCGATCTGGGGGCCTACGAATATATATTTTCCACGTCGGATTACGATGGGGATGGATTGAGCAACGAGCAGGAAGTTAATCAATACGGCACGGATGCCTATCGCAGGGATACCGATGCCGATGGAATGAGCGATTCCATCGAAATTACAGCGGGCTGCAATCCGTCCGACGAAAATTCCTTCTTCGGCCTGGTATCCCAAAGCAACGCTGTCGACCATGCGGTTTCCGAAAATGGGTTTGTGCTCTCTTGGTACAGCGCCCATAGCAAGACGTATCAATTGAGTCGTGCAGACAATCTGGCCAACGGTTTTACCGCGGTGATAGCTCAGGGCATCCCCGCGACGCCTCCCCTTAATGTGTATACCGACACAACCGCCCAAGCCGAAGCCCAGTATTTTTACCGCGTGTCCGTGGAGGTTCCATAGGAAGGCCCGTCGAGTTAAGACCGGGGCCGATTCTTTTCTGCGGTCTTTTCGCTGCGAAGGGCGCCCCACTTCCACTCGCGGATCTCCGGCATGTCTTCGCCGTGCTGGTGGATGTATTTTTTGTGGTCCAGAAGTTTGTCGCGGATGAATTGTTTGAAATAGGCGGCCCGCGAACCCAGATGAGGCAATCGATCGATCAAGTCTCCGGCCAGATGAAATCGGTCGAGTTGATTCAAGACGACCATGTCGAACGGGGTGGTCGTAGTTCCTTCTTCTTTGTATCCGCGCACGTGCAGATTGGAGTGATTGGTGCGCCGATAGGTCAGGCGATGGATCAGCCAGGGATAGCCGTGATAGGCGAAGATGATGGGCTTATCGTTGGTGAACAGCAGGTCGAATTCCCGATCGCTCAGCCCATGAGGATGTTCGCTTTGCGGTTGTAGCGTCATCAGATCCACGACATTGATGACGCGGATTTTGAGGCTGGGAAAATGATGCCGAACCAGTTCGACGGCGGCCAGTGTTTCGAGGGTCGGCACGTCGCCGGCGCAAGCCATCACGGCATCGGGTTCGCCGTCGGCATCGTTGCTGGCCCATGTCCATATGCCCAAGCCGGCCGTGCAGTGTTTGATGGCGGCGTCCATGTTCAGCCATTGCGGCGACGGTTGTTTGCCGGCAACGATCACGTTTACGTAGTTGCGGCTTTGGAGGCAGTGGTCGAGAACGGAGAGCAACGTATTGGCATCCGGGGGAAGGTAAACCCGGATAATGTCCGCTTTTTTGTTCATGACGTGGTCCACAAAACCCGGATCCTGATGGCTGAATCCGTTGTGATCCTGCCGCCAGACGTGCGACGTAAGCAAATAGTTGAGCGAAGCGATGGAGCGGCGCCAGGGAATTTCGCGCGTTACTTTGAGCCATTTGGCGTGTTGGTTGAACATCGAATCGACAATATGAATGAAGGCTTCATAGCAGGAGAACAGCCCATGCCGTCCGGTCAGAAGATATCCCTCCAACCAGCCTTGGCAAAGATGCTCGCTCAACACTTCCATGATCCGTCCATCAGGAGAAATGTGGTCATCGGTCTTTGTGATGGTCGCGGTAGAGACGCGATCGGTGACCTCGAATAGAGGCAAGAGCCTGTTGGAGGCGGTCTCGTCGGGTCCGAAAACGCGAAAGTTACGCGTCTCCAAGTTTTGCTTCATCACATCGCGAAGGAAAGCGCCGGCAATACGGGTGGCCTCTGCGTCAACCGAGCCAGGATGGGGGATCGGCACGGCATAAGCCTGAAAATCCGGCATTCTCAGATCGTGCAGCAAATGACCTCCGTTGGCATGGGGATTGGCGCCCATGCGGCGATCGCCTTTGGGGGCCAATTCGGCCAGCTCCGCCATCAAGCGGCCGCTTTGATCGAAAAGTTCATCCGGCTTATAACTTTTCATCCATTGTTCCAGGAGTTGCAGGTGCTCGGGTTTTGTCGACAATTCGGCCAGTGGAACTTGATGCGAGCGGTAGGTTCCTTCGACCGGTACGCCATCGACTTCCTTCGGGCAGGTCCACCCTTTGGGGGTTCGCAGGACGATCATGGGCCAGGGAACTCGTTGTTTGAATCCCTGGGTGCGCGCCTGCTCCTGAATGCCTTTGATGTCGGCGACGACCCGGTCGAGGGTGTCCGCCATGAGCGGATGCACGTAAACGGGATCGTCGCCCTCCACAAAGTAGGGGTGGTAGCCATAGCCGCGTAAAAGTTGCTCCAACTCTTCCTGCGGAATGCGCGCCAATACCGTCGGGCCGGCAATCTTGTAGCCGTTGAGATGCAAAATGGGCAGAACGGCGCCGTCATGCGCGGGGTTGAGGAATTTGTTCGAGTGCCAACTGGTTGCCAAGGCTCCGGTTTCCGCTTCGCCGTCGCCGATTACACAGGAGGCGATCAAATCCGGATTGTCCAGCACGGCTCCATAAGCATGCGCAAGGGAGTAACCGAGCTCTCCTCCCTCGTTGATGGAACCGGGCGTTTCCGGTGCGGCATGACTGGGTATGCCTCCCGGAAAAGAAAACTGTTTGAATAAAAGCTTCAGGCCTTGCTCATCCTGAGAGATGTTGGGATAGAATTCGCTGTAGGAGCCTTCCAGATACGTATTCGCTACCAGACCGGGGCCTCCATGTCCGGGGCCTGCGACGTAAATCATGTTCAAGTCGTATTCCTTGACGATCCGATTGAGATGGACATAGATGAAATTCAAACCCGGCGTCGTGCCCCAGTGGCCGAGCAAGCGAGGCTTGATGTGATGCAACGATAGAGGCTCTTTAAGCAGCGGGTTGTCGTATAAATAGATCTGGCCGATGGAGAGATAGTTGGCGGCGCGCCAGTAAGCATCCATTTTCTTCAGTAATTCGGGCGTAGCGGAGTTGCTCATGGCGGTTCTCCTTTTAGGTCTACATGCTCCGAAAATAATGGCCTGTCGGCTATCGGTGACCCCCTGAGACCCAGGGTCGAATAACCTTGCTTTATTGAAGAGGCCCGGACGGTCGGCTATGGCGGGGATTTGACCACGGTCATCGCTTCAATGACGCCTGCAAAATGAAGGCGCGAGCGAACCACTTGAAATCCGTGGGCTTCGAACAACGCTTTCAGGTTCCGGCGATCGGGGAATTGTTGAAGGCTGTCGGCGATGTAGGTGTAGAGATCGGGATTGCGATGAACGACGCAGCCCCAGAATCCGCCCCAGATTCGCAGCAGGAGGTTTTCCAACCCTTGGAAAAATCGCTGGGGAGGCTTGGAGAAGTCGAGAAAAGAGGCCATACCGCCGGGAACCAGGATGCGATGAATTTCGCGGATGGCTTGTCGAAGATCGCCGGCATTGCGCAAGGCATAGCCGCCGGTGAGGATATCCACCGAGGTTTCGTCCAGAAGGGTGCGGCCCATATCGGCAGACAAAAATCGAACGTTGGGAAAGCGGCAGCGCGTGCGGGCGATCGACAACATGGGTTCCGTCAAATCGAGCCCTATGATGCGTCCGTTCGGATACTTCTGCGCCAGGAGGATCGTCAGGTCGCCCGTACCGCAAGCGACATCCACGCACCGAGGCGACGCCTGCGGCGGCAGTTCGTCGATCAGGCGCCGCTTCCACGCCCGATCGCGATCGAACGAGAGAATTCTCGTGATGAACCCGTACCGGGAGGACAACTCGGAAAACAGCGCGATGTTCAGGAATCGTTTCTTTTCAGGCGTTGCCAGATAATCGCGCGGCTTTAAAGCGAATGCGGTCTTCATACGTGTGAATCCTTCCATTTCTTCGTCCGTTTGCAACGTACGGGTTCTCCGCCTATATTTCAATGAATAGCAGAATGTGAAAGGGTGCATCTTGACACGGCCCCAGCGCATATGAATAAGAAGCCACGTCCTTACGGACGCGGCTACGTAGCCGCCGGCGTAAGCCGGTGGTTTCTTTCCAGTGCCAGACGTTGAGGAAGGGCCGCGTCAAGCTGCACCCGATGTGAAAGACGAGGGCCTTATGTTTCCTGCCGTATATAAGCCTCAGCGCATCGGCCGATTGTACTATCCGGACAGCGAAGCCATTGCTTTGGATGCCGAGGCTGCCGGCCTGAAGCCTGCCGCGCAAGACCCCGTCAAGCGATTGCTGCTGGCGATCGACATGCAGGTGGACTTTTGCCATCCCAACGGCAGTCTATACGTGCCGGGCGCCGAAGGCGACGTTAGACGCACGATCGAATTTCTCTACGCGCATGCCGCCGAGATTACGCATATCACCTGTACGCTGGATTCTCATTATCCGTTCCAGATTTTCCATGCGGCATGGTGGGCGGACGAAAAGGGAGCGCATCCTCCGCCTTATACGGAAATATCGGAGGCTGACGTGCGAAGCGGTCGCTGGCACGCGTTGCGGGAGCCTGAGTGGTCTCTGAATTACGTAGGCGCCCTGGAAAGGGAGGCAAAGAAGCGTTTGTTGATCTGGCCCTATCATGTGCCCATGGGCGGGGTCGGGCATGCGCTGGATCCAGAGCTGTGGTCAGCGGTTTTCTGGCATTCGGTGGCTCGCCAATGCCAACCCACCTGGTGGATCAAAGGGGACATTCCTGAAACGGAGCATTACTCGATCCTTCGGCCTGAAGTCGAAGTTCCCGATCATGCTCGAGTTTCCATCAACAATAATTTCATCGCTGTTGTGGAAGAGTACGATCAAATATTTATTGCGGGCGAGGCGGAGACCCATTGCGTCTTGGAATCCGTGAAAGACATCGTGGAGGTGTTTCACGATCGGCCCGATTGCCTGAAAAAATTGTTCGTTCTGAAAGACTGCACCTCGCCGGTCGTGCATCCGACCGTCGATTTTCATGCGCTGGCGCAGAAACAGTTTGCCCGTTATGCGGAGCAGGGGGTGCAGTTTGTAAACAGTACGGATGCATGGCCGATGGGACGATGATGACGGAAGAATCTATGACCGAACGATTGCCGGCTTACGTGTTCGATTTGCCCGTCCAGGAACTGCGCCGGGGATATCGCAGCGACGTGTATTTTTGGCGGGAAAAAGTAGCCCTCGAAAAGAATGGGCTGCATCCGTCCGTTACCATGCAGGTTTTTCAGAAGCGACAGGTCGTTCTTTGCGGAACGGACGAGGCTATTGCCGTGCTCAAATTGGCGAGCGGCCATTATCGGGACCGCCGGCGGGCGTACGAACTCTTCGACCGGTTTTTGGAATTGAAGCGCGGGTCGCGGAAGGTATTTCTGCTGGATCGGGATCTCTATCTGAAGACCATCGAGGAAAAGAACCGCCTATCCGGCGAACTGGATCGATTGTGGGAGAGCGACTATGACGGCCTGAAAATCGAATCGCTGTTCGATGGGGAGGCCGTTTCGCCTTGGGAAACGGTCATGCACATCACCGGCGACGCGGCCGCGTTCGCTCACTTGGAAACCATCTATCTGGGCGTGCTGGCGCGTCGCACCCGGATAGCCACGAATGTTCGCCGCATCGTCGCGGCCGCCCAGGGAAAAATGGTTCTCTATTTTCCCGCGCGATTCGATCACTGGGCGGTGCAAGGCGGGGACGGCTATGCCGCGCAAATCGGCGGGGCGGGGGGCGTATCCACGGATGCTCAAGCCGAATGGTGGGGCGGCAAAGGAGGCGGCACGGTGCCTCATGCGTTGATTGCGGCCGTGGGCGGCGATACGGTACAGGCCGTGACGTTGTTCGGGGAAGCGTTTCCCGACGAACGATTGGTGGCGCTGGTCGATTTCGACAACGATAGCGTGCGCACCGCCTTGGAGTGCGCACGCGCCTTGGGGCCGCGATTGTGGGGCGTGCGTTTAGACACGTCTGAAAATATGGTGGATCAAAGCATCTTCGCCGACATGGGATCGTTTCGTCCGACCGGCGTCGTTCCCGAGTTGGTTTGCAAAACGCGAGCCGCCCTGGACCGGGAAGGTTTCCAGCATGTCCGGATCGTGGTTTCCGGCGGCTTTAATCCTGAAAAGATTGCCGAATTCGAGTCCTTGAAAACCCCGGCGGACGCCTATGGGGTGGGCAGCGCGCTCTTGCAGGGCGTTTATGACTTTACGGCCGACATTGTCCGGGTAGACGGACAGCCTTGCGCCAAAGCCGGCCGAAAATATCGACCGAATGCCCGGTTGCAGCCGGTCGTTAGTTGAATTCCACCAGGCATGCATAAGCGGAAAATCCGGCGCCAAAAGAAACCAGAATTCCTTTGTCGCCTGAGGCGGGCCGGCCTTTTTCGAGAATGCTTTTCATGACAAAGAGCACCGTAGGCGAGGACATGTTTCCATAATCCCGAAATACTTCGGTTGAATAACGCAGTTGATCCTCATTCAAACCCAGCTCCTTGCCCACTTGATCCAGGACCGTTGTGCCGCCGGCATGAACGGCCCACCAGCGAATCGCGTCAATCGGCAAGCGGCGCCGCTGCAAAAGACGATCCAATACCGTGCGGGCCGTCTTGGCGCCGAGAACGGGCACCTTGCGCGACAGGACATTGCGAAGCCTGCCGCCTTCCTGGCGATAGCGAAGTTGTTCCCGATGCTGGGGGAAAATACCGGCTTCAAAATCAAGGAGTTGAAAGCCGGTTCGCGCGGGATCGGGCGCGGAAGCATTTTCGACTATGCAGGCCGCCGCGCCGTCGCCGAAAATCGAATTGCTGACAATCAGTCCCGGGTCCGAGCCCATGAACAAGGTGGCCGAACAAATTTCGACCGAGACGCTTAGGATGGAGGGTGGATTCCCGCGCGCAATCAAGCCGGCCGCGCATTCCAGGTTGGGAAGGGCGCCGCCGCATCCCATGCCGGCCATGTCCAGGGCTTTGACCGAATCGCCCAATCGCAAATCCTCGACGAGATAGGAACTCAAACCGGGACATAAATATCCGGTGCAGGTATTCACGACGAGGCCGCCGATCTGGCTTATATCCCGTTGCGCTTCGGTCATGGCCTTTCGGGCCGCATCCGCCGCGGTGCGCCGGGCATATTTCAGGAAGCGCTCGTTCAGCCGGTCGGGGTTCGTTTCATGGGCATCGTCTTTGCAATCCATACCGATGTAGCGCCCGCGTATGGACCCTTCCAGGAGAATGCGCCGATACAACTCCCGTTCGTCGGGCTTGAGGTCAAAATGAGCCGTATAATAATCGAACGACTCCTGTTGCGTGACATACAACGGAGGATTGCTGGTCGCCACCGCGCGCACTGAAATGGCCATAACCCCGACCTTTCATCCGCGCGAAAGCCGCGAGCGGGTTGGAGAATAACCCGCTCTTCCCGACGGCGTGACGACTTGCGCGCGCTTAGGAATTCATCATATCCCGCAGAACGTAAGCCAAGATACCCCCATTCCTGACGTATTCCACTTCGATGGCGGAATCGATGCGGCTTTTGGCCTGAAAACGGACGGTTCGGTCGCCATCCCGGGCGACGACCGTGAGGACTTGCGAGGGCGTCAGAGCGCCTTCAATGCCTTGAACGGTGAAGGTTTCCTTGCCGGTCAGCCCCAGCGAGTCGGCCGTTTGACCATCGGTTAACTCCAACGGCAGAATGCCCATCTCGACGAGATTGCTGCGATGAATGCGCTCGAAGCTTTCGGCGATCACGGCGCGAACGCCCAGCAGATACGTGCCTTTGGCAGCCCAATCGCGGGACGAGCCGGCGCCGTACATCTTGCCGGCCAGTACGATGAGCGGCGTATTTTCGGCGCGGTAGCGTTCCGCGGCATCGTAAATGGGCAGCAGGTCGCCCGAGGGTACATGGACGGTCCATCCGCCTTCGCGCTCCACCATACGGTTCCGGATGCGGACGTTGGCAAACGTGCCCCGCAGCATGACTTCGTGATTGCCGCGACGCGAGCCATAGGAATTGAAGTCCTTGGGTTGAACGCCGTGGGCTATGAGGTACTGGCCGGCCGGGCTGTCCTTGGGAATCGAGCCGGCTGGGGAAATGTGATCCGTGGTGATAAAGTCGCCAAACAGACCAAGAGCCCGGGCAGAAAGGATATCGCGCACGGGGGATGCCTTGGGTTGAATCTCGGAGACGAACGACGGATTGCGAATATAGGTCGAGGAAGGCTCCCACGCATAGACGGGGCGGGCATCGACGGCGATGGCGTTCCAAGCCGGATTCGATGCGGCCACGTCGTTGTACAATTTGCGATAAATCTCCGGATCGACCGCTTTTTCAATGAATGCTTGAATCTCCGTTTCGCTCGGCCAGAGATCCTTGAGGTAAACGGGCTGTCCTTGGGCATCGCGTCCGATGGGCTCGGTGGTCAGGTCAATGTTAGTGGTGCCGGCCAAAGCATAAGCCACCACCAGGGGCGGCGAACACAGGAAATTGGCCTTGGTCATGGGGTGAACGCGCCCTTCGAAATTGCGATTGCCGCTGAGAACGGCGGAGACCACCAGCTTGCTGTTCTTGAGCGAGGCTTCCAAATTCGCGTCCAGCGGACCGCTATTGCCGATGCAGGTCGCGCAGCCGTAGGCATCGACATGGAAGCCCAGTTGCTGAAGGGAGGTCAGCAAGCCGGATTTTTTCAAGTAGGCCGTTACGACGCGGGAGCCCGGCGCCAGGCTGGTTTTGACGTAGCCGGGCACTTTAAGTCCTTTTTCGATGGCATTCCGGGCCACCAATCCCGCCGCCAGCAGGACGTGGGGATTCGAGGTGTTCGTGCAGCTCGTGATGGAGGCGATCACCACGGAGCCGTGCCGAAGATCTTCCTGTCCGGCTACGCTGACGCGCGCATCAAGATCTTCGGTCGTCAATCCATAGCCGCGTTCCTTCACGGGCGCGGTCAGGGCCTTCTGGAAAGCCGGTTTCATGGCGGACAGCGTCAGGCGATCGTGGGGACGCTTGGGGCCGGCTATGACCGGTTCGATGGCCGAAAGATCGAGTTCCAGCACGCTGTTGTAAACCGGGTCGGGGGAGGACGCCGTGCGGAAGAGGCCCTGGGCTTTGCAGTAGCGTTCGACCAGGTCGATCTGCTCTTCGCTGCGGCCGGTTTGTCGCAGGTAACGAAGGGTCTCGTCGTCGATAGGGAAAAAGCCCGAGGTCGCGCCGTACTCGGGGGCCATGTTGGCCACGGTGGCTCGGTCGGCCAGAGATAGCCGACTCAAGCCCGGACCGAAGAATTCCACAAACTGGCCCACCACGCCTTTTTCGCGCAGGCGTTGCGTAATGGTCAGGGCCAGATCCGTGGCTGTGACGCCCGGCGTCAATTGCCCCAGGAGGCGAACGCCGGTTACCGTCGGCGTCAGCAGGGGAATGGGTTGTCCCAGCATGGCCGCTTCGGCCTCGATGCCGCCCACGCCCCAGCCGAGAATGCCCAGGCCATTGATCATGGTGGTGTGGGAGTCAGTGCCGACCAGGGTGTCGGGATAGGCTGTCCACTGGCCATTCGCGTCCTTTTCGGAAATGACGCACTGAGCCAGATATTCCAGATTAACCTGATGGCAGATGCCCAGCCCGGGCGGGACAATCCGCAGCTTTTTGAAGGCGCCCTGACCCCAGCGCAGAAAAGCGTAGCGTTCCGCATTCCGCGAAAACTCCAAATCCATGTTGGCCTTGAGCGAATCGACGCTGGCATAGCGGTCAATCTGTACCGAGTGGTCGATCACGAGATCCACGGGAATCTGCGGCTCGATCGCCTTCGGATCGCGGCCGCTCCGGGCCATGACGTCGCGCAGCGCCGCCAAATCCACCACGCAGGGTACGCCGGTAAAATCTTGCAGCAATACCCGCGCGGGCATGAACGGGAATTCTTCGGTCTCCTGGGCTTGAGGCGACCAGCGGGCGAAATGGACGATGTGCTCCTCTTGAAAAGCGGGATGCCCCTGATTCCGGAGAATCGATTCCAGCAAAACGCGCAGAGAATAGGGGAGCCGCGTCAGTTGCACCCCGACTTCTTTTTCAACGGTTTCAAGGCTGTAATAACGAATTTCACTGCCGTTTTTCAGCGTTAAAGTTTTATAGGCCTCCGCAAATCGATTCATTGTCTTGTCTCCATGATTAAATGAGGGGGATAATTAAGCGTATTGATGCGGATTTATCAATCTGCTTTCGATGCAAAGAGTGGGAAGGATACTTTCGCATCTATCCAAATGCTGCAGGCCGATCCTGCGAATCAGCGCGCCGGCTCATTCCAGCAGAGGGATTGCTCGACGTTGGGCGATTACCGTCCATGCAGAACGGAATCATGATTGAATTTCCACCATTCGCGCCAGGCTTCATAATTGGCCTGCGAGGTTCCGGTGATGGATTGAAGGGCTTGCAAAACTGTTTTGCTGTTGCCGTCGGCCAGCAGGCCGATCAGCGGTTCCACGGCATTCACTTCGCGCATTTCGACGAGAGCCGAGATGGCTGTTTCGCGGACGTAGCGATTGTCGTCCTTCAAGGCGGCGAGAAGGGATTGCAGTCCTTCGGGCCGGCGAAGTTTGGCTAGAGTTTCGATGGTTTTGACCCGGACCACGGGCTTTTCGTCCTTCATGGCGTCGAACAGCGGCGCCAGGGGAACGGAGGTCCGAATCATGCCCAGGGACTCGATGGCCTTGGCGCGCACCATCATGTTTTTGTCCTTCAGCAAATGCACCAGGGGGGCAACGGCTTTGGAATCCTTGATGTCGCCCAGGGCCCAGGCGGCATTTTCCCGGACGTTGTCGTTCGGACTGGACAGCACGGCGACCAACGGCTCTATGGCAATGGGACCCATGCGCGCCAGAGCCGCGGCGGCGCCCTCGCGGGAAGCCTTGGCTTCGTCGCCCAGCATTTTGATCAGCACCGGCACGGCTTTGGGGTCCCTGATTTCGCCCAGCGCCTGGCTGGCGGCGTTGATCGTATCGGAATTCTTCAAGGCCTCGAGCAGGGCATCGACCGATCGGGGATCTTTGATTTCGCCCAAGGCTTCGGCGGCTTTGTTGCGAACTTCCGCTTCGGGATCCTTCAGCGCGCCCAGCAAGGCGTCGACCACGGCCGGCGTTTTGATGTCCCGTATCCGGTTCTTCAATTCCCAGGTCGCACGAATCCTGACCTCGCGATCGTCGTCCTCGAGCGAGCCCAGCAAGGCTTCGATCGAGAAGGGGTCCTGAATCCGTTTCAAGAGGATACGCCCCTGTTTTTCCATTTCCGGCGAGCCGGATTCCATGGCGCGAAGAATCGGTTCGACCGCCAGGGTTCCCATCCGATAGATCGCCGACGAGATCTTGCCGTCCTTGTCATTGGAAAGGGCTTTGAGCATCGGTTCGAGGACCTGGGGATCCTTGAGATCGGCCAGCGCGCGGGCCGCCGCTCCGCGAACTGCGGAATTGGCATCCTGAAGGGCCGGCGCCAGCGTGGCGATCAACCGGGGATCGCGTTTGGCTCCCAGTTCTTCGATGGCTTTTAGGCGTGCTTCGGCGTCCGGGCTTTTCAAGGCTTCCGTTGCGACAGCGCCCGCGTCATCCGGCTTATCGACTTTTTCCTGGGACAAGGTTTCTACGCGCTTGAGGATTTCCAAGCTGTTGATGGCCCTGGCCATTTGCGCCAGATCGGAGACTTGAGATTTTCGGGCCAGCCGGCTGGTATTGCCGACGATCGCGATGGACATTAAAAGAATGAAAACGATCAAAAAAGCCAGACCGATGAGTGTAGCCGTCGTCATGATCTTTTGTTCCCCACACGCCGGCGCTTTCAGCCGGATTGGAATACATAGTACCAGATGTGCGTGAATTATGTTATGTAAAACTTGTCGATGACATGGATTGAAGTAACATGAGTCAAATGGCAGGGTCGTATCATGAATGTGCAGTGCGAATTGTGTCCCAAACGGTGCGACGTGGCCCCGGGTGAAAGCGGGGAATGCCGGATTCGCGTTAATCTCGATGGCAAGCTGCTGGCCGTTACCTATGGCTATCCCTGTTCCGTGCACGTCGATCCCGTTGAAAAGAAGCCGGTGTTCCATTTTTTGCCGGGCACGAGCACGTTTTCTTTGGCGACCGTCGGGTGCAATCTGCATTGCTTGAATTGCCAGAATTGGGAAATCTCGCAACAAAATCCGGAGGATGTCCCTGCCAGCCCGCTGCCGCCGGAGGACGTCGTTCGACTGGCGCAGAAGCATGGCTGCCGTTCCGTTTCGTATACCTATACCGACCCGGTCGTTTATTACGAATACACGCTGGACTGCTGCCGACGTGTCCGGGAGGGCGGATTAAAAAACGTATTGGTGACCGCGGGGTACATCAATGCCGAGCCTTGGAGGGAGTTGCTGCGCGAAGTCGATGCGGCCCGGATCGATCTGAAGTCGATGTCCGACGCCTTTTATCGGGACGTCTGCGGGGCCACGCTGAATCCCGTGTTGGCCGCCCTGACGACGGCCCGATCGATGGTTCCTCTGGTGGAGGTCATCCACCTGGTCATTCCCACCTTGAACGACCGGGATGAGGACCTGACGCAACTGTGCCGATGGATCAAAGAAAATCTGGGGCCTGACGCGCCGCTTCATTTTTCGCGTTTTTTTCCGCAGTATCGCATGCACAACCTTCCGCCGACGCCGCTGAGCACGCTGGAACGCGCAAAACAGATCGCCGAAACGGAAGGACTTCGCTATATTTACATGGGCAATATTTCGGAGCGGGAGTCGGCCAACACCTATTGTCCTTCGTGTCGGAACCTGTTGATTAGGCGGAGCGGCTATAGGGTGCTGGAAAACCATCTGCGCGAGGGCCGATGCCCGAAGTGCAGGTCGGAGATTTACGGAATATGGAAATGAAGCGTCGAGCGTTTAACAAGCTGCTGGCCTCCGCCGTGCTTTTCCTGGCGGGAGGCGGCTGGGCCTGGCTGCGCTGGTTGGCGCCGAATCGCGTGGTGGAGGCTCTTCGCACGCATCGGTATCCCGGCCCTGTACGGCCGCTGGACGAGTCCTCGATCCTGAAACCAGGGACATGGAATGGGTGACGCATGAAACTTTCGAAGTTGATGGGGTTCATGGTTGTACTGAGTCAAATCGTGTTGCTGACCGCTTGTGGAGGAGACATGAAAGACACCGAACGGAATGAAGTTGCGCCGTCCCCCGAAAAGAAAATCATCGAAGCACAACTGGCCGGGTCCTGGTACCCCGCCAGCCGGGCCCGATTGGCGGAAGAATTCAAGGAGTATCTGGCGCGAGCCTCGGAAAGTCCTATGCTGGAAAACGTCATGGCCCTGATCCTGCCGCACGCCGGTTATCGGTTTTCGGGTCCGGTGGCCGCTTATGGGCTGCATCAGGTAGCCGGCAAGCCAATCCGGCGCGTGATCGTCATGGGACCGAGCCATCGCGTAGCGATGCCGAACATCGTCAGTATCCCGGCGGCTACGCATTACGAAACGCCCCTCGGAGAAATTCCCTTGGACACGACGTTCATCCAGCGGCTGCGAACCGATCCGCACTTCCAGGATGTCCCGTCGGCCGTCATCGGCGAGAACAGCGTGGAAATCCAACTCCCGTTCCTTCAAGCGGCGCTGGGCTCTTTTCATCTCGTGCCCATTTATGTCGGACAACTGGATCTCGAAACGGCCAAGGCGATCGCGGGCGCGCTGCAACGCGTCATGGACAATGATACCCTCCTCGTTGCGAGTTCCGACTTTACGCATTACGGCCCTAATTATCGCTATCTTCCCTTCACGACGAACGTACAGGAGAACCTCGAAAAATTGGACATGGGCGCCATCAAGGAAATCGAGCGCAAATCGGCGGCAGGTTTTCTTCAGTATTGCGAGAAGACCGGCGCCACCGTTTGCGGACAAGATCCCATCGCTATTCTGCTGGCGATGCTGCCCTCGGACGCCCAGTTCCACCTGCTCCATTACGATACTTCCGGCCGCATCGCCAGCGACTTCAACAACTCGGTCAGCTATGCCAGTATGGCGTTTACGGGGCAATGGCCCGCCCAGGCGCCGGACGCATCGTCGGCACAGGAATCCCAGGCTCTATCGGAAGCCGACAAAAAGAACTTGCT
Source organism: Lentisphaerae bacterium GWF2_57_35 (assembly GCA_001804865.1). Lineage (GTDB taxonomy): Bacteria > Verrucomicrobiota > Kiritimatiellia > CAIQIC01 > GWF2-57-35 > GWF2-57-35. The sequence goes on from MHBK01000033.1 coordinate 127,924, forward strand.
GCAATTGGCGCGAAAAACGCTGGAATACGTGTTCAAGCATAATCGCCGGCCCACGCCGCAGGACTTGGAGATCGCCGTCACGCCCTCCATGAAAGCGGTGATGGGCGCTTTTGTAACGCTGCACAAAGAGGGCGAATTGAGAGGCTGCATCGGCGAGATTTTTCCGCGACGCGCCTTGTATGAAGCTGTCATGGATCATGCTCTGAATTCAGCGTTGAACGATACGAGGTTTTCACCGGTGTCGGAAGCCGAGATCTCCGGCCTGGTCTTTGAAATCTCGGCGTTGACGCCGCCCACGCCGGTCGACTCCTATCAGGACATCGTGCTGGGCAAGCACGGCATGGTGCTCGCTAAAAATGGCCGTTCCGCCGTTTTCCTGCCGCAAGTGGCGCCGGAGCAGGGTTGGGATATTGCGCAAACCTTGACTCATCTTTCGATGAAAGCCGGCTTGCCGGCCGATGCCTGGAAATCGGGAGCCAAGTTCACGGTTTTTGAAGCCATTGTTTTCAGTGAGGACGACCAGAAGTGACGGTTATTTCCGGCGAGCGCAAAACTTGGCGGCCTCTCGTATTGATCGCAAGCCTGGGGTTTTTTGCTCTCGTGGCTCAAACGCTCCTGTTCCGGGAATTCTTAACCGTCTATGAGGGCAGCGAATTCGGATTGGCCAGCTTTTTTGCCTCCTGGCTGTTGTGTCTGGCTTTGGGGGCGCTGCTGGGGAGGTTGCCCAGGCGCTATGCCGCCGCAGGCGCGCCCGGTTTCGAATGGCTGGGATTCCTTTATCTGCCCGCTTACGTCCTGCAGCTTTGGTTGATTTCGAATTCGCGGCTGTTGGCCGGCGTTCACGCCTACGAGTTGTTTCCATTCTGGAAAATGCTTCCTGTTTCGTTGCTGGCCAATGCGCCGGTGAGTTTGACGACTGGGTTTCTCTTCGTCCTGGCGTGCGGTTGGATATCCGGTCAGGGCCGTTTCCCGGCCACGCGGGTCTATACGTGGGAAACAGCCGGCAGTGTGTTGGGCGGAATTGCGGCAACCATCGCTTTGACGGTCGGCCTGTCTGGCGAGACGTGCATCCTCCTGGCCATGATGGTCGTTACGAGCGCTATGGCGCTGCAGGCGCAAACTCGGAAACGGATTGTCGTCCCCGTCGCGATGACATTGCTTCTTCTAAGCGTCCTTCTTTCCGGCGGGGCGGCGCGTTGGGAGCAGCGAAATTTAGTCAGGGCCTGGAGTCGGATTCTTCCCTCGGACGCTTTCGAAGGATCGTTCACGACGCCGCAGGCCCGGTATCTATACGGCGAGCATCGAAAACAGTTCAATGTGATCGCCTGGGAGTCGGTCACCGAAAGTTTTCCGGAAACCGAACATGCCTCCGAAATGGCCGCGGTCTGTCTTGCTCAAGCGCCGGCGGCCAGGGATATCCTCGTGATCGGGCCCGGCTCTCTGCCGCTTTGCCGCCGCTTGCTGGAAATGCCGGATTTGCGGATCACGTATCTGCACCCTGATCCCGAGTATCCGTCCCGCTTGATGAGCCTGCTTCCCTCCGCGCAGGCCGCCGGTTTGGCCAGGCTCATCTTGCCGGGCGCAGACATCCGCCGGTTTCTGGATCGCGATTTCCAACCATTCGATTTGGTCATTCTGAACATTCCGGATGCCGCCGCGTTGGCGCTGAATCGATATTCCACGCTGGAATTCTATCGGCAAATCAAGTCGCGGTTAACGCCCAACGGCGTGGTTTGCGCGCGGTTTTCCGGCGGCGAAAACTATATGGGCGACGAGACGGCAGGGCTTGGCGCCTCCCTGGTTTACACCCTGGGCCAGGTCTTTTCCCATTTGGCGTTGAAGCCCGGCGACGAAAGCTGGCTGGCGGCTTCCGATTCTGACTTCTTGTCGGAGGATTCATCCGTTCTTCGGCAACGCCTTGCCGCGATTCCCGGCGCCGAAGCAATCTATCCGCCGGAGGGCTTGATGTCGTTGTATCCAGCCGACCGGATACGATTTCAATGGCAAGCATATCGCAGCGCCATCGAAGCTCAACCAACGGGCTATTTTTTAAATACGGACCGTCATCCCAAGGCCAGTCTGTATTCTTTGCTCCTGGCCGGCAAGGCGTCGGATGGCGCCGCCTGGTCGTCCCGGCTGCTTAACCGGTTGGCGCATACCAGCGTCTGGGCTTTGTGGCTGGCCATTCTTGTCATGGCGCTGCTGCGGATGCTGTATCGACGCCGTCGGGCTTCGGCCACATCCGAAAAAGCATCGGTTTACGACGTGGCGCTTCTGCTGACGTCGGTCGGTTGGGTGGGGTTGTCGCTCAGCCTTGCGATGATGTTTCTTTACGAATCGCGCGAAGGATCTTTGTTTCTGTTCGTGGGCTTGCTCTCGGCGCTCTTTATGTTGGGGCTTGTAGCCGGCAGCTTGATGGCCAACCGCCGGCTGGAGCGACCGGACGCAAATCCACGAAGCCTTGCCGCCGTTTTGCTCGGAGGTCTTGCTTTGTTTATTGCCGGAGCGGCAGCGGGACTTTCACACTTGCCTGCTTCATTTCTTATTCTGCTCTTTCTTCCCGCGGGGTTGTTTTGCGGGGCGTTGATTCCTCCGATGGTCGCCTTGTTGCAAGCCCGCGGATTTTCCTCGCCGACCGCTGGAGGCGTCGTTGAGTTGTTCGACAATCTGGGCGGAGTCTTGGGCGGGTTTTTTACCGGGCTGGTCTTGCTGCCGGTTTACGGAGTCGAAGCGACCCTGCTGGTGTTGCTGGCGCTGGTCCTCGTCAATCTTCCGATTCTTGGGCGAAGAACGACGGCAGAGGCGAGGGGCGATCCGTGGGATCGTTTTGCAAGGGCGGCCGGCCATGTCATGGCCGGATTGATGCTTGTGTTCGTGCTCTTCACGCGCTTTCATCATCCTGCCGCCGACAGCGAACTGATCCTCTTCGAAAAGGCGGCCCGTAAAATGGCGGCGGATAAAACGCTGCTCCTCAAGAAAGGTCTCTCCATACATGGACGCGATACCGGCTATTTCCGGGTCGACGAGGGTGGGGAAAACCCCTCGTGGATTTATCGCTCCGACGATTATGCCGGTCGCATCGCCGGTTATGGCGGACCGATGTCCGCAGCCGTTTGGGTTGCCGGCGATGGCCGCTTAAAGAGTCTGGCGATTTACCAGTCACGGGAGACCCCGGCGTATAATCGCATGCTCCGCGGCTGGCTGGAGGCGCTAAAGGGCGTCAGTCTGTTTCAGGCGGAAGCCATCGCCAAAATCGACGGCGTCTCGGGCGCCACTATGACTTCGCAGGCGGTTCTGGAACTGCTTAGAAAATCAGGCTCATCCTTCGCCGGATTGGTCTTGGGGCGGCAGACAGGTATTTCCGAGGTTGCGTCGAGCCGGGCAGCGTTCTCCTGGAGCCTGGTGTTTTTCTATGCCTTGATGCTGGGGGCCTTGCTGGTCCGGCGGCATCCCTCACGATGGGTCCGGAAGGTTTTTCTACTGAGCGTGGTCATTCTCGCCGGCGCGCTTTTCAACCTGCAATACTCGCTTGACCATGTGATTTCGTTGCTGCTGGGGAATGCCCCTTCGCCTTCATGGAGCGTTGCTTTTGCCATGATCGCGATCGTGCCTCTAGGGTCGATTCTGTTCGGCAACGTGTATTGCGGATGGCTATGCCCTTTCGGCGCGATTCAGGAGTGGCTGGGCGACCTGGTTCCGGCGCGGCGGCGATGGACGCCGCCCAAGACGCTTTGGCGGTTTGCGCGGCACATGAAATATGTGCTTCTCTTTGTCTTGCTCGCCTCGGCGGCGATGATGTCCAGGGCTTCCGTCGACGAAGCCGACCCGCTGACCCGCGTTTTCATTCAATTTCCCAAAGGATTGCTTTCGTGGGGCCTTGTATTTCTTTTGGCTATAAGTGTGTTCTTCCGCCGGTTTTGGTGCCGGAATCTTTGTCCGGCCGGCGCTTTTCTTTCCCTGCTGGGCGACATGACCTGGTTGAGAAAATGGCGTCCTGTCATTCATCCCGCGCGCTGCGACATGGGCGTTCGCAGGGTGGGGGAACTCGATTGCCTGCAATGCGATCGTTGCCGGATGCCCAATGCGAAGCCTGTATCTCGGGGACAATGGCTCGCAGGCCTCCTGCTGATGGTTCTCGCCCTTGTGAGCGCAGGATCGATCGCGCGAAAGGCCTGGATGCCGGAGCCAATCTCTTCAGTAGCCAAGGGCCGGATTTGCGAGCGGTCGGGAGTCGGCCAGTCACGCAATCTAGACGCAAGCCGCATCCGCCAACTCATTTCGGAAAACCAATTATCCGATCGGGAAGCTCTCTATTATCGACCGGCTTCCGACGACGAAGAAGAAGACGCGCCCTGAAGTTCCTTGAGCTTGCCCAAAACTTCCTCGTCTTCGGAGAAGCCGGGCCACCTTCAGATGATTGGGTAGACCGCGTAAAAAAAAGGGCGTCCCGATTGAATCGGGACGCCCTGTAAGGACGATGTTTCGGCTAGGCGTTTTGCAGATGCCCGGCGAGGAACGAATCGTACGAGCTGAGGTCCATCATGCCGTGGCCGGAGAAGTTGAACAGGATGACCCGTTTCTTTCCTTCTTCGCGGGCTTTGATGGCCTCGTCGACGGCGGCGCAGATGGCGTGCGAGGTTTCGGGGGCGGGGATGATGCCCTCGGTGCGGGCAAACAACACGGCGCTCTCGAAGGCCTTGGTTTGGGCCACGGCGACGGCATCGATCAATTTGAGTTTGGCCAGATGGCTGACGGTCGGGGCCATACCGTGATAACGCAGTCCGCCGGCATGAATCTTGGGCGGCATGAAATTATGGCCCAGCGTGTACATCATCATGAGCGGGGTGGTTTCGGCGGTGTCGCCGAAGTCGTACCGCAGCTCGCCTTGCGTCAACGACGCGCAGAGGGCCGGTTCGACGGCCACGATGCGACAGTTGGTCTTGCCGGCGATCTTTTCCTTCACAAAGGGAAAGGCAATACCCGCAAAATTGCTGCCGCCGCCGACGCAGCCGATGACGACATCCGGACTCTCGCCGGCCATCTCCATTTGCTTGAGGCATTCCAGCCCGATCACCGTTTGGTGCATGCACACGTGATTCAACACGCTGCCGAGGGAGTACTTCGTATTCTTGGATTTGACGGCGTCTTCGATCGCTTCGCTGATGGCCATGCCGAGACTGCCGGGGCATTCGGGATCCTTTTCGAGGACCGAACGTCCGTAGGCGGTATTCGAACTCGGACTGGCATGGACCGAGGCGCCCCAGGTGTGCATCATCATTTTGCGGTAGGGCTTCTGGTGATAGCTGACTTTCACCATGTACACCACGCACTCGATCCCGAACAACTGGCAGCCCAAGGCCAGCGACGAACCCCACTGGCCCGCGCCGGTTTCGGTCGTCAGGCGCTTGGTGCCGGCCTGTTTGTTGTAATAAGCCTGCGGAATGGCGGTGTTGGGCTTGTGGCTGCCGCCGGGGCTGACGCCTTCATACTTGTAGTAAATGTGGGCGGGCGTATTCAGCGCTTTTTCCAAACGTACGGCGCGGAGAAGCGGGGTCGGCCTCCAGAGCGCATAAATCTCGCGAACGGGCTCCGGGATTTCGATGTAGCGCTCAGGACTCATTTCCTGCATGACGATATTTTCGGGAAAAATGGCCGTCATATCCTCCAGGGTCACGGGTTTTTTCGTGCCCGGATGCAGGGGGGGCGGGAGGGGTTCAGGAAAATCGGGGAGAATATTGTACCAGTGGGTGGGAATATCGCTCTGTTTCAGCGGGAAACTAATGGTGTCGGACATAATCTGTTCTCCTATTGATTTCGAGAGGGCGACATTACTATGAAAGACGGGAAAAGGTCAAATATCCGATGCAGAAAAGAGCGCCACCCAACTAAACCGCGACCAAGGACCATTAAAAGTCTCGCGTCAACGCAGCTATTATCCTATCTCACTCATAATCTTAATCGTAATCTTAATCTCTTTCTGGATAAAACAAATGCAGATTAGGATTAAGATTAGGATTACGATTATGAAATGGAATCAAAACGGCGTCCTCCCGAAATAGACTCTAAGAATCCACGTCCTTACGGACGGGCTACGTAGCCGCCGGCGTTAAGACGCAGGAGCTTTCGGCGAGAGCACGGCTTGGAAGACGTCCAGCAGGCCCTTCATTTGAAAGGGTTTTTGGATGAAGCCGGCGAGGCCGTCCGCGGCGAAATGCATGATGGCATCCTGTTCGTTGTAGCCGCTGGACAGGATGACGGGGATATCGGCGCGAATACGGCGCATCTCCTGGAACGCTTCGTTGCCGTCCATGTGCGGCATGGTCATGTCCAGCAGCACAGCGCTGATTTTGTCGCTGTTCTGTGTGAAGACATCGACGCCTTCGCGGCCATCGGAGGCCGTCAACACCTTGAAGCCGGCCTTTTCCAGCATCATCTTGGTGACGCTGCGGACGCTGTCCTCGTCATCGACCACCAACACGATGCCGGCGCCTTTCCACATCGAGGCCAAGCCGGCGCTTTTCTTGCGCGGCGTCTTGACCGCCTGGTTGGAGCAGGGGAACAGCACTTTGAACGAGGTGCCTTTGCCTATTTCGCTGTAGACCTTGATGGCGCCGCGATGGCCGCGGATGATGCCCAGCACGGCGGACAGGCCCAAGCCCCGGCCCTTGGTCTTGGTCGTAAAGAAGGGGTCGAACAGGCGCGTCATGGTTTCCTTGGTCATGCCGCAGCCGGAATCGGTCACTTCCAGATAGGCGTAATATCCCTCCGGCAGATTGTCGTCGAGATAGGTTTCCGTCAAATAGTTGCGGTCCGCTTCCATGACGCCGGTATTCAGCGTAATCACGCCGCTGTGTTCGTCCAGCGCGTCGGAGGCGTTGATAATCAGGTTCATGACCACTTGGCGCATCTGTACGGCATCGGCTTCGATGGGGGGAAGATTATCGGCAAACGAGGCTCGCAAGATGGCTTTCTTGGAAATGGAAGCCTGCAACAGATGGCTCATCTCGCGGACCAGGTCATTCAGATCGAGGGTGGTAACGGCGAATTGTCCCTTGCCCGAATAGGCCAGCATCTGCTTGATGAGTTCCGTGGCATGAACGCCGGCGGTCTTGATGTCCTCCAGCCGCTGGCGCCCGGGCGCCAGCGCCGGCAGGTCCAGCAAGGCCAGATCGATGTTGCCGAGAATGCCGACGAGCAGATTGTTGAAATCGTGGGCCAGGCCGCCGGTCAGCACGCCGAGGCTCTCCAGCTTTTGTGCATGTTGAATCTGGGCCTCTATTTTTTTCTTTTCCAGCTCCGCGGTTTTTTGCTCGGTGATATCCGTGATGAATCCTTCCAGCGCCTGTATGTTGGTGTTGGGGTCCACGACCAAACGTCCGTGTTCCGAGACCCATTTGATGCGGCCCGATGCGGCGAGCAGGCGGTAGACGAGCAGATAGGGTTTCGAAGCGGCGATGGACTCGTTAATCGTCTGGTGCACTCGGTTCCGGTCGTCGGGATGAATCAGTTCGTGGAACGAAGTTCGTTTGTTCAGGAGGAGGTCTTCGGCGGTATAACCCGTAAGGTCCATGCACCCCTCGCTGGCAAATTCCAGCGTTCGCAGGGGGTCTTTGCGATGCCGATAGGCCATGCCCGGCAGGTTGCTTAGCAGCGTGCTGAGCGTTCGCTGGCTGTCCATCAACGCTTGTTCCGCGTGCTTCCGGTCGGTGATGTCTTCCACCACGGCAATGATGTAGTCGGGAGCGTCGTCCTGCCCGCGGATCCAGCGGGTGGAGATGCGGACGCTGATGACTTGTCCGTCTTTGCGCAGAAATCGCTTCTCGCGAATGTCATCCTGTTTTTCACCGTCGGACAGGTTGGAATAATGAACGAGTTCGTCATTGAGATCGGAGGGATGCGTGATTTCGGTCCAGGTCATCTGAAGCAGCTCTTCCCGCGAGTAGCCCAGGATATCGCACAGCTTATCGTTGACCTCCAGGCAGCGCAGGTCGGAGGAGGTGATGGCGATGCCCACGAGCGAGAGTTCAAAGTAATTGCGAAAACGAGCTTCGCTTTGACGGAGCGCTTCCTCGGCCGAATGCCGTGCGGTGATGTCGCGAGAAATGCTGAGAATGGCTTTTTGGCCGTCATAGTCGATCAGCCGCTCGCTGACTTCCGCCCGGATAGGGCGGCCAGAACGGGTCATGAAGGTGGTTTCGAACAAGGAAAAGCCGCCGCTGAAGGTGTGGCGTACGTTGGTTTCGATGCGGGGCGCAAACTCCTGGGCAACCAGCTCGTTCAATTTGCGGCCGATCAAATGATGGACCGGCCATTCCAGGCGTCGCGCGCAGACTTCGTTCATCAGCAGGATGCGGCCCTCGGCATCGTGCACCAGCACCGATTCGGGAATGCTTTCGAAGAGGGAGCGAAACCGTTCTTCCGAGTCTTTGAGTTCCCGGTTTCGCAGCTCCAGCAGATCTTTCACCCGCAGGAGGGTTTGTTCCCTCCGGGCCATTTCGCAGGCGGCCACCAAACTGTCGGAGTCAACTGGTTTTCGCAGCATGGCGTCGGCGCCCAGGCTGATGCAGCGGGTGGCGAGATCCGGCGTCTTGTCGATCGTCAGCATGATCACGACGGCAGACGATTGGGATGACTTGAATTCCGCGAGCAATTGGTCGCCGTGCGTGTCGGGCAAATGATAGTCGAGCACCACGATGTCCGGGTGGACACGGTGAAACTGTTGAATGGCTTCCGCACCGGTGGAGGCGCTGAATACGGTGTATCCGCGTGCTTTGAACAGGGCCACCAGCAAGCGGGACTGGGTTTGGGTGTCTTCGACGACCAAGACGTTCAGTGAGGGAGGAACGGACATCTTTTCCATAGCCGCCCGCACATGGGTGCGAAGCTCCTCGGGTTGGAACGGCGATGCTAGAAATCCGTTGGCGCCCAATTCGATCGATATCTGCCGGGCATAATCTCCTGTCACGGTGTCGGAAACGATCAATAGCGCGGTTTGCTGTAAATGAGGATAATCCGAAGATCGAATCAAACGGCAGAATCGCCATCCATCGATGCCGGGGATATGCAGATTGGCAATAATAATGGATGGGGACGGCTTGCCCTCCATATATTTCAAGGCTTCTTCTGCATGGGTGAAGCTGATTATCTTGAAGCCGTCGCTTCCCAACGTAGCCGTGATCGAACGTATTTGATCCGGATCGTTACTCACTACAACGGCTGTGAAATGTTCGCGCTCTTCTTGATCTTGGTCCATAGTGATTCCGATAACCTATTGGCGACTATCGCCACACGGAAGATTTACATTCAAGATTCAAACTACCCAGGCGAGGGAAGAAGTAAAAGGGAATTTTAGAAAATAGAAATTCCCATATCGTTTGAAAGCCTGGGAGTTGCGTTTGGAATGACCAGGAAAGAGCTGGCTTTCCCTGAACCAGTTGGCAGAGCTGTTTCAGCGAGATAAGTCAGTCATAGAACGTTTACGCCAAATTGCAGCCTTGGCAAAGTCTTAATGAAGACGCGAGGGGCGATTGGCCTGAAACACAGGAAAATGCTTATGAGCAATCCACAACAATTGGTCCAAAAACTCTGGAACTACTGCAACATTCTTCGCGATGATGGCTTGTCGTATGGCGATTACGTCGAGCAGTTGACGTATCTGCTGTTCCTTGCCAATCCGCCCTTCGGAAAAAAGAGCAGCGTCACCATCGTCAACGAAGCAGGCGAAAGCTCCAAGGAATCGCTCATCATAAACGCGACGATTTCTGCGCTTCGACCAGCAACAAGCAGCTCAACTTCCTCCAGCACATCTTCACCATCCTCAAGCAGCATGGCCGCGCCGCCGTGGTATTGCCCGACAACGTATTGTTCGAGGGCAGGATTCCGCCAACCTGCCTCCACCCGACGACATCGCGGAGGAAATCGTGGAGGACCTTCAGGCAGCCTTAGAGCAGTTCTCCGCTGTGATGGATGACCTGCGTAAATGAAGGATGTGTACGGGGAACAAGAGAGATGACTCTGCAGCTAATAACGAGGAATCTATGTTCCCCAATCTCGATACGGTGTGTCGGAACATAATGAACGACAATGGGTGACATGATCTATGCCGAACACTCATACAATTGACTATTCGCGCTACCCTTCAGCTGCTGTCCTTTTTCATTGCGCGACATGGGTAAGTCAACATTCGGTTGCCCACTCAAGCCTCATCAACATGTTTGCGGAGATCGATGCATTTAATCATGGAACGCATCCATCTCGAATGCTGGCCGGGTTCAGCCAGAAGCATGGGGGACCATGACATTTGGATTGCCGCCACCGCCAGCGTATTGAAAGCAACCTTGCTGACCACGGATCACGATTTCGATCATCTTGACGGACATTTCTGCGAAGTGATCTACATCGATCCGCAGTAGATAGTGCGGCGGAATCAATCTGAGAGCAACTTGGCAATATTTATGAGCAATCCGCTACAAGGAGGTTTTGTGTTCGGCCGCGCTCCGTCGCGACCGGAAGAAAAAGGTTCCGACAGAGCGGACCCCTCCAAAAGTCAGAGCCTACGGAGCCCCTCGGCAAGTTCGGGCCATTCGAGGCACGGGCTAGTGGCCTGCCATGAGCAAGCCCTGAGTCTGCGAAGGGCGCGTCGAATGGCGGAGAGGGGGGGATTCGAACCCCCGAGCCCAGGGATTCCCCGAGCTGGCGGTTTAGCAAACCGCTGCTTTCAGCCACTCAGCCACCTCTCCGGCGCGTTTGTGTGTAACAGACGTATTACCAAATGGCGGGAGAAACCTTAAGCGAAGTTCAAAAAATCCGCAAGGTCATTTCCTGGAAAAGCTGAAAATTCCATTCAGTCGCAGATTGGCGGGGGCGAATAATGCTGATATGGTTAAGTTTTTGGGGGTGCAGGATGATGCAGAAGCTGTTTTTGTTGGCCGTGGCCGGAGCATTAGGCACATTGGCGCGATATGGTTTGGGCGGATGGGTTCAACGTTGGGGGGGCGCGTCTTTTCCGTGGGGAACCTTGATCGTTAATATGACCGGGTGTTTTCTGTTTGGAATCGTTTGGGCGATTGCCTTGAACCGGGTGGAGATCAGCGGGACGACCCGTGCAATTTTTCTAACGGGTTTCATGGGCGCCTTCACGACGTTTTCGACTTATATGTTTGAAACGGTGCAAATGACGCGCGATGCCGAATGGCTGTTGGCGGCGGCTAATGTGGCCGGACAGACGGTGGTCGGGTTCTTGCTGATGTTCCTGGGTATGACGATTGGGCGTCTGGTTTAGGCCTCGCTAAAACTAATGAGCGCCGACACACGTTGCAGGGTCGGCCTGCAAAAGACATATACGCCGGTTTTGTGAGTCGGCGCATTTTAGAGGAGGGGATGAAATGAATCTGCCGGAAGAAGCGGAATTGCTGCGTATTTTCATTGGGGAAGGCGACAAGTGGGGCGATCGACCTCTTTATGAGGCGATCGTCATGGAAGCTCGAAAGCGCGGCATGGCCGGCGCCACGGTTTTGCGCGGCGTGCTGGGTTTCGGAGCCGATAGCCGGATGCATACGGCCAAAATCCTTCGGTTGTCCGAAGATTTGCCGTTGGTGGTGGAAATTATCGACAAGCCGGAAAACATCGACGCGTTGATGCCGGAGTTGGACCGCATGATCAAAGATGGTTTGGTCACGCGGGAAAAGATTCGCGTCACGATTTATCGGCATCGGCCATCGCCGCCGCAGATGTAGAACCCGAACGAACGGAAGAGCCCGTCTTCAGAGAAACCGGGTTGCCCGAAACGCTATTTGTGCCCGATGGGCATGAGGTAGAGGGGGGCTTCGCCTTCCTTGAGTTTCAGGATGGATTTGACCTTCTTCTCGTCGAAGGAGCCGACGGCTGTCATGCCCAAGCCTAAGGCAAACGATTGCAGATAGACATTCTGTGCGGCGTGTCCGGCTTCCATCAATACGAAGGAAGACCAGTGATTGCCAAAGGTGGCGGTGGTGCGTTCTTTAATGCCGGTCAGCACGATCATGACGGCGCCGTTCTGCATCCAGGTTTGATCGAGCGACGCTTCGCTCAGTTCGGCCCGGCGGTCATGCTCGTCCACTTTGGCAATCTGGTGTTCCCGTGGATTGTAATGGTAAACCCCGGCTGCAAGATCGTCGACGTTTCCGACTACGAGGTAGGCTTCCAGGGGGAACATGGCGCCCGCGGATGGAGTGGTTCGATAGCCTCCGAGCGCCGTGACGCCTTGCGCGGCCCACAGCAGCATGGAGATTTCCTTTAAATGAAGGGGCGTGCTTTTCAGGTCTCGAATGGATCGCCGTTTGTACAGGGCGGTTTCGACGGAAATCTTGCTGTCATGATTCGGTTCCGGAAGCTTGATTGTATTCATGGTCCCCTTAATGATCGCGCATTCAGTATGAGATACGTTGCCAGAAGATCGCGCGCAGGGGAAGAATTTCTTGCGCAAATGTGAAGAAAAATCGAAACGTCAAAGATGCTCGTGACCCGATAGGGCATTCATGCTTAAATGGAAATATGGACAAGATCTTTATACGTGATTTGGCTTTGCGCTGCATCGTCGGCATCTATCCCGAGGAGCGGAGGGAAAAGCAGGATGTAATCGTCAATATCGTACTGGAAGCCGATTTGAGCCCGGCCGCCCGGACCGATCGGATCGAAGACGCCGTGAACTACAAGGAAATCAAACAGAGCGTCCGAGCGATGGTGGAGGAGAGCCAGTTTTTCCTGATCGAGCGCCTGGCTGGCCGCATTGCGAGCCTTTGTCTTGATAACCCCAAGGTGATGAACGTCACGGTTACGGTCGACAAACCCGGGGCGCTGCGTTTTACCCGGAGTGTAGCCGTTGAGATCACCCGATCGCGTTAGCCTTCTGACCTCTCTTTACGGCGTTTGAAATTCAACCGGCTGCGCAGGCAGCGGGTGGGGCTTCCGGATGTTAAGAAAGGCGTCCACGATCAAGGCCACGGCCAGGACATCCAGTATCAGGCAGATGGCGCCGACCAACCAGCTTCCGTGGTAAAACAGCGACTGAATCGTGAGCTTGGTTAACGAGGTCAGGGAGGTCGCACACATGAACGACATGGGGATGAGCACAAAGACGGTTTTTCGGCCTTCCTGCTTCAACCAGGTATAGACGACCAGCAACGCCAGTGCGGCCATCAATTGATTCGTGGCGCCAAACGCAGGCCAGATGGCCTTCCACACCGGCATCAGAACGCCGCCCGCGCCGGGAATTTCTCGAAAGACCGTCAGCGCCGGGATCAGAAGCGTGGCCGCCGTGCCGATGTAGCGAGCCAGCGCTCCGCGAATGTTGAAAATTTCCTCGAAGATGAATCGGGAAAGCCGGGTGCAGGTATCCAGCGTTGTGAGTAAAAACGTGCTCACGGCCAGCAGCGCAAAGGTGGATGCCATGTGGGGGGGGACGCCCAGAATTTCAACAAAGCGTCCGAAGCCTTGAGCGAACAGCGCCACCGGTTGCCCGCTGGAACCTTTGGACAGGATCATGACGGTCGCCAGCGCAATGACCGCCAAAACAGCTTCGACCAGCATGCTGCCGTATCCGATAAGGCGGGCTGACGATTCCGACTTCAGTTGCTTGGAGGTCGTGCCCGACGCCACAATCGAGTGGAAGCCGCTGACGGCGCCGCAGGCGACCGTGACGAACAACGCGGGAAAGATGAAGCCGAGTTGTGCATCGCTCCAAGCAATAAAGAAGGGGTATTGGATCGGCGCCGTTCCATGAAAGCCGGTGATGACAATCCCAAGGCCGCCTGCCAGGAGAGAGCTGTAGAGCAGAAAGGAAGATAGGTAATCCCGGGGCTGCAAAAGCACCCAGACGGGAAGCACTGAGGCGACAAAACAGTAGATCAGCAGGACGGCTTTCCAAGTGTTGGTCGGGGAGCCCCAAAGAACGGGGAATCGTTCGCCGCAAAGAGGCATGAGGTTGCCCAACCACAGGGCGGCGAAAACCAGAGGAATAAAGATCAACGAGGCTTTCAGCACGGAAACCTTGAAGCGATAAACGCACAGACCGAACAGAACGGCCAGCACGATGTACCCCATCGAAGCCGTGGCCACCGCGCCGCCCTGGCGAAGCTGGCTTTGGGCGGTTGCCGAGGCGGGATTCACATGGGGCGCATAGCTCAGCGCCGTCAAATCGAGAAAGACCATCAGCACGTAAATCAGCGTGAACCAGATGAAGATTAGAAACATGTAGTAGGCCAGGGGAGATAACAACTCCCGGCAGAGTTCTCCGACGGAGCGCGCCCGGTGGCGAATGCTGGCGACCAGCGCGGTGAAATCGTGCGTGCCGCCAATGAAGAGGGCGCCGAGGACGATCCAAAGCAGAGCGGGCCCCCAGCCGAAGGCCAATCCGGCGATGATCGGCCCCACGATCGGTCCCGCGCCGGCAATGGAACTGAAGTGATGTCCAAAAAGAACCGAATTGGCCGTAGGAACGTAGTCGACGCCGTCGCAAACGATATGGGCCGGCGTGGTGCGTCCGTCATGAACGTCGAGCCGGCGCTCGATGAAGCGTCCATAGAAGACATATCCCAAACCCAGGATCACGCAGCAGACAATAAAAAGCAGAGCTAACATGAATGAACTCCTTCAAAGCGGGAAAATGTATCACATTGCTTAATTGAGGCAAGGATGATAACGTGGGCTTCAAGCTCGACGATTGGACTTCTAAGGCGTACATAAAGACGCCTGCGAACGCCAGAAGCCCCGGAGTAACCATCATGAAAAAAAACGGATTTACGCTGATCGAATTGCTGGTCGTCATCGGGATTATCTTTTTATTGATGGCCTTGCTTTTCCCTGCTTTGTCGGTCGTGGAAGACAAGGCCAATCGAACCAAGTGCCTGAATAATTTAAAGCAAATTGCCGTCGGCGCCGTCAGTCAGTTTGGGGAGTTGGGCGATCGGATGCCGTATCGGGGGGCTGATGACCATGCCTATGGTTATGCGGCAAAGCAACTGCTTCCTTATGTAAAAAACGTGAAAGAAGTCTTCAAATGTCCGGCCAACGAAGGAAACACGGATGCCGCCATGCTCATAGAGGGTACCGTTTATTCCGATTATGAGATCAATAGTTATATGTGCGCATTTGGAACGGACGCCAAAGCGGCACGCCGGCAAAATGGAATAACCGATCATTCCGTGGCGGCTTATGCCTATGACCATCCTTATTTGCCGGAGACCTCTAGCAGCACCGCTGCCGACATTTCTCCTCATCGCGGCGGCGCCAATGTGGCCTATTTAGATGGGCATGCGGCCTTTTTGCGCTTCGAAGATATGGGAACGGTAGGCGATGGCGGCAACGATGGTTCGGAGTTTTTCTTAAAAGGTCATATTTTTACCGACAATTAAGCTTTGTAAGGTATTTCACGCAGAAAGATATTGTTATGAACCGTAAAGCATTTACTTTAATCGAGTTGCTTGTCGTCATTGCCATCATCGCCATTCTGGCGGCGATTGTGACGCCGGGGCTCTCCAGAGTCCGGCAGAAGGCCGACACCGCCAAGTGCGCCAACAACCTGAAACAAATCGGATTTGCCGTGAAATCCTACTTGCTGGATCACGACAATCGATTTCCTACGAATACGGCCCGGTTTAATTATGGGCAACTCGTCACGAATTACCTGCCCTATTTGGATAACGAATACAGTCTTTGCCGTTGTCCGGCGCAGAAGGACAATCTTTTGAATGTCGGCGCTTATGCCGTCCAGGTGGCCATTCCCAACAGTGGCGCGTGGATCTCCTACGAATTTAACCAAGCGCAATTGGGAAGACGCTTTGTTCCTAATTTTATTACCGAACCTATGCGGTGCGCTTATGTTTACGATTATCCATACAATCTGGTCAATGATGCCGCGTATCTGCCCCATGTTGGCGGCATGAACGTGCTCTATCTGGACTGGCATGTCGCCTGGCTGTCCGTCAGCGAATATACGCAAGGAACTCCGCCGGTGGACTTCTATTCGATCGGCTACAGAAGATAACCCGGCGAGCCCTCAACCTTCTTGAACTTCTTGGCCTTTAGACTTTGGCCTTTGGACCTCCCCCCCAAGACTCGTCGCTTGGTTCCGCTTCTGCTTGATTCATCTCGCCGGACCCCGTACCCTGTGCGCACTAAATTTGGAGGAAAATAGAAAATGGCTAACGAATTGGCTTTTGCATTGATCAACCCGTACACGATCGCGAAATCCCGGACGGGCGGGGTGATTGGACGTTTTATCAGCCGGACGGGGCTCGAAATGGTCGACGCCCGGATGTTCGGTCCGAGTGCCGAACTCGCGCAAAGTTATGCGGAGTTGCTGCGCCAAGACCCGGACATCGATCCGTTTGTGCGCAACATGCTGGCGGATTATGTCCTGCGTTGTTACTCTCCCGATCCGAAAACCGGCCGCCGCCGCCGCGTCATGATGCTGTTGTTCGAGGGACCCGACGCGATCCAGAAGATCAAGGATGTAGCCGGGCCGATCACCCGCAACATGGAATCCGGCGAAACCATTCGCGACACCTACGGCGATTTTCTCGTAGGCGACCAGGGCGAAATCCGTTACATCGAGCCGGCGGTCTTCATCGGTCCCACGCCGAAAGCTGTCGAAAACACCCTGAAACTCTGGGCCAGCTTCAGCGACAAGGATGGGGGTCTCGTCACCGACGCGCTGGAGTTGAACGATTCCGCCGACCTTCAGAAGACCCTGGTCATTATCAAGCCGGACAACTTCCGTTTTCCCAGCGCCCGGCCGGGTACCATTATCGACTTGTTCTCGCGTTCGGGGCTGCGAATCGTTGGGGCGAAAGTCCACCGCATGACCGTGGCGGAAGCCGAGGAATTCTATGGCCCGGTGCGCGAAGTCTTGCGCGAAAAACTTAAAGGCAAAGTCGCCGAACGTTCCTGGAAGCTGCTGACCGAGGAACTGAAGATGGAGTTGCCCGAGACGGTGAAAACGCAACTGGGCGATTTGCTGGGGCCGCTGTACGGCGACAATCAATTTTATCAAATCGTGCAGTTCATGACCGGATGCTGGGGCGCCGGCCTATTGCCGGAAGAAAAAACCAAGCCCGGCAAGGAACGCTGCCTGATCCTGATTTATGCAGGGCTCGATGCCGTGAACAAGATTCGCAACATCCTCGGCCCGACCGACCCGAGCAAGGCGCAGCCCGGCTCCGTGCGCAGGGAATTCGGACAGGACATCATGGTCAACGCCGCTCACGCCTCGGACTCGCCCGAGAATGCGGTTCGCGAAATGCGGATCGTCAAGGCCGACCAAAGCCGGCTTAAGGAATGGATAGCCAAGTACTACTCTTAATCAGGAATGTAAGGAGGCAACTTATGTTATACGCAAATCTAACGCCGGCGCCCGCGGATTCGATTCTGGGGCTGACCGAAGCTTATAAAAAAGACGTCAACCCGAAAAAGGTCAATCTAGGCGTAGGCGTTTACATGGACGAACGGGGACGGACCCCGATTCTGCAAGCGGTCAAAAAGGCGGAGAAGATCCTGTTGGATACGCAGGACACCAAAACTTATCTGCCGATCGCCGGGGCGCCCGAATATGGGCAGGTCGTTCAGGAGCTTTTGTTCGGCGCCGACTCCGTGAAGAAAGACGGCGGCCGCATGCGGACGGCTCACACGCCCGGCGGCACCGGCGGGCTGCGCATCGGCGCGGAGTTTCTGCGAAAAGTGGCCCCGAAGGCTACGGTTTGGCTTAGCTCGCCGACTTGGGCGAACCACAAGGGCATCTTCGCGGCCGCAGGCTTCAAGACGTCGGATTATCCATATTACGATCCGGCCTCGCATGGGATTGATTTTAGCGGGTTGACCGCCTGCCTGGATAAAATTCCGGAAGGCGACATCGTCCTGCTGCATGTCTGCTGTCATAATCCTACCGGAGTGGATTTGTCTGCGGAACAGTGGAGCGAGGTCATACGGATCGCACAAGCCCGCCGCTGGATTCCGTTCCTGGACTTTGCCTATCAGGGGTTCGGGGTAGGGGTGGAGGAGGACGGCGCGATTCTCAAGCCTCTTCTGGCCACCGGACTGGAGTTCTTTATCTCCAGTTCCTTCTCGAAAAACTTTGGATTGTACCAGGAGCGCGTCGGCGCCCTGACCCTCGTGGCCGGCGACACGGCGGCCGTGGAAGCGGCGTTCAGCCATGTCAAAGCGACGATTCGCGTCGTGTATTCCAATCCCTCGGCGCATGGGGGCGCCATTGTGACCACCATCCTGCGGGATGATGCCTTGCGCTCGTTGTGGCGGTCGGAGTTGGATGCGATGCGGGAACGAATCGCCGCGGTGCGCAAAGACTTTGTCGGACAGTTGCATGCGCGCGGCGCCTCGATGGACTTTTCGTATATCGAAAAGCAAAAGGGCATGTTTTCGTTCAGCGGGTTGAGCGACGCCCAAGTACAGTATTTGAGAGACAAAAAAGGCATCTACATGGTGGCCGGCGGCCGCATCAATGTGGCAGGAATTTTGCCGAACAACATCGGATACCTCTGCGAGAGCGTTCAGGAAGCGCTGCAGCAGGCTCACTAAAAAGAAGGCGCCGGGCGATATGGCTTCCGGAACTTCCAACCGCGGCAACGAAGCTCTCGAAACGCTGGAAGGCCTGGTCGAGCGGGTGACCTTTCACAGCGACGAGTCGGGCTTTTGCGTATTGAAAGTAAAAGCCCGGGGACACCGGGAGCTGGTGTCGGTCGTCGGGACGCTGCCCAGCGTCAATGCCGGGGAGTGGTTGAAAGCGTCCGGGCGCTGGATGATCGATAAAACGCATGGGCGGCAGTTCAAAGCCGAACACATCGAAGTGATGCCGCCCGATTCGATCGAGGGCATCGAGAAATATCTGGGCTCGGGTTTGATCAAGGGAATCGGTCCGCATTATGCCGCCCGCTTGGTGAAGTCCTTCGGCAAGGAAATCTTCGACGTCATCGAAACCCGTTCGGCCTTGTTGCTGCGGGTCGAAGGCATCGGGGAAGTCCGCAAGACCCGCATCAAAGCATCCTGGAACGAGCAGAAATCGGTGCGTGCGATCATGACGTTTCTGATGTCCTACGGAGTCAGTACGTCCAAGGCTTTTCGTATTTACAAGATGTACGGAGAGCAGGCGATCGAAAAGGTGCGGCTCGATCCCTATTGCCTCGCGCGCGACATCCACGGCATCGGATTCAAGACCGCCGACCAAATCGCGGAGCGGCTGGGCATCGCCAAGGATTCCGACCTGCGCGCCCGCGCGGGCGTGTCGTTTGTCTTGCAGGAACTGGCCGACCAAGGGCATTGCGCCTTTCCCCAAGAGCAGTTGACGGAGCGCACGGCCGCGATGTTGGAGATCGATCCTCCGATCCTATCGCGAGCCATCCAATTCGAATTGAGCGAGGGCCGTCTGACGCAATCCGTCGTCGAGGGTCAAACGCTCATCTACCTGGCCTCGCTGGACAGCGCCGAAAAGGAAGTGGCCGCGCGTTTGGTACGGCTGGCCAAAGGCGCTCATCCCTGCACGATTACCGATTTCGATGCCGCCGAGAATTGGGTGGAGCAGCAGTTGAAGATCCAGCTCGCGCCCGCCCAGAAGGAAGCGTTCCGGGCTTCGCTCCAGGCGAAGCTCATGGTGATCACCGGCGGGCCGGGTGTGGGAAAAACCACGCTGGTCAAGGCCATCATCCGGGTGCTGTGCGCGAAGAAACTCAAGGTCGTTTTATGCGCGCCGACCGGGCGCGCGGCGAAGCGCTTGTCGGAAGTCACCGGGCTTTCGGCCAGTACGATTCACCGCATGCTGGCCTTCGAACCGGGCAAGGGGACGTTTCGATTCCATCAGGGGAATACGCTGAGCGGCGACGTGTTCATCATCGACGAAACGAGCATGATCGATATTGTCCTGGCCTGCCAGTTGCTGCGGGCGATCCCGCCGCGCGCCGCCGTGGTCCTGGTGGGCGACGTGGACCAGTTGCCTTCGGTGGGGCCGGGCTGCGTCTTGCGCGACATCATCGACTCGGACGTCGTGCCCGTGAACCGGCTGAACCAGGTGTTCCGGCAAGCGGCCGAAAGCGCGATCGTCACCAACGCGCACCGGATCAACGAAGGGGAAATGCCGGTCTTTCCGATGCCCGGCGACAAGACCGAGACCGATTGTTACTTCATCGAAGCCGAGGAACCGGAGGCGGCCGGCCAGAAGATTATCAAGCTGGTGCGCGATTCCCTGCCGTCAAAGTTTCGTTTTAATCCCGTCCGCGACATTCAAGTGCTGACTCCGATGCAGAAAGGCGATCTTGGCGCGCGCAATCTGAATCAGTTATTGCAGCAGGCCTTGAATCCCAAGGGGCCTTTCGTGGAGCGTTACGGCTGGATCTTTCGCGCCGGCGACCGCGTGATGCAGATGGAAAACGATTACGACAAGGATGTGTTCAACGGCGATATCGGCTTTGTGGAGGAGATCGACGAGATGGAGCGGGAAATGACGGTGCGGTACGACGAGCGAGCCGTGGTTTACGATTTCCAGGAGCTCGACGAAGTGTCGCTGTCTTACGCCATTACCATCCATAAGAGCCAGGGCAGCGAGTATCCGTGCGTCATCATTCCGGTGCATACGCAACATTACATCATGCTGCAGCGGAACCTGATTTATACCGCCCTGACCCGCGGGCGCCGGATGGTTGTGCTGGTGGGAACGCGCAAGGCGCTGGCCTTGGCCGTGCGGCATGTGGAAGCCTCGCGGCGCGTGACCACGCTGAAAGAACGATTGACCGAGATCGCGCGCCGGGAAGAGTCCCGCCAGCCTTTGCCGTTCGATTCGTAGGAGGAGGGGAAAATACATTGGCCATAAAACAAGCCTGGAGCTTCTTCGGAATTTTACTCGGACTTGGAATTGCATGCTGTGCCGTCGGCAAAACGTGGGCCGAAACCGGAGTCGACCGATGAGGCCCTGATGAATCGGCTCAACCGTTGGGTCGCGACGGACGACTGGGATCGCATCAAGAAAACGGGTGTTCTTCGGGTGTTGGTGGCCTACAGCCAGTCGAATTTCTTCATCGATAAAGGCGAGCATCGGGGTTTCGAATATGAGTTATTGAAGGGTTTCCCGGAATTCATTCAAAAGACAAAGAAGGGCGGTCCCGGTGAGTTTGTCCTCCTGTTTGTACCGGTTCCCTTTGAAGAACTACTGCCCGCCCTCCTGG
The DNA here is from genome assembly GCA_001804865.1 of Lentisphaerae bacterium GWF2_57_35. Lineage (GTDB taxonomy): Bacteria > Verrucomicrobiota > Kiritimatiellia > CAIQIC01 > GWF2-57-35 > GWF2-57-35. Next base: position 149,124 of record MHBK01000033.1, read on the forward strand.
AAGGGAAGGGGGATGTGGCCGCGGCGGGGTTGACCATCACCCCGGTGCGCCTGCAAAAAATTGCCTTCACGGAGCCTTACCTGAGGAATGTCGACGAAGTGACGATTGCCGCGCCGAACACGCCGCCGCCCAAAGCCCTGGAGGATCTCCAGGGGCGGGAGATCTGCGTTCTGCCTTCCAGCAGCTTTGCTGAGCCGCATGAAGCAGTATAAGGGCTATCTGGAGAAATACAGCGCCCTATATCGTCTCGATTGGCTGGCCCTGGCCGCCCAGGCGTATCAAGAGTCGCGTTTCGATCATTCGCTGAAAAGTCCGGCCGGAGCCATCGGCATCATGCAGTTGCTGCCTCAGACGGCGGCCGGCAGTCCTATTTTCATTTCCGATATTCGATCTCCGGAAAACAATATTCGGGCCGGGGCGAAATATATGGCGTATTTACAGGAGTCGTGTTTCAACGACGTTGATCTTCCCCCGGAGATCCGGTGGGATTTCACGCTGGCTGCCTACAACATGGACCCCGGCCGCTTCGCCCAGCTACGGACGAAAGCCCGCTCCATGGGGATGGATCCCAACAAGTGGTTTGACAACATGGAATTCGTTGCGCTCAAGCATGTTGGCATGGAACCCGTGCGGTACGTCGGCAATATCAACAAATACTACATTGCCTATCGCATGGCGATCGACAACCTCCAGCGCGAACAGGAGGGCATCGATCACATGCGCCAAGCGATCACGAATAAACCATGACCCAGCCGCGAGCCCGGCTGGAATTAAAACCCTGATCGGGCGGACGAACCGTTGCGGACGGCCGCTTCCAATGCGGAGAGGCGAGCTTCCAGCTCCTGGATTTTCGCATCCTTTTCCTTCACGACCTGATAAAGCCCCTGGATGGCGGCCAGCGCCACGCCGTCGGCATCTGCCGTGTTGATGTGTCGCTCGTCGCTGCCGAGGCCAAATGCCGATCGGAAATCCTGGGCGACAGGTCCCATGTGACGCGAGGCCTCGTCTTCCGGCAGCCAACTCCACGTCATGACCGGGATTTGACTGAGCTTTTCCAAGACCTCCTGCGGATCGACCGAAGCGAAGTTTTTCTTGGAGGCCCGGTCGCTAAGGGTATTCCAGGCTCCTGCGCCGGCGGCGAGCTGGGCGCCGATCATGACGCCCGGCGCCGTATAAAAGACAAAGCCGCCGGACGCCCGGGCGACAAACGAATTTGAGGCGGTGGACGAGCAGGGGCCCGCCATGTCGCTCCAGACAAAAGAATAGTCATGTACGGCCTGGGCCTTGCAGCCGGCGGCAAAGCTGGCGATGCCCACGGCCTGGTTTTCAATGCCGCCGGGAATGGTGGCGCCGCGGGGGGTGGAAAGAAAAGCCAGGATTTGATTGCTGACGCCTCCGCTGATCGTGGCGTACAAGCGGGCAGGGGCTGGGACGATGATCGAATTCCGATGGCCGCCGCCCACGACGCTGTACTGGGCTTGTTGAACGCTGTTGTCCGTGCCGCCGTCGACCAACGAGGATTCGGATGCTATGGACTGGTTGTTATAGCCGCCGCCTACAATGGCATTGGGAGAGGAGGCGTCGACCACGTTCTGCCACCCTCCCGCAATGACGGAAGAATTGCCGGCGGCTTGATTCCAGCCGCCCCCGCCGATGAAAGAAGACGAACCGGCGGCGGTGTTCTTAATGCCGCCCACCAGAGTTGCATTCCACCCGCTTACCGTATTGCTGTTGCCCCCACCGATGACGCCGCCTTCCGCGGTTCCGCCAACCAAGTTGCCTTGTCCGCCGGCCACCGTTGAATAGCCTGAGCCAGCTTCGTTGCGAAAGCCGCCCCCGATCGCGGCATAAGAGGCATCCTCCGTGCTGCCGGCGGCATTGCCGGCCCGGTTTCCCGCCCCTCCGCTAATCGTGCCGCCCCGGTCGGTCACCTGTTGGGCCGCCGTGGATAAGCCGCCGCCGCCGATGGTGGCGCAGACCGCTCCGACCGTCACTGTATTTTCTTGATAGCCGAAAATCGCATTGGGTCCGGAGCCTGGTTCCAAGCGGGCTACGCGCTGATTATTAACCCGCATGAGGATCGGCTGGTTGTCCTTCGTGCCCAAAAAATTCACGGAGGGGACCGTGCCGCTGTTGCCGGTCAAGTCCCATTCGGTGCCGGCTGACGAAAGTGCGTTGAGGGCATACGCGGCGGCGTTGAGCTTTTCGCGGGGCGATAGCACTTGGTTGTCGATCATGACTTCGATGTAAGACGTACCGGACGCCAATGCATTGGTCAGTGTGCCGGTAATGGGGTTGTCGCCAATGACGGTAGAATAAAACCCGTCCACCACGCTGACCCGGTTGGAATCCAGAAACAGGGGCAGCCCGCCGGATGGCGCGGCATAAAGGCCGATGATCATGTCGACGTTTCGTGTGACCAAATTGGTTCCGTTGACCAGCTTGCCCTGATAATTGAGTTGTTGCGGAACTTGTGCCCACACGCTCAAACACAGTCCGAGCGCCAGACTTTGCAGAAGCATGGTTTTTTGCATGAAAGGATATCTCTTCATGTTCAGATCTCCAGGAAGGCTTTGTTGAATGCGATGCTTACGGTTGGATGACTTCGATAACGTAATAGCGGTTGCTGTACAAACCGGCATTGGTGTAGCTGCCGACGGTGGGATACCAGGGCGCCGGGGCGGTCAGATCGTTCACTACGCTAGTACCGAGAATATTGGTCGGAGATTGAAAGCCTACGGTCTCCGAATAGCGGATGCGATAGCTTTTGCCGTCGCGCGCCGACCATTGAAGGACTTTATCCGTACCGCTGCGATTGAAGGCCAGGATCTCGAGAAAGGCATCGCTGTTGGTGGGATTTGTCCCGGCCACGCTTTCAGCCCAATCCGATACGCCGTCGTTATCCGTATCCGCCTGATTGACGTCCGTGGCCGTAACAGGATTGAAATTGGTTCCCGTTACTTCGGTCAGATCCGACAACCCGTCGGCATCGTTGTCAGGGGTAAGCTCGTAAGGATTGCCGTAACGGTCGCGAAGATCCGGACGTTTGATGTCCACGGCCTGGAGAAAGCCGGCGTAGTTGGTCAGGCCGGCAGAAGGATTCGAGCTGATGGCAACTCCGCCGGGTTGTCCGGACGCGCTTACGTTCGTATAGGCTCTCCCATCCGAAAGAATCACCGCATTGGTCGACATGACGCCGGAGCCATCCTGTACGGTACTGAGATTTCGATAGGTTTGTGCGAATGCGGTGGAATGAACGACGAGAAACAGCATACTAACAGCCCACGAGGCGGACGGATGGCGGAATCCAGGATAATTCATTATGACCTCCCTTTAATGGCATTATTCTTTTCGTAGACTATGTTAAAGTCAATGACAATGTGGAATCGAAAGCCGGTTGGAGTTATCGCCTATATCGAGGAACCCGACGTTTTGAATGCGCGCGATCATGTGTTGAAAAATATGTTGGACGAGCTCGTTCTTCAATATCACCGGCGGGAATGGGTGAACCCGGACCCGATCTCCTTTCTATATGCCTATCCAAATCCGCGGGACCGGGAAATTGCGGGCCTGGTAGCGTCCACGCTGGCCTATGGACGAGTGGCCCAAATCCTCCGAAGCGTCTCCGCTGTATTAGACCGAATGGATGGATCGCCCTCGGAATTTCTTCGCCGGCACAACGCCCGTCAATTGGGACTGATGTTCGACGGATTCAAGCACCGGTGGACCACAAGAGCCAATCTCGTCGCGCTCCTGGTCAACGCGAGAAAGCTGATCCAGCAGCATGGCTCGTTGGAAAGCGGCTTTTCCGAACGGAGGATCATAACCCGGGAGACCTTGCTGACGGCGATGGATCGGTTCGGGGCCGGCTTCGAGGGGTTGATTGCACGTCCATCCGATGGCAGTGCTTGCAAACGATTCAATTTGTTCCTGCGATGGATGGTGCGATGCGATGCCATTGACCCCGGCGGCTGGACCGGCATCTCGCCCGGAGCGCTGATCGTGCCTGTGGATACCCATATGCATCGGATCGCCCTGCAACTGCGCCTGACGCGACGAAAGACGGCCGATCTGAAGACGGCTTTGGAAATAACCGAAGCCTTCGGCCGACTGGCGCCCGACGATCCGGTCCGCTACGATTTTTCCTTAACGCGTTTCGGAATAAATCCCCGTCTGTCCAAGAGAGCAGGGGGCCTTTCCGGAGCAGGTCCATACTGGGATATTTAGGACGCAACTATCCATCCGAATTCGAAAGTTGGATTCACCCATAACCTGGCGAGAATATCGGTTTCAACGACTCTTGACGGACACCGGGTATTCCATTATCTTCAACCCATCGTCAGCGCTCATTTTTATTATAGTATATGAAAACTCGCTTATCTTGAGAGGCCTATGATTAAAAGCAGTTTGACTCGAAACTGGTTGGCGAAGTCGTTGCTTTTGGCGCTTTTGAACGTCTTGATCGTGGTCCCCGCTTCGTCCTTGGCCGAAGACATCGATCGCGAGTTTGTTTTTGCATCAGGACTGATCGAAATCGGCTTCCCCGATTTTGCCGAAAAAGTCGTCCAACAGGTTCTTCGTTTGCATCCGGAGCAAAAGGATCGCGCCAAGTTGATCCAAGCCGAAATCCTGATTTCACGGCGCAAGTTTGCCGATGCCGAGGCGCTGGTCAAGGAAATGGGCATGAACAATCCCAAAGCTCAGGCGATCAGTCTGGCTTTGGCGAAGGGTTACTACTTGACCGGAGAAACCGACAAAGCCAAGACCATCTATAACGACTTCTTCAAGCAGTATGAAGGCAAGATGCCCACCGATTCCGATCTGCTGCGTTTTTACCAGGATTCAGCCTACCAATTCGGCCAGATGCTCGAAATGGCGGGCGACAAGGAAGGCGCGCTCAAAGCCTATGACCGAATCCTGAAGTCCACCAAGGACAAAAACGCCCAGCGCCGGATCATGGCTGACCAGGCGGCTCTCTATGTCAAGCTGGCCGAAACCTCCAGCGGCGATCAGCAAGCGCGGTCTCTTGCCGAGGCCAAGAAGCTTTGCGATTCCATCCAGTGGGGTGGGTTGGACATTTGGTTCGGTCAATCCATCATCACCCTGGCCAACATCGAGCTCGTCAAGAACAACAGCGCCGGCGCCCAAAAAGTGATTATGGGCAACCTGGACATTCTCAAGGAAATCGACAAGTACCTTCAGGAGCAAGGCCTTCCTTTGTCGGTCAGCCCGATGGCCGGCGCCCGATTCCTGTTGGGAGGCTTGATTCAGCGCGATGCCGACGCCATGTCTTCCAAAAAAGAAAAAAGAGACGAAACCATCCAGCTTTATGGCAAAGCCCTGACCGAATATTATAACGTGTTTGCGAAGTATGGCGACAGCGACTGGGGCTCGGAAGCCGGCATCAAGGCCCAGGCCATCAAAACGAAGCTGGAAAAGAATTACGGCAAAACCATCAAGATGGATCTAGGGAAGTTCCAATCCAAAGCTGCCGCCACCCAGTTCCGCATGGCGGACAATCTCTTTACGCAGAAAAAATACACGGAGGCGGTCGGCGAATACCTCAAGAATCTAAATCAGTTTCCCGAAGCGGAAATCTCGGTTCCCGCCCTCAATAATTTGTTGCAGTGTTACGCCAATCTGAACGATCCGCTTTATGTCAGGATGATCGGCGAATATCTGGGCGAACGCTTTTCCAAGAGCTCCATTGCCCCGCTGGGCCTGCTGAGCCTGGGCAAGTTCTATTTCGACAAGAACGACGAGCCCATGTACATGTATGCCTATAACACCTATTTGAGGTGCTTCCCTCAAAACGAACGCGCGGCGGCCATTTTGTTTACGCTGGGCGGCCTGAGGAAAAAGGCGGGCGACGAAGCCGGGGCGATGAAATATTACCAGCAAATCGTCGATCGCTATCCCAAGGACCAATACTATCCGAAGGCTTTGAGCCAGATGGCGTGGGGCGCCTTTGCCGTCAGCAATTACGCCGGCGCGGTCAAAGGCTTCACCGTGTATCTCGCCGAAGCCCAACCGAGCCCCGATAAGGCGCTGGCACAGTTATCGCTGGCCGATTGTTATCGGCAGTTGGGCCAATTCCGAGAGGCTTTGAAGGAATACCAGACCCTGATCCAGTGGCTTTCGCCCGCCAATAATCCGTATGGAAATTCGACGGCGGACGTGCAGAAGAACAAAGCCTATCTGGAGAAGGCCTGGTTCCAGCTCGGTTACAGCTTTGCGCGCCTCAATCAACCGCCCGAAGCGGTTCCCGAATATCGCGCCAAGGCCATCAAGGCCTACGACTTTTTTATCGCCAACTACTCCGCATCCCCCCTGGCTCCCAAAGCGCTCAGCTTGAAGGGCGCCGTGCAGATGGAATTGCGCGATCCCCGGGCCGCCGCGACTTTCGGCGAGCTTTCCAGCAAATATCCCCAGTCCGACGAGGGAAAAAACGCCTTGTTTGCCTTGGTGCGCAGCGCCATCGAAATCAACCAGCTCGATCAGGCCAAAACGGCCTTCGATAAAATGCTTAGCCGCCCGGATACTTATTCGTTGGATGAATTTGCGCGGGTGGGACAAGCCTTTTTGGACGCCGGCATGAAAAAGGAAGCCGCCCTGGCTTTCCAGCAGGTCGTGTCCAAGTCGGCTGACCGCAATCTGCTGGAACGGTCGCTATTCGGATTGGGCAGCGCGGAATTCGCCCTCAAGAATTACGATGCCGCCATCAAGGCTCTGAACGAATTGATGACGAAGTATCCCAAGTCCGGCTTGTTTTACGATGCGAAGTTCATGCTGGGGACCGCCTACGAGCAGGTGGATCGCCTGAAAGAAGCCCAGGAAGTCTTAAGCGATGTGTTCAAGTATGCCGACAAACCGCTGCTGATCAATCAAGCCAGTTTCAACCTCGGCCTCATTCAGAAGAAGATGGGTGAAAAAGCGGCGGCGCTGGCCTCGTTCCAACGCGTCGCCTTGCTGAGCGATCCCCGCATTCAGGAGCTCCGGCCTTTGATTGAGAAGAGCCTGATGGAAAGCATCGCCTTGTTTTCCGAATTACAGCGTTACCAGGATGTTCAGGATTGTTGCGATCAATACGTGAAGACATTCCCGAGCGGCGACCAGGCGGAAGCTGTTCGAAAGATAAAATCCGAGGCAAAATTAAAGGCCGCCCAAACAACGTCCGTTCCTTCCGCGGGAACGCCGTCGGCGCCGGCTCAATGATTCCTAACCCATGGAGAATTGGTCAATGAGGCAGAATAAACTGGCAATCAACCTGAAAAGAGGAGTCTGGGCCGTGGCGGTTTCCCTGCTGGCTTCCGGCTACGCGACGCAAGCCGCGTACGTGGAGCTTCCCACGGGTAAGCGCATCGATGGAACGGAAATTCGGGCCACCGCCACCGGCGACATCATTCTGACCACGCCGCAAGGCCGGATGACCTTTACCAAAGGTCAATATGTGCGCGCCATGGCCGACAAGCCGGCGGAGATCGAGCAGGCCGTACAGATGGCCCAAGCGAAGCAATACGACGAGGCCATCAAAAAGCTGGAGGATGTCGTAGCCCGGTATCGGTTCTTGGAATGGGACAACCAGGCCCGCGCACTGTTGCCCAAAATCTATTCGGACAAGGGCGATTTTGCCTCCGCCATTTCCTCCTACGACAAACTGTTTGCCGCCTCGCCCAAAAGCCGTGAAGAAGCGGACATTGTCTGGCCCTATCGGCAAACTTTGATGGGCGCCAAGATGTACGACAAGCTGATTCAGCAGCTCAATGAAGTCATTGCCGGCAGCGCCCGGCCCGAGGCCGCCCGAGCCCAGATCATGCGGGGCGACGCCCAACTGGCCCAGGGGCAGTTGGAACCCGCGGCGCTCGACTACCTCAGAACGATGGTCCTGTTCAAGGCGGAGGGCGACTACCAGGCGGAAGCCATGTTTAAAGCCGCCTCCGTACTGGAACAATTGCGCGACAGTCGGGCCAAGGAGCTTTATCGACGGGTTACTCAGGAATATCCGGGCAGTCCGTATGCGGCGCCGTCGCGGGCCAAGCTGTAATCGCAGGAAACAAAGAAAATATTTCGAGATAGGAAAGAATAAGGAGAATAGTCATGTTCAAGAAGAGCGTTATTGTGTTTGCTTTGATTGCCGCCCTCTTTTCGATAGGAATGCCGCTCATGGCCTCCGCCCAGGAACAAGAACCGGCCAAGGCTGGAACCATGGATCTGGATAAGACGGCCGCCGATGCGGAAGCCAAGGACGACTCCGCTTCCCAATCGGGCATGGGCTTGTGGACCGTCATCATCAGCAGCGGTTGGTTGGGCGTGATCCTCTGGTTGGGTTTGGGAGGCTGTTCCATTGCCGCCGCCGCCCTGGCGATCGATTCCTTTGTAACCATTCGCGAAAAGAAAATCGCGCCGGATCAACTGGTGAGTGAAGTGCGCTCCGCGATGGAGCAGGGGGATGTCATGAAGGCCCTCAAGCAATGCGAAGCCTTTCCCACCCCGTTGGCCAATATTCTTTCCGCCGGGTTCTCGAATGTCAAAGAAGGGTTCGACAGCATTCAGGACATCGTGAGCGTTACGTCGGATCTGGAGAGCGAAAAGCTCATGCAGAGGGTGGCCTACCTGAACGTCTGCGCGAACATTGCCCCGATGCTTGGACTGCTCGGAACGGTCCAAGGTATGATTTACGCCTTTGCCTCCCTGGCTACCACGCAGGCGGGCGCCGCCCAGCAGGCCATGCTGGCCATGAACATTGCCCAAGCCCTCTGGACGACGGCGGCAGGGCTTTGCGTGGCCATTCCCGCCGTGACCTTCTATACCTTCTTTAAAAACCGCGCCAGCAAGATCGTTTTGGGCATGGAAGGGCTGACCATGGACTTGATCAAGTCCCTGCGCAATGTCGAAGTTGTGGAAGAAGGTTAATCGTCGCTGAGTCGCGTATCGAGGCCCCAAGAACAGGAATTTAGCCATGGGAAAAAGAGCTACGTTGGAAGATGCCGCCATGAACATGACGCCGATGATCGACGTCGTGTTCCAGCTGATTATTTTCTTCATCACCACGGCCGACATGGAAAACAAGGCCTTGGACACGAAAGTCCGTATGGCGATGGCGCCGCATGGGCCTGTCGTGCAAAAGAAAGATCCCCGCACGATTGTCGTCGATGTGAGCAGCAAGGGGCGGATTTCCATCGCCAATGCCTACATGTCGCCGGCGGTGCTTAAGTCGATTTTGAAGAAAGCCGTCGGCGAGTATGGCCAGACCACGCCGGTCGTGATTCGGGGCGATGGCAAGACCACGCATCAGGATATCAAGGCTGTGATGGACGCCTGTTCCGCCGCCGGTTTATGGAAAGTCAAGTTTGCCGCATTGAAGGAAAAAGCCTGAGGTACCCTATATGGCCCGGAAAAAACGAAAAGTCGATATGCCGCCGGCGGATTTGCCCATGACGCCAATGATTGACGTGGTGTTCCAGTTGCTGATTTATTTCTTGGTGACGATCCATCCCGTGGATGTGGTCACTCATCTGGATGTGTTCCGCCCGTCGCCGGAAGCGAAGAAAGACAAACCCGATACGCCGCCCAAGATGATCCGGGTGACGATCTTTTCGGACGGCTTTTCGATTAACGAACGGCCCGTCGATTTGGCCGAATTGGATAAACTGCTCGTCAAATTGGCGGGCATTGACAAGACTCAGACCATACTCATCATGGCCACGGCGCTGTCGCCGCATGAAAAGCTCGTTCAAGTGCTGGACATGTGCGCCAAGTCGGGGTTGGTGAATCTGTCGGTCGTCAGTATGAATTGAGGCCAGGAGGCTCGAAACCGATATGAAAATCAATGTCAGCCATCATGTCCAGAAGCTCATCGATCACTTCTGGGGCCCTTCGGGTTCAGTGCTCATTCACATCCTTGTGATTCTGGCCCTGATCAAATTTGTCACCTATACCAAGGTGGAAAAGGCGCCGGAAGTCGAGGTCGTGATCATGGACCCGGATGCCACCGATCTGGAAGAGTTCGAAAAGGAACTCGAAAAGATGGAGGATTTGCCGGAAGTTGTGAACGACGAAATGGCGCCGCCGGATGTCGCGATGGATCAGCCGCCCGATGTCGAGAATTTTGCGGCGGCGGAACCCGACGTCGATTTTGCTGCATTGGATGTTCAGAACGACATTCAAAGTCCGCTGGTCATGCGAGGTCTTTTCCAGGGCCGTTCGGCTTCGGGACGGGCGTCGGCCTTGAATCAGTATTCGCAAAAATGGGGACAAATGACCGAGGCGGCGGTACTTAAGGCGCTGAACTGGCTTAAGAAGCATCAGAATCCGGACGGCTCCTGGAGCCCGAACAAGCCAGCCATGACAGGGCTGGCGTTGTTGACCTTCCTGGCGCATGGCGAAACGACCTCGTCGGAGGATTATGGGCAGACGGTCGAAAAGGCGATCCGCTTTTTGGTTTCGCAGCAGGACGCCGAGGGCCGATTTACCAAGATCGATCAACCGGGTTCTTATGCCCATGCCATTGCGACCTACGGCATCAGCGAAGCGTACGGTCTGACTCGCGTGCCGGCGATCAAGCCGGTCATGGAAAAGGCCGTTCAAGTGATACTGAACGGTCAACAGGCCAAAGGCGGCTGGGACTACGACTATAAGAAGGCGGCGCGGCGCGACACCTCGGTAGCCGGTTGGCAGGTCCAGGCTCTGAAGGCCGCATACATCGCCGGCGCAGAAAACGCGGGGATCAAAGAAGCGATGGATAAGGCGTTGGCAGATCTTAAATCGGCCTTCGAGCCCGAGAGCGGACAATTTTACTACACCGACGCGTCGGGCCATAGGAACGACAGCATCACGGCCATCGGCGTGCTGTGCCTGCAATTGTTGGGCCATGCCGGCGATCGGGAAGCGCGCGGAGGGCTGCAATCGTTGCAGGGCACGTCCTGCGATTGGGAAAAACCCATGCATTGGCCAATGTATGGCTGGTACTACATTACCCAGGCCAAGTTTCATCAGGGGGGGCAGTCATGGGCGGGATGGAATGCCAAGTTCGCCCGTGTGTTCGTGAAGAATCAAAACGAAGACGGCAGTTGGACGTCGGCGGGCGCCAATTTGGACAAGAACGATGGGAAAGAGGTTTACTTGGGACCCGTTTATGCCACAACGCTGGCCGCTTTGACCTTGCAGGTTTATTATCGGTTTTTACCCACCTACAAGCCCATTGCCGTGGAGCCGATCTCCCAAACCGACACCAACGATGTCGTGATCGAAATTCTATGAGGATGCCCGGAGATCTGTCTTAGTTCCTGATTTCATTTTGCGTTCGACGTTAGATCGTTATACTTTCTTTCATGGCTGTAGAACGTCACATTCGAATGCTTCCGGACCACGTTGCAAACAAAATTGCCGCGGGGGAAGTCGTGGGCCGCCCTTCGTCAGTTCTCAAGGAATTGGTGGAAAATTCGTTGGATGCCGGCGCCCGGCAAATCGATGTGGAGGTTAGTGCCGGGGGACGGAAGCTGGTTTCCGTGTCGGATGACGGCTCTGGGATGGGGCGCGACGACGCCTTGCTTTGCATCGAACGTCACGCCACCAGCAAAATCCGGGATCTTCCGGATCTGGACACCATCGAGACGCTGGGCTTTCGCGGCGAGGCCTTGGCGGCTATTGCCTCCGTTTCCCAATTCGTCCTGGTCACCCGGTTGCGCGAGGCGCCCGCCGGCGCCGAGGTGGTGGTTACGGGTGGAAAGATTCAGGAAGTCCGAGAGACCGGCTGCCCGCCCGGAACGTCGACGCAGGTGCGCAACCTCTTTTTCAATGTCCCGGCCCGCCGCAAATTCCTGCGCAGCGAGCAGACCGAATTTTCGCATCTTCGGCAGATGTTTGTCGAGCTGGCGCTGTCGCATCCGGAAGTCGGCATGCGCCTGATTGCCGACGGGCGCGAGCTGTACCGCCTGGCCGGTAATTCCAGCCGGGAGGATCGGCTTCGCGATCTCTATGGCGGAGACTTTGTCCTGGCGCTCAAAGCCGTGCGAATGGACGACGGCTTGACGTTTATCGAGGGCTTTGTCGGTTTGCCGGAAATCAGCCGGACCGATCGCTCCGAGCAACATGTATTTATCAATGGCCGGGCGGCCTCGGCGCCGGTCATTGCACATGCCGTCGGCGAGGCCTGCCGCTCCATGTTTCAAAAGGGGCGGCATCCGGCGGTTTTTTTGTATCTGAAGATGGACCCCGCTTCCGTGGACGTGAACGTTCACCCCGCCAAGAAGGAGGTCCGTTTGCGTCAGCCGGCCCAGTTGCGCGATCTGTTGATCGCCGCCATTCGCAAGAGTCTTTCGCTGGATATTTCCGCTCCGTCGGCGGATCGATGGCCTTGGAATAAGCAAGCCGAAGCGCCGCCGCGCGCCCGGGACACGACCGAGCTGTTTCCCCGACCGGCGTCCTCTTCGCCGCCGCCGGTTGCTTATCCTCGCGCGCCGATGGCGCCGCCGGTCGCTCCCGCCCCTTCGCAAACCGTCGTCAAAGCCGGGACGGAGTCGCCGCTCCAAACAGCCGTCTCCGGACGTTCGCCTTGGACCTGGCGGCGCTATCTGGGAAAGATCGGCGGGCGTTATGTGGTGCTGGAAACCGACGAGGGCTTGGTGTTGCTCGATCCTCAGGCCGCCCACGAAAGAGTGCTCTACGAACGGCTGATGGGCGAGGTCTTGAACCGCAACGTTTCCAGTCAGGCACTCTTGACGCCTGAGACGGTGGAATTGCCGCCGCGGGATGCCATCCGCGTGCGGAATAATTTGGAGGCGCTCAAGCGCATGGGCTTTGGGGTATCGGAATTCGGCCAGGACACTTTTCTGGTCGATGCACTGCCGGCCTATCTGAGCGGCGCCCGGCCTGCCGCATTGCTGACCGGCGTGGCGGAAGGCTTGGAACAGGGCGGCAGCCGAGCCGGAGTCGAACGCTGGGTCGAAGAAGCCATCGCGCAAGCCGCCTGTCGCGCCGCCGTGAAAAACCGCGCGTCGTTATCCGAGCCCGAGATCGAACAATTGGTCGACGATCTGGCCCATTCGGATATGCCCTATACCTGCCCGCACGGCCGGCCCACCGTCATCTTCTTCGGCCTGGATGAACTCAACCGGAAGTTTGGCCGGATCTAATCGAAAAACATTCTGCCGCGACTCTTGACGACTCCCGGTCGGAAGCCTTAACATCTGCGGTTGTCACAAGGAGATGTGATTATTCAATGAGAGTGCCGTTCATCATCAGCATAGGGAGTCCACGACGTGGTCAGCCGTGAGTCTCTTCATAGTCTTCACGATGTCGCGCTCCTCACCGGGATCGAGGAAAGCAAGATCCGGTATCTCGAAAACGAATTCCACGATTACTTCAAACTCAAGCAACTCGATCTGCGCGGTTCCTACTTCGATGCCAACCAGGTTTCGGTCCTTTCGCAACTCCATCGGTTGATGACCGAGCAAAAGCTCTCGGTTTCCGAGGTGCGTCATTTCTACGGCCACTTGTTTTCCGAGCGCCGGAAAAAAGTGAAAATGGTGGCGGTCACCAGTGGAAAAGGCGGTGTCGGGAAAAGCACCGTGACGGTCAATCTGGCCATCGCCGCGGCGCAAAGGGGATTGCGTACGATGGTGTTCGATGCGGATCTGGGCCTGGGCAATGTGCATGTCCTGACAGGCATCCAACCCCAAGGAACCGTCCTGGATGTGCTGGCCGGCAAGATTACCATGACCCAGGCCCTGGCGGAGGGGCCGGCCAACATCAAGATCCTTTGCGGCGGCGCCGGCGTTTCCGAATTGGCCAATCTGAACCGGGAATACCTGGCTTTTCTGACCCGGGAACTGGAGAGGCTGGCGTTCGAGTTCGATCTGATTCTAATGGATACCGCTGCGGGCATCGCCGACGGCGTCGTACAGTTTCTCCGCCTGGCCGATGAAATTGTCGTCGTGGCAACGCCCAATGTGGCTTCCGTATTGGACGCCTATGGCGTGGTCAAGGTCGCCCGCCAAGCCCAGTGCGGCGGACAAATCCATTTCCTGATCAACCAAGTCGACACCCTCCAGCAATCGCTGGGCGTTTTCAACAACATCAGCTCCTGCACCCAGCGTTTCCTGGCCTATACGCCCCAATATCTTGGACACTTGCTGCGCGACCCAGCGGTCGAGCAGGCGTATCAGGCTCGACGCCCGCTCGTGCTGTCGCATCCGACCGCGCCAAACACCCTGTTGTTTCATGAAGTATCGGCAAAACTTTTTGCGGAGATTTTGCCGCGGAAGAAGCGTCGTAACAAAGATGGAAATAACCAAGGATTTCCATCGCAAGCCGTACAAGAAAGGGTGGGGAGAGAATTATGCTAGGAAGTGAATATCGAGCCATGATGGGAAAAGGCGTCGCGAACGAAGCGCCTCCGTTGGTTCATTTGGCCGCCGGCCTGAAAGGCGTCGAGGGGATGACCGGTTCGGATCATTTGCTGGATTTGCTGACCGCACAACCGCCTCTGGGCGCCCAAGCCAGGCCGGCCCCGGCGCAGCCTCTTTCTCATTACGATTTTCTTTCGTACTTCCGCCTGGAGACCAATCCGTTTGCCGACTCCGTCAATCCGGCGTTTTTCTTTAAAACCGAAATCCATGACCAGGCTTACATCCGGATGATGCTGGCGATCGAGCACGACATCTCGTTGGCTCTTTTGACCGGCCTTAGCGGCACGGGCAAGACGTTGGTGTCTCAAATGCTGCTGAAGGAGCTGGACCCGTCGCATTATCAGACCATCCTGGTGCTGGTCAGTCCGAATATGAGCAAGACGGCCTTGATCAAGGAAATCCTGTCGGAGCTAAACCTTCCCGTGTCGCCAAGCTCAACCCTGCTGTCCGCCCAGGATTTGCTGAAACAATTGCAGGATCATATCGTCAAGTTGTGCGATCTGCGCCGAAAGCTGGTCATTATCGTCGATGAATGTCACTTCCTGAGCGCGGAAAGCCTGCACATGGTGCGGACCATCAGCAATATCGAGATGGCCGAACGCAAGTTGTCCACCTGCCTGTTGCTCGGAGAGCAGCGTTTCTTAAAACGATTGGAACATCCGAGCTATCAATCGCTGCGCAGCCGCATGTATCTGCGCAGCGAATTGCTGCCGTTGAAAAAAGAGGACTGCGAGCAATACATCAAGTTCCGCCTGCTGGTATCGGGCCGGGAAGCCGTGTTGTTCAATGGGAAGGCCGTTGAAGCCATTCACCAAGCCTCCGGCGGCATTTGCCGGCAGATCAACAAACTTTGCATGCTGGCTTTGCTCGAAGCTTTCACCCAG
The DNA here is from genome assembly GCA_001804865.1 of Lentisphaerae bacterium GWF2_57_35. Lineage (GTDB taxonomy): Bacteria > Verrucomicrobiota > Kiritimatiellia > CAIQIC01 > GWF2-57-35 > GWF2-57-35. Next base: position 164,416 of record MHBK01000033.1, read on the forward strand.
CGCAAATCCATGATCGATGAAGGCATCGTCGCCCTGTGTGCGCAGCAATTGTGAACTCGGACAACCCTCAGAGCAAAACTCAACTGCGACTCGGACGCCGGGACCGGCCATTTTTGACCGTGCCGGCAAAGGATCGCTCGGCTCAGCCGACATCGCATGAACCCGAGGAGGCTCTGGAGAACCTATTGTTTGAAGGGCTGGATAATTCTCCCGCTCAGAAGGATGCCCTGGGCGATGGACGAGGTTGTGTGAAGGAGGGGCCTTTTTAGGCCGATCTCTTAGCCCGGAAAAACTCTTCTATCCGTGGGACGCCTTGCCATCGTGGGGCAATTCTTCCCGTGTCAGAAGGAGCCCCACGGACAAGGGGACTTCGATTAGGGCGGCATCAGGACTTTGCGGCCAACCCATCCAGCAACATGGGAAACTTTTGGCGGACTTTTTCAATGTCCGTCTCGGTAAAATGTTTGCCTTCCAGTAAGAGCACCAGGGACAACAGATCTTCCGTGGAAATCGAATAGGTGCCATTTCTTGTGGCTTGCAGCGCGCTCTTGAGTCTCGACTTGGCGGCGCGGAACGTCAAACAACGCTTGCGCGCCGGCCGCTCTTCGCTCGGACCGTTAAGCTTGTTCAGTTCGCGTTCCAACGTTTTTTTCTCGTCGCCCGGCGCGGCACATTGCACCACGCGGCAAACTTCCCTGGCCCGATTCCAGGATATCCTTCCCTCTTCCAGCAATAGGCGGATTTCGCCGGGCATACTGGGCACATAGCGGATGATTTCCTCAATCCAAGTCACGGTTTTATCCAGAAACTCCGCTATTTTTTCGACCGTCCAATTGGCTTTTTTCAGGTCGGTGACCACCTGGAAATAGTCGGTGATTTTTGTTTCCACGCGATCGGCGTTGAGTTTGAGATTCAACGCTTTCATCTCGTCAAGATCGCCGGCTACAATGCGTACATCCACCCGATCGAAATAGCCGGGGTGTTTCTTCCGAATGGCATGGATCGCCGTCATCCGGTGGAATCCGCCGATCAGGTAATGCTCGTTTGGGTTCTTCTCCCAGAGCATCAACGGCTCCAGCAGACCGTTTTGCAGGATATCCTTCTCGTAATGAAGGGCCTTTTCGTTGTTCAGAATGCGATGATTTCCAATGTCCGGGTGCAGCTTGATTTTCTCGAAGGGCATGTATTCGTATCGTTTTGTGAGAATCATGGCAAAACACTCCTTGTCATCAAGCAGGGTATGACGATATTTGATCGGAAACGAATCGAGGATGGCCAACCGAGGTTGACGCCGTCTTTATTGTGCAAATCCAATCCTCCTTTTCATTCAATGGAAACGGAACCGGCCTACTAATTTAGGTAACTATTCGTCATTTGCAAGAATACAAATAAGTTTCCAACGATTTGAAAACTTGGATAGTCGGGCGGTCCACCTGAAGGCAAATGCGAAGATACCTAAAAAACGATCACAGAATGCACATAAGGAATTGACGAAAACATCCATAAATGATACCCGTAACATACTGCTTTATTAGTTAATGGATATCTAACTAGGGGAGATTCGGTATGCGTTTATCTTACCATCGTATTATGGCGGCGGTCATTCTGGTCGCAAGCGGGGAGGCCGTGCTGGCCGACAATCTGCTGCGAAATGCAAGTTTCGAAACGCTTGGGCAAGTAGTTAGTTCGGCCGATCAGTGGGATGATAATGACGGAGGAGGAACTTGGGGTGGAATCCTTTGCGTGAACTGGAACGCTTACGACGCAAATTTTTCCATGGTGATGCCGGGGGGCTGGAACGGCGCCGTGTACGGCGGCTTTTGGCAGCGAGTGAACGTGGTGCAGGGGCAGACGTACATTGTCGGCGCACGGTTTTTCAAGGATAACAACTGGTCGGCTGCTTCGTCGCTGCTCAAGGTGGAGTGGTATGACGCTGAACACCATATGATCTCGATGGACAGCCAGAGTCTGGCATCCATTCCTTATGGGCAATGGACTTCAACCCATTGGAGCTTTACGGCGCCGGCAGGCGCCAGCGTCGCCCATTATGTGGTGGACCTTTCAGGTGTCGCTTACCCGGGCGCTTTTTATGTCGATACGGCGTATTTCGGACCCATTAATCCCTTCGGCACGGGTACGGTCGCCGTGGTCCCATCCGCACTGGCCCATATCACGGTTGAACAAGGAGAGACGACTCAGCGCCAGTTCACAGTCCGGAATGCCGGCGACAACCTGCTCAACTTTCGCATCGACCTGGCCGTGACTAACCCGACGGCTGGCGCCTCGAGTCTGATCGAGAAAACCGTGATCTCCACAAATCACATGAATCCTCGCTTTATGGCGACGGCCGATGTGGACGGCGATGGCGATGCGGATGCGTATGTGGCCTATTACAACGGCGATGTTCTGCTCATGGAGAATCGGGGTGGGGGAACCGGTTGGGTGCAGCACACCATCTCCACCCAGATGGAATATCCGCAGTTCCTGGCTTCGTCCGACATGGATCAAGACGGCGATATGGATCTGGTTTGCGGCGCCCTGACGGATGGGCTCGTCTGGTGGGAAAACAGCAACGGCACGGCGTCCGGGCATATTCTTCACACGATTGGACCCTGTAATTACCTGGATGCCATGGCCGTGGGCGATATGGATGGGAATGGAAGCCCTGACGTTTTGGCCGTGGGAATCGACAAGCAACTGGTCGAGTGGAGAAACGTCGACGGGCAGGGAACTTCCTGGGCCTCTCGCACGCTGTTTCACGGCACGTCCAGCAACGAATTCAAAACGCTGGACATGGGAGATGTCGATGGCGACGGCGATGTGGATGTGGCCGCTGCGGACTATTGGAATTATCGCGTCTTGTGGTTGGAGAATCAAACCGGAAACACCAACGATTGGCCGCGACAGGTGGTCGATGCCAGCTTCCGTTCTGGAACCGACATCCGCGTCATCGACATGGATCACGATGGCGATATCGATGTCTTTGCCAACTCCTCGTCGGGCGGCGGCAATCTGACCTGGTGGGAGAATACCCAGGGCGCGGGTTCGGAATGGGTGAAACATGCCATCAGCGAGGACGCTACGCCCACCTACAACGCCCGGCTTGCGGACGTGGATCAGGATGGCGATTGGGATGTGGCCGCCAGCTACGGCTGGGAATTCGATTGGTGGGAAAATCGCGATGGCGCCGGGCAGACCTGGACCCGGCGGAAAATTGCGAGCTATTCCAGCATCGTGGACGATGTCGGGTTCGGCGATTTCAATCACGACGGACGGCTCGATGTTTCCGCGTTGACGGGTGCTGGCTATGGCGAGGCGGCGTGGTGGAAAAACGAAGAGACTGTCCGCTGGGTTTCCTTTTTGCCCGCGTCCGCGCAGTTGCTCCCTGGCGAGAGCATGTCGGTCGACGTCTTGTTCGATGCGGCGTATCTGCCGTGCAGCTTTTACGACGAGGCATCGTTGCGGATCTCCGCCAACGATCCGGCAACCTCCATTACGCCGGTTCCGGTTTCGATCGATGTGACCTGCGAATTCAATCCGCACATCGTGGCGAACCCCGCCACGCTGCCGGCGGTAACGGTTGAAGAAGGCCAATGCGTTGAACGCACCGTAACGATTCAGAATACCGGAACAGCGCCCTTGGAATTCTCCGTGGCGCCTGGAAGAACCGGTTTCCTCGCGATCCGTCCGCTGCCTGAATTCGAGGGCGAGTGGCTGGCGTCGTGCGCCCTGGACATCGATCAGGATGGCCACACCGATTTCCCGGTCATCCATCCCGGAGCTTCCGGACTTGATTGGTGGACCTTGCTGGAAGGAAATTGGACGATCCGTTCCGCCGCCATCGATACATACGGCAGCGCCCGGCCCAACCATGTGGAAGATGTGGATCACGATGGCGACATGGACCTGGTCGGCTCGTCGGACTCCCGGTTTGCCTGGTGGGAAAACACGGACGGAGCAGGTCTGGCCTGGACCTTCCAGTCGTATACCGGCGAACTTTATCGCGCAACCGCCGGGGACGTCGATGGCGACGGCGATGTGGACTTTGTCGGCGCCCGGTCGCTGGGCGGCGCCTATGGCATTGTGCTGTACGCCATCTACTGGATCGAAAATGCCGCCGGGGACGGCTCGACCTGGGTCGAGCACGACACAGGAGCGCAAATCAACAGCATTCGTAATCTCCGCTTGTTCGACCAGGACCTTGATGGCGATTTGGATATCGCCGGACACCTCTCCTGGGCGCTTCACGGAACCGGCGAATCCAGGATCTTTTTCCTGGAGAATCGCGAGGCGGCGAACGAGGGCTGGGGCTTGCGCAGCTACAACAGCAGCGACGGCATCGAACCGCTTCCGACGGATGTCGATCGCGATGGCGACCTCGATGTCGTAACGGCCTGTGGACAGCTTGTCTGGTGGGAGAATCTAGGCGCCGATTGGGCGGTACACACCAACGCCGGCGTCGAGGCGCCGTGGGGAAACTTGGTGGTGGGCGATATGAATGGCGATGGCGACGACGACCTGCTGTGTCCGGGCGTCTGGTGGGAACGACAAGCGGGCGCGACGATCGGCTGGCGCGCGCATTCCGTAACGCCGCTGGTTCCGTGGGAGGCTGCCGATCCAGTCCTCGCGGACGTGGACGGCGACGGTCATACGGACCTCGTTGCGAGTGGGCTCTGGGTGAAAAATGCGCCACAGGATGGCCCCGGCTGGCTGCGCGCCTGGCCGGAATATGGAACCGTTTTGCCGGGCAGCAGCCTGGACATCACCGCCTGTTTCAGTGCGTGGGAATTGCCGGCCGGATTTGCCGGAAGCCATCGCATCGCGATCCTTTCAAATGATTCTTCTTCGCCGACGAATCTTATCCAGGTCTCGATCGTCGTGACCGCCAGTGCCGCGTCGGCCCAAGACTCGGATAACGACGGCATGCCGGACGAATGGGAACTTCAGTATGGATTGGATACGACCAATGCGACCGATGCGGCGACCGATTCCGACGGCGACGGCTTGTCCAACCAGGATGAATTCCGTGCCGGGACATTGCCGTCCGACCCCAACTCGTCGCTGCGCATTTTACAGGTGGACCTCCAAGCCCTGAACGCCCTCTTCGTTTGCCAGGGCGGCACTAATGTTTCGCAGTACCTGATGTTCACCGAGGATCTCGCCTCGGGCGCCTGGAGGTGCGTTGGCACCAACTCGTCGCCTGCGACAGCCACAAGCACTCTGCAGATTCCGGCGGGACCCGAGTCGGGATTCTATCGGTTGCGCGTGATTCCGGCGCAGTAACGGATGTCGGGGCCGCGACCTCGCGGCCCCCTCTTCAACGCCCCGGACCCCATCGGCGCCCCAGCCCGAGCATGAGCACGTCGGCATTGAGCTGGTAATCGCCCACAACCCGGTTAAAAATAAATCGGACGGCCCATTGGTTTGAAAAGCGATACGAAGCGGTTGCGGAAGCCAGTGCTGCAACATGAAAGTCATCGGATCCGTTGGAGTCTTCTTGATGCAGATACGGTCCTAATCCGGCGCCCAGAGAGAACGACTCTCTGAAAAAGGCATCGGTCAACCAAAGCTGTGTTGGGATCCCGCGTCGATGGATCGCTTCGGCATCGCCTTCATCGATCAGCGTTGTAGTCCAATCCAGATGCGCTCCGAGAGACCTTCGATACTCCAGCGCGCCCCCCCAGGCTCTGGGCGTGCTTGTAACGTTTATAAAAGTCCTAAGGAGGAAGACCGAAATTTCGTTACGGCGACGAGGTCTTTTCGACGGTTGAAGCGAGAAGGCGGATGTATGGCGATTGGATTGGCCGTTGGGCAGGAGATACCCCAGCCCCAGCAGCAATCCATCGCTATCATAACTGGTCGTTTGAACGTTATTATATGAAAGCCGCAGCACCCAAGGCTCGGTGATGTGGAAGCTTAAGGCCAAGCTGGCCACGTAACCCGGCGCATATTCGATTTCGGACTCCCCTTTGTACGATTGCGTGTCGTCGCTGAAATACGGCCCGATCCCCGCCGAGACATCGATCCGATCTCGCAGAAAGGGCTGATGGATCCATGCCTGGGATAGAAATCCATCGCGATGACGACCGCGAATGCTCAGCTCATTGAGGTACCCGATCGACCACATGAAGTGTTTTGCCAACGGATACTTCAAATCCAATGACCATGTGGCGCTATGATCGCCGCCTATTCCACGTGTCTGGCCATAGGATATCGCCAACTCCTGCGCGTACAGCGACCGACTGCCATTTACGATCAGCAACCCCAGCAGCAGGCTGATTTTCAGAACAGATCCAACCAAGATATATTTCGACAGATAGGTGCGGTCTTTCCTCATGATGGTCTGTATCATTCGCCAGCCCCTCTCGATCACATTTCGAAATTTGGTTCGCTCTTGTACAATTAGTATGAGGAACGTCGCGGAATCGGAGAATCAGGGAAGCTCTTATTCGCTGTCGGTAAAAGCCTGATGCGCTTTGTTAGGATGTGCCTTGGCCGCTCCGTCGCGAAGGATATGATTTACGTGTTGAGCCCACACGATATACTGTGTCGGGTGTTCGATGACAAGGAGACGACCCGTTCGCAATCAACCTGATGCAAGGAGCAAGATGATGAAAATCCTAATGATTTTGGCTGGATGTGCGTTGCTGGCTTCGTGTGACTATACCGTACCGCTCGTGGACAAGCCTTCGTTGGAAATCGATCATCAGATGGTGGGCTTGTGGGCGCGCACCAAGGCCGATCATCAAACGGAACGGTTGCTGGTCCTTCCGCTCGATGCTAAGGAATACATGGTTGCTTACCCGCAGAACGCCTCGGACAGCGCGATGTTCGCCCGGGCTTGTCTCGTCGAGTGTGCAGGACGAAAGCTGGTCCAACTCACATGGATCGGCAACGCGGCCGGTAATTTGCCGGACGACGACCGGGTGTACCAGGTGTCCGCCTATTCCATCAAAGGGGATGAATTGACCGTCAACCTCTTGAATACGGACGTCGTCGATAAAGATATCAAGACCTCCGCCGAACTGGCCGACGCCATCGCACAAAACAAGAGTCATCCCGAACTCTTCGTGGAACCTCTGATCTTTACCAAGGTCAAAGACTAACGCCCTGTTCTCCCCCGCAGCGAGACGGTTGTACAGAGGAAGACGCAACCAAAGATGAACACGGATTCACAAAGATAAAGAAGAATTTTTTAACCACGAATACGCACGAATGGATTTGTGGTCATGGGTTTCTCTTCTTCTCTTCACTCTTTCGCCTTTTCGCTTGCCTTGTGTCATACGCTTCTGTATAAGTTTCAATGCTTTACTTAGGCTGTTTCTGACGCATTCTCGAGGAGGGATGAGGGCTTGAATGAATGAGCACTGCTATGATGAAACAAGCTTTTATCCATACTTTATTCCCGTCTTTCAGCCAGCCAAATTATACCCGTATGGAGCCGCTTTGGAGGGCGCGAATAATAAGCACCGGCAGAAAATTACAGCGTAGCAAAGACTGATCCCTGTATTACTGTGGGCTTTCTGATAGAGGAGATTATGAAACACAGACCAGTTGTTTATCGATTCGGCTTGGTAATTTTTTTTACAGTGATTTCATCGTCGATTGCCGTGGCTTCTACGCATTATGTGGACATAAATAGTCTCAATCCGCTCTCTCCTTACACGAGTTGGTCCACGGCGGCTCGTGATCTTTATAGTGCGATGGCGACAGCACGATCCGGCGACACGATCCTGATCACAAACGGAACTTATACGATATGTCCAGAGATAGCTGTTACGAATGCCATTGAGATCAAGAGCATGAATGGAGCGAATGTCACCATCTTCGATAGCAAATCCAGTAATCGTTGTTTTACCCTCCAACATGGTTCAGCCCTCTTGGAGGGCTTCACAATCAAGAATGGAAATTCTGGCGGAATAGTTATCCATGAGGGGACCGTACGGCAAAGCACTATTTGTAGTAATTGGAGTGAATATTTTGGCGGTGGTGTCGTGTTGTACACGGGCGTGGTTGAAAGCTGTCTGATTCAGGCTAATGAAGTATCCCGTCACAACGGCAATGTTTTCGACCGCCAAGGCGGTGGAATTTTTCTCGAGGCGGGTGGGGTTATTAGAGATAGCACCATTGAATACAATTCCGTTCGTGATTCGTATGGCCCGATATGGGGGGGTGGAGTTTATGCCAAGGGCGGACTAATCGAACAGTGCATCATCAGGGGTAATTCATGCGCACCCTACCAGACCGGTCCAGGTTATGGCGGCGGGTTATTTATGGAAAATGGAAAGGCCCAAAACTGTTTGATTATGGAGAATCGGACTGATTATGACTCCAGTCTTGGTGGTGGTGTTTACTTATCAAATGGTGTGCTAGCCAACCTGACGATAGTAAAAAACAGCTCCTTTGCGACAGCCGGTGGCCTGTATTGCGTTGGTGGAACACTGGCAAATGTTATTGTTGCGTCCAATACAGCACCAGCTCAGGCCAATTTTTTTGCGGAAGGGAACAGGATGACGATTTCGCATTCTTGCATTCCCGGTTTGACGTCCAACTATCTGGGATTGGTTGGTGCAGATCCTGTCTTTCGTAATTATCCGACCGGTGATTACCGTCTTAGCAGTAACTCTCCCTGTATCGATGCCGGCACTTTCTGTGATGCTCCGAGTGACGATTTGGATTCGTCCTTTCGTCCGGTCGATGGAGATCATGATGGCATTACTCGATATGATATTGGCGCATATGAATATCATGAAACAGGTTTTACTGGTTTGTCGAATGGAGGCGTTTCGCCATGGGTTGGGAGCACCAATGTATTCTTTCGACATTATATTGAATACTGTTCGGCTTTACCTCCAACCAGTTCAGTTGCTGTGATCGACGGGTCTCCACATGCTATGTCGTTGGCGATGGGGATTGTCACCAACGGCTACTTTAGCTTAAGTACGAATTGGCATGAGAGCGTTCACCTGTATCACTTCGAGTTTTATGATTCTTCCGGCCTGTTTTATCGTTGGCCCTCGACCGGAAACGCGACAGGTCCCGTTGTCGTCTCCGCGTGGGGATTATCGGATGGCGGGGTATCTCCACTGATAGGGGAAACCTCGACGGTTTTTGGCTTTGAAGTCAGTTGGGACGGATCTGCCGAAGATGGCCATGGAACGAACTATGTCTGTTTGGATAGCTCTTTATATGGCATGTCTTTATCGTCTGGCGAGGCTTCCAACGGCGTATTCCGTTTTGAGAAAGGCTTGTTGAGCCAAGGAGCCCATTCCTATTATTTCTATCATCTGGATGATCATGGGCTTGAATCTCGTTGGCCGCCCCAAGGCGTGATAGCCGGTCCGCAGATTTTATTGCCAGCGCCCACAGGGCTTGCCGCAACGGATGGAAGTTATACGGATCGCGTCATGGCGACTTGGGCTCCGGTCATTCTTGCCGAGGGGTACGAACTCTGGCGAGGCCCATCCAATGATGTCGAGTTGGCTGGATTGTTGGGGAACGCATCGACGTCTCCTTATATTGATTTCACGGTTACGGCTACCCAAGGCAATTACTACTGGGTACGTGCTACCAATTCCATCACTTCAGGAACATTCAGTACTCCTAACTTCGGATATTGCGGTTTGCCTGCTCCTCTTGGATTGGTGGCCTCTGACGGAGTATTTACCGATCGAGTTACCCTTAGCTGGAGTAGTGTTCCTGGCGCAGAGGCGTATGAGGTATGGCGGCATACACTTGACACAACCAACGGGGCGGGATGGCTTGCGCTTTGGAATGCTTCGACGAATTACGCGGACATAGTGGCTGTTCCTGGCTATCGCTTTTATTACTGGGTCAAGTCGAAGAACCAAGTGGGCGCAGGCTTAATTAGCCAATCTGAATCAGGCTTTCTGATGCTGTCGCCACCCAGCAGTGTCATGGCTTCTTACGGAACAGTTCCCAATGGAGTAGGGGTTAACTGGGCTTCGGTAGACGGCTCGGACTGGTATGAAGTGTGGTGGAACGATTCCAGCTCAACGGTTGGCGTTGAAAAAATAGCAGATTGCGTCGCTTGGACAAATTATCTAGATAGCGAAATCACTCCGGGAATGATCGGCTATTACTGGATCAAAGCATCCGGTACCCTATCAACCAGCGCCCTTAGCGTTGCGTATGACAATGGCATGATTGCGGGCGATCCGGAAATTCCCGAGTCCATTGGAATCGCTACGCGTTTACAAGGCATATCCCTTTGCTGCCAGACAATCACCGGTCGGTCTTATAGGGTGCAAGGAACGACCAATCTGATGGCCAATTGGACGAACCTGTATACCACTTTTACTCCAGGGAGAGGACGCCTAACCTCTATCTTCACAACAGACATTGATTCTCAGCTGTTTCTGCGTGTGGAGTCAACCAACAGTCCGTAAGGGGAGAGGGCCTCGTCATAATGGCGTGTTGCTTGGGTAATTGCATCTACACCATCGGCCATTCGAATCATTCCTTCGCGGAATTTGTCCGGCTTTTGGAGGTGCAGGGCATTGACGTGATTGCCGATGTGCGGTCGGCTCCGTTCAGTCGGATTTTCCCGCACTTTAACCGCGAGCCGTTGCGTGCGGCTTTGCGGCAAGCCGATATTAAATACGTATTCATGGGTGACGCCCTGGGCGGCCGGCCGGCCGATCCAAGTTGCTTCGAGGCTGGGCAGGTTCAGTTTGATCGGGTGGTGCTTCGGCCCTTTTTCCTCGACGGCTTGAACCGGGTTATTCACGGCGCTGAAGCATATCGGATTGCTTTGATGTGCTCGGAAAAAGATCCCATTTCCTGCCATCGCATGCTCATGGTTTCCCGTCAGTTGTCAAAACGGGGAGTGGATGTGCAACACATTCTCGCAGATGGAACGCTGGAAGCCCAGGCGGAGGCGGAGAGGCGAATGATGGCTGTTACGGGGGTTCCGCAGGAAGACCTGTTCTTATCTCATGAGGCCTTGCTGGAGAAGGCCTATGCTCTGCAAAGCGGTGCTTGCGCTTTTACGATCGGCGACAAAAAGGCGGAATGACGAAAACGCTGTGCGGCGGCTTCTTTCAGCGCCAAACGCAAATCTAACATTTTGGAAAATGGAAGTTTTGGTCCAAGGCGTGGATGAGTGCGGGGTAGGGTGTTTTGGCCTGATGGGCGGTCAGGAGCAGGTGGTAGAGTTCGTCGAAGACGCCGTCGATGATTTCGCCGGGGACGCCGTAGTAGAGGAAGTTGAGGGGCATGCCGTCGCCGAGCAGGTGGATGGTTTTCTCGCGTCCGTCGGGAAGGCCGCGAATGGCGATGCTGTGGCCTTGGGCGAGGCCGGTCTGGGGATCGACGATTCGTTCGGTTTCCAAGGCGACCGGCTGCCCGCCAAGAACGGGATTGGGCGTTTGCGCTAGCGTTTCCAACCATTCGGACAGTTGGGCGAATTCGCTGGTTTTGGTGGAGCCGCTAGCCAGATATAGCGCGTCGGGTTGGCCGTGGAGGAGCCAGTCTTCCAGAAAAGCGGGAGGCAGAACGCTTTCGCCGATAACGCCCAATATGAGGTCGAGAGCGCGGCGGCTTTCGAGGGGGATTTGTTGGAAGGCGGCGTATTCGCCGGGCGCGCCGTCGGGGACACACAGATCGAGGCCAATGGCAGAACCATGAGAGGCGCGTTGGCCGGCAATGCGAAAGAGGTGCCGCCCAATGTTGCCCCGATTACCCAGGATCAGAATTTTCCGATTCATGGACGTGCGCCCGCCGGCGCTCAGGATGTGTTCGGCGGCTTCGAATAGGCTGAAGGCGCAGGCTTCGGCTTCGGCGTTGTTTTTATAGTGCGAGGTGGCGATGGTGAGGGCTGGTATCGCGAGAGCGCCATGCCGTTGCTGGACGTCGCGCAGGGCGTAATAACCGTTGGCCGTGTGCTCGATAGTGAATGGGAGTAGCGGGGCGAGATCGTCGCGGAGCGAAGACTCGGGCGGTGGATCGTCCGGCGATGGGGCCAAGGCGCCGCTGTCGAGGGCGGCGGAGAAGGGGCGTCCTTCAAGGCACCATTGGTTGAGCAGAGGCGCGAGATAGCCGCCATCTTCGATGATTAACAGTCGTTGGTGGCGACGGCGCGCCTGCCGAAGTTCGAGCAGCATGAGGTGCAGAGCGGCCATGCGCATGGCTTCGAGATAGTCGGGACGGCGTCGGCGCAGTTCGGCTTCCAGGGGTTCGAGATGGGCGATGGGCGAAAGTTGTCGGCTCAGGTGATACGACGGTTTCAGGTGTTGCCCAAAGTTGTCCTGCAAGGCGTGGAAGGCATGGGATTCGGCCGGCAGGCTGAGCATGTCTTCGATATAGGCGGGAGGAATGACGCCGCGATAGCGCACGAACAAGGTGGTGATGGCTTCCGCGCCGGTCTTCTGCAAGGCTTTGATGAGGCCTAGAACTTCCGTGGTGGCATGATGGATGAGCAGGATGCGGGCGCCGGCGAGGGCATGCGGATCGGTTTGCCGGACGCGCGCATCGAGGCGCGGCAGCCGCTGCAGATGTCGTTGGGTGTCGGGCGGCGGACGAGGGGTGTCCAGGCTGATATTGAGCGCCGCGCCATGACGGGAGATGTCGAGGTAAACGCGGCGGTCGCCGTCGGCGATCGCGATGAGTCGCCCGCGGGCCAGAACGCGGAGGGCGGTATCGTCTTCGAGCAACGCCAACACGCGGGTGAGGGTGGCTTGCAGAGGCGGCTCGGAAGTTTGGAGATTCTCGGCAAGCTTGGAGGGCCAGCGGATGGTCAGGCCGGCGAGCCGGGGCAGGCCGCCTTCGATGAGGCGCTCGAAGAGAGGCGGGAGGCGCGCGGGAATTTCGGTCAGCTCCCGGCGCTGGTTTCCACATTCACGATGCACCCCGTTGGCGAGCTGTTCGGCCATGGAGGCCATATCGGCGCGATAGTGGCGTTGGGCGATGTCTTTTACAATGCGATGCGGAATGCGTTTAAGATTGAGCCGGGTGTCGGCCGTGAGTTCGATGGTCAGGCGTAAAAAATGGGCGGATGGGTCGTGTTCGATGAGCAGAAAATACGGGGAAGGAGCGGGAGAGGCATCGAACGGGAACAGGAGCGCAACCGGCAGTTGGTTGGGATCTTTTGGAAAAAGCAGCTCGGCCCAGGCGGGCGTTCGCAGGGCGCCGAACAAGGCCAGCAATTGAGCCGGCAGCGATTCGGCGCATGGGGCCAGGACGCGGGCGGCGGACGCGCGGACGTAGAGCAGCAGGTGCGAGGCGCCGAGAGCAGCCAGTTCGGGGGTCAAGGCGCTATCGATGGGAATCTGGAGCAGCAAGTCGGAGGACGTCGTGCGGGTTTGTTCGAGGACCTGCGCAGCGATATGCCCGGTAAAGGATCGTAAGCCGCTGAACAGGCGCAGCCGCGAGAGGTCGATGTGATAGGAAGAGTCCGGTTGTTCGATGAGCGGTTCGCCCAGCGTGGTCGGCAGTAAGGCGGCATCGGGTTCGGCGCCTGCGGGCCGGGCGAGGCGCGAGGATTGGACGAGATTCGTGAGAATAGCTCCGATTTTCTTTCCGGGGGAAGCATTGCTCATGTGGGGGCTTTCTCCGTTTTAGCAGGTTGCTCCAGGCCCTGGCGCAGGGCGCGGGCTTTGGCTTTGAGATCTTTGAAGTGGTCGGCGCTCGTGATGCGGGCCAGATCGGCCTGATGCTTCGATTGATCAATAATGATCGTCAGATCGTCTATTTTCTTGCGCAGAACGAGTTCGCGAGTCCGGACGGCGTCCATCATGTCGCGAAACAAACCGGAGAGAAGCCCGAATTCGTCGGAGCGTCCCGCGAGAGGGTTGAACTCGGCGGCCTCGGGATACTGCCCGTCGCGTGCACGGCGGGCGAGTTCGGCGAGGGACATGACAGGGGCGGTAATCTGCCGCGAGAGCAGCAGGGAGAAGGCCAGTCCGACGACGAGGATCAGAACCGTGACGCAGCCCAGCAGATAGAGTTTTACGATGGAAAAATTATTATCGGAAGAAACCAGAACACCGCCCAGCCAGGTGGCGATGACCGTGAACAGAAGAAGATAGTGGATGGCCAGCAGGGTGCGGATTTCGATGTCGACGCGGAGCAACCGCCGGGCGTAAAGCAACGGCGGAATGAGGAGAAACGCCCAGAGCAGGTCGGTGATGAAGATCGGAAGAAAAAGGTGGAAGAGGGCGACAGCGGGAGGCGCAGCTCCGGTGGCCGCTTCGTATCCGGTGGCGATGGCAAAGGGCGCGCTGCTGGCGAGCATGAGCAGGACTTGCAGCTTGACGAAGGAGCGCATGCGCGCGATCGGAGTCACGTGCCAGGCCGTAGCGAAACCGGGAATCGCGCCCATCAGTCCGTTGGCAAGACTCCAGATGGGGGCGAACAGAAAGCCTTTTCCGGAAATCGCATAGCCGAGCATGTCGCCGAGCGCGCCGCTAATGAAGCCGGCGAAGGGTCCGTACAGCACGCCAACAAACATGGGCAGGACTACTTGCGGGCGCAGTTCGGCAAACGTGCAGCCGGGCAGGTAGGCATTGCCGGAAAGTACATTGGCAATGCCATAGATGCAGGCGACGATCAAAGAGAAGCGCAGACTGGCGGCATCGAAGCGGGCGATGCGCATTACGCTTCCTCCGACTCAAGCAGAAGGGCTGCAACTTTCTCAAGTTGGCGGGTGATGGGATGCTGAGGATACTTGGCGACAAAAACGCCCTGACTTGCCAGGGTCATAAGATCGTCGGAATGGGGAATCACGGCAGCGACGGGACATTTATAGGTGGTCTCAACGGTCTGGCGGATGCGTTCCGGATCGAGGGACAGCGGCGCTTTATTGACAAGAATGGCCATGTGGGGCACTTCCAATTCGCGAGCGACATCGACGGTGAGGGCGGTGCCCTGATAATCCTGATGGTCGGGACGCATGACTACGAGAAGAAAATTGGATAGAGCGATCGACAGGAGCGTTTCTTCGTTGATGCCGGGATGAGTGTCCACGAGCAGGATATCCAGGTTGAGATCGACCGCGAGCTGACGGTAGCCTTCGCCCAGGAGATTGATGTCGTACCCGTCGCGCAACATGCGGGCGATGTCGGCGGCATTGACGCTGGAAGAGACGAGGTGGAGTCGTCCGGCGGATGGGGCGCCTTCGAAAAGGCCCGTGATCTCTTGGGCGGCGTCGCGAATGGGACATTCGCCCCAGAGGTAATCGTTGAGCGTCCGGCGGACGGTTCCAGGGTTTAGGCCAAAGAGGACATGCACGCCGGGCGAGGGGATATCGGTGTCGATGAGCGCAACGCGTTTTCCTTGCCGGGCAAACAGAACGGCCAGATTGGCGGCTGTATTCGATTTGCCGGTTCCGCCACGGAAGGAATGGACCGAAATTACCGTCGCCATAAGAGATGCTCCAACCTCCTTTATTCAATGGATTAACCATAGAGGGCAAGGGAAAAAGAATAAAGAGCAAAAAGGCGAATGACCATATATAGGGTGCATCCTTCACTGCCGCAACAGCGGACGGCGACGGAGCGCCGTCCCTACCGTTTAATTTCCTTGCGCAGAACCACGGGAGCAACTATTTATCCCGGCTCGAAAATTCAACATACCACAAGGAGATCGTGAATGAGAAAAGCGTACGAGATTGCGACCGTGATTGGTTTGAGCCTAGGATTGGTTGGTTCGGCCGCGAGTTTTGGCGAGAAAACCAATGCCATCGACAAGGTCGAAAAGAGCGATAAAACCGTCAAAACGGAAAAAAGCGTGCAAGGCGCAAAGCTCGCCAAAACGGCGCCGGCTTCCAAATTTGAGTTGAAAGTCGACGGCGATTATTTGTTCCCAGGTGAAGACTTCTATTTTGATAAAGCCTATGGAGCATCAGCCAAGTTGATTTATTGGCTCCACAAGAACTTTGGCCTGGCTTTGGCGGCCGGAGTCCAGAAGTGGGATGCGAAAGATGAGCTGCGGGTCGATCCGGCGGAAGACTGGGGTTCCGGATTTGCCTTCATTTATGGCGAAAAGTATTCGGGCGATGCAAAAATGTTTCCTCTCGGCGGTTCCGTCGTAGCCAAATTCGAGCTGGCGAAGAAACTCAACCTATCGTTGGAAGGCGGGCTTCGCTACGTCATGATCAGTTCGGATGTGTCATTGGAAACGATGGGCGCCCTTGTGGATACCTGGTATGACAACGAGATCGTGGATAGTGTGAAGCTTGACTATGACGTGGACATGGACAACGGATTTATCGGGCTTTTGGCGGCCGACCTGGACTATGAAATAGTGAGAAATACGAGCTTGTTTGTTGGCGGCGGCTATCAAATCGATATTTCCAAGTCTACTCCCACTATTACTTTGCGGAATGGCGAGAACGTTGACTTGGAGGAAGATAACGCGCTCAAAGGCTTTTTCGTGCGCGCGGGTGCGGCTTATCTGTTCTAAGTCGCAGTCTACCGAATAATTCAAAAAACGATCTTAAAGATTTTGGAGGGTTCCGCTCTGTCGGAACCTTCTTCTTCCGGTCGCGACGGAGCGCGCCCCTCCAAAAAAGGGCACGTCTCAAGATTCAAGAATGAGCAGGGCTGCTCGTTAAGACAGCGGCTTCAGGTTCATCTCCAGGGAAAACGGTTGGCCGCCCGACTTTTCTCACCCACATTCGTGTCTATTCGTGTTCAGTCGTGGTTTAAAACATTCTGTCGATTGGCTCGACAAGGCTTTCCCGAAACGATATTGAAGAACGGTTTTCATTGACGATTTGGGAGTGAAATGCCGGAAAGAGATTTATTACTGGATGTGCGCGGCCTGAAGATCGAATTCGGGACCGGAGCGCAGGGGCTTCGGGTGGTGGATGACCTGAGCTTCAATGTGCGCGACGGAGAAACCGTGGCCCTGGTGGGCGAAAGCGGGTGCGGCAAAAGCGTGACCGCTCTCGCGCTGGCCAAGCTGATTCCCCAGCCGCCCGGACGCTTTGCTGGAGGCGAAGTCCTTTTCGGCGGGCAGAATGTGTTGTCGATGGGGGAGAAGGAACTGCGCCGGTTGCGGGGGGCGGACATTTCCTATGTGTTCCAGGAACCAGGGCAGTCGCTGAATCCGGTTTTTCGCATTGGCTGGCAGCTTCGCGAAGCGTTGCAGATCCATCGTCCGGACCAGGCAACCACGGAAGAGATGGTGCGGTTGTTGAAGCAGGTCGGCTTGCCGGATCCCGAGCAAAAACTCAGAGCCTATCCCCACGAACTCAGCGGCGGGATGCAGCAACGCGTGATGATCGCCATGGCGCTGGCCTGTCGGCCGCGGCTGCTGGTGGCCGACGAACCGACGACGGCGTTGGACGTGACGATTCAATTGCAGATTCTCGAACTGCTGAAGGACCTGCAACGGCAACTTGGCATGGCGGTGATTTTAATCACGCACAATCTGGGGTTGGTGGCCGACTGCGCGCACCGCGTGAACGTGATGTATGCGGGAAGAATTGTCGAAGCAGGCCCGACGGAAGAGGTGCTGGGACATCCGCGGCATCCGTACACAAGGGGGTTATTGGAGGCGGTGCCCAAATTGGAGGGGTCAGCAGGACATTTAAAAGGCATCGACGGCCATGTGCCGAATCCGGCGCGAATGCCTTCCGGCTGCAAGTTTCATCCACGATGTCCGCTTTGCGCGGAGATTTGCCGGGAACGAGAACCCGCGGATGAGACGGTTAGAGAAGATCATATTGTCAGGTGTCATTTTTGGCAGAAAGGCGGGGACTCGTGAGTGTTGTCCCGCTGTTAGAGGTTGATGCTTTGAAAGTTTATTACGGCGCCAGCTTCCGCCAGGTTCGCGCCGTGGATGGAGTCAGTTTCCGATTGGCGAAAGGGCAGTGCATGGGGCTGGTGGGGGAAAGCGGCTGCGGAAAGAGCACCCTGGGCCGGGCGATACTTCGGTTGGAGCCGATTCATGCGGGAAGCATTCGATTTAACGGCGCCGATATCGTTTCATTCAAAGGAGTCGATCTAAAGGCCTTTCGGCGAAAAGCCCAGATGGTCTTTCAAGATCCTTATGGCTCGTTGAATCCCCGTATGAGCATTGGCCGCGCGATTGAGGAAGTGCTGGATGTGCATAAGATCGGTCCCCGGGAAACGCGCAGGACGCGGGTAAGCGAATTGCTGGAAGCGGTGGGGCTGGAGGCCGGCTATGCGGGGCGATATCCTCACGAATTCAGCGGGGGACAGCGGCAACGGATTGGCATCGCTCGCGCGCTGGCGGTGGAGCCGGAGTTGATCGTCGCGGACGAACCGGTGTCGGCGCTGGACGTCTCGGTGCAGGTACAGATTTTGAACTTGCTGAAGGACCTTCAGCAGAAAATGAACCTAACCTATCTTTTTGTGGCGCATGATCTGGCGGTGGTTCGGTATATTTGCTCCGATGTGGTCGTGATGTATTTGGGACGGATCATGGAAGCGGGACCTTCCGACGAGTTGTATCGGCAGCCTGCGCATCCGTATACGGTCGCCTTGCTTTCGGCGGTTCCGGATGTGAACCGGGCGCTCAAGGCCCGGAAGCAGCCGCAGGATTCCAGCCAGGTACGCGGCGATGTGCCGTCGATATCGGGATCGATTCCGGGCTGCCCGTTTCATCCCCGGTGCCCGCGGGCGGAAGCGCGCTGCCGGCAGGAAATTCCGGCTTTACGGATAGTTGGCGACGGCAGCCGACTGAGCGCATGTCATTTTGCGGAGGAAGTATGGGAGAAGTGGGCAGTGAACAGTGATCAGTGATCAGTGAAGAGTTATCAGTAAACAGTGATCAGTAAACAGTAATCAGTTGACAGTAATCAGTGAATATAGATCAATTAGTTGATAAGTTTCGGCACTGACAACTGATCACTGATTACTGACAACTGATCACTGATTACTGACAACTGATCACTGATTACTGATTACTGCTCCCCCCCTGCTTCCTGGTCACCGGCACGAACTCTCATGGAATAGAAGAGGATTATGGACAAAATAGGATCGTTTGAAATTTTGGCGAAGGATGAAGGATCGAAGGCCCGGGTGGGGCGGCTGCAAACGGCACACGGCGTGGTGGAAACGCCGGTGTTCATGCCGGTGGGAACGCAAGCTACGGTCAAATCCCTTTCGCCCACCGAACTCGAAGACATGGATTGCCGGGTTCTGCTGGGCAATACGTATCATCTGAACGCCCGCCCGGGGGTGGACATTGTGGCGAAATCCGGCGGCTTGCATCGGTTCATGGGATGGAACCGGGCGATTCTGACCGATAGCGGCGGTTATCAGGTTTTCAGCCTCTCCAAGCTGCGCAAAATCACCGATGACGGCGTTCGATTCCAGTCGCACGTGGATGGGTCCAGCCATTATCTTGGTCCGGCGGAAGCGATGGCCATTCAAAGAGGATTGGGGTCCGATATTGCCATGGTGCTGGACGAGTGTCCTCCCTTTCCAAGTACGTGGGATTACGCTTGCCAAGCCGTGGATCGCACCCTAGCATGGGCGGCCTTATGTGCGCGTCAGCCTCGTGCAGACGGGCAATTGGTCTTTGGCATAGTTCAAGGCGGGGTTTATACCGACTTGAGAGAACGGTGCTCCCGGGGGCTTCAAGAAATCGGGTTCGATGGATATGCCATCGGCGGAGTCAGCGTCGGCGAGCCGGACGAATTGATTGGGCACGGCGTGGAGAGTTGCGTGGACACGCTGCCGTCGGACCGTCCGCGTTACCTGATGGGGGTGGGGGAGTTCAAGCAAATGACGGAAGCGGTGGCGCGCGGGGTGGATATGTTCGATTGCGTCATGCCCACGCGGTTGGCGCGGCATGGAACGGCATTTACCCGGCAAGGGCGTTTTCCTGCGAAAGCGAGCCTCTACCGGGAAGATCAGCGACCGATCGAAGAAGGTTGTACCTGTTACGCCTGCCGCCGATTTTGCCGCGCTTATATCCGGCACTTGCTGAACGTCAACGAGATCCTGGGGATCCGGTTGCTGGCGCAGCATAATGTGCATCGATATTTGGAATTTATGTCCGAGATGAGAAAGTCGATTGCCGACGGAACTTTTGCGCAGTTTCGGGCTATGGTTTCGAAGATGGGACCGGCGGAGAAATCCGTCGATCCGATAGACGACTAAGTTTTAGAAAAAAACAAAAAAAGGAGCAACGCCATGTTGGAAAATCTGATGAGCATAGCGATGGGAATGCCGGGCGGCGGCGCCGGGCAGGAGCAGCAATCGCCGATCTTTATGTTCGGCTGGCTCGGCATCATGATCGTGATTTTTTATTTCATGCTGATTCGTCCGCAGCAGCGCCGGGAAAAGGAACGCCGCGCCATGATGGACAACGTTAAGAGCGGCGACCGGGTGGCCTTCAGCGGCGGCATCCTGGGCATCGTCGCCAACGTGAAGGACAAAACCCTGGTGATCAAAGTGGCCGACAACGTCAAAATCGAAGTCAGCCGCGCCGCGGTAACGCAGATCTTGGAAAAGGGCGAGCAGCCTTCGGAATCGGAAAAGAAATAGTTTTTTAAAGCGATAGATCGAGGAAGAACGTCATGGATAAAAACGCTATCTGGAAATGGTTGATTCTGGTTGTACTGGTTTCATGGTCGATAGTCACGATTACGCCGTTGTCGGAAAAGATCAAATACGGGTTGGATTTGCAGGGCGGTACGAGTTACGTCCTGGAAGTGGATACCAGCGAATTGGCGCCGGAAACCGTCAAGGATGCCCGCGAACGGGCGCTGGAAGTCATCCGCAATCGTGTCGATGCCATGGGCGTGGCGGAACCGGTCATTTATCCGGAAGCGGGCAACAACCGAATCGTGGTCCAGATTCCCGGCCTCAAAGCCGAAGACCGGGAGCGCGCCAAGAAGAACATCCAGAGCGCCGCTTTCCTCGAATTCCGAATGGTCCATCCCAAGAACGCCGAACTGGTCGCGCAGCTTTTCGAAAAAGGATTTGTTCCGGAAGGCTACAGAATCGTTTCCTTGGACAGCCAGGGACCGGGCATGCGGGGCGGTAAATTTTGGAAGAAGACTGAAGAGGCCCAAAAGACAACCGGCATCAGCAGCAATATGGATGTTCGGGCTTCGATCCGGAATTTCCATGTGCCCTCAGCCTCCTATGAATTGCTCCTGATGAAGGAAGAAGTCGGCGGCCAAGAGCTGTTCTCGCCGCATTATGTCAACCGCCGCCGCGAGTTGTCCGGCGAAAGCCTGAAGACCGCCGGCGTGGATTACCAGCAATTAGGCCAGCCGATCGTCAACTTGAAGTTCGATTCCCAGGGCTCCAAGCGGTTTGCCGCGGTGACCTCGGACTACGCGCCCGGCGGAGCGAAAAACCGGAGTCCGGACGGACGTCAATATCTCGGGATCGTGCTGGACGGAACGTTGTATTCCGCTCCGTTCATCAAGACCGCAATTCACGGCGGCGAAGCGATCATTGAAGGGCAGTTTTCCTTCAAAGAAGCCCAGGACTTGGCCATTGTCCTGCGAGCGGGTTCTCTGCCGGCGCCGGTGAAAGTCATTGAAGAACGTCATGTCGATCCGTCGTTGGGCAAGGATTCCGTGGCCAGCGGCAAGCGCGCGTCCATCATCGGCGGCGTCGCGGTCATGCTCTTCATGTTGGGTTATTATATGCTGGGCGGTCTGATTGCGGATTTGGCCCTGGTGCTGAACCTCGTTTTGTTGCCGCTCGGTTTGATGCTGGTTTCCGGCCTGTTCAGCCTGCTGGATAACACGGGCATCGGGCATGCGATCAGCCTGCCGACGTTGACCCTGCCGGGTATCGCCGGGCTGGCTTTGACCATCGGTATGGCGGTGGACGCGAACGTGCTGATCTTCGAACGCATGCGCGAGGAACAACGCCAGGGCAAGCGGTTTGCCAGCGTGATTTCCGCCGGTTACGATAAAGCGTTCAGCGCCATTTTCGACTCCAACATCACGACTTTGCTGACCGCCGCGATCATGTTCATGATGGGCTCCGGCGCCGTCCGCGGGTTTGCCGTCATGTTGAGCGCCGGCATTATTGTCAGCATGTACTCCGCCATTTTCGTTTCGCGCATGGTGTTCGAGCTGCTGGCCCGCTACACCACCATGCAGGAATTTAAGATGTTCACCTGGATTCGCGACACCAAGATCGATTTCATGGGCATGCGGAAATATGCCGCCGCCTTTTCGATCGGTTTGATTGTCGTTACCTGGGTGCTGATGTTCGCCCGCGGCGAAAAGAACTTGGGCGTGGATTTCACGAGTGGCACCTCGTTCAAGATCGAGTATGCCCAGAAGCAACCTGTCGAAGTCCTTCGCCAGACGTTGGGCCAGGCCGGCATCAAGGATGCCTTCATTCAGTATCAGCGGGAAATGGGTGAAGAGGGGAGTTCCGAAGCGGTTCGCGAAAACCTCGAAATCAAAGTGAGCTTTGCGGACGGCGACAAGGCCGAACAGGTGATCGGTGAGAGCTTCAAGGACTTCAAGATCCTGGAACAAAACAGCGTCGATGCGCAGGTTGGCAAGGAGTTCACCCGGAAGAGTATTATGGCCGTGCTGCTCTCCCTGGTCGGGTTGATCATTTACATTTCCTGGCGATTTGAATTTGCCTTCTCCGTGGGCGCCGTGGTGGCCTTGCTCCATGACGCATTGATCACTATCGGCATCTACTGCCTGCTTGGCCGGCAAATCAGCTTGCCCATTGTGGCGGCTGTGCTGACCGTCATCGGGTATTCCGTCAACGACACGATCGTGGTCTTCGATCGTATTCGCGAAGATCTGAAGTTGATGCGCGGAAAATCGTTTATCGACATTGCCAATCTGAGCATCAATCAGACCCTGGGCCGAACGGTGTTGACATCCCTGACGACCTTGCTCAGCGTGGCGGCGTTGCTGATCTTCGGCGGCGGCGCCATCAACGACTTTGCGTTGGCGCTGTTCATCGGCATCATCATCGGCACTTATTCATCGATCTTCGTGGCCACTCCGATCGTCCTGCTCTGGCATCGGAATGAGAAACAAGAAGCGAAGTGACCGTAGCGCCATCCAAAATCTGGAAAACGGCGGCCGGCGATCGCGATTGCGCGATTCGACTGGCCGCCGAGTTGGCCATCCCTCAACCGCTGGCGGCGTTGCTGGCGTCGCGGGGCGTGACGGATGCCGGGCTGGCCGACAAGTTCCTGAATCCTCGTCTGGGCGACATGTCCGATCCGTTTCTTTTGCCGGGGATGACCGCGGCGGTGGATCGGATCGCCGAAGCCTTGAAGTCGAACGAGCCGATTGTCATTTACGGGGATTATGACGTCGACGGCGTAACCAGTACGGCCTTGATGGTTACCATCCTGAGCCGGCTCGGGGCGTTGGTGACGCCATTTCTTCCGAATCGCATGGAAGACGGCTATGGGTTGAGCGAAGCCACGCTTCAGCGCTGTATCGATCAATATCACCCTCGGCTCATCGTTACGGTGGATTGCGGCACCGGCTCCGTGGAGGCGGTGCAAAAAGCGGCCGCGCAGGGCATCGACGTGGTGGTGACCGATCATCATGAGCCTTCCGGCGCTGTTGCGCCGGCCGTGGCCATGGTCAATCCCAAAGTCAGCGGCGATGCTTCATCGCAAATGCTCGCGGGAGTGGGCGTCGCCTTCAAGCTTTGCCACGCCATCCTTAAACGCGGCCGGGACGAAAAATGGCCGGGCGTGGAAGCCATCGACTTGAAGGAGCATTTGGACTACGTGGCGCTCGGAACGATCGCGGATATTGTGCCGCTGCTCTCCGAAAACCGCATCCTCGCCCGGTACGGACTGGGCCTCTTGAACCGGACGCATTCCATCGGACTCAAGAGCTTGATGGAGGTCGCCGGCGTTTCGGGCGTGGTGGATTCCTATCATGTCGGATTTGTACTGGGGCCGCGCATTAATGCGGCCGGACGCATTCGCGACGCGCAGTCGGCGTTGGAACTGCTTTTGACCGACCATCCTCAACGCGCTCGAAACCTGGCCATGCAGCTCGATGCCGCCAATCGCGACCGGCAGGCGATCGAGGCCAAGATTGTCAAGGAAGCTTCGGACCTGATCGACGCCTATTACCAGGCCGACGTTCATTACGGCTTGGTCGTTGCCCGGAAAGAGTGGCATACCGGCGTGATTGGCATCGTGGCTTCCCGGTTGACCGCGCGGTATCGGCGGCCGACGATCGTGATCGGCATCGATGAAGACGGGGTCGGGCGGGGTTCCTGTCGGAGCATCGAAGGGTTTGACGTGCTTCAGCATCTGGAAGCCTGCTCGGATTTGTTGCTGAAATATGGCGGACATGCCATGGCCGCCGGTTTGGAGTTGAAGGAAGAATCGATTCCCGCTTTTACCGAGCGATTCAACAGCCTCGCCGCCGCCACGTTGAAGGGCTATGATTTGCGGGCAGTCCAACCGGTGGATGCCTGGATACAGCTTAGTGAAGCGAACGAGTATTTCATGGAATCGCAGGATCGGTTCAAGCCGTTCGGGCATTTGCACCCGATGCCGGTCTGGGCCGTGCGGGGCGTGCGCATCGAAGGAATGCCTCATGTAGTAGGCAAGCATCACTTGAAGCTGAGCATCTCCGGTCATGGGGTGCAACGCGAGGCCATTGCCTTTAACATGGGAGCCCGAACCGTTCCCGAAGGGCCTTTGGACATCGCGTTTTGCCTTCAAAGGAACTCCTATATGGGTCGCGATACGCTTCAGCTCAATATTCAGGATTTCCGCAGATCCGAATAGGGGGTTTTGTTGTCTTGTCATGGCCCCCTTGGCGGGGGTAAGCTGTCGCGGATTTTTGATAATTAAATAAAAAGCGAGGTTGTGGTGTCCACTATCATTGAAAGAATCCTAGTTATTCAGGAGCGCGATCGTCGAATCCGCGATTTGAGCCGCGAATGCGACGATATCCCGATTCATCAAAAGCAGGTCGAATCCCGGCTCGACGCGAACCGGGAATCCTTGAAAGCGACGCAGGAGGAAATGAAGAAGCGCACCTCGGCCGCCAAGGAAATCGACGTGGAAATCGAGTCGCTGAAGCAAAAGATTACGAAATTCCGCGAGCAGCAATTACAGATTAAGAGCAATGTGGAATACAAGGCGCTCGAACACGAAATTGCTGCGGTGCAGGGAAAGATCCGGGAGCTGGAAGACAAGGAATTGGTCGTCATGGAAAGCATCGAAGAGATCCGGGGCGCCCTGACCAGTCGCGAAAAGGATCTGCAGCAGGATCAAGCCCGTGTCAGCCAGGATATGGGAACTTTGGCCCAGCGGCTGGAGGGCATGAAGGCCGATTTGGAGATTCTAAGAAGGGATCGAGCGGCCCTGGCGGCCAATGTGACGCCGGATTGGCTTTCGCGGTATGAGCGCATTTTTCAGAAAACCGGCGATTTTGCCGTCGTGCCGGTGGAGCATGGCACCTGCGGAGGCTGTCATATGCAACTGCCGCCCAGCGTGGTCCACAATGCCAAGAATCCTCTCGTCATGACGGGCTGTAATTTTTGCGGCCGCATATTGTATTGGCAGCCTTGATAACGTATATTTTAACAGTGTTCTTTGGAAATCGATGAACTGAAGTGTCTGGTCGCTCCGATTAATCTCGGAGAGGAAAGTCCGGACTCCATAGGGCAGGATGTCCCTCGTTATTCGAGGGAAACCCTTTGCTACAACGAAGGGGATGGAAAGTGCCACAGAAAACAAACCGCCTCGAAAATGCCGCAAGGCATCTTCCGGGGTAAGGGCGAAACGGCGGTGTAAGAGACCACCGGTCATAGTCGTAAGGCATGACGCAAGGCAAACCCCATCCGGAGCAAGATCAAATAAGGGGTTGGAGGCTGCTCGTCTCGTTCCCGTTTCGGCGGGAGTAAACTCCGGGTTGATCGCAGAGAACCTCTTTAAGGGGTTCAATAGATAAATGACCAACCTGTGGAAACACAGGCAACAAAATTCGGCTTACGGCTTCATTCATCGATTTCCATTTTCAACGGGTCGGAAAATCGTTTAACGTTCCGGCCGCGGAAGCAAATAAATGTCCCATTACACCCAGTCAGTGCAACGAACCGGATTATCCGGAATTTTGCTGTTTTTATGCGTTGTCATGGGGGGGCTTTACGCTCGTCAGTATTACACTTTGCCGCACCGGCTTCCTTCGGACGATTCCAATCGCAAGGCCTTTGCCTGGCCGGTTTCGCAGGAACCTCCGGCAGAGATTTGGACGGTTTTTGCACCGCCTGCGAATCGCCAAGCGGCGGCGGCTGAAGGACCTCTGGCTCAACGCTTTCGCTTGGCGGGGACATTTTTTTCTTATTCCGAATCCTCGGCAACCGCCCCAAAACCCGAATGCCGGGCCATTCTCGACGATCTTCAAAAACAGCAGCAATATCTGGTGCGGGAGGGCGACTGGTTCGAGGCCGTCCGGGTCAACCGAATTTATTCCGACCGGGTGACCGTGGATTATCAGGGGCGTGAAGAAGATCTCTGGCTGAGTTTTGCCGGAGGACCGGGCCCTCAAAAAACCGAACCGGCGCCCGCCGAAAAGACAGTTGAGGATGGCGTGGCCTTGGAGACCAGCCGGTTTGGCAAGCGGGTGGGGGAGAACCGTTGGGTGTTCCAGCGCGAAGACCTGTTGAAGTACTACCAGGAGTTGCTGGACGATCCGGAGCGCATGGCTTCCATTTTTCTATCCATGAAACCCGATTATCAGGAAGGCCGAATTAACGGTTATCATGTCGACGTGGAAGGCGAAAAGGACTTTTTCAAGGACGTCGGATTGCAACAAGGCGATGTGGTGCGCAAGGTCAATTCCATGAAGATGACCAGCCAGGCGCGCGCCGAATATTTTCTTGGCGAATTCGTCAAGAATCGCGTAAGTGCGGTGGTGATGGAAGTCGAGCGCGAAGGCAAGCCTCAGAAGCTCATTTATCTTTTCCGCTGAGCGCGTTTTCCCGGTTTCCCTTTGCGGACCGGCGCCGCGACGGTTTGTTCCGGATCGAGGTAGAAATCCACCAGCCGGCGGGCCCGGTCGACGCGGGACAGAAACACCTTCACTTTTTGACCGATGCCCCAACGAGTCCTATGCTTGCGCCCGACGGCATTCGTGCGATCTTCGGACGAGACATAATAATCGTCGTGCAGCGAAGCGAACGGAATCATGCCTCGCTGGAGCGTTTCCGATAATTCCACAATCAAGCCCTTCGGCGCCACGGAGATGATCAGTCCGTCATACGGCCCTGATTCCCCGGCCAGCAGGCGATCCTGATAAAAGACCAGACGTTTGATCGCCACGCTTTCCTCTTCGGCTTCGTCGGCGGCTTCCTCCATCTGACTGCTATGGACCGCCATGGCCGCCAGTTCCTCGTGAGTGTAGGGGGATGCTTTGTTTAGCTCGACGGCCTTCAATAGGCGGTGAACCAGCAAGTCCGGATATCGCCGGATGGGCGACGTAAAATGCGTGTAAGTGGTCATCGCCAATCCGAAATGATCTTTTAACGTCGAGGAATAGCAGGCGCGCTTGAGATTTCGCAGCAACGCCAGGTTAACGGCATATTCCAGCGGCGTACCGGCGGCGTCGCGAGCCACTTTGTTCATCTCGTCCCGGGAGGAAGGCCGAGCTTCGACCCCAAGCGCCTTGAGCTCAACGCCCATGCGTTCCCATTGCTCGTCGTTCGGCGGCTCGTGGATGCGGTAGATGGCAGGGATTTCCCGTTGGCTGAAAATGCTCGCGACCGCTTGATTGGCCATCAACATGAATTCTTCGATCAGTTGATAGGCTTCCGAAGCCGTTCGTTTGACGAAGCTCGTCGGGTGGCCCCGGGAATCCAGCCGGCATCGGATTTCCGGCAGGTTGAAGTCCAGCGAACCCATCGCCATTCGACGGCGACGCAGAATTTTGGCCAGGCCGCGCATGCGGGTTAACGTGGCGGCCACCTCCGGAAGCATGGAGATCTGGGCGTCTGCGCCGTCGAAAAAGGCCTGAACCTGATCGTAATTCAACCGCATCTTCGACCGGATGACGGACGGAAACGTTTCGAACGAAATAAACTTTCCGTCCGGGTCCAGCACCATTTCCACGCTGTGCGCCAGACGGTCGCGATCGGGCTGCAAGCTGCAGACTTCGGTTGTGAGGTAGGGGGGCAGCATGGTTACGACCCGATCGACCATGTAGACGCTGGTTCCGCGATATCGCGCTTCGGCATCGACCTCGGAGCCGGGCTTTACGTAGTGCGCCACATCGGCGATATGAACCCCAAGGCTCCAATTCCCCTCCGCTGTTTCCATCAACGACACGGCATCGTCAAAATCCTTCGCATCGTCCGGATCGATGGTGAAGAGCATGCGCTCGCGCAAGTCCTTCCGGTCGTCCAGAAACCGGTCTTCGAGCTCTTTCCCATGGCGGGCCGCGGCGCGGTGAACGTCGGGTGGAAATTCGGAGGTCAACCCGTGCTGCCGCATCACGGAGAGCACATCGGTCCCATCCGCATCAATAGGACCTAAATCCTCCACCAGATCGCCGGTCAGCGGACGGGAAGGCGAAGTCCATTCGTCCAGATGAATCACCACTTTATGATCTTCCAGCAGCGGCATATTCTTGGGCGTGGGCACATTGACCTGGATGGTTTTCAACAAGCCCGGAAGATCGGGAATCACATACCAGTAGTAAGAAGTCTTCTTGAGCAGTCCGACCACATTGAGCAGGCGTCGCTCCAGGATTCGGACAATGATTCCGTTCTTGCGGGGGGCTAGCTCCTCCGAACCTTTACGCTGGCCTTCCGGAGCCTTGACCACCCGCACCAGCACCCGGTCGCCCTCCAGCGCCACGTTCATATTTTCTTCGGGAATATAGATGTCTTCCAGGCCCGGCGTGTCCGGAATGACGAAGCCAAAGCCCCGGTTATGCATCCGCAGCACGCCGATAACTTCATGGGCTTTTTCCGGCAAGGCCCACCGGTTTTTGCGCAGGCAGGAGATCTTGCCCTGGCGTTCCATTTCGTACAGCAAATGACGAAACTCGGCTCGCTCGTTGCCTTTTATTCTCAGCGCCTTGGCCAGCTCGTGTTGTTTTAACGGAATATACTTTTCATTGCCCAGGAATTCGTATATTCGATGTTCTAGCGATGGAGTAAATTCTTCCATGACCTTACTCTATCCCATGTCAGACGATTTGGCGAGAGCGGACGTTTTTTTTGCACGGGAACAAAGGCAGGAGGATTTTCATTCATCGTGAAAATAGTATACGCGGCCAGTGAAATTGTGCCTTTTGCATCCACAGGCGGGTTGGCTGAAGTGGGCGCCGCCTTGCCCCGGGCGTTGTCGGACCGCGGAATCGAGTTCATTCGCGTCATGCCGTTATACCGCCAGGTGGCCGAAGGCGGATTCGAGCTCAAAGACACCGGCATGCGTCTGGATATCCCCGTCGGATTCCGCCGGCACAAAGCCGAAATCTGGTTGACCCGTGAACCTGGGCCCTTGACGTATTTCATCCGCAAGGACGAATTCTTCGACCGGTCCCAACTCTATAGCCTGCCCGAACGCGACTACGACGACAATCTGGAGCGCTTTGTCTTTTTCCAGAAAGCCGTCGTGGCGTTGATTGACGCTTTGGAATTGAAGCCGGACATCGTCCATTGCAGCGATTGGCAGACGGGGTTGATCCCGTTGTTCCTCAAGCATGGCATTCACGGGATGGGACGCACCCAAACCGAGAAAACCGTTTTCACGATTCACAACCTGGCGTATCAGGGCATCTTTCCCGGTTCCCAATATTCCGTGACCAATCTGCCGTTTTTCTGCTTCACCGTCGATGTGCTCGAATTCTATGGGAACATCAACTGCATGAAAGCCGGCATTACGACGTCCAACATCATCACGACGGTCAGCAAGACCTACGCCCAGGAAATCCGGACCGAGGAATTCGGGTGCGGCTTGCAGGGTGTCTTGGCCAGTGTCGGCGACCGGTTGGTCGGCATCATCAACGGCGCCGATTATTCTTCCTGGGATCCGTCGAAGGATCCGTTCCTCGCCCGGCCGTACCGCGTTGACGATTTGGCCGGCAAGAAGGAATGCAAGAAGGATCTGATCCGGATCATGGACCTGGATATCACGGAGCAGACGCCCGTGATCGGCATGGTTTCCCGGCTGGTTAATCAAAAGGGATTGGACATCCTGGCCGAAGCCATGCCGACGCTCATGTCCATGGGCATGGCCATGGTGGTCCTTGGGGTTGGGCAGGAGCAATTCCATGCGCTTTGCCGCGAATGGGTCAGCCGGTGGCCTGGACAATTTGCCGTCAGCTTGGATTACAATATTGGCCTGGCACATAAGATCGACGCCGGCTCCGACATCTGCCTGGTGCCTTCGCGTTTCGAACCTTGCGGGCTTAACCAACTTTACGGCTTGCGCTACGGGGCCGTTCCGGTGGTGCATGCGACCGGGGGCTTGGAGGATACCATCCTCGACCTGAACGACGACGGCTCCCAGGGAACCGGTATCAAGTTCAAGACCTACACCTCCGACGCCTTGGTCGCCGCCGTTCGCCGCGCGCTGGATTTATATCGGCAGGATTCCGTCTGGACCGCCATTGTCAAACGCTCCATGCAACAAGACTTTTCATGGGAACGTTCGGCAGACGATTATTTGACCTTCTACCATCGGATCAGCAGTTAGTGTTCCCAGTTATGTGGTCGGGGGCCTTTGAGCTAAAAAATAACCGCCACACCCATATGTAGTAGCGCCCCCAACATATTAGTAGACATAAGATATATTATGCGACGTTGCCTGTGGGGCTGGCAACCCAAGGTTTGGGTGGCTAATATTCATCATCCATTGAATTATGAACCCAAAGGTAGCCCGGCTTCTTCCGCCTTCGTCCCTCGGACGGGACTACGGCGGACAGGCCGAAGACGGGCTCTTTTTCACGTCAAACCGCGTTCGCCCGCCTGCATCGCTGCGCGAAGAGTTGCGGGCAGGGAGAACGCGGTCCACCTGTGGAGTTTGTCATAATTACAATTGCTGGAATATTCATGAGGTCTGTTTACGACGGTCGCCTTAAGCTTTAGACTCTTTAGACTTCAGACTTTGGACTCTTTGGACCTTGGACTTTGGACCTTACTACCGCACATGACCCCAGCGTTTCGATAATGGCCAATAGACCAGGAATGCCGGGCCGACCATGCTTTGGATTTTGACCGGGCCGAAGTATCGCCCGTCCAGGCTGAAGTCCGTATTGTCGCCAAACGGAAGGAATTCGTCCATGCCGATCTCGATCTTGTCCTGTTCGTTTTGCAGCAAAGCCGACGTGCCGGGACCGGACATGGCCAGGCTGTAGCCCTTGTAGCCGTCCTTCCGATCGTTTAGCAAGCGTTCAAAAGGATACGGCTCGGTAATCTTCCGGTCATTGACTTCCAGATAAGGTGGATGAACGGCAACCTTTTCTCCGGGCAGACCGACCAGTCGTTTAATGTAAAAGGAATGGGGACGGATTCTGGGATGCTGTATCCGGTCGGTGTCGAATACGACGATATTGCCGCGTTTCGGCGGGAAGAAATTGTATCGGATCTTGTCCACAAAAATATGATCGCCGAATTTGACCCGGCCGTTGGCTATGATCTGGCCTTTGGTCACGTAATCGCCGAGATCGACGTAACGGCTGAGGCCTTTGCGGATGACATGAGGCACGCCGGCAATTTCGTAGACCAAGGCCTCGTCCTCGTTCACATATCGATGGCCGATTTGTCCCGTAGTCTTGGCCGTGACCTGCTCGAATCGTTCGCCGAAGAGCGCCAGAGGAACCAAATTCACCGGAAAATAATCCAACCACGTCCGGCTGGTCTGCGGAGTGACAATGATGCCGTAAAGGGTCGGCTGCATGGAACCGGTGGGAATCTTGAACGGCTGGATGAAGAAAGTCCGGAAGGCCATGGCGACCGCCAGGGCGACCACCAGGATTTCAATGTTCTCGCGCACTCTGGGGTAGCTCTTCTGGGGATATAATTCCGTCACGGCGTCGACCAGCAATTCCCCTGCCCGCTCGATGTCGGCCGACGAGTCCATGAGGGCGGCTTCCTTCAGAGCCTGCTCGGCGTGCAGGATTTTTGCGACCAGCGCCGGTGCGGCGACATCCTCCCGCATGGCGCGGGCGTGGCGGGCTTCATGCAGGAGGTGCTTGACGTATTGTTGTTGCTTGCGACGCTGGAAGAAATTCATGATAGCCCCTCTATGTGTTGGTCTTTAAAACGGAGATGAAGGCTTCTTGGGGAATGCTCACCTGTCCGAACTGCTTCATCCGTTTTTTGCCTTCCTTCTGCTTCTCCAGCAGCTTCCGTTTGCGGGTGATGTCGCCGCCGTAGCACTTGGAGGTGACATCCTTGCGGTAGGCCTTGACGGTTTCCCGGGCGATGATTTTCTTGTTGATGGCGGCCTGGACCGCGATGGAAAACATTTGCGCCGGGATAAGTTCCTTCAGCGTCTGGCACATCTGGCGGCCGCGGTACTCGGCCTTGGCACGGTGAATGATGCTCGAAAAGGCTTCCACAACTTCGCTGTGCACCATGATGTCCATCTTGACCAGATCGTCCTCGCGATAGCCGGCGTGCTCGTAGTCCATCGATGCATACCCGCGGCTGATGCTTTTGAGCCGGTCATGGAAATCGATCAGGATCTCGTTTAGCGGCAGCGTGCAGGTCAGCATGACGCGCCGAGTGTCCAGCGATTCGGTTTTGTCCACCGCGCCCCGCCGGTCCATGATCAATTGCAGCATGTCGCCGATGTTCTCGTTCTGGCAGATGATGAACGCCCGCACGATGGGCTCTTCGATTTTTTCGATCTTCGTGGGATCCGGCATAAAGACCGGGTTATCGATTTCCTGCATAGTCCCATCCCGGAGATAAACGCGATAGACGACGCCCGGATACGTCGCGATAATATCCAAATCGTACTCGCGCCGCAGCCGCTCCTGGACCACTTCCATGTGCAGCAGTCCGAGGAAGCCGCACCGATATCCGAAGCCCAGGGCCACGGAACTCTCCGGCTGGTACATGAAGGAACTGTCGTTCAGGCTCAATTTTTCCAGGCTGGCTTTCAGCTTGTCATAATCGTCCCCGTCGATCGGATAGATCCCGGTGAAAACCATCGGATGGAATTCTTTGAAGCCCGGCAGCGGAACGTTGGAGGGCCGTTCCGGTTTGGTGATGGTATCGCCCACCATGATTTCCGAGGCGTTCTTGATGTTGGCCAGCAGATAGCCGACTTCGCCGGCCTGCATGATATCCGTGGGAATGGGTTTCGGATTGAAATTGCCGACCTCTTTTACCTCGTAATCCCGGCCGGTTCCAATCAAACGAATGCGATCGCCGCGGCGAATGGAGCCGTCGAACATGCGGACATAAACTACGCCGCCGCGATAGGCGTCGTATTCGGAATCGAACACCAGGGCGCGCGTCGTGTCGGGATATTTGGAGACAGGAGGCGGAATCATGCTGACCATGGCCTCCAACACGTCGGCAACGCCTACGCCGGTTTTGGCGCTGACCTTGAGGCAGTCGTGCATAGGGATGGCCAGGATGTCTTCGATTTGCTTCGAAACTTCCTCCACATTGGCGTTTTGCATGTCGATCTTGTTTAAGACCGGGATGATCTTGACCCCCTGCTCCATCGCCAAATACGTGTGCGCCACGGTCTGCGCTTCCACGCCTTGGGTGACGTCGACCACCAGCAGAGCGCCTTCGCAGGCCGAAAGACTCCGGGACACTTCATAGGAGAAGTCGACATGCCCCGGGGTGTCGATCAGATTGAATCGGTAGAGCTGTCCGTTGCGCGCCGTGTAACGCATCGTGACCGGATGGGCCTTGATGGTGATGCCGCGCTCGCGTTCCAGATCCATGTCGTCCAGCAGTTGCTCTTTCAAATGCCGTTTCTCGACGGTATTCGTCAACTCCAGCATACGGTCGGCCAGGGTCGACTTGCCGTGATCGATATGCGCGATGATGCAAAAATTACGGGTATAAATTAATTCGCTCATTGAATTGCCTTGGAGAATACCGCTTCCGCGTGGGTTCGAAGATCCTGGATGGCCTTTTTCATGTCCGGGGCCTGAAACAAGGTCGATCCGATCAGAAAAATGTTTCCGCCCTGCTCCGCGGCGAGCGGCGCCGACTGGGCGTCCAGGCCTCCATCGACCGAGATGTCGACGTCAGGAAATTGCCGGCGGCATTCGGCGATCTTGGGGAGCACCTCGGCGATGAATTTTTGTCCGCCGAAGCCCGGGTGAACGGTCATGCAGAGGATTTCATCGACCAAGCCGCGCAACGGCAGGATCGCTTCGAGCGGGGTTTCGGGATTGAGGGTGATGCCGGCTCTTCGCCCGGCTTTCCGGATTTGGGCCAGCAACGGCGCCGGATCGCACTCGGTTTCGATGTGAAATAAAACCGTGGAAGCCCCGGCCTGCAGGAACGGTTCGATGTACCAGTCCGGACGGGAAACCATCAAATGTACGTTCAAGGGGATCTGGACCGCTTTGCGGGCCATGCGAACGACATCGGGCCCCATGCTCAGATTGCGCACAAAATGGCCGTCCATAATGTCAATATGGAGTCCATCCGCGCCGGCCTCTTCCGAACGTTGAGCCGCCTCCTCCAGCCGGCCCATCGGGGCGGCCAGCAACGAAGGCATGATTTGTATCTTAAACATATGTTCCTTTAAACAAAATATGAGGTCAGAGGCTAACGGATGAAGGCCCATCCCGTCAAGGATGTCACTCGATGGAAACCCATAATTCGCAGGGTTGGAGCACCTGTTGAAAAGACAAGAGGACGGCGAGGCCGCCGTCCTTCCCGAATTAATTCGTAATTTTAGCCGCTCGAAATCCGCCGGGTGCATCTTGCCAAGGCCCTCGCGCATATGAATAAGAATCCACGTCCTCACGGACGCGGCTACGTAGCCGCAGGCGTAAGCCCTGTCATTTGTACGCAAATTCTCCAAGAGAGTCCGGATAAAGGAGTATTCAGAGGGCTCAGAAAGACGAAGAGCCCGTCTTCGGAGAAGCCGGGCCACCTTCAGAGGCGGTTGCAGTACCCTTAAGTCTCGGACTTGATGATCCGTGGGACGCTTTGCCATCCGTGGGGCTACTCTTCTCGGGTTAGTTGGAGAATTTGTGTATAAGAGACAGGGCGTAAGCCGGTGGTTTCTTTCCAGTGGGAGGGTCCGTAGCTAGAGGGCGCATCTCGACACGGCCGCGGATTTGTTCCGTTCAATACGGATCGGGCTTGCGAAATGGAGCCGGGGCGACCTCGCCTGTCTCTTATACACAGATTTGAGGCGGTCATTTTCTGCAAAGCCTTCGGATGAAACTATTCTGATGAAACAAAAGGTGGCCCGGCTTCTCCGAAGACGGGCTCTTCTGGTCCGGAAGCCGCGTTACGGAGAACGCGGCCCACCTACAGAATCTAGCTCTTCACTTCTCTTATCGATGCTTACAGATGAATTCCGTGCCATCAATTTGTGTATAAGTAAGAGACAGGAGCCAGTTTATCCCCAGATACGTGTTTTTCTGCGGCAGGGTCTGGATGAAAAGCCCTTGCTTGTTCCATGACTGAAAATATGCTCAACTGGACACATCCTGATATAGAGGAGTCACTATGGAACGACTTTGGCATTATGCTCGCAAAGGAAGCGAAGAAAAAATTGGTCCCGTTTCGGCCGGGGAGATTCGGAATTTGATTCAATACGGCGGCGTGCCGCCGGACGAGCTGCTGGTTTGGGCCGAAGGCATGGAGGAATGGCAGCCGGCTTCTTCTTTCCCTGAATTGTGCACGCCGGACATTCCCGTTCCCGTTCCCGCTCCGGCTTCCGGCGTTCCTTTGCCGGATGGGTTGCTTGGTTGGATGTCGTTTGTGGGGATCATGACCGTCATTTCCGGCGTGATCAGTTGTCTGGGCTGTATTTCGGTTATCTCCGGAATCCTCATGATCATTGCCGGCTCGGCCTTGCTGAGCGCCCGATCGGCTTTGGAACAAATCTCCCGGGTCGACGAATCGCTCAGACCTTTTTTCGATAAAATTCGCACTTTTATGCAAATGAGCGGCCTGGTGTATATCGTCACGCTGCTGCTCGCGCTTTTAATGTTTTTCGTTTTTTTCAGCGTCATTATCGGCGCGATGGCTGCCGCCATGGGTACAGGTGTTTAAACCTTCAGGGACAAACGCGGCAGCTTCAACCGTTGGCGAGCCGTCTCGCCGTCCAGCAGTTCGGTTTTGCGCCAGGGCAGCGCGTCGCGTCCGGTTTTCTGATGATGATCCAGGTAGAGCGATGAGCCCAAACTCAGCGTGTGCTTTCCGAATTGCGCGTTGACTTCGTCAATTACCCGGCTGATCGCGCGCATCTTGTCGATTCGGACCCGGTCTTCGAATAATTCGAGCTGCTCCTGGACATCGGCTTCGACTTGCCCAAGAACGATCATGGTGGCGCGATAGAGAACGCCCGGACGGTACAATCGTTCGAACAGCTCCCGCACCAGAGGCGAGGCTTCCTGCGGCGAGGCCGTGGCCCGGGTCAATGAGGCTTCGAGCCCATTCTGTTGAAAGTCCTGGGTGCGCAAGGCCACGGACAGAATCCGGGCGCGCAGTTTGTGCCGGCGGAGCTTGATGAAGGCCGACTCCAGATTTCGCTGGAGTTTGGCATAGATGAAATCCCGATCCGCCGAGGGGGCGGTGAAGGTTTTGCATTTGCTGACGGTCAGATAGGTCGATTTCTCCTCGGTCGTCACCGGATAAACGGATGTTCCTCTTAATTCGTTCCACAGTTCGCGGCCGATCTTGCCCATGAGGCGCTGGGCCCATTTCTCCGGGCGGTTGACGAAATCCAAGGCCGTCTGCAAGCCCTGCTTGGAGAGCAACTGCACCGTATTGGGGCCAAAGCCCCACACCTTGTCAAGGGGCGTTCTTTCCAGAAAAAGATGAATGTGCCGTCCTTCCACGGCGGTGAATCCATGCGGCTTGCGGAACTTGGAGGCGAGCTTGGCCAAGCTTTTGGAAAGGCTCAGGCCGGCGGAGACGGTAATGTCTAGTTCGGCCTGGATGTCGTTTTGAATCCGATGGGCCAGGTCCTCATAAGACATATGAAAAATCCGGCGCAGCCCCGAGAGATCGACGAATCCTTCGTCGATGGAATATTCCTCCACCATCGGCGTGTAGCGGCGCATGATGTCGAACATGCGCTTGGAATAAAGAGAATAGGTTTCGTAATCGCTGGGCAGGACGACCAGATTCGGGCACATCCGCTGGGCCTCGTGCAGCGGCACCCCGCGCTTCACGCCAAGCGCCTTGGCTTCGTAACTGGCGCAGGCAATGATGCCCCGCTCTTTCCCCGTCACCACCGGACGCCCCTTCAACGCCGGATGCATCGACTGCTCCACCGAGGCAAAAAATGCATCGCCGTCAAAATGCGCGATTGCTTGCGGAAACGAGAAGAGGGTTATCGGCATGTTAAAAGAGTCCAAAGTCCAAGGTCCAAAGAGTCCAAGGTCCAAAGAGTCCAAAGTCCAAAGAGTCCAAGGTCCAAGGGGTCCAAAGTCCAAGGTCCAAAGACCAAAGAGTCCAAGGTCCAAAGACCAAAGAGTCCAAGGTCCAAAGACCAAAGAGTCCAAGGTCCAAAGACCAAAGAGCCCAAGGTCCAAGGGGTCCAAAGTCCAAGGTTCAAGTCAAAGAATACGGAGTCACAGGTTAGGATCTGTGCTTATATTTGCTTCCGCGAAAAGAAGACTGTTGAAGATATTTCATCAAGCCTGCGATCAAGCGGCTGACTTCTTTTGCGTGGGCGCAAATATCTGCGAATTCATCTGGGCGAATATATTGCTGGTCCAGGGCGACATATAGTTGAGACCGGACTTCACCGCAGGAACCTTTGGCGAGCGACAAAAATTGAACGAACTCTTTGTCTCCGCCACGTTCATATCCTTCGGCAATATTCGACATCACGGAAACCGCCGCACTGCGAATCTGACCTTTCAGCTCAAAGTCCTTCGAAAAGGCCGCCCCATTCGAAATCGAATAGATTTTCCCCGATAAAATCCGAGCCTTCTGCCATGTCTCCAAGTCTTCAAAATGTACAATCGTACTCACGCCGCACCTCCCCCTTAGCCTCTCCAAACTTTGGACCTTGGACCCATTGGACTTTGGACTCTTTGAACCTTGGACTCCTTAGACTTTGGACTCTTTGGACTTTGGACTCTTTGGACTTTGGACCTTGGACTCTCCTCCTCCCCCTCCCTAGCCATACCGCCGGATCACGGCCTTCACGATGCCGCCGATGTTGAGGGAGCGGCGGGGGCGGATGAAACGGTATTTGGGGTTGGCGGGATCGAGGCGGACGCCGGCCTGGTCGATCGTGAAATATTTCATCGTCCATTCGTCGTCAACATTAGCCACGACGATGTCGCCTTTTTTGGGCTTGTTCCCCTTCTCCACAATTACAATGTCGCCAGGATGAATGCCGGCATCGATCATCGAATCTCCGCTGACGGTCAGCATGAAGGTCGCCTCGGGACGGCGGATGAGATATTCGTCGAGGCTGATCGTGTCGGCCAATTCCTCTTCGGCCGGCGATGGGAAACCCGCCTGGACCGACCCCAGCAGCCGGACCGATCCCGTCAGCTTGCCCGTCGGAGCGAGTTTGTGTCCGCTGCGGACGATGTACCCCAGCTCCTCCAATTTTTTCAGCAACCCGAAGACCGCATTCTTGGATCGGTAGCCAAAGAGTTCCAGCATTTCGGCGTAACCGGGAATGCGTCGTTCCTGTTGAAAGAACTCTCGCAACTTCCGGACTTTTTCTTCGAGTTCTATTTTTCTGGGCATGAGAGACCTCCTGTTTTACTGATTTCGATTGAACGCTAGATTACTGAACCTTGGTTCATCTTCAAGACAATAATTTCAAGAAGTTTGCTGTAAGCAGGTTGCGATTGGCTTTATTCCCCCAGAATGCAGGCCTCGGCGCCGGGGCCGGCGGAGGGCTGACGGGGCGTTTCGCGTTCGAGCAGGTCGATGGTTTTCCAGCGGCCGCCCCGGAAGCGCCAGAAGAAGCCGAAGGCGGTCAGCATCACGTAAGCGGTCAGCCACGACCAGGCGGCCAGCAAGCCGCCGTCGAACACAAAAATGATCAGCGCCTCGCCCGTAATCCAGAAGCACCAATTCATGGCGACCGAATAATACATGACAAAGCGGGTATCGCCGGCGCCTTTCAGGGCGCCGGAAAGAATCAGATTGGCGGCGTCCATCAGACCCCATACGGCCATCATCAGCAACAGATATCGGCCCATGGGCAAGATGTCGGCCAGCAGCACGCCCGAAGCGCTCCGATCGGTGAATAACGAAAAATATGCGCGCGGGAACAGGATGAAGGTGAGCGCGACGATGAGCATATATATCCAGCCGATTTTCAACGCGCTCCAGCTCGCCCGTTCCGCGGTGGCGGAGTCGCGACGACCTTGGTATTGCCCCACCAGGATCGATGCGGCGATGCTCATGCCGATCAACGGCATGAAAGCCAGATTGTTGATGCTCAGGGCAATGTTGCTGGCCGCCTGCTCTGTCCCGCCCATCCGCCCAACCCACAGGACAAACAAGGTAAAGGAGCTGATGTCGAGAAGGAGGTGGACCGCCGAGGGCGCGCCGAATCGGACCATGCGCCAGAGCAAAGCCCCATCCCATCGGAACGTTTTCCAGGTGTCATATTCGGCCACCAGCTTTTGTTGGCAAAAATACAGCGCAAATAAAATGGCGGGCGTAACGAGGCCGGAAACGATCGTGGCCCACGCCGCGCCGGCAATGCCCATTTCGGGAAAACCCCACCGGCCAAAGATCAAGGCATAGTCCAGGACAATATTGACGACATTGGCGACGATCGTGGCGATCATGTTGGTAAAGGTGTCGCCGCGCCCGGTAAAAAAGCTGCCGATGGCCGAGCCCAGCGGCACGGTGACGCTGCCCCACATCAGAATTTTGAAGTAGATCAATTCGTCAGCCAATACGTCCGGCGCATGCCCGCTGAGTTTCAGGATCCAAAAGCCCACCGGCATCAGCAGGAGCATCAGCGGCCAGGAAAGCAGCGACAGGATGACCCCTTGCGCGGTGGCCCGACTGCAGCCCAGGCGGTCCCCTGCCCCATGATACTGCGCGACAAACGTGTTGGCATAGCCGGCCAGCGCCATGAAGCCGCAGATGAACGTAAACGACAGAATACCGGCCGGCAGCGCGGCCTTAATGGCGGAAGAACTGTACCACGCCAGAAACATGCGGTCGCAAAATTGCATGACGGTGAACGAACCGGTGCTGATGATTAAAGGATAGGCCACCCGCAGGGTCTCTCGATATCCTCCGGGCGATTGTTTTCGCCAGCGCTCTTTTAATTCATTCCACATAAATATCTTTCCGGAACAGGTTCAAACCCGTTCTTTGTATCGAATCGACCCTTAGAGTACAAGCTGTGCAGCAAGATACTTCCATTTAACTTCAAATGCTCGATTGGCAAACTGAATGCGCCCCCGGCGGAGCCGGGTAGGCGCATTCAGTCTGCCAAGGGATGAGGGCGCAATAACCGTGTCGTTGAAGC
>MHBK01000034.1 GCA_001804865.1 Lentisphaerae bacterium GWF2_57_35
GATTCTTTGGTGAATGTTACTCTGTCCAGCCAGTTGACCTGGGCGCATTTCGGCTTTACCGAAAACGAAACCGCCAGCTCTCGCACAACCAAACAGTACCGAGATACGGAAGTGCGCTTCGTCAAACACGCCGAAAGCGACGAAGAGCAATGGGTCTTGCTGAAATTCGATCCGCTGCTGATGGGCAACGAAATCCTGAATTCGGCTTCGGCGGCGCAAGTGTTCTTCCGCGGCAGTCCCGGCATCAGCATCGGGTACAACGGCACGGTGGGCTTTGTCGCCAAGATCAAACCCAACGTCGAACAGCGGGTGACCGAGGCGGACTTCCAATGGCCCAGTCATCCCAGCCTACAGTGGAAAGGCCATCTTCTTTCCATCGCCAGGGTGTCGAATTCTGTCATTAAAGTGGACACTATCGACGTCACTTCCCCCGAGTCTGGAGCGTCTGTGAACCCCCCGCCTTTCGAAGGTCACAAACCTTGGCCCTTTGACGTGGCACACAGTCCGAGTCCAGACAAGCACATGGTCGTCTTTTACAAGGATGTCGCCGATTCCTCGTTCAACGTGGACGGCTTCGACGTGACCTTGAAGGCGAACGTCTTGCCGACGAGCATCACAGCGGACCAGTTGAGTGAGGTCTGGTCAAAGATCAGCGGCCCGGCTTCCGGTAACCTGAACCGGACAGACGCTTTTGAAGTCAAGTACCAGAATCCGAAAGTGGGTGGTGTCTACCGCTTCGATTTCGACTTGGGCTTGAGTGGGTGCGCCAAGAGCGAGGCTAACATTGTTTTGCCGCTGGCTGGGGCTGAAGTGGATAGCATCGTCAGCGCAGACATTGGCCGGGCCAACACTTTTGCGACGGCCGTTCTCGCCAGTTACTCATGGTTCCAACGGCAAAGACCGGCAAACGGAAGACGCTGGTTCGTCGACAACGGTGCGGGTGATTATCTTGGACGCCCTGACAACGCTTCGACTCCAACGGTCTGGGGCTACAACCAAGTCAATACCTCCTCATCTTTCGGCATGGGTGCGGTTGGGACATGGAAGGGAAAGCCGGTGCGTGTTGCAAAGATCAGCAACTTCATGGTGGGCTACGCGGCTCGCAAGATCGGCGTGAACTCTGTTTCCGCGTGGATCTCGCAGGTTATTGGAACCTGGAATGACTCGGCGGCGTCAAAGAGCTGGAACGCGGGATGGGATATTGCGGACGGTGCATCATACGACACGACGGTAACGGCGCTAGTCGCGGATATCTGGGATGATGCCGACGACAAGAATCAGAAGCTTTGGCCGAACATAAGCGCGACGGACAACTACGTTGTACCGAATAGCTTTTACGATCCTGACCATCAGTTTACTTCACCGGGCTTTCTTTACATGACCAGCCCTTAAACGGAGGCTTGAAGATATGAAACGATCACGCTTTGTTCTGGCGGCACTTTTGGTTCTCTCGGGTGTCTCTGTAACTTTTGGGCAGACCAACTTTTATGAGCAAGTCTCATCAATGTGGTACTCGGGCAACAAGACCGGCGTCTTAAGCATCGCCGAGCAACGGCTTCAGCAGGACACGAATGATATCGCCGGACTCATCCTCAAAATGGACTACCAAATCGAGTTTGTGGAGTTAAACGCCGTGTCGAACACGATGCAGAGGGTGTTAGGCGTTGGCTCGCAGGTCACGACGACGAATTTTGCTGCGGCGTTTTCTCTCGTGCAATCCGATATAGACCATCTTCTGCAAATGTTGCCAATTTACCCGACCAACGAGATCGCCGCCGACATCGCCAAAGCGAGCATCGCGAACAAGCCCTTGACGTCTGGATACGCCATTAAGGCGCTCCAAGACGATGGTTTTTTCCAGTAACCGGAGGTGTATGGTGAAGAGAATGCTTCAAATCACGTTGCTTGCTCTGTTCGCCTTGGTCTTGTCGGGGCTGTCTATGTTCATAAAGACGGGCACGGACGGAACCCAAAGTGAAACTATAGGAGTCGTCTCAAAGTGGGGGTTTCCTATTCATTACCGAGCAACAGCGCCAGGGCTCTCACGAGCGCAGTTCGATACCATGCGGTTCTGGATGAACTCGATTGCCTGGTTCACGGTTCTTATCGCCATCTGGGTGATTCCACTCAGGAGAAGTCTTAGAAGGTAGACCACCGCCAGCTGTTGCCCCACCTCTACCGCTTCGCAACCTACACTAAAATGCGGAGCCTTTTTCGCGCCGGTTGCTCCGCTGATGCGGTGCGCCGCCGGTAAGCGGTTGTTGTGAATGCCGTCGTGTTGACCGGCGGCGCTTCATTTTCATAGACGGCCTAAGCACCGGACACGCCGCATACTGGAAGAAAGGCCACGCGGCGCGCCAGGTGCTCCGGCCTTACTCCGTCCCGCTGCGGCGACGGGACTTCGGAGCGCAGGCTCTTCGTGCCGCGCTCCCAATACGTGATCGCCGATTGCGTGGTTCCCATCCGTTCGGCCAAGAGGCTTGCCATCCGAAAGACACCCGCATTTTTCTTTGCACGTCGAGTGGATTTCGATAAAACCCAAGCGACGTTAGTACAGCGGGAGATCGTTCCATGAATTGGCTCGGTAATTTGGGCGAGAAAACATTGGAGAAGGTTGCGCGACTGCGGCACTTGGTGGCCGTGGTTTGCGCAGTGCTCCAAGTGGCGGTCACGGCCAGGGGTTGGCCGCGGACGGTCCGTAATGTCCTGGCCCGGCAGGTGCTCTTTACGGGCTACGAAGCGGTCCGTTTCGTATCCGTGGTGGCCATCATGGTGGGTATTTCCGTGGTGGTGCAGGCGCAGGTGTGGCTGACGCGCGTTGGGCAGTCGGCGCTGCTCGGGCCGGTCCTGGTCACGGTGGTGATCCGCGAGCTGGCGCCTTTGCTGGCCAATTTCATTGTCATTGGGCGCAGCGGCACCGCCATCTCCACGGAGTTGGGCAACATGAACGTGAATGGGGAGGTCCGGGTGCTGGATGGCTTGGGGCTCGATCCGTTTACCTACCTGGTGCTGCCCCGCGTAATGGGTGTGGCGATT
This sequence comes from Lentisphaerae bacterium GWF2_57_35, assembly GCA_001804865.1. GTDB lineage: Bacteria > Verrucomicrobiota > Kiritimatiellia > CAIQIC01 > GWF2-57-35 > GWF2-57-35. The sequence goes on from MHBK01000034.1 coordinate 3,037, forward strand.
TCCGTTTTCTGCCTGACGATCATCTTTATCGTGGTTTCCTTCATCAGCGGCTATGTATTCGGTTTGCTGGCGGGCATTCCGAGCAGCGCGCATCCGGCCTTGTTTTTCAACAGCGTGATGCGGGCCATTCAACCGGCGGATGTCTTCAATCTGTTGGCCAAGACCTGGATTCCCGGCCTGCTGACCGGCACGATTTGCTGTATGGAAGGCTTGAGCGTTCGTACGGCTGTGACGGAGGTGCCCCAGGCCGCCACCCGGGCCGTGGTGCAGTCGATCACGGCGCTTTTCGTTTTTTCGGCGCTGGTGTCCCTGTTGACGTATATGTGAGGAGATCATGCAAGACGCGGTTTTATCATTTGAAAAGGCGGGCCTGCGAAACGAAGCCGAATGGCTGTTGAAGCCCGCGACGTTTTCGCTGGCGCCTGGGGATTCCGCCTTGTTTCAGGTGAATGCCGACGAAGCCTTGGTTCCCTTGGGCGATCTGGCCGAAGGTTTGATCGAGCCGTCGGAAGGGGAAGTCTCGTTCCTCACTCGCGCCTGGACAAGATATCCGCCCCACCGCGCCGCCGAACTGCGCGGACGAATCGGCCGCGTCTTCGAATCCAACGGCTTGATCAGCAATCTGGACGCCGACGAAAACATCACGCTGCCGCAGCGGCATCATACGCTTCGCAGCGAAGCTGAGATCGAACAGGAAGCGCTGGAGTGGGCGCTGCGGTTCGAGCTGCCGGAGCTGCCCCATACCCGGCCGGCGCTGATGAAACGAAACGAGCTGCGCCGGGTGGAATGGGTGCGCGCGTTCGTGGGGAAACCGCAGTTGATTATACTGGAAGAGCCCATGCGGGATGTTTACGATCAACATTTGGCGCCCCTTCAGCAGGCCGTGAAGGCCGCCTGCCAATGGGGCGCGGCCGTTCTATGGATAACCAGCGATCGCCAGATGCCGGTCGACGGCTTGGCTCCGACGCGCCGGTTCGCGGTCGAGGGCGGTGAAGTTCGTCCAATTTAGCGAGGAGAAATCATGGCCAAACCTTTTAAATTCAGATACGTCAACGAAATCACGGGCACGTTTGTGCTCCTGGTGGTGTTTGCCCTGGTGGTGGGCGTGATCGTGGCCGGTCATGCCCAGCGCTGGTTCGAGCCGGTCTACCGGGTAAATCTGGTTTTTCCCCAGGAAGGTTCCCTGGGACTTCAGATTGGCAGCGAAGTCCAGATTCTGGGAGCGACCGTCGGCTCGGTCGAAGAAATCGCGGTGGAGGATAACGGCACGATGACGGGCGTGATCACCATTCGCGGGAGCTTCTTCCGGTTTGCGCGCGAGGATTCCACGGCGATCGCCAAAAAGAAATTCGGGATCGCGGGCGATGCGTATGTGGACATTACCAAAGGAACGAACGCTCCCTTGCCCAAGAGCGATGCGACGATGACGGTTACCAAGGATACGGAACTGATGGAGACCATCCAGCAGGTGGTCGATCAGTTGAGGGAAGCGGTCTTGCCGACGATCGAGCAAGCCCGCAAGGCCGTCGAGGAGTATACCAAAGTGGCGGTCAGCCTGCACGATCCGCAGGGAAATCTGCAACAGTTGCTGGCCCACATCAACCAGTTGGCCGAAGGCCTGCAAAAAGGCGAGGGGACCGTGGGGCAGATTCTCCGCGATCCGGAAATGGCCCGCCAGATTCAGGACATGACCAAAAAGCTCAACCAATCGCTGGACGATGTGCAGAAAATTTTGAAGGATGTCCAGGATACGACCAAGCAGCTTCCCGCGATGGCCGAGACGGTGGGCGGGGAGGTCAGCGACTTGCCGGGCATTGTGCTGCAGACGCAGGAAACGATGCGTGAGACGACCCGTTTGATTGACGCCATTCAGAAGCACTGGCTGATCAAGAAATACGTGGATCAAACCGATCCGACCACGCGGATTCCTCCTTCCCACGTGGAGCCCCTTTCAGGAGGTGCGCCATGAGCCGGCTTTATACAATAATGAAGTTGGCGGGATGGCTTTGCCTCGTAGGCGGACTCTCCGGTTGCTCCTCGCCGGGACCGGCGCGGCAAACCGATCCGGATATTGCCACGGCTGCCTCCTCGGCGCGGCTGGCGTTCGATCAGGGGCAGATCGAGCGGGCGGCAGGGTTGTATTCGCGCGGCCTAACCAAGGCGCGCTCCATGGACGACTCGTTCGAAATCGCCAACAACGCCTACAATCTGGCCGCCTGCATGATGACGTTGGGCCGGCCTGAAGAAGCGCGTCCGCTTTTGCAGGAAGCGGAACGGGAGGCATTGCGCGCGGGCGCTGCGCGATCGGACATTCGTTTGATGCAGGCGGCGGCGGCGCAATCGCTCGGCCAAGCCGACGAGGCCCGGACCATCCTGAAAGAAGTTTTGTCGAATTCCGATCGTCCGGAATATCGGGCGCAAGCCTTCATCCTGGAGATTCGCATGGCCTGCGACGCCGGGGATGTCGCCGCCGCGGAATCGCGCTTGAAGGATTTGCAGGGATTGCGCTTGGATAAGAAAGACAACGTCTTGCTGCAGGCAGAAATCGAGGGGTTGCAAGGGCGTTTGGCCGGGATGAAGAATCAACCCGGCGAAGCGGCGGGTTTCATGGACCGTCAGGCCGACTTGCTGCGGCAGGGCGGAAAATTCCGGGACATGGCGCAAGCGCTGGGGCGGGCAGGGGAATGGCATGGCCAGGCCGGCCAATGGCCGGCCGCCTGGGATCGGGCTTATCGCGCGGCTCGCAGTCTTTTTGCGCAAGGCGACACGGTCGGCGCCCTCCGGCAGGTCGAGCAGGCCGTTGCTGCCGCTGAAAAGACGGGCGCAGCGGATGCCCAAGCGGCGACAGCGACCTTGTTTGAAGATATTCGCGCGGCCGTAAAAAAGGCGGAAGCGGCGGAATAAAAAGGACGTAGGGCGTCGAAATGAATATATATAGGTTGAAAACGTCGTACTATTAGAAATGAAAGAAATGGAGGATGAAGGTCCATGTGTAAAAAGATGGCAATAGCGGCAATCATCGTACTGATGGCCGGGCTTCTGTCGGCTTCGGCAAAAGTCATGAGCGTACAGGTTAAAAATGGGCAGGTCAGAGCCACCCCGTCGTTTCTGGGTCAGGTGGTCAGCCCGGTGGGTTATGGAGATCAGGTGGAAATTCTCCAGCAACAAGGCGTATGGATGCAAGTCCGGACCCCGGCCGGCAAAGACGGCTGGATTCATCAGTCGGCGCTTTCCACAAAGAAAATCGTGATGCAGGCCGGCGACGAAACGGTCAAGACCGGCGCGTCGGGCGACGAACTTTCGCTGGCCGGCAAAGGCTTCAACTCGGATGTGGAAGCCGCCTTCAAAGCCCAGAACAAAGAAATCGATTTCACCTGGGTGGACAAGATGGAGAAAATCGTGGTATCACCCGCCGAAAAGAAGGATTTTTTGAATGAGGGGCATGTGGTTCCCTCGCAGGGAGGCATGCAATGAGATACGGCATGAAAATAGCTTTATCGTTTGTAGCAAGTTTGATGTTGTTGGCGGCCGGATGCCAGACGATGGATGTGGCCGGCCAGTTGGGCGCGGCGGTGGGACAGGCGACGGGCACGATTACGCCCCAGCAGGCGGAGTCCATTACCAAGGCCTCTTCGGCGGTGGGCAAAACCTTCGATGCCATCACGCCGGAGCAGGAATACTTCATCGGGCGTTCGGTGGCTGCCACGGTGTTGTCCAAATACAATGCCTACGATCTGAAAGAGGCAAATTGGTACCTGAACGAATTAGGGCAGACGCTGGCCGTCTTTTCCGACCGCCCCGAGACGTTCGGAGGATATCATTTCCTGATCATGGATACGGAGGAGATCAATGCGTTCTCCGCTCCTGGAGGTTTGGTGCTGGTATCGCGCGGCTTGATCCGTTGCTGTCCGAACGAGGATGCGCTGGCGGCGGTTTTGGCTCACGAAATCGGCCATGTGGAAAAGCAGCACGGGCTACGGGCCATCAAATCCGGACGCCTCACATCGGCGTTGACCATTCTGGCCACGGAAAGCGCCAAGTCCTTCGGCGGTCAGGAACTTTCCCAGTTGACTGAAGCCTTTGAAGGGTCCATCTCGGACATCACCTCGACCATGATGAACAGCGGCTATGCGCGCAATCTCGAATTCGAGGCGGACAAGGCGGCTGTTACAATCATGCAACGGGCCGGTTACAATCCCGAAGGCCTGATCGTCATGCTGGAAGAGATGAACAAAAAACTTGTGCCGGGGCGCCACGATTTTGCCGCGACCCATCCGACGCCGGAGGCGCGCATTTCGAAGGTCAAAGATATCCTGGGCGCTCAGCCGGTTCCGATGAAGGAGCCGCCGGTGCGTCAGCAGCGTTTCACTACATCGGCCGGCAAGATTTAATCCCATGCTCAAGAAGGTCGTACAGGGGTTGTTGATCGGTGCGGGCGCGGCGGGAGTCGCGCTCGCACTCTGGTATTTTGGGGTGTTGGACCGTTGGGAGTACGTGGCGTGGAACATGCGCGTGAATTACTTCGCGCCCCAGGCCAAAACATCGGACCGCATCAAAGTCATCCTGATCGACCAGACCAGCCTCGATTGGGGCAAAACGGAGAACGCCTGGCCCTGGCCGTGGCCGCGCGAGGTCTATGGCCCCATCATCGATTTTTGCCGTCGGGCCGGTGCGCGGGTTGTGGCTTTCGATATGCTCTACACGGAGCCGTCGTTCATAGATATGGCCGATGACGAAGCGTTGGGAGCGGCCATCCAACGCTCGCCGCCCTTTATTGGCGCTATGGTGTTGGGCCGCCAAGCCGGCACGACCACCAACTGGCCGCCGGAGATGCCGCGTCCGAATCTCGATATTCAGGGACTGGACGAGTGGCTCGCCCAAGTGAATCGGAATCGCCTGCGCGCGCCCACGGCGCTGTTCCCCGTGCCGGAGATTGCAACCAATGTGGCGCTTTTGGCCAACGTGATGGACGTACCGGACCGCGACAGCGTCTATCGCCGGGCTTCCTTGTTGCGCGTATTCGATGGGGAGACGGTTCCGTCCTTGAGCCTGGCTATCTGGCTCGCGGGCCGAAGTCCGGAAGAAAAAGCCGGATCGCTGAAGATCGAACGAGGCTGGCTTCATCTGGGGCAGCGAAAAGTTCCCATCGACCGCCAGGCCCGCATGATTCTCAACTTCAAAGGGCGTCAGGGCTTTCACGAAAGTTATTCCGCGGCGTCCATCATACAATCGGAGCTTCGCCTTCAGAACGGGGAGGCCCCTTCCGTTCAACCGGACGGTTTCAAGGATGCCTATGTGTTGATGGGGCCTAGCGCGCCGGCCTTGTTGGATTTGAGGTCGACCCCGCTGAGCAAAGTGGCGCCGGGCGTCGAGCTGCATGCCATGGCGCTGGATAATCTGCTGACGCAGAGCTTTATCAGGGATGTCCCCCGGCGGGCCATTTATTGGATTGTCCTGGCCTTATCGTTATTCTCCGCCATCGTGGTTACGCTGTGCCGTAAAGCCTGGCAGAATGTATTGGCCATTGTGGTTCTCCTGCCGGCGCCTCTGCTGGCCGGATTTGGCGCTTACGCGCTGGGCTGGTGGCTGCCGGTCGTGGCGGGCGCGGTCGGCGTGGCCGTGGCCGTAGTCGGCGCCGTCGTAGTGAATTACGCCACGGAAGGCCGGCAAAAGGCCTTCATCAAGCAAGCGTTCAAGTACTATCTCAGTCCGGAAGTCATCGAAGAAATCCTCGTTAATCCCGCGCAACTGACGTTGGGGGGAGAGCGGCGGACGTTGACGCTCTTCTTCTCCGACATCGAAAAATTCTCGTCGTTTTCGGAGCGGCTGGATCCGCCGACCTTGACTGCCTTGCTGAACGATTTTCTTTCCGACATGACGGACATCATTCTGGAGGAAGGCGGCACGCTCGACAAATACATCGGCGATGCGATTGTGGCCTTTTGGAATGCGCCCCTGACGCAAAACGATCATGCCGAGCGCGCCGTACGGGCGGCCCTGCGTTGCCAGCGCAAGCTGGCGGCGCGGCGCCAGGAGTTTATGGATCGTACAGGGGCCTTGGTCAAGATGCGCGTCGGGATCAACACGGGGGAAGTGGTAGTGGGCAACATGGGCTCGCGCGAGCGCTTCAACTACACCGTGCTGGGCGACGCGGCCAATCTGGCCTCGCGGCTGGAAGGCGCGAACAAGGCTTTTGGAACGTATATGATGGTCTCCGAATCCACCTGGGCGTTGGCCAAGGGACTGTTCGACGGCCGGGAATTGGGCTGCCTGCGCGTCGTGGGACGGCAGACGCCCGTGAAAGTTTTCGAGCCCGCCGCCCTGCCGGGCGAATCGGCGCCGGGGTATTTCAAAGATTTTGAAAAGGGACTCGCGCTGTGTTATCAAGGCCAATGGGCGCAAGCGTTGGATGCCTTCAGCCAATGTCCGGACGATTCAGCGGCCAATGTCTATGCGGACAAGTGCCGCCTGCTGATGAAGGAAGGAACGGCGTGGGATGGCGTGTGGAATTTAACCGAGAAATAGCATGAAAATCACATTGGGCGGCATTCGGGGAACCGGTCCGGTTGCCGGAAAGCAGTACCTGGAATTCGGAGGTTCGACCACATCGCTTCTGATCCAGGGAAAACAAGGAGATTCGATCGTTATCGATGCCGGCACGGGCATTCGCGAGCTGGGGGCGAAGCTTTTCCGCGGCAAAGGGACGTCCCGATCCCTGTTGTTGCTGCTTACGCACTACCACATCGATCACATCATGGGCTTGCCCTCGCTGGCGGCGCTCTACTCCAAGGCCTGGCGGATAACCATGGCGGCGCCTTTACGGGAAGGCTTCAGCGTGCGGCAGGTGGTATCGCGGCTGCTGGCCAAACCGTTTTGGCCGGTGCGACTCAGCCAGCTTCAGTCGGCCATCGATTTCAAGACCCTAAAGGGTTCCGAAAGCTCTTCGGTGTATCAATATGGCGGCTTGGACGTCCGCTGGTGTTCGGTTCAGCATCCGGATGGATGTACAGCTTACCGAATTGACGAGCCGGCCACGGGACGTGCGGTGGTTTTTGCAACGGACCTGGAATGGGCCGAGACCTCCCGCGCAGGGAAAGCGGCGTTTCTGCGGCTGTGCCGGGAGCCCGCGCCGGTCGATCTGCTGTTCTTTGACGGCCAATTTACGGACGACGAATATCCTGCGTTTCGCGGATGGGGGCATAGCACCTGGCAGCAGGCCGTTGAAGTGGCGGAGCAGGCGGGCGCCCGTCACTTAATGATTATTCATCATGCGCCGAACCGCTCCGACCGACAACTCGGGGGCCTGACGCGGCAACTTCGCAAGCAGTCGTCCTGTGCGGAGTTTGCCGTAGGCGGAACCGTGATCGGGCTCTAATACGAGGTTAATCAAAGGAAGTCTATGAGCGATATAATGCCGGCTATTCTCGAAGCTCTTGCGTTTTTGGGGATCTATTTCCTGGCCATTCTGGTGTCGTTGCCCGCGAGCCGATACGTAACCGGCGAGCAGGTCCTGCCTCGTCCGCTGGGCGCGGCGTTTGTAAATCTCTGCTATCGGCTCCTGCGCCCCTTGGTGGTGCTGGGGGTCACGCTTCTGATCTTTCTTATCGTCAAGCAACTGCCCGCCGTTCCCCTCTGGATGCAAGGCCGCTCCACGCATCTGACCGCCTGGTGGGTGTTCTGGCTCATGGTATTGCTGGTTCAGTTCATCGAAGGCTGTGCGGTCGAATTTTATGCGGTGCGGGGCCGGGCCTTTCCGATCCCCGGACTTCTGCGGAATATTCTTCGCGGCGCCATTGTTCTAGTCGCGGGGTTTGTCATCCTGAAGGTGATCCTCGGAGCCAATATCACCTCGCTGCTGGCTTCCACCGCTTTGCTGACCGCGGTGATCGGCTTCGCGCTGCAAGGCGTACTGGGCAACCTGCTGGCCGGCATGTCGCTGCACATCACGCGGTCGGTCGTTCCCGGCGATTGGGTAGCCATTGGCGATCAGGAAGGGGAGGTCCTCGATACGAATTGGCGGGAAACCCGAATACGCACTACCGGCGGGCACATGATCATGGCGCCGAACAACATGGTGGCGTCGTCGGTCATTCATAACATGTCGCATCCGACGCCCTTGAGACGTCATAGCGTCTTTGTGGGCGCCAGCTATTCCGATGCCCCTGCCGAGGTGATTGCCGCGTTGGTAGAGTCCGCGCTGTGCGTTCCGGAGGTGGAACGAGATCCTGAGCCCCGGGCGATCGTGACCGAATATAAGGATTTCGGCATTAACTACGAACTGCGTTTCTGGACCCGCCAGTATCACAACCGCATCCCGATCAACGGAGAGGTCAACCGGGTCATCTGGTATCAATTCAAGCGGCGCGGCATCGAGATCCCGTTCCCGATGAGCGACAAGCTGCTGAACGATTTCATGGAGGTCGTTTACACGCAGCGCCGGCTGGCCGCGGACGACGTGGAAATCCAGCGTCGGGTCGACGATTTGTTGCGCAGCGATTTCGGCACGCGGCTCATGGCGGACGAGAAAGGCCAGTGCCTGGTCAGCGCGCAGGAATTGGTCGCGGTGGCCCAACTGATGAAGCGCGTCCGCTTTACCAAAGGCGAGACGCTCTTCCGGCAGGGCGACCTGGGCAACAGTTGCTATATCGTGACGTCCGGATTGCTGCGCGGCAAGGTCGAATACGACGGCGGCGCACATGCCTATGAATTCGATGCGGGCGCCGGGCGCGTAGTGGGGGAAATGTCCTTGATGACCAGCCTGCCGCGGACCGCTACCCTGGGCGTTCAGGAAGACGTCGAGCTGATCGAAATTCCCAGCGACGCCTTCGTCAAGCTGCTGGCGTTGCGCCCGGACATTCCCGAAGTGCTGGCCAAGCTCGTGGCCGGTCGCGTTGAGCACAACAAATCGATGTACGAGAACATCAAGACGCTGAAGACGGTCAACATGACCGACACGCTGGGCAAGGATGGAATCCTCCGGCGTTTCCTGCGGTTGTTGGGGCGGGGGAATTGACCTACCTGAAAGCCATGATCAGCATCGCAATAACCGCCAGGGTAACTCCCGCGTAAGCCGCCGGCGACAGCAACTCCTTGAGGAACAGCACGCCCAGCGCATTGCTCAAAATGATGGACGCCGCCGCGAGCATGGCCATCGTCTTGCCCAAGGGTACGTACGCAAACACGTACAACTGGCCGAACATGGCAATCTGCCGGATGATGAAGTAAACGAGGAACCAGCCCGTCAGAAATGTGCTCCAATGGAACCCGTGTTTTGACATATACATCCGGCCCATGAAATCGCTGACGGAATAAACCAACTGGGTCCCAATAAGAATGCTTAATACTTTGATCATCGTGGTCCTCGGCTTCTCAAAGATTAGATAAATTTGGCAAAGACTCTTTCGCGGAGTTCGTTGAGGCCGCAGGGCCGGTTGAGTTGATTCCACAGGTTCGAAAAGGCGGCGTCGAAGGCTTTCATGCGGGTGTTCAAGGCGGTCTGGTCCTTGCTTGGTTGTTTGGACAACGACAGGAGAAACCAGTCGACATTCAACCGGACGGCCTCGCAGCCGAGAGCCAACTGCTCCAATTCCAGGGAAGAAACCAGACGAGTCGGTTTGCGGCTCCGGAATTCTTCCGCCCAGGACATGAGATCGGTTTGAAGACGGCGGGCTTTTTCCCGCAGGCCGGACGCCTCGGCCGGAGGTTCCTGTGAGACGGCCAGGAATGGCCACTTGGAAAAGCCCGTCGAACCGGCCAACGAGAACAACCGGGCCGCGCGGTCGTTCGCATCGCCGAACAACTGTCGGGAAAAAGCTTGGTCGAAGGCCTTGTGCTCATCCAGGACGGGGTTCCAGGCCATGGCCGCTCCGAGAGCCAGCCCGTGCAGCGAACAACCGGCCATGTTGAAATGGCCCATATCGCCCCAATCAGTGTTGAGCAAGCCGGCGGCGCCCAGGCGTTGGCCCGCGAGGGCATAGCCGGCGATGTTGGCCCGTGCGCGTTCGACATCGTTGAAAACGACCTTATAGCCGCGCACCGAAGGGCACACATAGGTCTCCAGGCCTTCATCGAGAAAGAGTTGTATTTTTTCGAAACGCGTCTCCGGTTCATAGCCCCAATCCAACACGATGCAATCCTTGGGAATGTCCGGGGCTGCATCAGGATTATGCTGGATGACGTCGCCCCAAAACATGACTTTCTTGCCGTATTTCGCGGCCGTTTTACGCACGAAACGTATGTGTTCCAGGTAAAGTTTGCCCAAGCCGGTGCGCGCCGCCCGGGCGGCATTGACGCCGCGTCCCAAATCGTAGGTTTCGTCCCCGCAGAGGTTGAAGCGGCCCGACGAAAAGAGCGGCAGGAAGTCGTCGAGCATACGGGCCAGGAGTTGTTTGGATTCAGGATGCAATGGATTGATGGTGGCGCCGCGCAATCGTTGAATCCATTCGGAGGAATTCCAATCTTTGGCCGGCCATTCGATTTCGGCCAGATGCCGGTACTGCGGCAGGCTCAGCACCCGGCCCATGTGCCCAAAACAGGTCATGCTGGGCACTAATTCGATGTACCGGTCGCGGCAGTATCGATCCAAAGCCAGAATATCCTCGGACGTCAGCGGGCAACAGCCCTCGCCGATCGACGGATCGAATTTGAAGTCGAACACATGCTCCACATAAAGCTGGAATTGGTTGATCTTCAAGGCCGCCAGCAGGTCGATTAGCCGGTAAAGCGTCTCCAACCGGGGCGCCTTGCCCCGGCTGACGTCGAGGTAGTAGCCTCGCGCACGAAAGGCCGGTGCGTCCTCGATGGTCAGACAGGGAAGTCGTCCGCCCTTGTCTTCGATCAACTGCATCAAGGTTTGCAGACCGTAAAATAGCCCGGGCTTTCCACGGCCGACGATACGGATGCCGTTTGTAGAAATGGTCAAACGGTAAGCCTCTTCCGAGCTTGAAGTTTCGCATTCGAGTTCGATACTTTTCGCCACGGCGGTCGGAGCCAGACCACGTCGATCAAGCATCGCCTGTTTCCCTGTGCGAGTCCGGATCAAATTGGCCAGCATTTTGGCCGCTTCGAAGGCCGGGCGATCGGCGGAGGAAAGAAAAATACGGATCTGCTCGGGCAAAATGAAGGCCCCTTCGGTCAAAGTTAGGTGTTGGGGTTCGGGCAACAAGCTGATTTTCATAAAAGTGCGCCGCTCCGAGTATGTAATTCAACCATGCAAATTACTTTAGACGCAACCAAGGTTTCCGCCAATGAAAAATGCCGATGGAGAGGGAAAGGGGTGTATCCCGGCACTGCCCAAGAAACGTATAACTGGGTTGGAGGCGGGGCCACCTGGCCCCGCTGCCGGGACGGGGTCGTCCCGGCTCCATTTCGCAAGCCCAATCCTCTGGACCAACGTGCCTTCTTGTCAATTCCGTCGGTTGCATTATAGTTCGGAGATACGCCGACAGGTACGAAACATGTCAAAGAATCCATTGAAACGCGTCAGTGTACGCTATGAAGGCTATGTGCAGGGGGTGGGGTTCCGCTACTCTGCGGTCAGCCTGGCTGCCCAATATCCGGTGACGGGATACGTACAGAACCTATCCGATGGCAAGGTCTTGCTGGTGGCCGAAGGGGACGAAACTCACTTGTTGGGCTTGTTGCAGGATATCAAGGCATCTCATCTTGGCCAGTATATCCGGTCTGAGGACGTTTCGTGGGGCCTGGGCACGGGCGAATTCAAGACATTTGCCGTGCGATACGGTTATTGACCTCCTTTTTTGTCCAATCTTAGCTCTGAAACTGCTTTTCTATTTGCGAACGTGTCGATAAGCTGCTTAGGTACGTTAAGTATGGACGGATAATTTACGAATGAAATATGCGATCCTTGGTGATATTCATAGCAATTGGGAAGCACTGACTGCGGTTTTAGCCGACGCCAAGGAGCAAGGGGTAACGCATTACGCCTGTGTTGGCGACATTGTGGGCTATAATGCCAATCCCATCGAATGCCTCGGCAAGATTATCGAACTGAAGTGCTCCACCGTACGTGGCAACCACGATCACTACTGTTCCCACGACGAAAATCTCAATGGGTTCCATCCGTTGGCGGCCGATGCAGTCGATTGGACGCGCAAGCAGTTGAACGACGAGCAACGCCACTACCTCAAGCAACTCCGCCTGGTATCCAAGGTCGAATCCTTCACGATTGTCCATGCCACGTTGGACATGCCGGAAATGTGGGGCTACGTCTTCGACAAGCTCGAAGCCGAAGCGAATTTCAATTATCAAACTTCCGCTGTGTGCTTTTTTGGCCATACCCACGTCCCCCTGGCATTTGAAAAAGCCGATACGGTCAGAGGCGGCTTGTATTCCAAGCTCAAGATCACGATGGGGCGGAAGTACTTCATTAACGTCGGCAGCGTGGGTCAACCCCGTGATGGCGATCCCCGGGCGGCCTATGCGATTTATAATCTGGTCGCCAATCAGGTGGAACTGCGCCGCGTCGCTTACGATTATCGCGTCACTCAGCAGAAAATACTGGCCGCCGGATTGCCTGGCCGCGTGGCGGCCCGCCTGGCAGTCGGACGGTGACCGGCCAGGCCCTCGTGCGGCCACTCATGATGGGGAACAAGACGATGAAAAGATTTTGCGCGGCGGTTCTTTTTTTTCTGGGTACGCTGGCTTCTTTCGGCCAGATCGACGTTCGTTGCCTCCTGGAGAATGAAGAAACCCTCGTCTACGAGCCGGTTCGCTTGACGTTTCAAATCATCAATAACACCGGCGCCGATCTGGTCTTTCAAGGCACGAATGCGAATGCCGTCCTGGATTTTGAAGTGGTCCTGTCGCCGGGCGAGCAGCAAGTGCGTCGGACGCGCGAGACGCTGTTTCCACAAGGTTTGACGATTCCTTCCCGCAAGACCGTTGTGCGCATGATCGATTTGTTGGGCTCCTACGATCTGCGCAAAGAAGGGCCGTACCGCATCAAGACCCGGGTAACGTGGAACGGGACGGAATATCTGTCGCCCAAAGTACTCCTGGATATCACGCCCGGCTCGGAGATCGATCGATTTGCCGCCGGAGTGCCGGGCGGCGGCGGCCTCAGAACCTGCACCCTGCGGATTCAACGACGCGAACGAACCGAACATCTGTTTCTACGGATCGACGACGAGGAGCAGGGGCAGTGCCTTGGCGTTTACGATTTGGGGCAACTTGTTCGGTTGTACAAACCCCGCATGCAAATGGATGCCGAAGGCAACATCCATGTTCTTCATCAATCGGGCCCCTGGCGATACACCCACAGCGTGTTTGGACCGAATGGAGTGCCCGTCAGCCACAAATTTCATACACCCGATTCGAACGACGTAAGCTTCAGCGAAACCAGCGATGGGACGCTCGAAATAAAGGGCGTCGGTACGTACGATGGAGGCCCCGACATTCCTCCGTCCGACCGCAATCCGCAAAATGTTCCAGAAGATTCGACAAAGCCGGTTGACGAACCCAGCGATTCCTGATAGCTTCCCACCACCTGAATTTCAGGTGCACCCGTGGTGAAATTGGCATACACGCAAGATTCAGGTTCTTGTGCCAGCGATGGCGTGGAGGTTCGACTCCTCTCGGGTGCACCACTTCTTCTCTTTCTTGGGGACTTCTACTCATAATCATAATATTTATCTCACTACCCGATAAGCGTTTATGATTACGATTAAGATTATGTAGAAGAAGGCGGGAGACGTGTCATCGTTTGTGAGTTGGGATGACGAGCACGGGGCAGGCGGCTCGCTGCAAAACACCTTCGCTTACGCTGCCGACGAGCAGATTATGGACGGGCCCATGGCCGTGGGAACCCATGACGATCATGTCCGCATTCAACTTGGACGCTTCCTGTAAAATCACGTCTACTGTGGAGCCTTGCACTAGCAACGCAGTGGCTTTCAGGCCGGATTTTTTCAGCGCTTCGACCTCCTGTTGAAGTTGTTGATGCTCCTTGCGATATTTGGAGGCCATTTGATCCCGCACGGTTTGCGGGCCCATTTCATATCCCAGAAAAGCAGGATCCGGTTCGGCCACATGAATGAACCAGAAATCGGCGTCGAGTTTGCCGGCCCATTTTCTGACTTCGGTGAATAGGCGAGGAGATGCTTCCGAAAAATCGATGGCGACGAGCACATTCATAACCAGCTCCTTTCGGGTTGTCGGCTTTTCATAGAAACTATACCGCTTTAATCAAAAAACTCACGACGAATGCAACGGGGCACGGGCGCCTGGGTGCATCCTGACACTGCCGCAACAGCGGACGGCGACGGAGCGCCGTCCCTACCATTCTTTGCCGTGGGTAGGGCGCTCACTCCGCTGAGCGCCTTCTTTTCCCCATACAATCTGCGGCAGTGTCGGGATGCACCCCGGGCGCCTCTTGATACCCGTAGGTTTGTGCACGCGCACGGAGAAGACCACCGGCTTACGCCCTGTCTTTTATACACAAAATTCTCCAAGAGAGTCCGGCATCCAAACGAGTCATAATTCCTTATCCGTGGGACGCTTTGCCATCCGTGGGGCCACTCTTTTAAGAGAAGAAGAAGCCCCACGGATGGCAAAGCGTCCCACGGATAAAAGAAGATTCAGAGGAGGCAATCCTTCATCGCTATCGATATCCTCTTCTTTGAATAGGGGTTGTTACAGATCGTGATCAAACGAAATGTGTATAAAAGACAGGGCTTACGCCGGCGGCTACGTAGCCGCGTCCGCAAGGACGTGGTCTCTGTTTTGGTTAACGGGGCGGAGAATCGGGCGTCTTCCGTCCGGCCCCGCTCGAAAACCGGCGCATCCAGAGTCGCGGAACCAGACTGAGCAAGCCCAATACGAGCCCGCCGATCGTGATGTAGAGAATGATGGTCTTGATTTCGCCTTCGCCGCTGACGAGCGAGCCGCCGATGAATACATAGGCAATGACCGGCGGGATCAGGCAAATGGCCGTTACAATGAAATAAACCCCAAAAGAGACCTTGGTCAGTCCATAGGCATAATTTTGAATGCTGAAGGGTATGATGGGGACATAGCGGGTGAAAAAAACCATGTGCCAGCCTTCGTGGCGGACGCCTTCGTCGATTTTTTTGAACGACGGACGTTTTTCGATCCAGGAAGCGATGTAGGGGCGGAGGCTGTAGCGGGCCAGCAGAAAGCTGGCGGACGCGCCGAGCGTCAAGCCAATGCAACCGTAAATGGACCCCCACACCACGCCAAAGACGCCGGCCACAAGAATGATAGGGGTAGCTGGAACCAGCAGCACCGTGGCGACGATGCTCAGGACGATGTACCCGAGCGGCCCCCACAGTCCCAATTGTTTGATGAAGACCTGGAATTGGTCGACTTGTTCCCTTGAAATATGAGTGATCCCAAGGGACCGCATGATTAGAAAAATGGCGATCAACAGGAGGATGAGCACGATCGAAGGAATCCAAATTCTCTTCGGATTTCTCATGGTACTCCTGGAAATGGAAAGCCGGCCCGCGCCCAAAGGACGCAGGCCGGTAAAAACAGGCTCGTTACTTGCTCTTAAATTCGGCCACCAACGCCTGCACGGTAGCTTTCGCGTCGCCGAAGAGCATCCGCGTATTCTCCTTGAAGAACAGCGGATTGTCGACGCCGGCAAATCCGGCGGCCAGGCTTCGCTTGAGCACAATGCAGGTCTTGGCCTGATCGACATTGATGATCGGCATGCCGTACAATGGGCTGGACGAATCTTCGCGGGCGGCGGGATTGACCACGTCGTTCGCGCCGATCACGATGGCCACATCGACCGCGGGCATGTTCGGGTTGACGTCTTCAGGAACGACCAATTGTTCGTAGGGCACATTGGCCTCCGCCAGCAGGACGTTCATATGGCCGGGCATGCGCCCCGCCACGGGATGAATCGCGTATTGCACGTCCGCGCCGTTGGCCATGAGCAATTCGCCCAACTCACGGACGGCATGCTGGGCCTGCGCCACGGCCATGCCGTAGCCGGGAACAATCGCCACGGAGCGGGCGGCTTCGAGGATCAGATAGCAATCCTCAGCGCTGATGGCCTTGGCTTCGCCTTTATAGGCAACGCCCTTGCCGGCGTTGGTGGCCGCGCCGAATCCGCTGAAGAGTACATTGGACAGCGAACGGTTCATGGCTTTGCACATGATCTGCGTCAGGATGATGCCGCTGGCGCCGACCAACGAGCCGGCCACAATCAGCACATTGTTTCGCAGGACAAACCCGGCGGCCGTGGCGGCCATGCCCGAATAGCTGTTCAGCAGGGAAATGACCACCGGCATATCCGCGCCGCCGATCGGAATGACCGACATGACGCCAAGAATAAGCGACAGGATCACGATCAGCACCAACGCGACATAGGCATAGCCGGAGCCCGGATGAATGCAATAGACCGCGCCCAAAGCCAGCAGGAGGAACAACAGCAATCCATTCGCCAGATGCTGGTTCTTAAAGAGAACCGGTTTGCCGGAAATGAATTTTTCGGCAAGTTTCAGGTAAGCCACGACGCTGCCCGAGAAGGTGACGCCGCCGATCAACACCGTTAAATATGTCGCCACGATGGTGAAGGTATCGAATCGGAAGCTCTCCGGATGATTCAGCACATGGCCAAATTGGGTGTGATAATCCGCCCAGCCGACCAACAGGCTGGCCAGTCCGCCAAACCCGTTGAAAATGGCCACCATTTCCGGCATGGACGTCATGGGAACCATATAAGAGGACACGGCGCCGACCGCGGACCCGATGAGCACGCCAACCACAATCCACTTGAACGCTATACCCTTGAGGAGCAGGGTGGCCACGATGGCAATTAGCATCCCCAGAGCCGAAACCATATTGCCCTTGCGCGCCGTATGAGCCGAGCTGAGCATCTTTAACCCAAAAATGAACAGGATGGATGCGACGATATAACTGAAGTTAATAAAGGTTTCAAAACTCACGGTTTGCCTCCGTCTTTCTTCTTAAACATGGCGAGCATACGGTCGGTCACCAGATAGCCTCCGACCACGTTGATCATGGCCGCCGCCACGGCGATCACGCCGAGAACGACGGTGAAGACCTGGCTCGTTTCGAGCCCAGCGGCAATCAGCGCACCCACAATCGTAATGCCGGAGATGGCGTTCGAGCCCGACATCAACGGGGTATGCAATTGCGAGGGCACTTTCGAAATCAGTTCAACGCCGAGAAAAACGGCCAGAACGAATACAAAGAACAATAATCCGATGGATTCCATGGTTTCCTCTATTTAACGAGATTCTTGATGGTGGGGTTGACGATGTCGCCGGCATGCGCGATCAAGCAGCCCTTGATGATTTCGTCGTCGAGCTTCAAATTGAAGCTTTTCGATTCCTTGCTCCAGAAATGCTCGATCAGGTTGCCTAGGTTGCTGGAATACATCTGGCTGGCATGGACCGGAACGCGGCCGGGCAAATTCCCAAACCCGACGATCTTGACGCCGTTGACGTCCACGATCTCGTTGAGCTTGGAGCCTTCGACATTGCCGCCGGTTTCGACGGCCATATCGACGACGATGCTGCCGGGTTTCATTTTGGCGACCATGTCGGCGGTAAGAATCACCGGGGCTTTTCGTCCAAACACCTGCGCCGTCGTGATGACGATATCGGCTTCGGCGCAGTGCTTGGCCATGCCCTCGCGCTGCTTGGCGAGCTGCTCCTCGGTCAGGGCCTTGGCATAACCATCCTTGGTCTGGCCGGTTTCGCCCAAATCGATTTTTACGAATTTCGCGCCCAGCGATTTGACCTGTTCTTCAACCACGGGACGGGTATCGAAGGCTTCGACGCGAGCGCCGAGGCGCTTGGCCGTGGCAATGGCCTGCAAGCCCGCCACGCCGACGCCGATAATAAACACACGGGCGGGCGTGATGGTGCCGGCCGGGGTCATCATCATCGGGAGAATGCGGGTCAACCGTTCCGCAGCGACCAGTACGGCCACATAGCCGCCCAGATTCGCCTGCGAACTCAACGCATCCATCTTTTGCGCGATGGTCGTACGGGGAATCATTTCCATGCTGATGGCGCTCAATCCGGCGTTCGCCAGTTCCTTGACCAGTCCCGTTTCGTTGAAGGGATCCAGATAACTGATATGAATACAGCCTTTTTTCATCAGGCCGATTTCGTCGCGGGGCGGTTTGTTCAGCCGCAAGACCATATCGGCTTCGGCCAACGAAGCCTTGCGGTCGCTGCTGATCCGGCACCCTTTGGAGGCGTAATCCGAGTCAGGCAAGCCCAGGCTTGTTCCGAGTCCGGCCTCCACTTCCACGTCAGCGCCGAGCTTGACCAGCTTTTCGGCATTGGCAGGGATGACGGCTATGCGGGTTTCGCCGCCATGCGTTTCTTTAGGAACGAAAATTCGCATTACATCTCCTTTGCTCTACGGTTTATTCCAGGATGGTCAAAAAATATGCGCCTCCCGGCAAAGATCGGAACGTGTTTATATGAATTGATGGGGGAGAACAAGTCATTTTTCGGAAAGATGGCGCGGTCAAGAATGCCCGCGGTCCTGTCCTGAAGGTGGCCTGGCTTCTCCCTGCCCGCAACGCTTCGCGTAGCGACCCGCCTGCAACGCTATGCGTAGCATTGCGGGCAGGTGCGCAGGCGGGCGAAGACGGGCTTCCTATGGTAGGGCCTCATTCGACGGAGCGAGCCCAGCGCAATTCGTTGAAGAAATGCCACACCGACAGAAGGCCCACCACGGTAAAGCCCATGCCGTTGATCAGCAAGTAGGGGATGGCCATGTAATGATGGCTGTCGAGAAAAAATTGAAACGTCATAAAGCAGTACGCGCCGGCCAGCAGCTCCACGATGGCGCCATACGAAAAATTGGTGGCATAAAATCGTTTGGATTTGGCGCCTTTCTTCGGGGTCCGGATAAATTCGGACTTGATGCCGAAGATGGCTTCCATGACGGCCCGGCTGTTGGAGATGGCCACGCCGATGCCGAGGGCCAGCAAGACGGGAAGGAAATACAATTTTTTCCAACCTTGCTTCTTCAGCATAATTTGGGAGGCAACGAAAAGGACGGTTGGGGCAAAAGCCGTGCCGACCAAAATCACCGAGAAAATCGTGAAAGCCAGCGAAGCGACCGGCAGCTTCACCACCGTGTAGACCGGCAAGGTCAACAACGCGATGCAGACCATGAGCGGATAGATGCCGTAATACATCATATGAAACGTCGCTTCGATTTTGGCGATGAGCGAACAGGGGGCTCGATAGATTCGGGGCAACAGCTTGATGGCCGTTTGAATGGAGCCTTTGGCCCAGCGGAATTGTTGTGCCTTGAACGCATTGATGTTTTCCGGAATTTCGCCTTCGACCACGAGGTCGGACAGGAAATAGGGTTTCCACCCGGCCAATTGCGATCGGTAGGAAAGATCCATGTCCTCCGTCAACGTGTCGCTCTGCCAGTTGCCGGCGTCTTCAATGGCGGCCCGTCGCCATACGCCGGCGGTGCCGTTGAAGGTCATGAAAAGATTGTTCCACGCCCGGGCGGGTTGCTCGACGGCAAAATGCGTGTCGATGCCCATGCCCTGCGCCAGCGTCAGAATGGAGGTTTGCTCGTTCAGATGGCCCCAGCGGGCCTGGACCATGCCGATCTCCGGCTTAACCACAAGAATTTGCATGGTACGGACGAGAAAATCGCGCGGAGGAACGAAATCGGCGTCGAAGATGGCGAAGAATTTGGCCGTCGTCGTTTTCATGCCGTAGGAAAGCGCTCCGGCCTTGAAGCCTTCGCGGCGGATCCGGCGGACGACTTGCACATCATGTCCTTTTTCCTGAAGTTCGAGCGCCACGCGGTCAATCAAGGCCTTGGTTTCATCGGTGGAATCGTCCAGCACCTGCACCGTATGACGACCTTTCGGATAAATCATCTCCGCGGCCGCCCTCATAGATCGCTCGACTACATTCAACTCATTGTAAACCGGAATCTGCGTGACGACATGCGGCAGATCCTCCAGGCGGCATTTCGTCTGGAAATGGCTGGTAATGCGAGTCAGATCATGACGGGCTCTTTTCAACCGGATCGTGCAAAGAAAGAGCGAGAAGTATAAATTCAGGCCAAACAACATTAAAAGAGCCGAGGGCAATATATAAAAAACTAAAATCAATACATCGATGAAAGTATTCACAAACGCTTATCCTATCCTTTGATTTACAACGGATACCCTACATCAAAAAACAGCAATGTATCGGGTTTTTATAAAAAAGCGATAGGTTTCAGAAAATATCGTATTTTCCAAACCTTTCCAAAATCTGATTTTACAATGGATCGAACGCGTCCTTGCCTACATAACAAATAGGGCAACGCCAATCCTCAGGCAACTGTTCAAAAAGAATTCCCGTGGGAATTCCATGATCCGCGTCGCCGGTTTCTGGATCATAAATATATCCGCAAGAAGTGCATACCATTTTATAGTCCTTCATTTAGTCTCCTTAATATAATGCGCATTGGCGATAATGCACAATGCTGCGCAATAAAACCTGCCAGTTTATGGAAAATAAACATGAATGGAATATATTTATGAAAATTGATTTCCGGAGCGGGGGGCGACAAGATGAATACGGTAGGCATATTATTATTGACAACATAGCCACAGATAAGCCTTTCGCAGTCAAACGACTTTGGTTACATTGTCTTTCCTTTTCAATTCCAAGGATGTACCCGAATGTTGTAAGCCAGTGAGTTTGTCCCGGATTAGTTCAAGGTCGTAACGAAGGGAAAAAGGGGAAATCATGAAGAAAGCTATAAGACGTGAAGCCGCTATATTTGCAGGCATGACCATTATTGGTTTGTGCGTATGGGTCGGTCAGGCCATGTCGCCTACATGGAGAGGGCATGCAGGGCATCGCACGACGGGGTATGAGCTCCTGCCGTCAACCGATCTCCCGGTCGAGGAAGCGTTGCCGGTCTCGGACTATCCCGATGTGCGCCGGACCTCTGAGCTGCTGGTGGACTCCATTGTGCAGATCGAATCCTGCGGCGACTTCCTGTGTGTCGGCAAAGCCGGGGAGCGGGGGTTGATGCAAATCAAGCCTTCGACCTGGAAGGACGTGACCTTCCATCTGTATGGCAAATCGCTGCCTTTCGATTGGGCTTTCGATCCGGATTTGAATCGGAAGGTGGGTAAGGCGTATCTGTCCGAACTGCATGAATTGCTGATCCAAAACAAAGCCCTTTGGCGCTCGGACGAACGGTCCCTGCTCCTGGCCGCATATAACGGCGGGCCTCATCGCTTGATTCAAAGCCGGTTTGACTTGAAGCGCATGCCTGCTTCAACGCGCGATTATGTCGAACGCGTCACGGCCATGCATGAATATTATCTGGCCGACCATGCCCTGGAGATCCGTCGTCTGCTGGCCTCCGCCAAGGGCGGTCCGCAAGGATCTTGAGGGCTCGGAATTAACCGAACAACTTCTGCTCGAAGTCCAATTTCTTGATGCCTTCCAGCGAATTGGGTTCGCCTTTAAGCAGGTTGCGCAGCACTTCCATTTCTTCCGCCGAGAAGCGGCGCCCATTGAGCAAGTGCCGGTCAAAGGCCTCGTAGGCCAGGGGGGCCACGGCTTTGGCCATGACGGCAATGGCGTTGGCATATTCCCGAATTTCCCATTGGGCGTGCATATCCATCCGCAAGGCAAGGAAGTGGAAAAGATTATGCAAGTCCATTTGCCAGTACCATTCCGTATAGAGGGAGAGCGGCAGGTTGATGCGGGCCAGTTCCTTGGCGATGCCGTCGTTGAGCATTTCCTGATAGGTTGCGTAGGCATGGCTCTGGTCCTGGCGCAGGAGTTCAATAACGCGCTGACGCATTTCCGGCGGAACTTCCGCCGTGTCGCGGCCTTGCTTGTTGTCTTTGCTCTGAAAGCTTACCTGCGACGCGGGCGGAACATAAAACTCGTCCTTCATGATGCTGTAGCGTCCGGAAATTTCGTTGATGCGGGCCGTGCGATGGCGGATCCATTGCCGCGCCACGAAGATCGGCATCTTGCAGTGCATTTCCAGTACGACGTGCTCAAAGGGGGACGTATGCTCGTGCGCCAGCAGGTAATCGATGAGGGCGGCGTTCCGGCGCACCGCCTTTGTGCCTTCGCCGTAGGAAACGCGCGCCGCCTGCACAATCCGCTCGTCGCCGCCCATGTAATCGACCAAGCGCACAAAACCGTGATCGAGCACCTTGATTTCCTTATCCAGAAGTTCTTCCGCTTCCGCGACGACAATATGGGCCATGATTATCCTCTGTGTGGTTAAACCTTAAAATCGATCACGCACAGCATAAACAGGGAAAGGGGACCCTGGCAACAAGATCATTTGAAGTTAAAGGTCGATTGACAAAGTAAGTTAGCCTTTGGCGGAGTAAGTGAGCCTGGGGTGCAGTTAGTCTATCCGAAAA